>NZ_JAHTMS010000032.1:0-2135 GCF_019200965.1 Rahnella sp. PD12R | reverse complement strand
GGCGTAGTCCGAGTTCATTTTGTCCTGCGACAGGCTGATGTAGCCGCTGCCACCGCCGCCGCCCCAGGTAAAGCTGCCGCCCGCGGCGGCGCTTTGCTGCTTCGAGTCGTAGTGGTCGGTATCCTGCAAACTCTCAATGGTCAGGTTGTGGCCGATGTCGGCGGTGATTTGTTCACCGGACACCTGCGCGCCTTTGATGTTCAGGTCGTTACCGGCGCTGATGTTGAGGTTCCCGCCAGCGCCCACTTCCGAGTTAGTCCAGGTGGTGCCGTCGCCGTGGTTTTTGCCAGCGGCGGCGTTGACGTCGGCGAAGACGCTGATCCCCGCCTTGTCATTGCTGACGCCAAAACTGATGCCGATATCGCCAGCGGCGCTGGAGTATGTTTTATTTTGTTAAAGAGCAAAATGCGGATCTACCTGACGATTACGGCGAAGGTTTTTCCTATGGATAGTCGTTTAGTTCTACTGCTGAGGATAGGAGTCTGGTGGTCAAAGTTAAGCAGAACGGTTGAGGCTATAAAGTCAGCTCCCAGCTAAATAGTTGGGAGCTTATACAATTTACTCTGTATGAAATTTAGCTATAAATATATAAATCAATGGAGCTTTCAGCCCCAATGCTACCCAAAAACTGATTCGTTTCTGCCGACGAATAGATGGATGGCTTTTCTCCATTTTCTATTTCTATTAAAAGAGAAAAAATGAACGTAACATCATGTTTTTCTTTTATTTTTTCCAGTGTTTCAGTTTTGTTTTTTAATAAAGACAACAATTTTCTTGTTTGCTCATCTACATCGAAAGACTCTTCTTTCGCTGTACTGATTGACCAACTGGTCTCTGTGCTTGGTCTTTTCCTTGTCCCGCTGATGATACCTTTGAGATGAATTTCCATAGGTTCTATCTGCAGTAAAGTGGTTATCTCATTGGGATCAAATACATCCCCGCAAATAGAGAACTCTGCTTTTACTGTCGTTTTACCCATGTAACCTCCTTATTTTTTAATAAATTCGCCAGTTGGGATACCTTCACCTTTTCCGCCTTTCCTGAAAATCCATAGCTGCCCATTATCTTTATCAACATAAATGTCATAAAGTTTTATTTCCGCTTTAGAGCCAAGGAAGTCTTTCTTAATCTGATGAGCATCTACTCCATTATTTTTCAGGAACTTATCATCAGCAACTTTAATGTTAGATGGCTTTTCCGCCCCATTATCATGCCCATCGCTTGCCATATGATCTGGCAAGTCAGGTACACCTTCCGTATTGCCTGTATTATTGGGTAACTGATCTACAGTTTGATCCCCACCGGTGTGATTTTCCCCTTTATCAACCTGACTATTATCGTTACCTGTATGACTCGGATTTTGCTCTGATAGCTGATCCCCGCCAGTATCACGGATACTATCAGTTCCGGCTAACTGGTTTCCGCCAGTATCACTTTGAACAGCGCTTGCACCTTTCAGTTTGGCAATTACAACGAGTGCCAGCATGAGTTCTGGTTGGCATGCACCTCCATTCACGCACGTATCTACAGCTCCTCGCCCAAATTCGGCAATCGCTTTATCAAGCGCCAGTGCTGCTTCTTTGTCCTTATTAAGGGCGTCTTCGGAACCTGCTGCTCCAGCCATGGCTGCACTGTTGGCGGCCATCATTTCCGGCAGCATGCTTATCAAAAACATATTATTGGTGACTTCATTCTTCCCAGCCTTACCCCCATCAATCGCCGAGTTAACGTCGCCGCCAACAACGCCGCCTGCGATCCCTGAAGCCAGCGTCGCCAGAGCCACAACGCCTTGTTTTTCCTCCTCGGTCAGGTCTTTGATGTCTTTGCCCGGATAGAGCTGGTCGGCGATATATTTCGCGCCTGCGGCGGAAAGCCCCGCGCCTGCCGCCCCGGCTGCCGCATTTCCGCCCTGCATTTCGGCGACGATGGCGCCGGCGAGGGCGTGGCTGATGATGCGTTCGGCACCTTCGGCGGTGTTGTTTTTGATGAACTCGGCCATGTACGGCGCGGCGGCTCCGGCGACAGCGGAACTCCAGTCGCCTCCCGTCAGGCCCTGTATGGCGGNCGTTCATCGCCGTTTTATAGGCGTCGGTGTTTTCCAGCGTTTTGTTGTAGGCGTCCCACTCGCTCTGCTC
>NZ_JAHTMS010000033.1:0-1081 GCF_019200965.1 Rahnella sp. PD12R | reverse complement strand
CCTTATGACCTGGGCTACACACGTGCTACAATGGACAGAACAAAGGGCAGCGAAACCGCGAGGTTAAGCCAATCCCACAAATCTGTTCTCAGTTCGGATCGCAGTCTGCAACTCGACTGCGTGAAGCTGGAATCGCTAGTAATCGCGGATCAGAATGCTACGGTGAATACGTTCCCGGGCCTTGTACACACCGCCCGTCACACCATGGGAGTGGGTTGCAAAAGAAGTAGGTAGCTTAACCTTCGGGAGGGCGCTTACCACTTTGTGATTCATGACTGGGGTGAAGTCGTAACAAGGTAACCGTAGGGGAACCTGCGGTTGGATCACCTCCTTACCTCAAGATACGCATTGTGCAGTGTCCACACAGATTGTCTGATAGAAAGTAACGAGCAGAAATACCTTAATAGGCTTGTAGCTCAGGTGGTTAGAGCGCACCCCTGATAAGGGTGAGGTCGGTGGTTCAAGTCCACTCAGGCCTACCAATTCCTTCCTCCTCTTCGTTGTCGCCATGTCTCGTTTGCACAAGCAAACTTCGCATGACTCCGCCTTGATGAGAAAGTAATTGGCTGACTCATCTGACTGATGAGTAATTAAGGTATCTGTAAGTGACTGTATGGGGCTATAGCTCAGCTGGGAGAGCGCCTGCCTTGCACGCAGGAGGTCAGCGGTTCGATCCCGCTTAGCTCCACCATTACCGTACAGCCTTTAAATAATACTTCAGAGTGTATTGGAAACAGTATGCTGCGAAGTATTTTGCTCTTTAACAATCTGGAACAAGCTGAAAAATTGAAAGTTTACAGCTGAACATCACTCTCCGTAGAAGTACTGAGTGGTGATTAGTCTGTAACAGAGTCTCTCAAATAATCGCAGCGCGATGATGTCTTTAAGACACCTTCGGGTTGTGAGGTTAAGCGACTAAGCGTACACGGTGGATGCCTAGGCAGTCAGAGGCGATGAAGGGCGTGCTAATCTGCGAAAAGCGTCGGTAAGGTGATATGAACCGTTATACCCGACGATACCCGAATGGGGAAACCCAGTGTGTTTCGACACATTATCATTACATGAATACATAGTGTAATGA
>NZ_JAHTMS010000031.1:0-2666 GCF_019200965.1 Rahnella sp. PD12R | reverse complement strand
GTAGCGCGGTGGTCCCACCTGACCCCATGCCGAACTCAGAAGTGAAACGCCGTAGCGCCGATGGTAGTGTGGGGTCTCCCCATGCGAGAGTAGGGAACTGCCAGGCATCAAATNGTGCAAGCCTGATATGGGGTGAGCGTTATGAATGAAACAGAATTTGCCTGGCGGCAGTAGCGCGGTGGTCCCACCTGACCCCATGCCGAACTCAGAAGTGAAACGCCGTAGCGCCGATGGTAGTGTGGGGTCTCCCCATGCGAGAGTAGGGAACTGCCAGGCATCAAATAAGTGGAAAGCCCTGTACTGACGTACAGGGCTTTTTGCTATGGGAAATTTGGGGAGATTTTAAGGGATTTTTAGTCACTTTCATTCTTTCCTGACAGCCTCTCTGCCAGAAAACTATGCGTCAGGGGGCAATGAATCGGTTAAACTAAGCTCAAATAAGTCACCAATGAGTAATCTAGTTATGTCGATTGACGACACCTCTCTTCAATCCCGAAATACCTTTTCCCTTGCTGTACATGCTGCTGAAATCGTGAGTGTTTGTAGTGTAGAACAGCTGATCACGGCCTGGAAGTCTGCGAAAGAAAAGCAGCAACCCTTCCTGCTTTTAGGTGAAGGAAGCAACGTTCTTTTCCTTGAAGACTTTGCCGGTATGGTCGTTTTGAATCGGATAAAAGGTATTGAACTGACTGAAAACGCTGATGAATGGCTATTGCATGTCGGTGCCGGGGAAAACTGGCATGAGCTGGTTTGCTACGCATTGGAACATAATATTTCGGGGCTGGAGAACCTGGCCCTGATACCTGGTTGTGTCGGCTCTGCGCCAATTCAGAACATTGGTGCTTATGGAATTGAGCTGCAAAGCATCTGTAATTATGTTGATGTTTTAGATCTGCAAACCGAAAAACTAGTGCGTTTAAGTGACGAAGATTGCCAGTTCGGCTATCGCGAAAGCATATTCAAACATTCTTATAAAAACGGTTATGCAATCGTAGCCGTCGGTTTGAAGCTGACGAAACAATGGTTGCCGAAACTTACCTATGGTGACCTGACTCGTCTGGATCCTCAGACTGTAACACCGCAGGAGATCTTTGATTCAGTATGCTCAATGCGACGCAGCAAATTACCGGATCCTGTCGTCACCGGGAATGCGGGCAGCTTCTACAAAAATCCAACCGTTAGTGCTTTAGTTGCAGAGAAAATCAGCAGCCAGTACCCTTCAATGCCATCATATCCACAAGCTAATGGGCAGGTAAAACTTGCCGCGGGTTGGTTAGTTGAACAGTCCGGCCTGAAAGGTTTTAGCATCGGCGGCGCTGCAGTGCATGAGAAACAGGCCCTGGTACTCATTAATAAAGACCATGCGAGCAGCGATGATGTCCGCACGTTGGCGAAATATGTTCGTGATGCAGTTGCCGAAAAATTTGGTATTTGGCTTGAACCTGAAGTCCGTTTCATTGCCGCACAAGGTGAAGTGAATTCCGTGGAGGCACTGTCATGAAGGATATTACAGTACCACTGCAATTGATCTCAATTTTGGCCGATGGTGAGTTTCATTCTGGTGAGCAGTTAGGTATTGCTATGGGAATGAGTCGTGCTGCAATTAATAAACATATCCAGACAGTAAGGGACTGGGGTGTCGACATCTTCACGGTTCCCGGGAAAGGCTATAGCCTGCCTTATCCTATTCAGTTGTTGGAAGAGGAGAAGATTCTCGCCATGCTCCCGGCTGGTGGAGTCAGTGTCCTGCCGGTGATTGATTCAACTAATCAGTACCTGATGGACAGGATTGCTCAGCTGAATTCTGGTGATGCCTGTGTTGCGGAATATCAGCAGGCTGGGCGAGGGCGCCGCGGGCGTAAGTGGTTTTCACCTTTCGGCAGCAATCTTTATCTTTCCATGTACTGGAAACTGGAACAAGGTCCCGCTGCGGCAATGGGGCTGAGCCTGGTGATCGGGATTGTTATGGCGGAAGTGCTTCATAGCCTGGGTGCGGCAGATGTCCGGGTTAAATGGCCTAATGATCTTTATCTCAATGACCGTAAGCTGGCTGGTATCCTCGTTGAATTGACAGGAAAAACTGGAGATGCTGCTCATCTTGTTATTGGTGCAGGTATTAACCTCAAAATGCGTGAACCTGCGACCGATACCATCAATCAGGGTTGGATCAACTTGCAGGAAGCGGGCGTGAATATCGATCGCAACGAACTGACAGCAACGTTACTGAAAGAGCTGCGTTCAGCCTTAATTCATTTTGAACAGGAAGGTCTGACACCGTTTATTGCCCGCTGGCGGGGCTTAGATAATTTCCTCGACCGGCCGGTTAAATTGCTGATTGGTGATCAGGAAATTCATGGCATCGAACGGGGAATTGATCCTCAGGGCGCATTGTTGCTTGAGCAAGATGGTCTTATTAAACCGTATATTGGTGGTGAGATTTCATTGCGCGGTGTCTGAATAAATAAATATCCTCCGGCATAGCCGGAGGTTTTTCATATGCGCCTATAAGGCTCTGTTACCAGCCGCGCCCTAACAGGCGCATCGCGATCTGACATTTGCATCTATGGATTACTTACTGCCCGTAAACGGGCTGCCCGGATATGGGATCGAGAGCTGCTCACCCATTTTATCCTCTTCCAGTTGGTGCTTTATGTATTCCTGTATCC
>NZ_JAHTMS010000030.1:0-5860 GCF_019200965.1 Rahnella sp. PD12R | reverse complement strand
CAATACGGCATTAAGGTTTATTATATGTTGTTCAGGAAATTCCAATTTATGCGAAGGAGCATGCCAAAAATTTTTGCCATCGTAAAAATGAAAGTTTTGCAGGTTTAACTCTTGCTCTATCTCGTGTATATTTTCACCATTTCTTATGAAATATATATTAAATTCATTCGAGGCTTCATCATTTGGTTTTATAGAATAGACTTGGAAGCCATTTTCAAATAAATAATTGAGAGCAATCCTCATATCATCGTTTGTATTTTCATATAAAGACTTATCGGTGATTGCAGGAACTTCTAACATGCCAGCCCTGATTTTTTCTAAATAATTTCCTGCCGAACGAAGTACACTTAAATCAAGTCCCTGAACATCAATTTTAATAAAATCGATTTCTTTAAACTCTACCGTGTCTAAAAATGTATCTAATCTTTTCGTCTCAACTTCAACTGCCCTACTGTGAAACAAATCTTTCCGGTCTGCCCAATAGCTATCATTATCAATATGACTTTGCGAGAAAGGTAGCAGACTAGATGTACCATGATCACCAAGTTCGGAGACATAAAACTCCGATTTACCATTCTCTTCACAAACTGCGAAACATTCAGTGATATGATTGGGCAGGTCTAACTCATTCTGTTTTGATTTCAGATAATCGGCAAGACCTGGTTCTGCTTCTATAGCATAAATTATTGACTCCGGATTACGTTTAGCTATTTCTAAAGAAAATCCACCATAGTTAGCTCCGACATCAAGAATGATATTTTTGCTCTTCATATTACACCTTAAATTTTCTCATTATTTTTCTTAAAAAAAGCTTTGGGTCTTCCAAGAGTATGGTAATTGCTCTTAAAACTCTATTTTGGCGTCTTGTCAGACTTGCATTAAGCTGTGACGCAACTTGAAACTGATCAATATTATTAAAAAAATGATTTAGGTCTGGCTTGTGAAAATCGTCAAGTATTTCCTGCCTAATGGAAAGAACTGTAGCTTTTGTAGTCGAATTTAAACGTAATACATACCCAGAATTAATTAAACGCTGAGAAAATTCAACATCTTCAGCCATATTCCATGTGGCAAGATCATTTAATGGATTATCAATTAATACTTGTTTTTTCCCTATAATTATACCACCCGCCATATATTGATATGGAGAGTATTCACCATAATCTAAAAGATAATTTGCAGTAAGCTTTTGATCTGAGGCTTGAGATATCCAGTCTGGAACACGTAAATTAGACCCCAAAAGAAATTGCGGTATTATGCATATATCGTAGGAATTTTTAATTGACTCAAATGAGCTTATAAAATCCTCAGCCAGGCTGTATCTATTATGTACGATGCAGATATTATTGTATTGAGCGGCAGAAATTAACCTGTTTTTCTTTCTTGAAATATTGGCCAAAAGCTCAGTTTCTTCATCGGACTCTACAAACCTAACTTTATCAGTAACATCAAGTTCTATACTAGGACCACAGATTAAAATCTCAAACTCACCTTCATAGTTAACCTGCTTATACAAACTTTCTATGAATGCTAGGAGATGTTCTTTATTATTACCATCCCAAAGCAAACCAAAAGACCATCCATTGTTAGCTGATGAGCGCCTTACTCTGCACTTAAATGAAATGAGAAAAACACCAGGTTGCTGATCTTTTACGAAACTTAAGAGTTTTACAGTGCCATTCGTCAGCAGATACAATTGTCGATAAAATTTAGGAAGAGAAAACTTTGAATCTACGACATTAAACTTAAATGTAAATGTGCAATCCTCATCACTCACGCCTAATAAAAAAACCTCATCTAACAATACTGGCCAATTATCATACTGGGAAATGAGTATTTCGGTGCAATTTATATCTTGGTAAACACCATAATGTTCGGCATGTATCCTTGCGTCTTGATGCTGTGTGAATCCGACAGAGATGCTTGTGAATCCGGCAGGTTTATTATCACCAATCCAAGCTTTATTACTCATTTTCTCCCCCACCGTATCAATCAGTTTCATTGATAAAAACAGTGCTAATGTCACTAGAGAAATCATTCCAACTTCTCAGTATTCCCTTATTTCTCTCGATATTATCTACACAGGCATTATAGAAAGCATCATCTACCATTAACTTTCTAAATTGCTCATAAAAATCAGCGTAGTCGAGATAATTAACGTAGTTAGTCAAACCATAACCTGCTTCTTTCATCGAAGAAATATCAAAATGCAAGCATGGCTTACCCACCGCAAGTGATTCGCCCAGCGGAAGTCCCCAACCTTCATAGTGAGAAGGGTAAACGGTGAAACGGCAATTTCTATACAACTCAGCAATTTCTTCATCATTGGCGTCATGTACAATAATAACACTCCCACTGACATGTCCAGTATACGTAAGAAGTTTTGCTAACTCATCAGTATCCCACAACCATTTACCTGCAATCACAAGTTTTTGATTAGCATACTCGTCACTATTAAAAAACTTAATCCATGTTAGGATTAGGTTAACGTGATTTTTTCGAGACTCAATGGAACCAAGGCAAAATGCGTACACTTCTTTCTGTAGCTTTCGAGTTCTTAAAGGGTAGGTAATATCTGCATGAAGTCCAATATCGTTTTTTTTGACGGGTAATTTATGTGATAAGTGAACCACTTTAATATCAGGTATATTGAAACCGTTATTTTCAGCATAACTGGTTAGATCTTCTTTACAACTATGTGAGTTCACAATAACAGTATTTGCATTAGCAAGGACAAAAGGAATATATTTTTTGAACATAGACTTCAGTTCATCAGGTACAAACCCAGACACGATAGGTATCATGTCATAGACCATAAATATCTTTTTTAGATTCTTTAATTGTGTTTTAAATAATTCATCATAATGTTCCTGGAAGTTCCATACACCACCAAATAAGGCTACAGTAGCTCCACTTTTGAAAGAATTAATTTCGGAAATTGTTATTCCGGGGTTTTTGAATATTCTGCTTTTTAAACGGGATTTAATCAATTCATCTAAGATAGTTGACAAAACTGGCACATTAGAAACTAATGTGTGCATATAATAAAGTGCTTTAAATTTTCTTCCTCTCGAACTAAGTTTCTTAAAGTATGCACCAGCAGTTTTATTAGATGAAGATTTATAAATATCGGCATAGATCCAAAGATTAATGAAGGGGGTCAAATCATCTAAAGGTACACTATCTAATCCTTTTACCTCATAGTTTTTCCCACTTATAGGGCTTATAAAAAATATACAGTGTTCCGTCGTTAATCCTTTCATCCCTTCTAAGACAACACGCTGAATCCCACTTACTTTTGTAGAGAACTTGGCATGGTTAATAATATCTGTAATATCATAGTAAATCATCAAAATATCCTTATTGAACGCTAATTATTGAGTTAATGTTAACTAAGCCGGCCCATTTATTAATCTTTGGACTCTCAATGACCTGAAAAGATATAACTCTTTCAGTCAACGCAATGACCGTATCAAAAAGACCATCTCCATGCCCACCAGACTCAATCCCCATTGCTAAGGTATACTCACCTGGAGCTAATCTATTTTCAAAAGATATACTAACCTTCTTGATGCCATCTTTAGGTATAGCAGTTTTTTGGCAGAACGTATTCGTTTCGTAAATAACTTGTCCAAGCCTATTTTGAAGACGAAAACCAATATGGGGATTAGCGTATTGCTCTAAATTTTTAAGTTCTATTAAAAATGAACAGTCGCTACCATTCTCTAAACAGTTAACTTCCATATTATTTTCATTAAGCATTGCTATCTTATTTATAAATTTATCTATGGCGATGAATTTTTTATCTAGTTGTGGTTCATCTTTGACAACTGCTTTATTACTATTTAGATGGCCATAATACCTTTCAACAGCTTCAATGGTTTTACCAATGAACTGACATTTGCCATTTGCTAGCAAAACAGCCCTGTCACAAATAGTATGTAAAGCAGAGAAGTCATGAGTAACAAATAATATACTTGTACCTTGTTCTTTGAATTTTTCGATCCGTTCAATACACTTTTGTTGAAAGTAAATATCACCTACAGACATTGCTTCATCAACAATCAAAAGGTCTGGGCGAATAATAGTTGCGACACTGAATGCCAACCTGACTTGCATCCCACTAGAATAAACTCTGACAGGTTGGTCTATGTATGACCCTATTTCTGCAAACTCTTCAATTTGTGTCATAAGACGTGTTATGTCATCGACTGAAATACCTAACAACTGTCCTGACATGTAAACGTTCTGCCTGCCGGTAAATTCAGGGTGAAAACCCATCCCGAGTTCCAGCATTGCAGCAACACGACCATTTACATTTATTGTGCCTGTTGTTGGTTGAGTTGTGCCGGTAATCATTTTCAATAATGTACTCTTACCAGCGCCATTAACTCCTATGATGCCTACAGCCTCGCCAGCCTCTACCGTAAAGTTAATATCATTTAACACCCATTTTGTAAGGTGTCTGGTCTTAGAGTATGGGATAAGCCATTCGGCCAAACGCCCCCATTTATTATTGTACTGCTTGTATGCTTTACCTAAATTAGAAATTTTTACACAATTCATCAGAGCTCATCCACCATTTCACCAGAATACTTGCGGAAAAGCCGCATACCAATCAAACATAACAGCACTCCTACAGTTAGCGCCGGCAAAAGGCTTTGCCAATCGGGCTGTTCATGTTTGACCAAAATAGTTTGGAAAGAAGTAATAACCCCAAAAAGTGGATTTAAATGAATATATTTCTGCAAACTCGTTGGCAAAATGGAAACTGAATAAACAATTGGTGTTAACCAAAACCAAAACTGCAGAACAATACCGAAAAAATGTCCAACGTCTCTAAAAAAAACGTTTAATATACCAAGCGTAATACCAAGCCCAATCGAAAATATTATCAGTACAATTAATACAGGTAATAAAGAAATAAATGCAAGGCCGGGGAATTCATTTGTTACCAAGAGGAATACAGTAAATAGCCCAAATACAATACCGAAATTCAATAATGCATTAAGCACCACAGTAATAGGAAGACATACTCGTGGGAAACTCACTTTTTTAATCAGATTTGCCTGTTCGAGAAATACATTCTGTCCTCTTGAGACTATTTCTGAAAAAAAACCCCATGTGAGGACGCCTGAGCATAGGTAAATGCTATACGCAAATGCGTCATCGACACCCGGTAATTTTGCTTTCATTACTTGTGAGAAAATAACCGTATACACGATTATCATCGCAAGAGGGTTCAAAACATTCCAAGCAGCTCCCAAGAGAGAGTTTCTATATTTCGATTGAAACTCCCTCTTTACATTGCCAATGATAAATCCTCTATAATTCCATAAAGTTCTTGTAAATACTAATGCCATCTTAACTATACCTTGTATCAAATAAATAATTAATACGTGTTATTTCAAGAATTTTTATGATTACAATTTTTTTTGCAGTCATCTCAATGCTTGATATAAATTAGCTGACTCATGATTTTGATAGTAATTCATTGTATAACTCAACATATCCTTTGATCATGCTGTTAGCTGAAAATATTTCCTCATACCGTATTCTGGCTTTCTTTCCATATTCTTCTGCAAGAACTGGGGAATTCCATAACGTATCCATCGCTTTTTTCAGTTCATCACAATTCGATGGTTCAATAACAATACCAGTTTCTTTATCGATATTGATAAATGTAGTTCCTGTCCCAATTTCACAAGAGATCAATGGTTTTGAAAATATAGCGCCTTCAAGTAAAGATATCCCAAAGGATTCCGAACGAAGATGATTTATACAGCAGCGTTTCTTTTGAATTCTTCTGCTTGTTGCAGCCAATAAGGTCGCGCAGCACCGGGGTAACACGCACCATCGG
>NZ_JAHTMS010000002.1:107-660562 GCF_019200965.1 Rahnella sp. PD12R | reverse complement strand
CGTGAATATTCTCGAAGCGGAATGTTGTGTGGATCACATCCATATGCTTCTGGAAATTCCGCCCAAGATGAGTGTATCGGGGTTTATGGGGTACCTGAAGGGAAAGAGCAGCCTAATGCTTTATGAGCAGTTTGGGGATTTGAAGTTTAAATACCGCAACAGGGAGTTTTGGTGCCGAGGGTATTACGTTGATACGGTTGGGAAAAACACGGCCAGGATACAGGAATACATAAAGCACCAACTGGAAGAGGATAAAATGGGTGAGCAGCTCTCGATCCCATATCCGGGCAGCCCGTTTACGGGCAGTAAGTAATCCATAGATGCAAATGTCAGATCGCGATGCGCCTGTTAGGGCGCGGCTGGTAACAGAGCCTTATAGGCGCATATGAAAAACCTCCGGCTATGCCGGAGGATATTTATTTCATAACTCCGTATACCCAAAATCATTCGAGTTGCATCAAGGCGGCAACTGAGTGAATCCTCCGGGAGCATACATCAGTATGTGACCGGAGTTCGCGAAGGCGGCCAACGCGGAGGCAGCTTGAAGGATGAAGGGTATAACTAGCGTTGTGCTTCGCCGCCCAGAGCCTCAATCAGGTTTTGAATCAGCGCCGCCAGTTCACCCGTCATCAGCACGAAATCCGCATCGAAACGTCCGGCGAAATCTTCGCGGTCGATGTCTTCGTTCTGGTCACGGATCACGTCGCCGAATTTCAGACGTTTGATGCTGCCGTCGTCGGCCAGAACAACGGCAATACGTTCCTGCCAGTCGACGGCCAGCTTGGTCACCAGTTTGCCATTTTCGATGTGCGTGGCGATTTCGTCGCTGACCAGCGCCTGTTTCTTACAGCGGATCACGCCGCCTTCTTCCAGAATCGCTTTCAGCTCGGCTTCGTCCTGCAGGGCAAAACCGGCAGGCGTCTGGCCTGAACGCACCCATTCGGTGAGCGTCAGTTCGATCGGGCTTTCCATGGTTAATGGCACAACCGGCAGTGAACCGAGGCTTTTACGCAGCAGCGCCAGCATGTCTTCCGCTTTTTTCGCGCTGGCGGCATCGACCATGATCAGGCCGTTAACGGTGTCGATCCACATGAATGTCTGGCTGAAACGGCTGAATGCGCGCGGCATCAGGCTGTGCAGCACTTCGTCTTTTAGGGAATCTTTTTCAGTTTTCTTCAGCTTACGGTGTTGCTCACCTTCAAGCTGATCGATTTTGGCCTGCAACTCCTGTTTTATGACCGGAGAAGGCAGGATTTTTTCTTCTTTACGGGCGCAGATCAGGATCTGACCGCCGTTAACGTGAGTCAGCGCGTCGCCACCGTGGGAACCCATCGGTGAAACCCAGCCGGTTTTCGCCATATCCTGGCTGCCGCACGGGGTAAAGGTGAAAGCGCTGAGCTGTTTTTCCATTTCGTCAGCAGATAACGAAACTTCACGGCTCAAACGGTATACCAACAAATTCTTAAACCATAACATGGCGTTATCCCTGTCCCGGCGCACTCGTGGTACGCTGATTAAATGAATGCAGGGCGGCATGATAACCAATTGAGCGCCGGTCGTCGTTAAGAAATCACCGCAGCATGAAACATTGCATAACAGCTTATTCTGGTGACGACAGCAGCGAGCTTCTACACTGATTTAACCTCAAAATAACTGACCCTACCGGCAGAAACAGGAGAGAAAACGTGCGAATTGGCATTGATTTAGGCGGCACAAAAATAGAAGTCATCGCGTTATCCGGCGAAGGGAAAGAACTGTTCCGCAAGCGGGTGGATACGCCAAGAAATGATTACGAGCGCACGCTGAAAGCGATTGAAGGGCTGGTGCTGGACGCCGAAAAGGCCACAGGCCAGCACGGCAGCGTCGGCCTTGGGATCCCCGGCACGCTTTCGCCGTTTACCGGTAAAGTGAAAAATGCCAACTCGGTCTGGCTAAATGGCCAGCAGCTGGATGAAGATCTGGCGCTGTTGTTAAAACGTGAAGTCCACATTGCCAACGACGCCAACTGTCTGGCGGTTTCCGAAGCGACCGACGGCGCGGGCGCCGGGCGTCATACGGTGTTTGCGGTCATTATCGGCACCGGTTGTGGTTCCGGCGTTGCGCTTAACGGCGTGGCGCACGCGGGCGGAAACGGCAATGCCGGAGAGTGGGGGCATAATCCGCTGCCGTGGCAGGATGAAGAAGAAATTCAGTTCGCCCGCGACGTGCCGTGCTATTGCGGCAAATCCGGCTGCGTGGAGACCTTTGTGTCGGGCACCGGTTTTGCGGAAGATTATTTCCGGCTGTCAGGCCAGCGGCTGAAAGGCGCGGAAATTATTGAGCTTGTTGAGCAGGGCGACGAAACGGCGGAGCTGGCGCTGGGCCGCTACGAGCGTCGTCTGGCGAAAGCGCTGGCCAACGTGGTGAATATTCTGGATCCGGATGTCATCGTTTTTGGCGGCGGTATGAGCAACGTCGATCGTCTGTACCAGACCGTTCCCGTGCTGATCAAACAGTGGGTCTTTGGCGGCGAATGTGAAACACCGATCCTTAAAGCGGTTCACGGCGATTCCAGTGGTGTTCGCGGTGCCGCCTGGCTGTGGCCGCAGTCGCGCTTCGCGTTGTAATTTTCTGGCAGACAAAAGCCGCATGATGTCACGCCATCATGCGGCTTTATCATTTACTGCGACGGGACTTTAAATTCACTGCTCAGGCGGCTGACGCCCAGCCCGTTCACCTTGGTCACTTTGATTTGCACCGGAATGCGGTCTTTCATCGCTTCAACGTGGCTGATCACGCCGATGGTTTTACCGGAGGCGTTCAGGCTGTCGAGGGCGTCCAGCGCGGTGTCCAGCGTGTCGGCGTCGAGCGTACCGAAACCTTCGTCGAGGAACAGCGAATCGATGCGGGTTTTATCGCTCACCAGATCTGACAACGCCAGCGCCAGCGCCAGACTGACGAGGAAGCTCTCGCCGCCGGATAACGTGCGGGTATCACGCACGGCGTCGGCCTGCCACGTATCGACAACCTGCAACTCCAGCGCGTCGCTGGTTTTACGCTGCAACAGATAACGGCCATGCAGTTTTTCCAGCTGGCGGTTCGCCAGATACACCAGATGATCCAGCGTCAGCCCCTGCGCGAACTTACGGAATTTCGCACCATCGCTGGAGCCAATCATCTGATTGAGATATCCCCAGTCATCACAGGTCAGCTGCGCTTGCGCAATCTGCGCGATTAACTGCTGCTGGCTGCCGCTGCGTTCCTTGTCGAATTTAAGCTGATTACTCACTTCGCCGGTGCGCTGTTGCAGCGCTTTCAGGCTTTGTGACAGCGATTCCTGTTCTGCCATCAGCGCCGTGAGATCGCTTTCGTTTTCACTCAGATGCGCAGGGCGTGCGAGCCGCTGTCTCTCCAGTGTCTCTTTCGCATCGCTTAACAGCGCCTGAGCCTGCGCCAGCTGTTTCTGCAACTGGTCTTTACGCTGGCGGAGTTGCTGGCGTAAGGCGTCGTCGAGCATTGCGAGTTTCACTGCGTCTTCATCCGCAAACTCGCTGGCGGCCAGCGCCTGTTGCCAGTCTGTTTGTGCCTGATGCAGACGCGCCGTGGCCTGCTGATGTTGCAGTTGCGTGCTGGCGAGCTGACCGGCGAGTTTGTCGCGAAGTTCCTGCGCCCGGTGCAGGGCCGTCTCGGCTTCGCTGACGGCTTTTTCGGCGGCCTGTTGTTGCAGATGTAAGTGCTCGCGAACCTGCCTAACCTGACGGTCGCCGAAGAGTTCTGTACGCTGCGCCGTCAGTTCCTTCAGCGTTTTCCCGCCATCCGCATACTGGGTTTGCAGACGTTCAAGCTGCTCCTGAGACTTCGTCAGATTTTGCTGCGTCAGCGTAAAACGCTCCGCCAGCAACGCGCTTTGCTGCTGGACTTTTTGTTGCTCGCTGACGGCTTCGCTGAGGGCGTCTTTCGCCTGTTGCAGCGCACGCGCCAGCTGTTCATGCTGGCGGAGCGTTTCCTGCGTTTGCTGTTCTTCCTGATCGCATGACGCCAGCCATTGCTGAATGTCCGGCGCATCCATCAGCGTGAAGGTCAGACCATGCGGAGCGCTGATTTTCTGCCAGTTTTCGAGATGTGCGTTCAGCTGCTGCTGGTCGTGCTCAAGCTGCGTTTTCAGGCGTAACTGGTGTTCTTTCAGGCTTTTAATTTTCGCGGCCAGTTCGATTCCGCTGGCTTTCGCTGCATCAAATTCCAGCTGCATTTTCTCAACACGCTGCGCCGTTTCAGACGGTTTGATCTCCTGATAACTTTCAATCGCCGGATGCGAGGTGGAACCGCACAGCGGGCAGGCCAGGCCGCTTTGCAGATTCGCGCGTTCTGCCGTCAGGCTGACGATCAGTTCCTCGCTTTTCAGCCGCGCTTTGACATCATTCAGATGCTCGAGCTGTTTCTGGCATTGCAGGCGGATTCTGCCAAGGCGTTCTTCTTCTTCCGCGATTGCCGTCTGATTCTGCGCAAAATCCTGATGCTGCTGACGGACACGCGAATCGAGCTGAGGGAAAATTTGTGCGAGTGAAAACAGCTGCTGACGCACCGGACGCAGCTGCGCCAGTTCAGATTGCCGTTTCTGCAACGTCGTCAGTGGTTGCTGTTTTTCCAGTTCGGCCTGATTTTGTTGCTGAACCTGAAGCGCACCGGTCAGTGTGGCGTGTTTCGCCTGATGCTGCTGACTCTGTGCCTCCAGTTTCTGGCGCTCTTCGGTGATTTTCGCCAGCATCGCGCTGTGCTCACTGGCCTGTTTCTGTGCTTCACTGACGGCCTGCTGCGTGTCAGTCAGTGATTTGTGCCACCGGGCAATCTCGTTATCCAGCGGCAGAACTTTTTCGTCCATCAGCGTCTGGAGCTTGCGCTGCTCTCCGGCCTGATTCTGGCGAGCGGCTTTCGCCTGTTCCAGCACCGAAGCCCGCGGCGTCATCTGCGCCGCCTGTTGTTCCTGCTGCTGAACCAGCTGTGTAAGTGCCTGCTGTAACTCCTGCGTTTCTTTCTCGCAGCGCAACCGGTCGCTGAGCAGCGGACGCAGCTTTTCAGCCGGCTCACTGCGCGCGAGTTGCTGCAATTGCGGCGCTGCGGCGAGGTTTTCCTGCTCCGCCGCCGTCAGCTGCTGCTGAGATTGCTGATGCTTTTGCTGCACCTGTTGCCATTGTTGCAGCCAGTTCAGATCCTGCTGGCGTTGCAGCGCCTGCTGACTGAGGATAATTTCCTGCGCGTTCAGCGCGGCCAGTTCCGTTTCGAAGGCCTGACGCTGCTCTTCGCTGAGCAACTCGATTCCGGCCATGCGCTGATACAAACCGTCGAGCTGATTTTTGGCTTCTTTATGTTGTTCAAACACGCGTTCAGAAAGCCGCCCGTAGATTTCGGTGCCGGTCAGTTCTTCCAGCAATTCCGCGCGGTCGTTGGCATCGGCATTCAGGAACGCGGCGAACTGGCCTTGTGAAAGCATCATAGATTTAGTGAAACGGCCGAAATCCAGCCCGGTCAGCCCGGCGATGGCATCAAGTTTATCGCGCACTTTGTCGGCCAGAATTTTGCCATCGGCCAGCAGCGCCAGTTCTACTTTGGGCGCCTGTAAATTACCGTCAGGCGAATTTTTGGCCCGGCGCTGGCTCCAGAACGCGCGGTAGCCAATGCCTTTAACCTCAAACTCGACTTCTGCCAGGGATTCGGCGGTGTGGCGGGTCATCAGTTCATTCTGACTCGGCGTGACGTTCAGACGCGGCGTCTGGTGATACAGCGCCAGACAGATGGCGTCCAGCAGGGTGGTTTTCCCCGCGCCGGTCGGGCCTGTGATGGCAAATAATCCGTTGCTGGCAAAAGGCTCAGCGGTGAAGTCGATTTTCCATTCGCCTTCCAGCGAGTTCAGGTTTTTTAAACGCAGACTGAGAATTTTCATCGGGCGGCATCCTCTGCGGACTCGCCGCTGGTGACCTGGCTGACAACCTGAGCGAACAGCGTGCGCATCCGCGCCTGACGCGGTTCGTCGGGATCGGTTTCCTGCGCCAGCCGCCGCTCAAACACTTCGCTGACACTCAGTTCGCTGAGCGTTTCTTTTTCCTGTTGTTCGATGCTGCTGATGCGCTGTTCTTTACTGCGGCGCAGCAGAACGACTTCCACCGGCAAATCTGCGGTCAGCGTCTGAATACGCCGCTGGATATCACTGAGATAGTCCTGCGTGGCGACTTCGATATCCAGCCAGACCGGTTTACCGGCATCGCCGTCAGCAAACTGCGTCAGTTGTTTTTCGATGTCTGCGAGAGAACCTTTAATGATCTGCATCGGCTGGAAAACGGGGATTTCCAGCGTGTCGATGGCGTTGAGCTTAGCGCCATCGAAATCAAGCAGGTAAACGCTTTTGGTTTTGCTGAGCTCATCGAAACTCAGCGCAATGGGTGAGCCGCTGTAACGGATATGTTCGGTTTTTGCGACGCACTGGGCGCGGTGAATGTGCCCGAGCGCCACGTAATCCACCGGTGGAAAGGCCTGCGCCGGGAAGGCGTCGAGCGTGCCTATATAGATGTCGCGCACGGAGTCAGACGTGCTGACGCCGACGGTGGTCAGATGGCCGGTAGCGATAATGGGCAACGGCAAACCAAGTTCCTGACGTTTAGCCAGCGCTGCCTGATACAGTGCGTCATAATGCGCCGCAATGGCTTCCTGCAAGGCGAGCTGTTTGTCGCTGCCGGACTGCCCGGCCTGGCTGGCCAGCAAGTCGCGCGGACGCAAAAACGGAATGGCACACAACACCGCGCCGGGCTGGCCTTCGCGGGTATTCAGCACCAAAACCTGTTCATCCAGATTTTCGCCTACGGTGGCGATCACCCGCGTATTCAGGCACGAAAGCAGTTCGCGGGATTCATTGAGCGTGGCGACGGAATCGTGATTTCCGGCCAGCACCACCAGCTGGCAGCCGGTTTGTTGTAATTCCACCACGAAGCGGTTGTACAACTCGCGGGCGTAACTGGGCGGCGAGCCGGTATCAAAGATGTCTCCGGCGACAATGACGGCGTCCACCTGATGCTGCTGCACCTGACCGGTCAGCCAGCGCAAAAATGCCTGATGTTCAGCGGCGCGGCTTTTGGTAAAAAAGTACTGGCCGAGGTGCCAGTCGGAGGTGTGGATCAGGCGCATGAGACTCCCGTGTGAACCCTGTATGACGACAATGGGGCAAAGTATAAACGTCGGCGGGGGAACCTGTCCCCGATAAATCAGACCAATTTCAGCAGGATGGCGGGAATTTATCTGTCATATTTGCCTTAAATGAACCATCATTTTCATTCATAAATCTGTCACAAAACTGACGCATAATGGCGCCCGCAATCAAATAAAAGATCGCTAACCTATTGGCAGGACCTACGATGGCTAGACGTATATTGGTGGTTGAAGACGAAGCTCCAATCCGTGAAATGGTGTGTTTTGTACTGGAACAGAATGGATATCAGGCAGTAGAAGCTGAAGATTTTGATTCAGCGATTGGCCAGTTAGTTGAACCTTACCCTGAACTGATCCTGCTCGACTGGATGTTACCTGGTGGTTCCGGTATTCAGTTTATTAAGCACCTTAAACGTGAAGCACTGACCCGCGAAATTCCGGTGATGATGCTGACCGCCCGCGGTGAAGAAGAAGATCGGGTGCGCGGCCTGGAAGTCGGTGCCGATGATTACATCACCAAACCGTTTTCACCAAAAGAACTGGTTGCCCGTATTAAAGCGGTGATGCGCCGGATTTCGCCAATGGCGGTCGAGGAAGTGATCGACATGCAGGGGCTGAGTCTGGATCCGTCGTCTCACCGGGTGATGGCCAACGAGCAGGCGCTCGACATGGGGCCGACCGAATTTAAGTTGTTACACTTCTTTATGACCCATTCCGAACGCGTTTACAGCAGGGAACAGTTGCTCAATAACGTGTGGGGCACTAACGTTTATGTGGAAGATCGCACGGTAGACGTGCATATTCGTCGTTTGCGTAAAGCGCTGGAAACCAGTGGACATGACAGAATGATCCAGACTGTTCGTGGTACCGGATATCGTTTCTCAACGCGTTATTGAGTCCCCCACAGCGGAGAATCTGTGTGTTAGAACGTTTGTCATGGAAACGTCTGGCCGGCGAATTTTTTCTCTTTTGCCTGCCAGCGCTGATCCTCGGAATTTTCGTCGGCCATTTCGGCTGGCTCCTCTTTGCGTCGCTCGTCGCGGCGCTGGGCTGGAATTATTACAACCAGCTTAAACTCTCTCACTGGCTGTGGCTTGACCGCAGCATCACCCCGCCGAACGGGCGCTGGAGCTGGGAACCGCTGTTTTACGGGCTGAACCAGATGCAGATGCGCAACCGGCGACGTCGTCGTGAATTAGGTCAGCTGATCAAGCGTTTCCGCAGCGGTGCCGAATCGCTGCCGGATGCGGTGGTTCTGGCGACGGAAGAAGGCAATATCTTCTGGTGCAACGGACTGGCGCAGGATCTGCTCGGTTTCCGCTGGCCGGAAGATAACGGGCAGCATATTTTTAACCTGCTGCGTTATCCGGAATTCCGCACCTGGATCCAGACCCGTGACTTCAGCCGTGCCCTGAATCTGCAACTCAATAATGAACATTATGTTGAGTTTCGCGTGATGCCCTATTCCGAGGGGCAGCTTCTGATGGTGGCGCGTGACGTAACGCAGATGCGTCAGCTCGAAGGCGCGCGACGTAACTTCTTTGCCAACGTTAGCCATGAACTTCGCACGCCGCTGACCGTGTTGCAGGGGTATCTGGAAATGATGGAAGACGCCAAGCTGGAAGAGCCGTTCCGCACCAAAGCGCTGGATACGATGCAGGAACAGACGCGGCGCATGGACGGGCTGGTGAAACAGTTGCTGACCCTGTCGAAAATCGAAGCGTCTGCCAATATCGATATGCACGAGAAGGTCGATATTCCGGTGATGCTGAGTATGCTTGAGCGGGAAGTGCAGACGTTAAGCGGCGGGAAACATGAAGTGGTGTTTCGCGTAAACGAAAAGCTGAAAGTCTTTGGCAACGAAGATCAGCTGCGCAGTGCGGTGTCGAATCTGGTGTACAACGCCGTGAATCACACCCCGCCGGGCACGCGGATTGAAGTCAGCTGGCAGCAAATCCCGCACGGCGCACAGTTCCAGATAAGCGACAACGGGCCGGGTATTGCGCCGCAGCACTTACCGCGTCTGACTGAACGTTTTTACCGTGTGGATAAGGCGCGATCGCGCCAGACCGGCGGCAGCGGGTTGGGGCTCGCCATCGTAAAACATGCGCTCAGCCACCATAATTCGAAGCTTGAAGTCCTCAGCGAAGTCGGCGTCGGCACCCGGTTTATGTTTACGCTGGCACCGAAACTGATTGTTCCTCAGGGTTCAGACTCCCCGGTCTCCGTAAAACCTTAATTTGCGTAGTTTCCCTAAAGCCTGTTATCAGCCGATAGCAGGCTTTTTCATTTCTGTTTATGGCGTGAAGTCGCCTCCTGATCATGAATTTATTTCACGTCCCATGAAAATTCCTCTGTTGTGGGTGAACAGGCTGCATGACAGTATGGCCTTAAAGCCGTTTAGACATCCAGATGTCTATAAATAACGCAACGTAATTATTTACTTTGTAAATCATTCGCATTCCGCCAGGGGCGTGATGCAATAAGGAGTTTTCATGCAACGTACAACCCCTCCGTTCCGCGCTGACGTCGTTGGCAGTTTCCTGCGTCCGGCCGCGATCAAAGAAGCCCGCAAACAGTTTCAGGCCGGTGAGATTGATGCGGTGCAGTTGCGTGCAGTAGAAGACACTGAAATCCGCCGCGTGGTGGATTTGCAGCGTGAAGCCGGTCTGCAAGTGGTGACGGATGGCGAATTCCGCCGTGCGTGGTGGCACTTTGACTTCTTCGAAGGTCTGGAAGGTGTGGAAGGTTACGATGCGGTTCAGGGGATCCAGTTCAACGGCGTACAGACGAAAGCGCGCAGTATCAAAGTGGTGAGCAAACTCGGTTTTGGTTCGCACCCGATGCTGGAAGATTTCCGTTTTCTGAAAAGCATCAGCGGAACGGCTGTGCCGAAAATGACTATTCCGAGCCCGAGCGTGATGCATTTCCGCGGTGGCCGTAACGCCATCAGCAAAGACGTTTATCCTGATCTGAAAGACTATTTTGACGATCTGGCACAGGTTTACCGGGACGCGATCAAAGCCTTTTATGATGCCGGCTGTCGTTATCTGCAACTCGACGATACCGTCTGGGCGTATCTGTGTTCTGAAGATCAGAAGAAACAAATCCGCGAACGTGGTGATTCTCCGGAAGAGTTAGCACGTACTTACGCTGACGTGCTCAACAAAGCTATCGCCGGTAAACCGGACGATCTGGTGATTGGTCTGCATGTTTGCCGCGGTAACTTCCGTTCAACCTGGATTTCTGAAGGTGGTTACGAGCCGGTGGCAGAGATTCTGTTTGGCGGGGTGAATATCGACGCTTACTTCCTGGAATATGACAATGAACGTTCAGGCGGGTTCGAACCCCTGCGTTTCATCAAAAAAGGCCATCAGCAGGCGGTTCTGGGGCTGATTACCACCAAATCCGGCGAGCTGGAACTGGCAAAAACCGTGGAAGCGCGTATCGCAGAAGCGGCTGAATATCTGGACATTAACCAGATTTGCCTGAGCCCGCAGTGTGGCTTCGCGTCAACGGAAGAGGGCAACAGTCTGACCGAAGCGCAGCAGTGGGAAAAACTGAAACTGGTGGTGGATATCGCTGCCCGCGTCTGGTAAAACCGCAAGCGGTTAAATTTTGGCCTTGTAAAAATGCTGGATATTGTGCGTGAAATGACCTGCAGGTGGTGATTTCACGCATTTTTAATCTCAACGGAGCATATCTTGTGCTTTGTTCGTTCAAAAATCATACATATCATATTGCGTGTTTCGGAGTGTATTTAGTGATTATTACTGCTTTGTTGTATTAATCTGGTTGAACGCTCTGCTTTTTGGATCACGGCTTGCCTTTCTACGCTATAAACGTTTACCTTAAGCCCCGCTGTCGCTCGATACTCCCTGCATAACAACGTAATCATCTGCATATCATCAGGCGTTTTTAGCTCACTCCGATCCTCACATTGGTGCTCTCTGGCTATGACAACGCCATTCATCCTTCTGACGGAGTGGCACGACGACAGCATCGGACACTTTATTCATTTGAACAGGCAACACGACACCAATCATGAGTACTCGTTTAACAAATAAAGATATTCTGGCGCTGGGTTTCATGACCTTCGCCTTATTCGTCGGGGCAGGAAATATCATTTTCCCGCCGATGGTTGGCTTGCAGGCCGGTCATGAAGTCTGGTGGGCAGCTGCCGGTTTTATGATCACGGCGGTAGGGCTTCCCGTGATGACCGTGATTGCGCTTGCGCGCGTCGGTGGCGGTGTTGACGCCCTGAGTACGCCAATTGGTCGTGGTGCCGGTATTCTTCTGGCGACCGTCTGTTATCTGGCTGTAGGCCCGCTGTTTGCCACACCGCGTACAGCGACGGTCTCCTTTGAAGTGGGTATCGCGCCGATGACCGGTGACGGCCCGCTGCCTCTGCTGATTTACAGCGTAATTTATTTCGCTCTGGTGATTGGTATCTCCCTGTATCCGGGCCGTCTGCTCGATACCGTCGGGCATTTCCTCGCGCCGCTGAAAATGGTGGCGCTGGGCGCACTGGGTATCGCTGCACTGCTGTGGCCTGCCGGTCAGCCAATGCCTGCGGTTGACGCTTACCAGACGGTGCCGTTCTCCAGCGGTTTCGTTAACGGCTATCTGACGATGGATACGCTGGGCGCGCTGGTCTTCGGGATTGTTATCGTTAACGCGGCACGTTCTCGTGGCGTGACCGATGCCAAACTGCTGACCCGTTATACGGTTCTGGCAGGTCTGATTGCCGGTCTGGGCCTGATGCTGGTCTACCTGAGCCTGTTTAAACTGGGCGAAAACAGCGCCTCACTGGTGCCAAATGCAACAAACGGCGCGGTGATCCTGCATGCTTACGTGGCACACACTTTTGGCAGCGTAGGCAGCTTCTTCCTCGGCGCGCTGATTTTCATCGCCTGTATGGTCACCGCAGTTGGCCTGACCTGCGCCTGTGCTGAGTTCTTCGCTCAGTATCTGCCGCTGTCATATAAAACGCTGGTCTTCATTCTGGGTCTGTTCTCGATGCTGGTGTCCAACCTGGGCCTGAGCCATCTGATTCAGATTTCCGTACCGGTTCTGACTGCGATTTATCCGCCGTGTATTGCGCTGGTTGTACTGAGCTTCACCCTGCGCTGGTGGAACAGCACCACACGTATCGTCGCGCCGGTGATGGTTGTCAGCCTGGTCTTTGGTATTGTTGATGGCATTAAAGCTTCTGCTTTTGCAGACCTGATGCCAGCCTGGACTGCGAACCTGCCGCTGGCAGCGCAAGGTCTGGCCTGGTTACCACCGTCATTATTAATGCTGGTGCTGGCCGGTATTTATGACAAAATCAGCGGTCCGCGTAGCGTCACTGCGCACCAATGATCATTTGGTGAATGTTCAACGGCATAAAATATAATTAGTCTGCTGAATGTTTCGCCAATCGGGCCACGGAGAATCTTCCGTGGCTTTTTCATTGGCAGGTAAAAAAGTTAATTTCTTAAAATACGCACTTTTGATATTTAAAAAACATACGGGTTAATGCACATGCAGCAAGAAGCTGAACAACCAACAGAGCAAAAAGAAGCGCCGGGCACGAAGCTAAAACGTGGCCTGACAACGCGCCATATTCGCTTTATGGCACTGGGGTCAGCCATCGGTACCGGGTTATTTTACGGATCTGCCGATGCCATCAAAATGGCCGGACCAAGCGTGCTGCTGGCGTATCTGGTCGGCGGTATTATCGCGTTTATCATCATGCGTGCGCTGGGCGAGATGTCCGTTAATAATCCGCAGAGCGGGTCGTTCTCACGTTACGCGCAGGATTATCTCGGGCCGATGGCCGGGTACATCACCGGCTGGACGTATTGTTTTGAGATTCTGATTGTCGCGATTGCCGATGTGACGGCGTTCGGTATTTATATGGGCGTGTGGTTCCCGGATGTACCGCAATGGACCTGGGTGCTGAGTGTGGTACTGATTATCGGCGCTATCAATCTGGTGAGCGTGAAGGTGTTCGGTGAGCTGGAGTTCTGGTTCTCCTTCTTCAAAGTGTTCACCATCATCATCATGATCATTGCCGGTTTCGGTATTATCTTCTGGGGCATTGGCAACGGCGGGCAGGCGACCGGTATTCACAATCTGTGGACGAACGGCGGCTTCTTCAGCCAGGGCATCATGGGTACGATCCTGTCGTTGCAGCTGGTGATGTTTGCCTACGGTGGTATCGAAATCATCGGTATTACCGCCGGTGAAGCAGAAGACCCGAAGAAATCCATTCCGAAAGCCATCAACTCCGTTCCGCTGCGTATTCTGGTGTTCTACGTGGGTACGCTGTTTGTGATTATGTCGATTTTCCCATGGAATCAGGTGGGTACGCAGGGCAGCCCGTTCGTGCTGACGTTCCAGCACATGGGGATTGCGGCGGCTGCAACCATTCTGAACTTCGTGGTGATCACCGCGTCTCTTTCTGCGATTAACAGTGACGTGTTCGGCGTGGGCCGTATGCTGCACGGTATGGCAGAGCAGGGGCAGGCGCCTAAAATGTTCAGCAAAGTTTCGCGTCTCGGCACGCCGTGGGTCACCGTTCTGGTGATGATGGCCGCACTGCTGGTGGCGGTTTATCTGAACTACATCATGCCGTCCAGCGTCTTCCTGGTGATTGCGTCTCTGGCGACATTCGCGACCGTTTGGGTGTGGATTATGATCCTGTTCTCCCAGATCGGTTTCCGTCGCAAGCTCAGCAAACAGCAGATTAAAGAGCTGGAATTCCCGCTACGTGGCGGCGTTTACACCTCGGTCTTCGGGATTATTTTCCTGGTGTTTATCATCGGGCTGATTGGCTACTTCCCGGATACCCGTGTGTCGCTGTATGTCGGTCTGGTTTGGGTTGTGGCGCTGCTGGTCGGTTACCGATTCAAATTGCGTAACGACCGTAAGAAAGCAGCACTGGCGCTCAGTAACAAAGCGTAAGCAAGTACTTACCTACGGCTGATAAATAAAAGCCCCGATATCATGATGATATCGGGGCTTTTTTAGTGTGGCTTAATAGCCAGTAGCGGCACCGGCAGGGCGTCGCACGTCATTCGCGCCGTACAGATAGCCTTCACGGACTTTCCCCGAAACCGCCGAGTCGTTGCCTGAGTTCACAGGCGTTACACCCGCAGCGCCCGGCAGACCCACCAGAATCAGCTCCGTGGCACCCCACGGCGTTTGCTCAACCATCTTGTATCCCATTTTTTGCAGGATATTCAGGCTGTCCTGAGAAACACCGCGCTGCTCGTAATACACCTCGTCCGGCAGCCACTGATGATGAATGCGTGGCGCATCGACCGCTTCCTGCGGAGGCATCCCGTAATCAATCACGTTCAGCGCGGTTTGCAGCGTAATGGTGATGATGCGTGAACCGCCCGGCGAGCCCAGTACCATAAAGATTTTTCCGTCTTTGGTCACCAGACTCGGGCTCATCGACGATAGTGGGCGCTTACCGGGGGCGATAGCGTTTTTGGTTCCCTGCACCAGACCGTACAGGTTTTTCTCGCCGACTTTGGTGGTGAAATCATCCATCTCGTCGTTCAGGAAGAAGCCGGTTCCCGGCGCAATCACTACGGAACCAAAGCGGCCATTGACGGTGTACGTGGTGGACACGGCGTTGCCCATTTTATCGACGATGGAATAATGCGTCGTTTCCGGTTTTTCGTGCGGTTCCATGCCTGGCTGCACCTGCGTGGAAGGCGTCGCTTTATCTGCTTCTATTTTTTTACGAATTTCTTCCGCGTAGCTTTTACTGACCAGGCGGTCGATTGGGTTTTTCACAAATACCGGATCGCCGAGATAGGTATTGCGGTCCATATAAGCGTGGCGCATGGCTTCAGTGAGAACATGAATGGACGCTGCTGAGTTGAAGCCCATGCTTTTCAGGTCGTAGCCTTCAACGATGTTGAGAATCTCACACATCGTCACACCGCCGGAGCTCGGAGGCGGTGCGGAAACAAATTTGTATCCGCGATAACTACAGGTGATTGGCGTGTCTTCCGTCACTTTGTAACTGGCGAAATCTGCCGCGGTCAGGATGCCGCCGCCTTTCTTCGATGCGGCTTCGACTGCTGCCGGGATTTTGCCTTTATAGAAAGCATCCGGGCCGTGTTGAGAAATGGATTCAAGCGTGTTGGCTAAATCGGTCTGCACCAGTTTGTCGCCGGGTTGCAGGGCGCTGCCGTCTTTACGCAGGAAAATGCGGGCGGCTTCCGGATCTTCTTTGAAGCGCTTAACCGTCGTATCGAGAATATCGGTATCCGCGCGGGTCAGCACAAAACCCTGACGCGCCAGCTTAATCGCCGGAGCCATTACCTGCTGGCGTGTCAGTTTGCCGTATTCCTTTTGTACGGTGTCCATCCCCAGTACGGTTCCCGGCACACCTGCGGCCAGATAGCCGTACAGGCTGGCGCCTTTTTTCACATTTCCGTCGGCATCAAGATACATATTGGCGCTGGCGGCAGCGGGAGCGGTTTCGCGGAAGTTGATAAACGTGTCTTTTCCATCAGCCAGATGCACCGTCATGAAGCCACCGCCACCGATATTGCCACAGCATGGGTTGACGACCGCCTGCGCGTAACCGACGGCGACGGCTGCATCAATGGCGTTTCCGCCCATTTTCAGAATGTCGACGCCAACCTGTGAGGCCAGGTATTGCGAGGTGACAACCATTCCGTTCTGCGCTTCGACCGCGGGGTTAGACGCCGCGTACAGCGGGAGACTGGTCAGCAATGCCAGTGCGAGGACTGATTTTTTCCATGGATTCCGTAACATTCAAACTCCTGTTTTTACCCTGTCTTTTAGAGTCATAACCTTCAGGTTATTGTGTGATAACGTTTTTTTAATGGCGATGTTGCTCCGTTCGCCGGGGAATTTTATGCAAAGCGCACGCCATTCCGGCAATAACGGGACGTTTTCAGCGTAGACGTAAATGAGAGGGAGCGGGTCAGTGAGGCGGGAAAATGTGATCGGGGCAAATCCGGAGCAAAAAAAACGGCCAGCTAAGCTGACCGTTGATAACCGTTAAATCCGTGAAGAGATTACAGGTTTGAAGCGTTTTCAGACAGGTATTTAGCCACGCCATCCGGAGATGCGCCCATGCCTTTTTTGCCTTTTTCCCACTGAGCCGGGCACACTTCGCCGTGCTCTTCGTGGAATTGCAGTGCGTCAACCATACGCAGCATTTCGTCGATGTTACGACCCAGTGGCAGATCGTTTACTACCTGGTGACGAACAACGCCTTCTTTGTCGATCAGGAAAGAGCCGCGCAGTGCAACGCCAGCGTCCGGATGTTCGATACCGTAGGCTTTCTGAATTTCGCGTTTGATATCAGCAACCATTGCGTATTTAACAGGACCGATACCGCCTTTCTCAACCGGCGTGTTACGCCATGCGTTGTGAACGAACTCGGAGTCGAAGGAAACACCAACAACTTCTACGCCACGATTCTGGAATTCTTCGTAACGGTGATCGAAAGCGATCAGCTCAGAAGGACACACAAAAGTGAAGTCCATTGGCCAGAAGAAGATAACAGTTGGTTTGCCTGCTGTGTGTTTTTTGAAGTTGAAGTTTTCAACTACTTCGCCGCTACCAAGTACTGCTGCTGCGGTAAAGTCAGGGGCTGGGCGAGTTACCAGAACCATAAATTACTCCTTTAAGACCCTTGAGGGTGTCGTAGGTGAGTGGAAAGGGTGAACAAAACGACTGCCAGTATAGGGGCAACCCTCAGGTGAATAAACCCCATCAGACCAATCAATCAGATAGCACTCGGCTATCAGTCTTTGACCTAAGTCTCAATCTTCTTTAACAAAAACCCGCTGTTTTGCAGAGGATTGTGCCTTCAATCACAACTTTATGGGGGTATTCAGAGTTCACGGTCTTTCGCCTGCTGCATCATGACCGGATAAAATTGCCAAAAGAGTTGCTCAAGTGCGTCGTAATTGAGCTCTATATCGTGAAACGAGCCGCTCAGTGCGCTGAGTTTTGGGCGGCGGTTTGCCATGCCCTGCAAGACTTCGCCGATAAACGGCAGAACGGCATAACGCTCCAGCCAGCGTTGCGGCCAGATATAGTGATTCAGGTTTTGAAAACGTTCCGGCATGCCCGGAAGCTGCGGCTCGATTTCCTGCTGACAGGCAGCGATAAAATCTTCCAGCGGCTGTTGCGGATGCAGAGAATTCCAGTGACGCGACAGGAAGTGATCCCACACCACGTCGAGCGTAATCGGCGAGACGCGGCGAAAATCATCACGAAAATAGCTGCGGGCAATTTTCACTTCGGGCAGGGAATCGGTCATGACATCAACGCGACGATGCATGCGGATCCCGCTGACAATTTCCGGGCTGTATTGCCCGTCAGGATTGCCGCGAACGAAATCCGCCAGCAGATTGCCCAGCAGGGAACTGTCGGCCAGAGAGGCCAGATGGAGGTGTGCTAAAAAATTCATCGGGCGAGTATAACGCAGGAAAGTTGATCCCTGACAGGGCAGCGGGTGCCTTTCTTCGCGCATAAGCTTGCAGGGGATGCCCCGTCCCACTAGACTAAGCCGCCTGTTTTTGTCGTTAAAGTGAAGTGAAAAGCCATGCGTGTTGCCGATTTTTCTTTTGAACTCCCGGAATCCCTGATTGCCCGCTATCCGCAGACCCAGCGCAGCGGCTGTCGTTTGTTGTCTCTTGACGGGCCGAGCGGTGAGTTAACGCACGGCGTGTTCACGGATATTCTCGATAAAATCCTGCCCGGCGATCTGCTGGTCTTCAATAATACCCGCGTGATCCCGGCCCGTGTTTTTGGCCGTAAAGTCAGCGGCGGTAAAATTGAAGTGCTGGTTGAGCGTGTGCTCGATTCGCACCGCGTTCTGGCGCACGTTCGCGCGTCGAAATCGCCAAAGCCTGGCGCAGAGCTGCTGCTGGGGGATAACGAAGACATTAAAGCCACGATGGTGGCGCGTCACGACACCCTGTTCGAGCTGCAATTTAATGAAGACCGCGATGTCTTTACGCTGCTTAACGAAATCGGCCACATGCCGTTGCCGCCTTATATTGACCGTCCGGATGAAGACGCTGATCGCGAGCTGTATCAGACGGTTTACAGCGAACGTCCGGGTGCTGTTGCCGCACCGACCGCCGGTCTGCACTTTGATCAGCCGCTGCTGGATGCGCTGAAAGAAAAAGGCGTTGAGCTGGCGTTTGTTACGCTGCACGTCGGCGCGGGGACTTTCCAGCCGGTGCGCGTTGACACCATTGAAGACCACATCATGCACGCTGAGTACGCGGAAGTGCCTCAGGAAGTGGTAGAAGCGGTTCTGGCGTGTAAAGCGCGCGGCAATAAAGTCGTGGCCGTGGGCACCACGTCGGTTCGTTCGCTGGAAAGCGCGGCGAAAGCCAGTGAAGACGCGCTGATCGCGCCATTCTTTGGCGATACTAAAATCTTCATTTATCCGGGATACCATTATCAGGTGATTGACTGCCTGATTACCAATTTCCACCTGCCTGAATCCACGCTGATCATGCTGGTGTCGGCGTTTGCCGGATACAAAAATACCATGAATGCTTACCAGCAGGCGGTGGCAGAGCAGTACCGTTTCTTCAGTTATGGCGATGCGATGTTCATCAACCGTAACCCGCTGGCGCCGCAGGAAGTGGTGGGTCAGTAACCCTGAATCAGCAGTTAACGGCCCGGACGCACTCGGTGTATTCGGGCTTTCTTTTCCGGGCGTCATGCCACGGATTTAACCTCATCAGACTGTTTCTCTGATGCTGGAGGCAATGTGAAGTACGAATTAAGCACTACTGACGGCCGCGCGCGCCGTGGACGTCTGGTCTTTGAACGTGGCGTGGTTGAAACCCCGGCATTTATGCCTGTGGGCACTTACGGCACCGTAAAAGGCATGACCCCGGAAGAAGTCAAAGAAACCGGCGCACAGATTTTGCTGGGCAACACCTTCCACCTGTGGCTGCGCCCGGGTCAGGAAATCATGAAGCTGCACGGCGATCTGCATGATTTCATGAACTGGCATGGCCCGATCCTCACCGATTCCGGCGGCTTCCAGGTGTTCAGCCTGGGCGCGATGCGTAAGATCAAAGAAGAGGGCGTGCATTTCCGCAATCCGATCAACGGTGATCCGGTGTTCCTGAGCCCGGAAAAATCCATGGAGATCCAAAACGATCTCGGTTCTGACATCGTGATGATCTTCGATGAATGTACGCCATATCCTGCTGACTGGGATTACGCAAAACGTTCGATGGAAATGTCTTTACGCTGGGCAAAACGCAGCCGCGATCGCTTCAACGAGTTGAATAATAAGAATGCTTTGTTCGGTATTATTCAGGGAAGCGTTTACGAAGATTTACGAGATGTATCATTAAAAGGGCTGGTAGATATCGGCTTTGATGGTTACGCTGTGGGCGGTTTGGCGGTAGGCGAGCCGAAAGAAGACATGCACCGTATCCTTGAGCACGTTTGCCCGCAAATCCCGGAAGACAAACCCCGTTATCTGATGGGCGTGGGTAAACCGGAAGATTTGGTTGAAGGCGTTCGTCGCGGTATCGATATGTTTGACTGCGTCATGCCAACGCGTAATGCGCGTAACGGCCACCTGTTTGTCACCGACGGTATCGTAAAAATCCGTAACGCCAAGCATAAAGATGACACCTCGACGCTCGACGAACACTGTGATTGCTACACATGTCGCAATTATAGCCGCGCCTACTTGCATCATCTCGACCGTTGCAACGAAATTCTCGGTGCGCGGTTGAATACCATCCATAACCTGCGCTATTACCAGCGTCTGATGGCCGGTTTACGCCAGGCTATCGAAGAAGGTAAATTAGAGCAGTTTGTGACAGACTTCTACGAGCGCAAAGGCAAGCCTGTTCCGCCTTTAAACTTCTGATTTCTTTGTCGTGTCGGCATCTCCACAAGGTGGTGCCGATTTTATAATTTGTTGAACCGGCATTATGGGGTATTGTGCGAGACGTTTCATCGCCAGACTCCGGCTTGGATCACTGTTATTTTCTAAACAATTTTGCTTCACAACAACAATGAGGGAATTTAAATGAGTCTTTTCATTTCCGATGCTGTCGCAGCGACTGGCGCACCATCACAGGGAAGTCCTTACTCTCTGGTTATCATGCTGGTGGTATTTGGTCTGATTTTCTATTTCATGATCCTGCGCCCGCAGCAAAAGCGTTCTAAAGAACACAAAAAACTGATGGATTCCATCGGTAAAGGTGACGAAGTCATGACCACGGGTGGTTTGATCGGTCGCGTAACGAAAGTAGCTGAAACTGGCTACGTGGTTATCGCACTGAACGACACTAACGAAGTGATGATCAAGCGTGACTTCGTGGCAGCAGTTCTGCCAAAAGGCACGATGAAGTCTATCTAATTTTCGATTTTCCCGAAGGGAACTGCCGTGTTAAACCGTTATCCTGCGTGGAAGTATCTGATGCTGGTCGTTGTGATCATCGTCGGGCTGCTTTATGCACTTCCCAACCTTTATGGTGAGGATCCGGCTGTTCAAATCACTGGTGCTCGGGGTTCCGACGCCAGTGCAGCAACGCTGGACCAAGTCCGTAACGCATTAGATCAAAATAACATCCAGAGCAAATCTATTGCTCTGGAGAATGGCGCTATTCTTGCCCGTTTCAAAGATACGGATGTTCAGCTTCGCGCTCGTGAAGTGCTGAACGGCGTTCTGGGCGACAAATTTGTGATTGCACTTAACCTGGCTCCGGCAACGCCGCGCTGGTTGAGCATGCTGGGTGCTGAGCCGATGAAGCTGGGCCTCGACTTGCGTGGTGGTGTTCACTTCCTGATGGAAGTGGATATGGATACCGCGTTAAGCAAGCTGCAAGAACAAACGATGGACAACATGCGCAGCGATTTGCGCGACAAGAATATCCCTTATGCCACGGTGCGTAAGCTCGACAACTATGGCGTTGAAGTGCGTTTCCGTGATGCTGCGACCCGCGATGCGGCGGTCAGCTATCTGACACCACGTCACCGCGATTTAGTCATCACCAACAGCGGCGATACTGCTGTCAAAGTGGTGATGACTGATGCCCGCCTGAATGAGGCGCGCGAGTATGCTGTTCAGCAAAACATCACTATCCTGCGTAACCGTGTAAACCAACTGGGTGTGGCCGAGCCGCTGGTACAGCGTCAGGGCGCAGACCGTATTGTGGTTGAGTTGCCAGGTATTCAGGATACTGCCCGCGCTAAAGAAATCTTAGGCGCAACGGCAACGCTGGAATTCCGTCTGGTTAACACCAATGTAGATGCCTCTGCGGCGTCAACAGGCCGTGTTCCGGGTGACAGTGAAGTGAAAAATACCCGTGATGGTCGCCCGGTTGTCCTGTACAAACGTGTGATTCTGACCGGTGACCATATCACTGACTCCACATCCAGCATGGATGAATACAACCAGCCACAGGTTAACATTTCTCTCGACAGCGCTGGCGGTAACGCCATGTCTAACTTCACCAAGGATAACATCGGCAAACCGATGGCAACCCTGTTCGTGGAGTATAAAGACAGCGGTAAGAAAGATGCGAATGGCCGTTCGATTCTGGCGAAACAAGAAGAAGTTATTAACGTCGCGACGATTCAGTCACGTCTGGGTAACAGCTTCCGTATCACCGGGGTGAACGATCCGAATGAAGCCCGCCAGCTTTCTCTGCTGCTGCGTGCCGGTGCTCTGATTGCGCCAATTCAGATTGTAGAAGAACGTACTATCGGCCCGACCTTGGGTATGGAAAATATCAAGCAAGGTCTGGAAGCCTGTCTGGCAGGACTTGTGGTTTCAATTATCTTCATGCTGTTCTTCTATAAGAAGTTTGGCCTGATTGCGACCACTGCGCTGATTGCTAACCTGGTGCTTATCGTTGGGATCATGTCCCTGATACCGGGCGCAACACTGACCATGCCGGGCATTGCGGGTATCGTATTAACCCTTGCCGTAGCGGTTGATGCCAACGTACTGATTAACGAACGTATTAAGGAAGAACTTAGTAACGGACGTTCAGTACAGCAGGCTATCGAAGAAGGTTACAAAGGCGCGTTCAGCTCCATCTTTGATGCCAACGTCACGACGCTCATCAAGGTTATCATCCTGTATGCCGTCGGCACCGGGGCAATTAAAGGCTTTGCGATTACAACCGGTATTGGTGTAGCGACGTCAATGTTTACCGCAATCGTCGGTACCCGTGCCATCGTAAACCTGTTGTACGGCGGCAAGCGCATCAAAAAGCTGTCTATCTGAGGAGTGCGTTGTGGCACAGGAATATACTGTTGAACAATTAAACCATGGTCGTAAAGTCTATGACTTTATGCGATGGGATTACTGGGCTTTCGGTATCTCTGGTTTCCTGTTGATCCTTTCTATCGCCATTATTGGTGTGAAAGGTTTTAACTGGGGTCTGGATTTCACCGGCGGTACGGTCATTGAAATCTCGCTGGAAAAACCTGCGGATTTGGACGTGATGCGCGCAGCGCTTGAGAAATCAGGCTTTGCCGATCCGCTGGTACAGAACTTTGGTAGCAGCCGTGACATCATGGTACGCATGCCACCGGCTCAGGGTGAAACAGGCGGCCAGGTTCTGGGTACCAAAGTTCTTAGCGTGATTAACGAAACGACCAGCCAGAATGCTCAGGTGAAACGTATCGAGTTCGTCGGGCCGAGTGTAGGGGCCGATCTGGCGCAGAATGGTGCTATGGCGCTGTTAGTGGCGCTGATCGCTATCCTGATTTACGTCGGTTTCCGCTTCGAGTGGCGTCTTGCCGCAGGTGTTGTTATCGCGCTTGCTCACGACGTTGTGATCACCATGGGTGTACTCTCGTTGTTCCATATCGAAGTTGACTTGACCATCGTCGCTTCACTGATGTCGGTTATCGGTTACTCGCTTAACGACAGCATCGTGGTATCGGACCGTATTCGTGAGAACTTCCGCAAGATCCGTCGCGGGACACCTTACGAAATCTTTAACGTGTCGCTGACCCAGACGCTGCACCGTACATTGATCACATCCGGTACCACGTTAGTCGTGATCCTGATGTTGTATCTGTTTGGCGGTGCATTGCTCAGTGGTTTCTCACTGACCATGTTGATTGGTGTTTCAATCGGTACGGCTTCATCAATCTACGTTGCGTCCGCGCTGGCTCTGAAACTGGGCATGAAGCGTGAACATATGTTGCAGCAGAAAGTGGAAAAAGAAGGTGCAGATCAGCCTTCGATTCTGCCGTAATCTGCCGGTAGCGTAGAAAGTAAAAACCCCGCAATGCGGGGTTTTTTTATGTCTGATTTCTAAAACTGAAAGCACAATTGTTACTTCGCCGGAACCGGTTCTGCGGCCTGAGCGGGTTTCTGCGTGGCGACAATATTATGCAGATGAACAAAGCCCAGCGTTTCAACGGTTACCTGATCGAATTTCACCTCTATCGTTTTCACCGGACCTGGTAATAAATCCGGTTCAACCGTGATGGTCTGCGTTTGCATATCTACAGTCAGCGGCTTACCGGTCACCGGATCCAGCTGGCCCCAGTTCATTGTGGCGGTAAATGCAGGCAGCGGCTGGCCGGCATTGTTTTTAATCTCTAATACGGCCTGAACGCCGCTGGCATCCGGGGCGACGCGGGTCAGTGCAAGGCTCAGTTCGCCAATTTCACTCTTCACCAGTGCAGCGCTTTTCGCCGCAGGAAGCAAATAGACCCCGTTAGTGGACTGGCGGTTCAGCGTAGTTTGCTGTTCCAGTGCTGTCGCCAGATCGGTCAGACGGGAGAGCTTTTGGTTCAGCTGGCCGACTTCGGCTTTCAGTTCCGGTAATTTGGGATCTTGCTGCGCGCAGCCCGACAGGCTGAACAATACGGCACAGGCCAGTAAGAGGCGGGGAGGTTTTGTCATATCAGAGACTTCCTTTCATCTGCCCGTTGAAACATTCGGTCCGGGCACCAATATAAGATGAGTAAGTTTAACCTGATGTCTATGAAAGTAGCGACAGCCTTTGTTGTCGGCACACTTCGGGGTAAACTGGTGTCCAATTATGCCCGCTGTCAGGAAGTGCTATGCATTGCCCATTTTGTGCCGCTGTTGATACTAAAGTCATCGATTCCCGCCTGGTAGGTGATGGATCTCAGGTCCGCCGACGCCGCCAGTGTCTGGACTGCCATGAACGCTTCACGACTTTTGAAGTGGCGGAACTGGTGATGCCGCGCGTCATTAAAAGCAATGAAGTTCGTGAACCTTTCAACGAAGACAAACTTCGCAGCGGCTTTCTGAAAGCGCTGGAAAAAAGACCGGTCAGCTCCGACGACGTCGAAACGGCCATCAGCCACATTAAATCGCAGTTACGGGCTACCGGTGAACGTGAAATTCCTGCCAAAATGATTGGCAATCTGGTGATGGATGCCCTGAAAGGGCTGGATAAAGTCGCCTACATCCGCTTCGCATCGGTTTATCGCAGCTTTGAAGATATCCGTGAATTTGGCGAAGAGATTGCCCGTCTTCAGGACTAAGGAAAGTTAATGCTCCCCGAACAGCCTGCCGGAAAATCGTCTGACGAATTACACCGTGATGAACGTTTTATGGCGCGTGCTTTTGAGCTGGCGCGTCGCGGCCGTTTCACCACCACACCCAATCCGAACGTCGGCTGCGTGATCGTCCTTAATGGCGAAATCGTCGGTGAAGGCTATCATTTGCGTGCCGGTGAACCGCATGCGGAAGTTCATGCCTTACGCATGGCCGGTGAGAAAGCGCGGGGCGCGACCGCGTATGTCACGCTCGAGCCGTGCAGCCATCACGGGCGTACGCCGCCTTGTGCAGATGCATTGCTGGCCGCAGGCGTTGCCCGCGTTGTCGCGGCGATGCAGGATCCCAATCCGGAAGTTGCGGGCCGGGGATTATATCGCCTCAGGCAAAATGGCGTTGAGGTCAGCCACGGGCTGATGCATTCGCAGGCGGAAGCCGTGAATCTCGGTTTCCTTAAACGTATGCGTACCGGTTTTCCTTACGTGCAGCTCAAAATGGGCGCGTCGGTGGACGGCAGAACCGCAATGGCCTCGGGCGAAAGCCAGTGGATCACGTCCGCTGCGGCGCGCGCCGATGTTCAGCGTTTTCGCGCAGAAAGCTCGGCTATTCTGAGCACCAGCGCGACGGTTCTGGCAGACAATCCGTCGCTGACCGTACGCTGGGACGAACTGGGCAGCGATGTGCAGGCGGTTTATCCGCAGGAAAATCTGCGTCAGCCGCTGCGCGTTATTCTCGACAGCCAGAATCGCGTCACGCCACAGCATCAGCTGGTGAATTTACCCGGCAACGTGTTGCTGGCGCGTCTGGACACTGACACACAAATCTGGCCCGAATCCGTCGAACAATGGCGCGTGGCCGGACGCGATAATCGTATTGATCTGGTTCTGCTGATGATGCAACTGGCGAAACGTCAGGTAAATTCCATCTGGGTAGAAGCGGGTGCGCAACTTGCGGGCGCCTTATTACAGGCGGGTCTGGTTGATGAATTAATCGTTTATATGGCACCGAAACTATTAGGTAATAATGGCCGCGCGCTGTGTGAACTGCCCGGCTTAACGCATCTGGCCGATGCTCCTGAATTTGCTTTCAGCGATGTCAGGCAAATTGGCCCGGATTTACGTTTGCGCCTGAAGCCGGTGTACTAAACAACACGTACTGAGAATTTTACGCCTCTCTGTCTGAATGGGTTTGAAAAGCGCATGTCCAGACAGGGTAATTTTATGATAGAATCCGCCCCCCTGCGGCGGGGGTTAGAAACTCCTGAACCCACTTTAAGGAAAACTATGAACGTTATCGAAGGTGCTGTAGCCACGCCGAACGCGCGCGTAGCGATCGCGATTGCTCGTTTTAATAATTTCATCAACGACAGCCTGCTGTCAGGCGCTGTTGATGCGTTGAAACGTATCGGTCAGGTCAGCGATGACAACATCACCGTAGTCTGGGTCCCTGGCGCATACGAATTGCCTCTGGCAACCCGTGCACTGGCTGAAAGCGGTAAGTACGACGCCGTTGTTGCGCTCGGAACTGTGATCCGCGGGGGCACTGCCCACTTTGAATTCGTAGCGGGCGAATGTAGCTCTGGCCTGTCCAGCGTTGCAATGAACAGCGAAATCCCGGTTGCCTTTGGTGTGCTGACGACAGAAAGCATCGAACAAGCCATCGAACGCGCAGGGACAAAAGCCGGTAACAAAGGTGCAGAAGCTGCACTGACCGCGCTTGAAATGATTAATGTTATCAAGGCTATTAAGGCCTGAATCTAGTTAAGGGGAAATCCGTGAAACCTGCTGCTCGTCGCCGCGCCCGTGAATGTGCCGTCCAGGCGCTTTACTCCTGGCAGTTGTCGAAAAATGACATCGCCGATGTTGAATTAGAATTCCTGACCGAGCAGGATGTCAAAGACGTAGACATTGCCTATTTCCGCGAACTGCTGTCTGGTGTGGCAAACAGTGCAGAGAAACTCGATGCATTGATGGCGCCATACCTGTCCCGCCAGTTGGATGAATTGGGCCAGGTGGAAAGAGCGATTTTGCGTCTGGCTCTGTTTGAGCTGAGCAAACGCCAGGACGTCCCTTACAAAGTGGCGATCAACGAAGCTATCGAACTGGCTAAAACCTTCGGTGCTGAAGACAGTCACAAGTTTGTCAACGGCGTGCTGGACAAAGCGGGCCCGCACATTCGTAAAAAATGATCGTCAGCCAGCGTCAGTGGCATTCACAAATGGCGACAGTCATTTTCGGTGCAATACTGACTCTGTTGATAATCTGGTGATGTCACCTCGCTTATCCTCTGTGTGACACCCCTTTTTAAGGCCGGGCTTCCGGCCTTAAGTCATTCTAACGATTTGGAATTGTACTATGGCATGCGGCGAATTTGATGTAATCACTCGCTACTTCAACAGGTTCAGAACCGCCCGACAGGATGTTCAGTTAGGCATTGGTGATGATTGTGCCTTACTGACGGTGGGCGAGAAGCAACTTTTAGCAGTCAGTACCGATACTCTGGTCGAAGGCATCCATTTTCTCAAAACGATTTCACCGGCTGATCTTGGCTACAAAGCGCTGGCCGTTAACCTCAGCGATCTGGCTGCCATGGGCGCCGATCCGGCGTGGGTTTCGCTGGCGCTGACGCTTCCTGAAGTGAACCCGGACTGGTTGCAGGCCTTCAGTGACAGCCTTTTCGACCAGCTCAATTATTATGGTATGCAGCTGATTGGCGGTGACACTACCCGCGGTCCGCTGAGCATGACGCTGACCATTCAGGGGCTGGTTCCCGCTGGTCGCGCATTAACACGTGGCGGTGCAGGCGTCGGAGACTGGATCTTCGTCACCGGTACGCTGGGCGACAGCGCGGCGGGTCTGGCGATCCTTCTCGAAGAACTGAATGTCAGTGATATTCCAACCCGAGATTTCTTGCTGAAACGCCATCTGCGTCCGTCACCCCGCGTTTTGCAGGGGCAGGGATTGCGCGATTTAGCGACCTCAGCGATCGACCTGTCCGACGGGCTGATTTCTGATCTTAAACATATACTGAATGCCAGCGAATGCGGCGCGCGTCTGGATCTCGATGCGATCCCGTTTTCCGATGCCATGAAGTCGGTTGCTGACCCTGAACAGGCGCTGAAATGGGCGCTGACGGGCGGTGAAGATTACGAGCTGTGCTTTACCGTACCGGAAATCAACCGTGGCGCGCTGGATGTTGCGCTCAGCCATCTGGGTGTTGATTTTACCTGTGTCGGGCAAATTGCTCCGCTTTCTGAAGGCCTCAAATTTATGCGTTCCGGGGCCGCCGTTGAGCTTGAATGGCAGGGGTTCGATCATTTTGCCGGTAAGGAGTTGTTGTGAATATAAGCCGTAAAAAACGCCCGGCAGGGTACAAAGGAAAAACCGGTGATCCGGTGCAGGACATGGCGGCTGCGAAAAAGCGCCTGAACCTGCGCAATCCGTGGCACTTACTGGCAACAGGTTTCGGCAGTGGTTTATTTCCTGTCGGGCCGGGCACCGCCGGTTCGATTGCGGCAATTCCGTTCTGGATCGTGATGACTTACCTGCCGTGGCAGGTGTATTCCATGATCGTCATGTTCAGCATCTGTATTGGTGTGTACCTTTGCCGCCAGACGGCGCGTGATATGAGGGTTCATGACCACGGCAGTATCGTGTGGGATGAATTTGTCGGGATGTGGATCACCCTGATGGCAATTCCCGTGAATGACTGGCGCTGGGTGCTGATCGGATTTATCGTTTTCCGCGTGCTGGATATCTGGAAACCGTGGCCAATCCGCTGGTTTGATCGCAACGTTCAGGGCGGGATGGGGATCATGATCGATGATGTGGTCGCCGGTGTACTGGCCGCCGCGATTATCTATCTGGTGGGACATCACTGGCCGTTGTTCTGAGCTGATTTGCTGTGATGTAAAAGGCGCTGCCGGTTTCCCGCAGCGCCTTTTTTACGTTTCAACCACTTGTCAGCAGCTGTGATTACTTAAAACCGGTTGCCTCGTGCGGCACATACGCCATTTCCAGCTCTGCAATTTCTTCTGCTGATAGCGTGACGTCCAGCGCGCCAATAGCATCTGTCAGATGTGCGGGGCGGGATGCGCCGATAATCGGTGCGGTCACGACCTGTTTGCTGAGGATCCACGCCAGCGCAATTTGCGCCCGCGGCACGCCGTGATCTTCCGCAATTTTGCCTACACGTTCAGCGATTTTACCGTCCGCTTCGTCCGTCGCGTCGTACAGCGTTTTGGCAAAGTTATCCGACACAGAACGCGCGGTGGTTTCGCCCCACGGACGGGTGAGTTTACCGCGAGCCAGCGGGCTCCACGGCAGAACCGCAATCCCTTTTTCATGGCACAACGGGTACATTTCGTTTTCTTCTTCGCGCTGGATCAGGTTGTACTGGTCCTGCATTGAGACAAAACTCGCCCAGCCATTTTGCGCGGAGACATCCAGCGCCTGCTTAAACTGATGGGCGTGCATGGAAGATGCGCCGATAAAACGTGCCTTACCGGCTTTGACGACGTCATTCAGCGTTTCCAGCGTTTCTTCGATAGGCGTCTCGTAATCCCAGCGGTGGATTTGCAGTAAATCGACATATTCCATGCCGAGACGGCGCAGGCTGTCATCAATAGATTGCAGGATTGATGCGCGGGAAAGCCCCCGTTTCAGGCCGGTGACGGCGTTGTAAACCTTGGTCGCCACGATAATCTCATCACGCTTTGCAAAGTCCTTCAGCGCGCGGCCGACGATTTCTTCGCTGCTGCCGTCGGAATAGCTGTTGGCGGTATCAAAGAAATTTATTCCCGCCTCAAGCGCCTGCTTGATGATCGGGCGGCTGCTTTCTTCGGGCAGTGTCCATGCGTGGGTTCCGCGATCCGGTTCACCGAACGTCATACAGCCAAGGCACAGGCGTGAGACGTTCAGGCCGGTTTTTCCGAGAATAGTGTATTGCATGACATCTCCTGGTCAGGATGAATTGAAGTCAGAAAGTCGTGAAAAATGATTAGCACGCTATAACTGTAGCTTACTGAACGGCAGGATTGGGGGACGGTGGAAAAAGTTAGAAAGGAAAATCCCCTCTTTCAGGCTGAAAGAGGGGAAAAGGATCAGGCCAGCCAGTCGGTGATCTGACGGTCGATGCCTTCAGCGTCCAGCCCCAGATCGTGGCGGATTTCGTCCTGTGTGCCTTGCGGAACAAAGCTGTCCGCCAGGCCGATATTAAGCACCGGCACCAGAATGCGTTTGGACATCAGCAGTTCATTCACGCCGCTGCCCGCACCGCCCATAATGGCGTTTTCTTCCAGCGTCACCAGCACTTCATGGCTGGCCGCCAGTTCCTGAATCAGGGCTTCATCCAGCGGTTTGACAAAACGCATATCCACGACGGTGGCATTACGCTTTTCAGCTGCTGCCAGCGCGTCCGGCAGTAAAGTACCGAAGTTCAGGATGGCCACTTTCTCGCCTTCACGGCGCACAACGCCTTTGCCAATTGGCAGCGACGCCAGCGGTTCACAGGTGGCGCCCGTGCCGTTACCACGCGGATAACGCACTGCTACCGGGCCGCTGTTATGGTGATAACCGGTATGCAACATCTGGCGACATTCATTTTCATCGCTTGGCGTCATGATGGTCATGTTCGGAATGCAGCGCAGGAAGGACAGGTCGAAAGCGCCCTGATGCGTCTGACCATCCGCTCCGACGATGCCGCCACGGTCAATGGCGAACAGCACCGGCAGATTCTGGATGGCCACATCGTGGATCACCTGATCGTACGCGCGTTGCAGGAACGTCGAGTAAATCGCGACAATCGGCTTGTAGCCGCCAATAGCCAGACCGGCGGCAAAAGTCACGGCGTGCTGTTCAGCAATCGCAACGTCGAAATACTGCTGCGGATATTCACGCGAGAAGCGCACCATGCCGGAACCTTCGCGCATCGCAGGCGTAACCGCCATCAGTTTGCTGTCTTTGGCCGCTGTTTCGCACAGCCAGTCGCCAAAGATTTTGGAATAGGTTGGCAGGCCTTCTTTGCTTTTTGGCAGCGTGCCGGAAGCCGGATCGAATTTCGGCACGGCGTGGAAACTGATCGGATCCTTTTCTGCCGGCGCGTAGCCTTTGCCTTTTTTGGTCATGATGTGCAGCAATTGCGGGCCTTTCAGCTCGCGCATGTTTTTCAGCGTTTGCGCCAGCGCCACCACGTCGTGCCCGTCAACCGGGCCAATATAGTTAAAGCCCAGCTCTTCAAACAGCGTGCCCGGCACCATCATGCCTTTCAGATGTTCTTCAGTACGACGTACCAGCTCTTTAATCGGCGGCAGGCCGGACAGAACTTTTTTACCGCCTTCACGCAGACGTGAATACAGTTTTCCGGACAGCAACTGCGCCAGATGATTATTCAGCGCCCCGACGTTTTCGGAAATCGACATCTCGTTATCATTGAGGATAACCAGCATGTCTGGTTTGATATCGCCCGCGTGGTTCATGGCCTCGAAAGCCATCCCGGCAGTGATTGCGCCATCGCCAATCACGCAAACGGTGCGGCGGCCTTTGCCTTCACGCTCGGCGGCAACAGCCATGCCCAGACCGGCACTGATGGACGTCGAGGAGTGACCCACGGACAACGTGTCGTATTCGCTTTCGCCGCGCCACGGGAACGGATGCAGCCCGCCTTTCTGGCGGATGGTGGAAATGCGTTCGCGACGGCCGGTCAGAATCTTGTGCGGATAGGCCTGATGGCCCACATCCCAGACCACGTGGTCGAAGGGCGTGTTGTAGACATAATGCATGGCGACGGTCAGTTCTACCGTTCCCAAACCGGACGCAAAGTGTCCGCTGGACTGGCTGACGCTGGCCAATAAATATTGACGCAGTTCGTCACAGAGCTTGGGTAAGCTCTCTTTTGGGAGTGAGCGGAGATCCTTGGGATTCTCCGCCAGCGCCAGTGTCGGGTATTTGGCTAATTCAAGACTCATCAGTTGCTCATAGTAAGTTTAATTATCGCGTTCAATGATAAAGCTGGCTAACGCGAGAAGTGGCGCTGTGTTGTAAGAAAGTGCAGCCAGCTGATCCAGTGCGGAAACGGCTTCCTGATACAGATCCATCGCTTTGGCTTTTGCGCCATCCAGGCCCAGCAGGGCCGGGTAAGTACTTTTACCGAGTTGTTGATCCGCACCCTGACGTTTGCCCAGCGTGGCGGTATCGCCAATCACATCCAGAATATCGTCCTGAACCTGAAATGCTAAACCAATCGCCTGTGCGTAGTTATCGAGGATCGGCAACACGGCGCGTCCGGATTCACCGGCAGCCAGTGCGCCCATGCGCACGGCGGCGCGAATCAGCGCACCGGTTTTGTGGCGGTGGATTTTTTCCAGCGCTTCAAGATTAACCTGCTGACCTTCGGCGGCCAAATCTAAAGCCTGACCGCCGCACATGCCGCTGGCTCCGCTGGCGCTGGCCAGTTCGGAAATCATCGACAGGCGATCTTTCACGGCTACGTCCGGCATATCTCCATCGGCGAGAATCGAAAATGCCAGTGTCTGTAGTGCGTCACCGGCAAGAATGGCATTGGCTTCGCCGAATTTAATGTGACAGGTCGGCTGGCCACGGCGCAAATCGTCGTCGTCCATCGCAGGCAAATCATCGTGGATCAGGGAATACGCATGAACGCATTCTACCGCCGCCGCCGGTGCATCCAGATTTTTCAAATCCAGGCTGAACAGCTGACCGCTGGCATACACCAGATACGGACGCAGACGTTTTCCGCCCAGCAGCGAACCGTAGCGCATCGCGTCCACCAGCGGTAAATCCGCCAGAGGTTGTGCGCTGACGTAGGCCGTCAGAACGCCATCGACACGCTTTTGCATGGCACGAAGTTCGCCAGTAAAGCTGTCAGAAGAAGATAAGGAGATCGCTTCAGACATGACCAGTTACTCTGCTTCCGGGGTGAAAGGGGTCAGCGGGGCATCATTATCACTGTCGAGCAGGATCTGAACACGTTGCTCTGCCTGCTGAAGTTTTTGCTGTCCCTGACGTGCCAGCTGGACGCCTTGTTCAAATTCGTTCAGCGCATCTTCCAGAGGCAGCTCGCCAGATTCAAGGCGGGAAACGATCTGTTCCAGTTCGGCCAGGGCCGTTTCAAAATTGGCAGGTGGTGCAGATTTTTTTGGCATAATTCTCTTTTGATATCGTTGATCAGAATTGATGATCAGAGGTCTGAGCCGCAGAGCCGGTTTTCAGCCTCTAGAGACATTCCTGTTCAGCATGACATCTGCTGTCGGGTTTTGTGCACAGAGTACGCATTTTAAGTGATATACTCTGCGCCGCAGATATTATTGCTAAGCCCAATGTGACACATAACATACATCTGGCTTAGCAATAATAGGATCCTAGATCCTTATTCAGCGACTTACTACCCCGTTTTTTCACCCGCTAACAAAAGACTGCCATGAAGTTTATCATTAAATTGTTCCCTGAAATCACCATCAAGAGCCAATCTGTGCGTTTGCGCTTCATTAAGATCCTCTCAAGCAGCATTCGCAACGTGGTGCGACCGCATGATGAGACGCTGGCAGTAGTGCGCCATTGGGATCATATCGAAGTTCGCAGCAAAGACGAAAGCAAACACGACCTGATTCAGGAATTACTCTGCCGTATTCCGGGTATCCGTTATGTCGAAGAAGTGGAAGACCGTCCTTACACGGATCTTCACCATATTTTCGAACAAACGCTGGAAGCCTACCGTGCTGAAGTGGAAGGAAAAACGTTCTGCGTGCGCGTCAAGCGTCGCGGTAAACATGATTTTTCTTCGACCGAAGCGGAACGCTACATCGGTGGCGGTCTGAACCAGCACATCGAATCTGCGAAGGTCAGCCTGACCGCGCCGCAGGTGACGGTGAAACTGGAAATCAACGATGACAAACTGGTGCTGGTAAAAAGCCGGCTCGAAGGTCAGGGCGGTTACCCGATTGGCACGCAGGAAGATGTGCTTTCGCTGATTTCCGGCGGTTTCGACTCCGGCGTGTCCAGTTATATGCTGATGCGTCGCGGCTGTCGTGTGCATTATTGCTTCTTCAATCTGGGCGGCGCGGCGCATGAAATTGGCGTGAAACAGGTAGCACATTATCTGTGGAACCGTTTTGGTAGCTCACACCGCGTGCGTTTCATCTCTGTCGATTTCGAACCAGTCGTCGGTGAGATCCTCGAGAAAGTGGAAGACGGCCAGATGGGCGTGGTGCTCAAACGTATGATGGTGCGCGCCGCGTCTTCTATTGCTGAACGTTATGGCGTGCAGGCGCTGGTGACCGGCGAAGCGCTGGGCCAGGTGTCCAGCCAGACGCTGACCAACTTACGCCTGATCGACAACGTGTCTGACACGCTGATCCTGCGTCCTCTGATTTCCCACGATAAAGAGCACATCATCAAGATTGCCCGTGAAATCGGCACGGAAGACTTTGCGAAAACTATGCCGGAATATTGTGGCGTGATTTCCAAAAGCCCGACCGTGAAAGCCGTGAAAGCGAAAATCGAAGCCGAAGAAGCGATGTTCGATTTCAGCGTGCTGGATAAAGTCGTCAGCGAAGCGCGAAATGTCGATATCCGCGAAATTGCAGCGCAAGCCGCAGAAGTCGTGCCGGAAGTTGAAACGGTCGCTGAATTTACGTCAACTGATATCGTGCTGGATGTCCGTGCCCCGGATGAAGTCGATGCGCAGCCGCTGACACTGGAAAACGTTGAGGTTAAACCTCTGGCGTTCTACAAACTGGCGACCCAGTTTGGCGATCTCGACCAGACTAAAACCTATCTGTTGTATTGCGACCGTGGCGTAATGAGCCGTTTGCAGGCGCTGTATCTGAAAGAGCAGGGCTTTAACAACGTCAAAGTCTACAGACCTTAACGCGTGTTCCTGATGTAAAAAAAGGGGTTCAGCTATGCTGAGCCCCTTTTGCTTTGCGGCATCCTGACTAGGATTCGCGCGCGCCTTCGTCGGTGTAGTTGTAAATACCCGGCGCGAGGACAAGCTGTGCGGCAATTTCTGCGGCTTTGGTTTTGCCCAGAAGCAGGTCGATAATTTTAAGTGCAAACTCCATGGATGTTCCCGGTCCCTGGCTGGTGAGCAAATTTACGCGCGGATCGAAAATCACCCGGCGATCGGACCATTTGTTCGGATCGATTTTATCTTTCAGCCCCGGAAAACCGGTCATGTTACCGACAGGGAATAAATCGTGATATTCCAGCACCAGCGCGGGTGCGGCGCAGATTGCCGCCACGATTTTACCGCTGACGTGCATCTGACGGACTTTCTCCACCAGCAACGGGCTTTCACTAAAACAGGTCGCGCCGCCAAGGCCACCGGGCAAAACAACGACGTCGTGGTCATCATCGGCAACATCCACCAGCGCGGCGTCTGCCAGAATACGCACACCGCGTGAACAGCGGATTTCCAGATTGCCATCCCCCGCAACGCTGGCGGTCGTGACCTGGATACCGGCGCGAACCAGTAAATCAATCACGGTGACGGCTTCAATTTCCTCGCTACCAGGTGCCAGGCAGACCAGAACCGATGCGCTCATAGTCGTTTTCCTTTCTTTTAATTTGTTCAAATAATCGGGTGTTTACCGGCAAGTTGAGTCCGTATTTGCGTCCCCGACGCAGCAGGTAGCCGGTGATATAATCAATCTCAGTGTGACGCTGATTGCGGATGTCCTGCAACATGGAAGAGTGATTGGCGGCGGTAGAATCAATCACCTGATAAACAAAACTCAGCAGCGATTCGCTGTGAATTTCCACGCCTTCAATCGCCATGACCTGCGCGACTTCCTGACAGATTTGTTCAATCTGGTCGGCATACGCCAGCAAATCTCCGTTGGTACAATCGTAGGTGGCGGTCAGGGGATTAATCACGCAGTTCACCGCCAGTTTATTCCACAACGACGGTTTGATGTTGTCGTGCCACGCGACGTCCGGTAACGCGTGGTGCAGCACATCAGCCAGTGAACTCAGCGCCGCAGCGCGTGGCGAAACGGGCCCGATATGCGTGGCACCGGTGGCTACGTGGAGAATGGCATTGCCTTCGTGACGTGCTGCGTGTGTGGTTGCGCCCTGCAAAATCGCCAGCCGGTTAGGCGGCAATTCATCGACGGTTCCCATGCCGTTGTGCAGCAATAATATCGCGCAATTATCGTTAAGCATCGGCATCAGCGCGCTGACGGCCCCGGAAACCTGCCAGGCTTTCAGGGTCACGAGCAGTAATGCGCTTTGCGTCAGATGCTCAGGATCGTTGGTGGGCAGGTTACGGTTAAAGGCGATGCCTTCGGGGGAAATCACGTTGACGGCACAAAATGGCTGCGGAATACGTATCCAGCCCTGAACGTCGTGGCCTTGCTGATAAAGTGCTGAAAGCCAAAGTTGCCCCAGCGCACCACAACCAAGAACTGTTATTTTCATTGTGCCTCCCGGGGAATGCGGCGAAAACCGCCGTTAAAGCCGGTTGTAGAAAGAATATTCTGCTGTCCGGTTATCTTATTAGTATAGACATTTGTGCTGCACATCACATTTTCACCTGCACTTTTTGACCATCGCGACATTGTGTGGCTGGTTTTTTGTTGCCGTTTGGCATCGACGGTTGAAGGCGGTATTATGCACGCCATCATCGACATTATGCTCGCCATAAAACGTGCAATACAAAACTACAGGGAGAAGCGATTATGCCGTCTTTTGACATTGTTTCCGAAATCGACATGCAGGAAGTGCGCAATGCCGTGGAAAATGCCAGCCGTGAACTGCAAACCCGCTGGGATTTCCGTAACATTCCTGCCAGCTTCGATCTCAACGAAAAGAATGAAAGCGTTAAAGTCGCCAGCGAATCTGATTTTCAGGTGAATCAGCTGGTGGACATTCTGCGTGAAAAGCTGGCCAAGCGTGGCATTGAAGGCGGCGCACTGGAAATTCCTGAGCAGATGGAGCACAGCGGCAAAACCTACAGCCTCGAAGCCAAACTGCATTCCGGAATTGAATCAGCGCTGGCGAAGAAAATCGTCAAGCTGATCAAAGACAGTAAGATTAAAGTGCAGGCTCAGGTTCAGGGCGATGAAGTCCGTGTCACCGGTAAAGCCCGCGATGACTTGCAGGCCGTCATGGCGCTGATTCGCAACGGGGATTTAGGCCAGCCGTTCCAGTTCAAAAACTTTCGCGACTAAATAACCTGCGTTCTTTGAGCCGCTGGTGCGTTGGCTGCGCTTAGTCACCCGAATCACTTACTTATGTAAGCTCATCGGGTTCCTTCGTTTGCCGCCTTCCCGCAACTCAAATTACTGGGTTATCACTGAGTCTGGTAATACGACAGGGACGCTTATTGCGTCCCTTTTTTTGTGCACAGAAAACCCCCAGCTAGGCTGGGGGTTCAGTAAAGCTTTCAGCTTTGAGCCAGTTATAAAAACCCCTTTTGATTTGTTAAAACAGTTTGCGGTCTGGCAACTGCAAAGGTTCAACAAGAAATCAAAAGGGGGTCCCAATGAGGGACGAAAAGAGCTTAGCGCACACGCGATGGAACTGTAAATATCACATAGTTTTTGCGCCGAAGTACCGAAGAAAGGTGTTCTACGGAGAGAAGCGCAAAGCGATTGGAAGTATTTTAAGAAAGCTGTGCGAGTGGAAAAACGTGAATATTCTCGAAGCGGAATGTTGTGTGGATCACATCCATATGCTTCTGGAAATTCCGCCCAAGATGAGTGTATCGGGGTTTATGGGGTACCTGAAGGGAAAGAGCAGCCTAATGCTTTATGAGCAGTTTGGGGATTTGAAGTTTAAATACCGCAACAGGGAGTTTTGGTGCCGAGGGTATTACGTTGATACGGTTGGGAAAAACACGGCCAGGATACAGGAATACATAAAGCACCAACTGGAAGAGGATAAAATGGGTGAGCAGCTCTCGATCCCATATCCGGGCAGCCCGTTTACGGGCAGTAAGTAATCCATAGATGCAAATGTCAGATCGCGATGCGCCTGTTAGGGCGCGGCTGGTAACAGAGCCTTATAGGCGCATATGAAAAACCTCCGGCTATGCCGGAGGATATTTATTCTTTCTGAGATTCTTTATTTAATTACAGGAATTAGTGAGGGATTTCAGAAAGGGTAATGAAACAAATGCCGAATTGCGGATACCACAAAACGCCCTTGCAAAAGCAGGAAGGGCGAAGAGGGTATCCTCAGGGATCGCCGGAAAATCAGCGATGAGTGAGCCGCTTATTAACGGCTACGGAAGACAATGCGGCCTTTGCTCAGGTCGTACGGGGTCAGCTCTACAGTGACTTTGTCGCCCGTCAGGATGCGGATGTAGTTCTTACGCATTTTACCGGAGATGTGAGCGGTAACTACGTGTCCGTTTTCTAATTCTACGCGGAACATAGTGTTTGGCAGCGTATCAAGTACGGTGCCTTGCATTTCAATGTTGTCTTCTTTGGCCATCGAATCCTCTAGGTCTAACTACCATAGTTTTTAACCGGCAAGATAATGCCGAAAAACCCACATTATGTAAAGAAGTATGGTCCATGACCGCACCTATTCCCTATCCTTCGGGAACACCGGCAGGTCTTCGTCATGTGGGGATAAGTCTTGTGGCAACCAGCAATCCGGTGCTAACGCGCGTTGCGAAAGTTCGGATAACTGCTGCAAAAATTGGCGGCGGGGGATCTCTCTCGCACCCAGCGACGCAGTGTGAGGGTTGAGCACCTGACAGTCAATCAGTTCTCCTCCATTGCGGGAAAAATGTTGGCAAAATACCATCAGCGCACACTTGGAGGCATTTTCCCGGCGGCTAAACATCGACTCACCGCAAAATAATCCGCCGACGGATACGCCGTATAAACCGCCGACCAGCTCATCATCTTCCCAAACCTCAACGGAATGCGCGCGGCCTACTTCATGCAATTCCTGATAGCCGCGCTGCACCAGAGGGCCAATCCACGTACCGTCTTCACGCTGCATAGCACACGCGCGGATGACCTGCTCAAAACGCTGGTTGATTGTGTAACGGTAAGGTTTTTTACGCATGAAACGTTGCAGGCTGCGGCTGACGTGACGTTCTTCTGGAACCAGAATGGCGCGCGGATCGGGCGTCCACCAGAGGATCATCTCGCCGGGTTCAAACCAGGGGAAAATCCCGTTTTGATAAGCTGAAAGCAGGCGCGGCGCGGTAAGATCCCCGCCCATGGCCAGCAGGCCATTCGGCTCCAGTAATGCAGTGTCCGGATCCGGAAAAAGAACTGAATTGGCCTCAAGCTTAACTAACCGCATAGATCTCCTTATCCGGCGACCTGAAGGCCGCCGCTAAAAACGGGGACAACATCAACCTCGTGACAGAAAGCGTGCGTAACGCCCCTGCGCGGCGGCCAGTGTCTGGTGATCACCTTGTTCCACAATCTGACCCTCTTCCATGACACAAATTCTGTCGAGAGCTTCCAGACCGTGAAGGCGGTGCGTCACTAAGAGTAGCGTCTTATTCTGACAATGCTTGTGCAGCAGTGCCAAAATATGTTGTTCCGTTTCGGCGTCCAGCCCTTCAGTGGGTTCATCGAGCAACCACAGCGGCGCATCGTGCAGAAGGGCACGGGCAAGGCCTAAACGACGCTGTTCGCCGCCGGAAAGCTGACGGCCACCTTCGCCCAGCCACGCGTTCAGCCCTTCGTTTTCCAGAAGAACGTGCAAATCAACCTGTTTCAGAACGTCAGTAATCTGTTCATCGGAACATTTTGGCGATGCCATCCGCAGGTTTTCACGCAGCGTGGTGTTGAAAACGTGTACGCGCTGGCTGACGACGGTGATCGTCCGGCGCAGCGTCGCTTCATCGTATTCCGTGATGTCATGGCCGTTGAGCATCAGCGAACCACTGCTGATGTTCCAGCCGCGCGTCAGCAACTGCAACAGCGTAGATTTGCCACAACCGGTCTGGCCGAGCAGGGCGATATGTTCACCCGCGCGGACATCCAGCGTGATATTTTTCAGCACCGGCATCGGCTGGCCCGGATAAGTGAAATTAACGTCTTTTAGCGTAAGGCTGACCTGTTCACCGGCTGCCGGACCTTGTGGTGGAAACGCCACGCCGGCAGGCTGGCTGATGATCTGGCTTACGCGCTGCGCCGAGGCGATAACCTGCCCGAGATGCTGGAAGGCCGCAGCAACCGGCCCGAGCGCTTCAAACGCCGCTAACGGTGTGAAGACAAACAACGCAATCAGCGCGCCGGGTTGCGGGAAGGCACTCAGACCACCGGCTGCCAGCCACAACATCAGCGTTACTGTCAGCCCGGCAGCGGCAATAATCATTGCCTGCGACAGACCGGTGAGTTTTGCCTGCTGTTGCTGGCGCAACATCCAGCGGCGCTCAATATCATCCAGTTGCTGACGAAATTGCGGCTGAGCGCCAAAAACCACCAGCTCGCCTTGCCCCTGCAACCATGCAGTTAGCTGCGTACGGTAATCGCTGCGCAGCGCCGTGAGTTCGCGGCCCGCAGGTTTTCCTGCGCGGTAGAAAATCACCGGCAGAAGCACCATCAGCGCCAGCATGATGGCACCCAGCGTCAGGGCCAGCGTGACATCGATAAAACTCAGGCCGAAGGTCACCAGAATAATCACCACCAGCGCACTGATAAGTGGCGATATTACGCGCAGATAAAGGTGATCCAGCGTATCAACGTCGGCGACGAGGCGGTTGAGCAAATCAGCCTGACGAAAACGCGCAATAACCCCCGGCGTCAGTGGCATGATTTTGGTGAATGTGAACACGCGAAGATGAGCCAGGACGCGGAAAGTCGCATCATGGCTGACCAGCCGCTCGGCGTAACGTCCTGCGGTTCGGGTAATCGCCCCGCCGCGCACGCCTGCCGCAGGCAACATGTAGTTAAACGTATAGAGCCCCGCCAGCCCGGCAACGGCAGAGGCCGCCAGGAACCAGCCGGAAAGCGTGAGCAGCCCGATGCTGGCCATCAGCGTGACGATAGCCAGAATGACGCCCAGCGACAGGCGGAACCAGTGACGGCGATATAACGCGAGATAAGGCAGAAGAATTCTCATGATTACAGCTCCTTACTGCGCTGCGATAACAGACTGGCGAACAATCCACCCTGAGCAACCAGCTGCGCGAAAGTGCCGCGTTCAGCGATTTGCCCTTTATCCATGACCCAGATTTCGTCGTAGTCGCGAGTATCTTCCAGCTGATGCGTTACCAGCAGCGTGGTCTGCGATCGGGACGCCTCGTTTAAAGCACTCATCACGCGTTTTTCGCTGTGTGCGTCAAGGCTGGCAGTGGGTTCATCGAGCAGCAATAACCGGCAGGGAGAAAGCAGGGCGCGCGCGACAGCAACACGTTGTGCCTGACCCACCGACAATCGCGCCGCGCTGTCGCCCAGTTCAGTTTCCAGCCCCTCAGGCAGCAGCGGCAGGAATTCATTCACATACGCACGGTCAATAGCACTTTGGAGTTGTGCTTCGCTTATATCCGGCTGATTCAGCAGAATATTCGATCGCAGCGTCTGTTCCGGCAGATGTGGATTCTGGCCGACCCAGCTAAGTTGTTTACGCCATTCATCATTGTGCAACGATTTCAGCTCAATGCCGCTGGCGCTCAGAGAACCCTGATACGGCAGAAAACCGAGGAGCGCATTGAGCAGGGAGCTTTTGCCCGCACCGCTCAGCCCGACAATCGCAATACGCTGTCCTGTCGGAACGGTAAAGGTCAGCGGGCCTGCCAGCGTTTTCCCCTGCGGCGATCGAACAAACAGGTCACGCGCCTCAAGTGTAACGTCCTGATCTTGCGGCCAGCTTTTATCACCGTCACCCATTTCGGCTTCTTCGGCGCTCAGGAAGGTCAGCAGGCTTTCAGCCGCGCCGACCGCCTGTGCTTTAGCGTGATAAAACGCACCTAAATCGCGCAGCGGCTGGAAGAACTCAGGTGCGAGGATGAGCACCAGGAAACCGGCAAAGAGCGTAACCGGCGTGCCGTAGCTGCCAAAATTAAGCTCACCCAGATAGGAGAAACCAAAATAAACGGCGACGACGGCGATGGAAATCGAAGCGAAAAACTCCAGAACTGCAGAGGACAAAAATGCCAGACGTAAGACGTCCATGGTGCGCGCACGGAAGTTTTCGGTGGAGCGTTTAATTTTCTCCACTTCGGCGGTGCCGCGGTTGAAGAGGCGTAAGGTGTCCAGACCGCGCAGGCTGTCGAGGAAATTACCGCTCAGACGTGCGAGTGCTACAAAGTTACGACGGTTTGCATCCGCCGCGCCCATACCAACCAGCGCCATAAACAGCGGGATTAGCGGGGCAGTCACGAGCAGAATTAATCCGGCAGCCCAGTTAATCGGGAATACGCTGACCAGAATCAGCAGGGGAATAATCCCGGCCAAGGCAATTTGCGGAAGGTAGCGGGCATAGTAATCCTGCATATCTTCGATTTGTTCAAGAATGATGCTGGCCCAGCTACCGGCCGGTTTACCCTGAATCCACGCGGGACCCAGTTTTTCGAGGCGGTCCAGAACCAGTTTACGCATTTCCTGACGAATAACCCGCCCGCAGATAAAGCCAACCTGTTCGCGTAACCAGGTCACGACGGCGCGCAGAATAAACGTCAGGGCCATCAGCAGGAAGCTTTGTAAGAGGGTTTCACGCGGCGCATGTTCGATGATCAGACCGTGTAACAGTCCGGCCATCAGCCAGGCCTGTGCGAGGATCAGTAAACCAGAGAGCAAACCCAGCATCATGGACAGACGGATCCAGCCTTTGGCGCGTGAGCTTTGTTGTTTTAACCAGCGGATAAGTTCTTGTTGTCGTGTTTTATTCATCAGGCATCAGTCTGCGCAGCAATCCGGGTGGGAGGCCGCTCATGTTACATGCTTGAGTTAGCACTGAAAACAAGAAGGCGGCAATTAAGCCGCCCAATTCGTTACTCTTTATGTGGACTCTGGGTCCGGTAATTACCCTGGAGAGTAATTATAAATCCGGCGCTTGCGATAAACCGTCCAGATAACGCTCGGCGTCGAGTGCCGCCATACAGCCGGTTCCCGCAGAGGTAATTGCCTGACGATAGATGTGGTCCATCACGTCGCCTGCGGCGAAAACGCCTGGAATGCTGGTCTGTGTTGCGTTGCCATGCGAGCCGGACTGCACTTTGATGTAGCCATCTTTCAGTTCCAGCTGACCTTCGAAAATGCCGGTGTTCGGGCTGTGGCCGATAGCGATGAACACGCCAGCCACATCAACCTGCGATTTTTCGTCAGTACGGACATCAAGCAGGCTTGCGCCGGTAACGCCCATCTGATCGCCGACCACTTCGTTCAGCGTTTTGTGCGTGTGCAGAACGATGTTGCCGCTGGCGACTTTATCGTTCAGGCGGTCAACCAGGATTTTTTCCGCACGAAAACTGTCACGACGGTGAATGAGGTGAACCTCAGAGGCGATGTTCGCCAGATAAAGCGCCTCTTCTACAGCTGTGTTGCCGCCGCCGACTACCGCAACTTTCTGATTGCGGTAGAAGAAGCCGTCACAGGTAGCACAGGCAGAAACACCACGGCCTTTAAACGCTTCTTCAGAAGGCAGACCGATATAACGTGCCGAAGCACCGGTGGCGATAATCAGCGCGTCACAGGTATATTCGCCGCTGTCACCGGTCAGGCGGAACGGACGGTTCTGCAAATCAACTTTGTTAATATGGTCGAAAATGATTTCGGTATTAAATTTGGTCGCGTGCTCGTGCATGCGTTCCATTAAGCCCGGACCGGTCAGACCTTCCGGATCGCCCGGCCAGTTTTCCACTTCCGTCGTGGTGGTCAGCTGACCGCCTTTTTCCACACCGGTGATTAAAACCGGGTTGAGGTTAGCGCGTGCTGCATAAACTGCTGCGGTATAACCCGCCGGGCCTGAGCCCAGAATCAATAATTTACTGTGTTTAACCGTACTCATGCGTAATTCATCTCCGCGATGGCGACTAGCGATAGACCGATTGTAGGGAAAATAGCGCGTTAAAAAAAGCAAACTCAGATGTTGTTAACGATTTGTCTGATAGTTTTTACTGCCGAACCCGCGTAGAAAGGATTTCGCCGCAGGTAACTGTTTGAAGGTTAGGGTAAAAAAACAGCGCAAAGACATGAATGCGCTGGCAGGTTGTTTGCCCGTATGCGGACTTTTGATGACAAATCACGGCAGTTTGTGTGGATTTGGCTGAAATAAGGCGTGAACGGAATTGTTATTGTTCAAAGATAAAAGATAGCTAAAAAGGGGGCGCTGGCTTTTCAATCTGGCACGTTCTTCTGATTTTGCTTCTTTTACTTTGACAATCCGCTGTGCATTTGCGAAAACATCAGGGGAAGAAGAAATTAACTGCCTGTCTGTGACTTGAATTTATGCAATTGGCTGCTACCGGACCCGTTCTGGTCTTGCTTTTTGGCTTTTTAGTTACAGCAGGGTTTAGTGAATCAGGTTGGCTGTTTACAACCTATTAATTTCGCAAGGTTATTTCTTTTGAGTATCCGCTTATACGGCCGTGTTCCTTTTGACAGGGGATCAACACGGCTTTTGGATGCGTAAACCTTAATAATCGGGTCTTCGCTTGGGACAACCCTTAGACATTGAAGTTGGCTGGGGTATGGCAGGTGCAGGGAAGGACAGCAGAGAGACAATAATAATGGTAGACAACAAAAAACGTCCGGGAAAAGATCTCGACCGTATTGACCGTAACATCCTCAACGAATTGCAAAAGGATGGCCGGATTTCAAACGTCGAGCTTTCCAAACGTGTGGGATTATCTCCAACTCCATGTCTGGAGCGCGTTCGTCGTCTGGAACGTCAGGGCTTCATCAATGGTTATACCGCATTGCTCAACCCGCATTATCTGGATGCTTCGTTGCTGGTATTTGTTGAGATCACTCTCAACCGTGGCGCGCCAGATGTGTTTGAGCAGTTCAATGCGGCAGTACAAAAACTCGAAGATATTCAGGAGTGTCATTTGGTTTCTGGGGATTTCGACTACCTGTTGAAAACCCGCGTACCTGATATGTCGGCTTACCGTAAGTTGTTAGGTGAGACTTTGCTTCGTCTGCCGGGCGTTAACGACACCCGTACCTATGTGGTAATGGAAGAAGTGAAACAGACGAATCGCCTGGTCATTAAGACCCGGTAATTGTCAGGTGCAAAACCTTGCATTTTTAGCTACACTCCTGTGTATCTATACAGTTATGGCGCCGGGGTCAACTCTCGGCGCTGTTGCTTTTTCTCAGTTCACAGGAACCTGGAGAGCCTTTCTTGAGCCAGGAATACACAGAAGATAAAGAAGTTACCCTGAAAAGGCTGAGCAATGGTCGCCGTATTCTGGAGGCTTTGCTGGTCGTGGTAGCGATTTTTGCTGCTTATTTAATGGCAGCACTGGTGAGTTTTAACCCCTCTGATCCAAGCTGGTCGCAGACCGCGTGGCATGGGCCTATTCATAACTGGGGCGGTGGTGTGGGTGCCTGGATGGCCGACACGCTGTTCTTCATTTTTGGCGTATTTGGTTACGCTATTCCCCCTATTATCCTGTGTCTTTGCTGGGCGGCTTTCCGTCAGCGGGATAACCAGGATTTTGTCGATTATTTTGCACTGTCGCTGCGCCTCATCGGGACGCTGGCGCTTATTGTCACGTCCTGCGGTCTGGCATCCGTCAACGTCGATGACCTTTACTACTTCGCGTCGGGTGGTGTGATCGGCAGTTTGCTGAGCACAGCGATGACGCCGTACTTCAACAACGTCGGGGCAACACTGGTTCTGCTGTGCGTCTGGGCGGCCGGGCTGACGCTGTTCACCGGCTGGTCATGGCTGACGATCGCTGAAAAAATCGGCGGTGCAGTGCTTGGCGTCACTAATATCGTGACCAACCGTTCGCGTCGGGATGACGATTACGAATACGACGAGCAGGACGATCCGTTACTGGAAGAAGATGACGAAAAACCGGCAACGAAAGTGGCTCCTGCCGCGGTTGCTGCTACTGCGGCCGCCGCTGTGCCAGAGGCTGTCGCGGCTTCAGACGCTGACGAAGACGACGTTCTTTTCTCTGCGCCTTCCGTAACAGAACCCGCCGTACAAACGCCCCCGGTTGCGCCAGTAATTGCGGCCGAACCGGCTCCGGCTATGGCGGCAGAAACAGTGAATCCGTATGCGGCTGAACCACCGGTGGCAGAAATTGCTCCGTCTCCGCAAGCACCGCAACCTGCTGCTCCGCCGTTATACAACTTCGAAATTCCGGAAGAGACACCTGTGCCGCGTCACCCGCAGCCGGTACAACAATCACCTTCTCCGGCACCGGTTCAGCGCAGCGATGACGATGGCCCGAGTATGGGTAACTGGCAGACGGCGGTTGAGCATTCACGTTCTCCGTTTGATTTCAGCTCTGCGGCACCTGATGCGGCGCAAATTGCGAGCGTCGCGGCCACCGCAGCACTGGCAACCGGCCTTGCGCAGGCAGGGCAGTCGGCGGCAACTTCTGCCGGCAATACATTTATGCCAGCGTTCAGCGCCGTGAGTGATGAAAATCCTCAGGTGAAGAAAGGCTTCGGGCCGGAATTGCCGCGTCCGAATCCGGTGCGTATTCCAACGCGTCGCGAACTGGCTTCGTACGGGATTAAATTGCCGTCACAGCGCATCGCCGAACAGCAGGAAAATGCACAGGCTGCCGCACAAAAAGAGGCAGAACACGCTGACTGGCATAACGATCCTCTGGCGCAGGCTGATGAGGAGGCCCGACAGGAGGCGGCGTTACAGGAAGCTTTTGCGGCTCAGCAGCAGGAACGCTACGGTGAATCTGTCACCGAAGATGAGCCTGATGAAGAAGCAGCGTTGCAGGAAGCGGAATTACGCAACGCGTTTGCGGCGCGTGAAAATGCCCGTTATCAGCAGGACGTCGAACCTCAAAGTGGTCTGGTTCAGCATCATCACTCGCAGAGTCTGCCTCAGGAAGTGACAAACACTGCTGCGGATGATTTCGCTGCGGCTGCGATGAAACTGAGCCAGCACGATGCGTTCAGCTTCTCGCCAATGGCCGATCTGGTTGATGATACACCGTCAGAACCGTTATTCACGTTGCCAGCTCAGGCAGAAGAAGAACCACAGCCTGCGACGTTTGCACAACAACCGCCTTATCAGCGTCAGACCACTTCAGAACCGGTGCAGCATGCGCAGGAATACGAAGCGCCACGTCAGTCATCGCCGTCGGCACAGCCTGATATGGACAGCCTGATCCACCCGTTCCTGATGCGTAATGAGCAGCCGCTGGTCAAACCGACAACGCCGCTGCCATCTCTGGATCTGCTGACCTCGCCACCGGCGGAAGCAGAACCTGTTGACGAGTTCGCTCTTGAGCAGATGGGCAATCTGATTGAAGCGCGCCTGAACGATTACCGCATTAAAGCGGATGTCGTCGGGAAGTTGCCGGGACCGGTCATTACCCGTTTTGAGCTGGATCTTGCACCGGGCGTGAAAGCCGCGCGAATTTCTAACCTGTCGCGTGACCTTGCCCGTTCATTATCTGCCGTTGCCGTGCGTGTCGTGGAAGTGATCCCCGGCAAGCCGTACGTTGGTCTGGAATTGCCGAATAAAAAGCGCCAGACAGTGTATCTGCGAGAAGTGCTGGACTGCGCGAAATTCAAAGAAAGTACGTCTCCGCTGACGATCGTGCTGGGTAAAGACATTTCAGGCGAGCCTGTTATTGCCGATCTGGCGAAAATGCCGCACTTGCTGGTGGCCGGTACAACCGGTTCCGGTAAATCTGTGGGCGTTAACGCCATGATCCTCAGCATGTTGTATAAATCCAAGCCGGAAGATGTGCGCTTCATCATGATTGACCCGAAAATGCTCGAGTTATCAGTGTATGAAGGGATCCCGCACCTGCTGACCGAAGTGGTTACCGACATGAAAGATGCGGCCAATGCACTGCGCTGGTGTGTCGGTGAAATGGAACGTCGCTATAAGCTGATGTCCGCGCTGGGTGTACGTAATCTGGCGGGTTATAACGAACGTATTCTTGAAGCCGAAGCCATGGGCAGACCGATTCCGGATCCATTCTGGAAACCGGGCGACGGTATGGCTGCAGAACCGCCATATCTGCAAAAAGAGCCGTTTATTGTGGTGATGGTCGACGAATTTGCTGACCTGATGATGACCGTCGGTAAAAAAGTCGAAGAGCTGATTGCGCGTCTGGCACAGAAAGCCCGTGCGGCCGGTATCCACCTGGTGCTGGCAACGCAGCGTCCTTCCGTCGACGTCATTACCGGTCTGATTAAGGCAAACATCCCGACGCGTATTGCCTTCACGGTTTCGAGCAAAATTGACTCCCGCACCATCCTCGATCAGGGCGGCGCAGAATCGTTACTGGGTATGGGGGACATGTTGTATATGGCACCAAACTCGTCGATTCCGGTTCGTGTTCACGGCGCGTTTGTTCGTGATCAGGAAGTGCACGCGGTGGTTCAGGACTGGAAAGCCCGCGGTCGTCCTAAGTACATCGAAAGCATCGTTTCCGGTGGCGACGATGGCGAAGGCGGTGGTCTGGGGCTGGACGGTGATGAAGAACTCGATGCCCTGTTTGATCAGGCCGTTGCGTTCGTCGTCGACAAGCGTCGTGCTTCTATTTCAGGGGTTCAGCGTCAGTTCCGTATTGGGTATAACCGTGCGGCGCGAATCGTAGAACAGATGGAAGCGCAGGGTATTGTCAGTGCGCCGGGCCATAACGGTAACCGCGAAGTGCTGGCTCCGCCATCACACGAATAAATCATTGGGTTTTGCCGGGTTTTGTTAAGAAGGGTCGCGAATGCGGCCCTTATGCAAAGATGCGTAAAATGACTGCTTTTCAGATGATTGAGCTACCACCGGGGCGTTGCCTCGGATAGAGTTCGCACCATACGTCTTTTGTCTTTGTGAAAGGCATCGTCTGAAGTTTAAGGATTTTTGAGGTAATTATAAGAATGAAAAAATTGTTATTGGTAGGGTGTTTACTGACTGCATTTACCTCCGCTTCCGTTTTGGCGGATGCCAGTAGTGATCTCAAATCCCGCCTGGGTAAACTGAATACTTTCCACGCCAGCTTCACCCAGACTGTCACCAGTGATGACGGTTCTGCCGTTCAGCAGGGTGAAGGCGAACTGTGGGTCAAACGTCCAAACCTGTTTAACTGGCATATGACGACACCGGACGAAAGCATTCTGGTTTCTGATGGCAAAACACTGTGGTTCTACAACCCGTTTGTTGAGCAAGTCACTGCAACCTGGCTGAAAAATGCTACCGGCAACACGCCGTTCATGCTGATTACCCGCAACGACAGCAGCGACTGGTCGAAATATAACGTGAAACAGCAGGGTGATGACTTCCAACTGACGCCGAAAACGTCCACCGGAAATCTGAAAGAATTTGCTATCACCGTTACGCCAACAGGCACCATCAAAAGCTTTACTGCGGTTGAGCAGGATGGTCAAAAGAGCGCTTATACCCTGAAGGGTGAGCAAAATGCGTCGGTTGATGACGCGAAGTTTAAATTTACTCCGCCGAAAGGTGTGACGGTGGACGACCAGCGTCAGTGAGGTAAGCTTGAGTAATCTGTCACTCGATTTTTCCCAGAATGAATTCCAGCCACTGGCCGCCAGAATGCGGCCAGTAACACTTGCAGAATACATTGGTCAGCAGCATCTTCTCGCGCCGGGCAAGCCTTTGCCGCGTGCTATCGAGGCGGGTCAGCTGCACTCGATGATTTTGTGGGGGCCGCCGGGAACCGGAAAAACCACGCTGGCAGAACTCATTGGCCGCTATGCAAATGCCGATGTTGAGCGCATTTCAGCGGTCACCTCAGGGGTGAAAGATATCCGCGAGGCTATCGAGCGCGCCCGGCAAAATCGTGATGCCGGGCGTCGTACCATTCTGTTTGTTGATGAAGTCCACCGCTTCAACAAAAGTCAGCAGGATGCATTTCTGCCGCATATCGAAGACGGTACGATTACGTTTATTGGTGCTACAACAGAAAACCCGTCATTCGAACTCAATTCCGCCTTGTTATCCCGCGCCCGAGTTTATCTCCTCAAATCGCTGACAGCTGAAGATATCGAAAAAGTCATCGATCAGGCGCTGACAAACTCTGAGCGTGGCTACGCCAACGAAAAAATTCGTGTCCCGCCGGAAACGCGGCGCATGTTATCCGAACTGGTCAATGGCGATGCACGTCGTGCGCTGAACAGTATCGAAATGATGGCTGATATGGCGGAGATTGACGCCAAAGGCTATCGCACGCTGACGCCGGAACTGCTGACCGAGATTGCCGGTGAGCGCAGCGCGCGTTTCGATAACAAGGGTGACCGTTTCTACGATCTGATTTCTGCGTTGCATAAATCCGTGCGCGGCTCCTCGCCGGATGCGGCGCTGTACTGGTACGCACGCATTATCACCGCTGGTGGCGATCCGCTTTATGTCGCACGGCGTTTACTGGCGATTGCGTCTGAAGATGTCGGCAACGCAGATCCGCGTGGTATGCAGGTGGCGATTTCGGCCTGGGACTGCTTTACGCGCGTTGGCCCGGCGGAAGGCGAGCGTGCCATTGCGCAGGCCATTGTCTATCTGGCGTGTGCGCCGAAAAGTAACGCGGTCTATACCGCTTTTAAATCGGCAATGCGCGATGCGCGCGAAATGGCTGATTACGATGTACCGGAACATCTGCGTAATGCACCGACCAAACTGATGAAAGAAATGGGGTTGGGCGCGGAATACCGTTACGCGCATGATGAGCCTAATGCTTACGCCGCCGGTGAAGATTATTTCCCGCCAGAAATGGCCCGCACGCAGTATTATTACCCGACTTCACGGGGGCTCGAAGGCAAGATCGGCGAAAAGCTGGCATGGCTCGCTGAACAAGATCAAAATAGCCCGACAAAACGCTACCGCTAATTTTATCGTTGCGGTAAGGTTACCAGTGATAACTCTTTGACACGCTGCTATTTCAGGCAGCGTGCATCGTCAAATTAACATTCAATAACGACACGTACAGGATTAGCATGCTGGATCCCAATCTGCTGCGTAATGAGCTAGACGCAGTTGCAGAAAAACTCGCTCGCAGAGGTTTTAAACTCGATGTGGAAAAGCTGCGTTCTCAGGAAGAACGCCGCAAAGTCTTGCAGGTAGAAACGGAAACTCTCCAGGCTGAACGTAACGCACGATCGAAATCTATCGGTCAGGCAAAAGCCCGTGGCGAAGACATCGAACCCCTGCGTCTGGAAGTGAATACGCTGGGTGAGAAGCTGGACGCTGCGAAAGCTGAGCTGGAAGCATTGCAGAACGATATCCGCGATATCGCTTCCGCTATTCCAAACCTGCCAGATGATTCCGTACCTGCCGGTAAAGACGAGAACGATAATCAGGAAGTCAGCCGCTGGGGCACACCGCGCCAGTACGATTTCGCCGTCCGCGATCACGTATCGCTGGGTGAAATGGCAGGCGGTCTGGATTTCGCTGCCGCAGTGAAACTGACTGGCGCTCGTTTTGTGGTCATGAAAGGGCAAATCGCCCGCCTGCACCGCGCGCTGTCCCAGTTCATGCTGGACCTGCACACCGAGCAACACGGTTATCTGGAAGCCTACGTGCCGTATCTTGTTAACCACGAGACGCTGTACGGTACAGGCCAGTTGCCGAAGTTTGGCGAAGACCTGTTCCATACTAAGCCTTTGGATGAAGAAGCCGGCAGCAGCAACTATGCGCTGATCCCAACCGCAGAAGTGCCGCTGACGAATCTGGTTCGTGACGAAATTCTGGAAGAAGATTCTCTGCCACTGAAAATGACCGCACATACACCTTGCTTCCGTTCAGAAGCCGGTTCTTATGGTCGTGATACCCGTGGCCTGATTCGTATGCACCAGTTCGATAAAGTCGAAATGGTTCAGATTGTTCGTCCGGAAGATTCCATGCAGGCGCTGGAAGAACTGACCGGTCATGCGGAAAAAGTGCTTCAGTTACTGAATCTGCCATACCGTAAAATGTTGCTGTGTACCGGCGACATGGGCTTCGGTTCAAGCAAAACTTACGATCTGGAAGTGTGGCTGCCAGCGCAGGACACTTACCGCGAAATCTCATCATGTTCAAACATGTGGGATTTCCAGGCGCGTCGTATGCAGGCTCGCTTCCGCAATAAAACCGACAAAAAACCACGTCTCGTTCATACCCTGAACGGCTCGGGTCTGGCAGTCGGTCGTACGCTGGTGGCTGTGCTGGAAAACTATCAGCAAGCCGATGGCCGCATTGAAGTACCGGAAGTATTACGTCCTTACATGGGCGGTTTAGAATATATCGGCTAACCCCGTTATGTTCTGAATAATATAGCGATAAAGCGCCTTCGGGCGCTTTTTTTATGCCGAAAATAGTGCGTTACGTTAAATATCCGGCAATTTGCCTGAGCCAACCCGACGTTTTTTGATAGCAGACAAAGTTTATTAACCCTTAATAAGTAATATCCCCGCTATCTGAGTGGGTACTTTTCTAATCTGAGAATATAAACTTCACGACCCGCTCATTTTCTTGCCAGGATTTTAGACGCCGGATTTTATAACCGGTGCGCTATGGCGAGGCAACTTAGCGGAGCGCGAAAATGTCGGTAATCAAATCAGATAAGATCACGGAAAAGAACGGTATCAGCCGCCGTACGCTGATGAAAACATCTACGCTGGCCGGATTAGCCATCGCGGCGGGGGGCGTTTCACTTCCTTTCAGCCGCAAGGTCTTAGCCGACGTGACCGGTGGTAAAGCTGTTTCAACACCCGAAGATAAAGTGGTATGGGGCGCGTGCTCAGTTAACTGCGGCAGCCGGTGTGCGCTGCGTCTTCATGTCCGTGATGACGAAGTTTACTGGGTCGAAACTGACAATACCGGCAACGATATTTACGGTGACCATCAGGTTCGGGCCTGTCTGCGCGGGCGTTCGATCCGCCGCCGTATGAATCATCCTGAACGCCTGAATTATCCGATGAAACGCGTCGGTAAGCGCGGTGAAGGGAAATTCAAACGCATCAGCTGGGAAGAAGCCTTCGACGAAATTGCCAATAACCTGAAGCGAATTGTCGCCAAATACGGCAATGAAGCGGTGTATATCAATTACACTTCCGGCGTTGTGGGCGGCAATATTACCCGCTCATCACCTTACGCCTCGCTGGTCGCTCGTCTGATGAACTGCTACGGCGGTTTCCTCAGCCATTACGGGACTTACAGCACCGCGCAAATTGCCTGCGCCATGCCTTACACCTATGGCAGTAACGACGGTAACAGCACGTCCGACATCGAAAACAGCAAACTGGTGGTACTGTTCGGCAATAATCCGGCAGAAACACGCATGAGCGGCGGCGGGATTACCTACTATCTCGAGCAGGCGCGTCAGCGCTCAAACGCCAGAATGATTGTGATCGACCCGCGTTATACCGACACCGCAGCAGGGCGTGAAGATGAATGGATCCCGATCCGTCCCGGAACCGACGCTGCTCTGGTCGCCGGTCTTGCGTATGTGCTGATCACCGAAAATAGGGTCGATCAGGCTTTCCTTGATTCGTATTGCGTAGGTTACGACGAAAAAACCTTACCGGCAGACGCCCCCGCCAACAGCCATTACAAAGCTTATATTCTCGGGCAGGGCGCGGACGGCACGGCTAAAACGCCGGAATGGGCTTCACGCATCACTGGCATACCGGCAGACAAAATCGTGAAACTGGCGAGGGAAATTGGTCAGGCTAAACCGGCCTATATTTCTCAGGGCTGGGGGCCACAACGTCAGGCCAACGGTGAACTGACGTCACGCGCGATCGCCATGCTGCCGATTCTGACCGGTAACGTTGGGATTAACGGCGGTAACAGCGGGGCGCGGGAATCCACGTATACCATCACCATTGAACGTATGCCGGTGCTGGACAATCCGGTTCAGACGCAAATTTCCTGTTTCAGCTGGACCGATGCGATTGCGCGTGGCCCGGAAATGACGGCGAAAGCAGACGGCGTTCGCGGTAAAGATAAGCTGGACGTGCCGATCAAGTTCATCTGGAACTATGCCGGTAATACCATTACCAATCAGCATTCAGACATCAATAAAACCCACGATATTTTGCAGGATGATTCGCAGTGCGAAATGATCGTCGTGCTCGAAAACTTCATGACCTCCTCGGCCAGATACGCCGATATCCTGCTTCCGGATTTAATGACCGTAGAGCAGGAAGACATCATTCCTAACGATTATGCGGGGAATATGGGGTATCTGATTTTCATTCAACCTGCGACATCCGCTAAGTTTGAACGAAAAGGTATCTACGAAATGATGAGCGAAGTCGCGCGGCGGCTTGGCCCGGATGTTTATCAGAAATTCACGGAAGGCCGTACACAACGGCAGTGGTTGCAGGCGCTCTACGCGAAAATGCTGGCAAAAGATCCGGCATTACCGGCCTATGAAGAACTGCGTGAAATGGGAATTTATAAACGTAAGGATCCGGCTGGGCATTTCGTTGCCTACAAAAAATTCCGTCAGGATCCTCAGGCTAATCCGCTGAAAACCCCCTCCGGAAAAATCGAAATTTACTCTTCTGCGCTGGCAAAAATTGCCGGTGAATGGGAGCTGCAAAAAGACGAAACCATCAGCCCGTTACCGGTTTATGCCTCAACTTTCGAAGGCTGGGATGACCCGAAGCGCAGCCAGTTTCCGCTACAGATGTTCGGTTTCCATTACAAAGCGCGTACCCATTCAACGTACGGCAATATTGATGTCTTGCAGGCCGCGTGCCGCCAGGAAGTCTGGATCAATCCGATGGATGCGCAAACCCGTGGCATCCAAAACGGCGACAAAGTGAAAGTTTTCAATGACCGTGGCGAAGTCCGGGTGGCCGCAAAAGTCACGCCCCGCATCATGCCCGGCGTTGTTGCTATGGGACAGGGCGCATGGCATCAGGCCAATATGAGTGGTGATCGTATTGACCATGGTGCCTGCATGAACACGCTGACAACTCAGCGGCCTTCGCCTCTCGCGAAGGGGAATCCTCAACATACCAATCTGATTCAAATAGAAAAAGTCTAAAGAAGCGACGGACAAAGAGCCTGGCTCAGTGACACGGTTGTTAAATTTTCGCCCCTTAAAACGGTGCGTAAGCGGAGTAAGTAATGTCGGAACAAAACACAACTAAATCCGGTTCAGGTAGCGGGATCAGCCGCCGCGAACTGGTCAAAGGAACTACGCTGGCCGGGATGGCCGCCGCAGTAGGGGGAATATCGCTGCCGTTCAAATCTGTGCGGGCAGATTCAGCCCCCGCGACGACAAAAACGGCCGAAGAGAAAATCGTCTGGAGTGCGTGCACGGTCAACTGCGGCAGCCGTTGTCCGCTCAGAATGCACGTGGTGGATGACGAAATACGTTACATCGAAACTGACAATACCGGCGACGATGATTATGAGACGCTGCATCAGGTACGGGCCTGTTTACGCGGGCGTTCAATGCGCCGTCGTGTTTACAATCCTGACCGCCTGAAATACCCGATGAAGCGCGTCGGCAAACGCGGTGAAGGCAAATTTAAGCCAATCAGCTGGGATGAAGCGTTCGACACGCTGGCCGGCAGCCTGAAAGACATTATTCAGCGTTTTGGCAATGAAGCGATTTATCTGAACTACGGCACCGGCACGCTGGGCGGCACTATGACGCGTTCATGGCCGCCGGGTAAAACCCTGATTGCGCGCCTGATGAACTGCTGCGGCGGTTATCTCAATCATTACGGCGATTACAGCTCTGCACAGATTGCCGCGGGTCTGAATTATACCTACGGCGGCTGGGCGGACGGCAACAGCCCTTCAGATATTGAAAACAGTAAGCTGGTGGTGCTGTTCGGGAATAATCCGGGCGAAACCCGCATGAGCGGCGGTGGCGTGACGTATTACCTTGAGCAGGCCCGCCAGAAGTCCAACGCCCGCATGATTATTGTCGATCCACGTTATACCGATACCGGTGCGGGTCGTGAAGATGAATGGGTGCCAATTCGCCCGGGTACCGACGGGGCGCTGGCGGCTGCGCTGGCTCACGTGATGATTACCGAAAATCTGGTCGATCAGCCGTTCCTCGATAAATATTGCGTCGGTTACGATGAGAAAACCTTACCGGCCGGTGTCCCGCAGAATGCGCATTATAAAGCCTATATTCTCGGCGATGGTCCGGATGGTATTGCGAAAACGCCTGCGTGGGCAGCAAAAATTGCCGGCATTTCTGTCGATAAAATCGTGAAGCTGGGACGTGAAATTGGTCAGGCAAAACCGGCCTTTATCACTCAGGGATGGGGGCCGCAGCGCCATGCAAACGGCGAAATTGCTACCCGTGCCATTGCGATGCTGGCGATTCTGACCGGCAACGTGGGCGTTCACGGCGGTAATTCCGGTGCGCGCGAAGGTTCGTACGAAATCCCGTTTGTACGTATGCCGACGTTTGAAAATCCAATTCAGACCAGCATTTCCATGTTCCTCTGGACCGACGCTATCGTCCGCGGCCCGGAAATGACGGCCACCAAAGACGGTGTTCGTGGTAAGGCCAAACTGGATATGCCGATCAAGTTTATCTGGAACTATGCCGGTAACTGTCTGATCAATCAGCATTCTGATATCAACCGTACGCATGACATTCTGCAGGACGATACGCAGTGCGAAATGATCGTGGTGATTGATAACCACATGACGTCGTCAGCGAAATATGCCGACATTATTTTGCCGGACTGTACGGCGTCGGAGCAGATGGATTTTTGCCTGGATGCTTCCTGCGGCAACATGGACTACATCATTTTTGCCGACCAGGCGATCAAGCCACGTTTCCAGTGCAAAAATATTTATGAAATGACCTCTGAACTGGCGCGCCGTATGGGCGTTGAGCAGAAGTTTACGGAAGGGCGCACGCAGGAAGAGTGGATGCGTCATCTGTATCAGCAATCCCGCGAAGCACTGCCGGAACTGCCGGATTTCGACACATTCCGTAAACAGGGCATGTTCAAGAAACGCGATCCTGAACAGCATCACGTGGCGTATAAAGCGTTCCGTGAAGATCCTGTTGCCAATCCGCTGGATACGCCTTCCGGCAAAATCGAAATCTACTCGGCAGAGCTGGCAAAAATTGCCGCCGAATGGGAACTCGCCAAAGAAGATGTGATTGACCCGCTGCCGGTTTATGCCGCCGGTTTTGAGAACTATGACGACCCGCTGGCCAGCAAATATCCCCTGCAACTGACCGGTTTCCATTACAAAGCACGTACCCATTCAACCTACGGCAACGTCGACGTACTCAAAGCTGCCTGTCGTCAGGAAATGTGGATCAACCCGATGGATGCTTCACTGCGGGGTATCGCGAACGGCGACATGATCCGCATTTACAACGATCGCGGTGAAGTCCGCATTGCCGCCAAAGTGACGCCACGCATGATGCCGGGCGTTGTCGCGCTCAGCGAAGGTGCCTGGTATTCCCCCGACAGTAAAAAGATCGACCGCGCGGGCAGCATCAACGTACTGACGTCTCAAAGGCCTTCACCGCTGGCGAAAGGTAACCCCTCTCACACCAACCTTGTGCAAGTGGCTAAGGTTTAATGGAGCAAAACATGACAACTCAATATGGATTTTATATTGATTCAAGCCGCTGCACAGGATGCAAAACCTGCGAGCTGGCCTGTAAGGATTTCAAAAATCTGACGCCTGACGTCAGTTTCCGCCGGGTATACGAATATGCCGGTGGCGACTGGCAGCAGGACGGCGATGGCTGGCATCAGAACGTCTTCGCCTATTATCTGTCGATTTCCTGCAACCACTGCGCGGACCCGGCCTGCACGAAAGTTTGCCCGAGCGGCGCCATGCATAAACGGGAAGACGGTTTCGTCGTGGTCAATGAAGACGTGTGCATCGGTTGCCGTTACTGCCATATGGCGTGTCCGTACGGTGCGCCGCAGTACAACGAAGCCAAAGGTCATATGACGAAATGCGACGGCTGCTACGAGCGGATCGCGGAAGGCAAGAAGCCTATTTGCGTTGAATCCTGCCCGCTGCGCGCGCTGGATATGGCACCGATCGAAGAGCTGCGTGCCAAATACGGCGAACTGGCTGAAGTCGCGCCTTTGCCCGCTGCACATTTTACTCACCCTAATATCGTCATCAAACCCAATGCGAATTGCCGTCCTGTAGGCGATACCACGGGTTATCTGGCTAACCCGAAGGAGGTTTGAGATGGGAAACGGATGGCATGAATGGCCTTTAATGGTCTTTACGGTTCTCGGGCAATGCGTAGTTGGCGCATTTATTGTGCTGGCGGTTGCATTGCTGACCCGGCGTAGCGAAGAAGAATATCGCCGGATCCACCTGTCGATGTTTTTCCTCTGGGTGCTGATGGCGGTGGCTTTTATCGCCTCGGTTCTGCACCTTGGCTCACCGCTGCGAGCTTTCAATTCTCTCAATCGTCTGGGCGCTTCGCCGCTCAGTAATGAGATCGGCAGTGGCTCACTTTTCTTTGCCTTAGGCGGGATTTACTGGTTGCTGGCTGTTCTCAACAAAATGCCCCGCGCATTGGGAAAAGTCTGGCTGATCGTGACCATGGTGGCCGGTGTGGGTTTCGTTTATGCCATGTGCCGTGTTTACGAAATCAATACTGTGCCAACCTGGGATAATGCTTATACCGCGTTCCACTTCGGGCTGACGGTGCTGATTGGCGGCCCGGTTCTGGGGTATCTGCTGCTGCGCGGCGCTGATATTAACGGCTGCGCGCTTCGCCTGCTACCGCTTATCAGTGTCACTGCGCTGGTCGTCAGTATGTGTGTGGTGGTAATGCAAAGTGCCAGCCTTGCCTCGATCAACAGCGCCGTTCAGGCGGCTTCTGCACTGATCCCGCAATACGGCATGTTGTCAGTTTCACGGCTGGTGCTGATTGCTTTAGGGCTGGGCTGCTGGATTTGCCCGCTGATACTGCGCAAGCGTCCTGCGATCGCTTCAATGGTTTTAGCTTTCGTGCTGGTCTTTGCCGGTGAGCTGATTGGACGTGCGATTTTCTATGGTTTGCATATGACGGTGGGTATGGCCGTCAGCGGCTGATTTCAGTTCATCAAGGGGACACGCCGCCGGAAGCGGTGTGCCCCGAAAGAAAGAGTTAACTATGTCCGCAGAATCAATAAGTTTAACCGCGAAGGTATTGGGCGCGATGCTGTTTTATCCCCCGGATTCAGAACAAGTTCAGCCTCTGATTGTATTGCTGAAAGACAGTGACTGGGCGGCGATGTGGCCCTGCGCAACGTCTGAGGCGAAAGCCCGTGCCGCTGAATTGTTTGCCGGGGCCGATGCTTCAGCAGAAGAGTTAATTGATGCATGGCAGCGCCTGTTTGTCGGGCCTTACGCCTTACCGGCCCCGCCGTGGGGCTCGGTCTATCTCGATAAAGAGTCCGTCATTTTTGGTGATTCCACTCTGGCACTACGCCAGTGGATGCGTGTGAACCACATTGAACCGCATCTGACGCAGGCTGAACCGGAAGATCACATCGGTTTGATGCTGATGATGTCTGCCTGGCTGGCCGAAAATTCGCCGCAACTGCTTGGTGAATTCCTGACTGTACATTTGATGCCATGGGCAGGGCGTTATTTCGAATTGCTGGGAATGAAAGCAGAACATCCGTGGTATGAGGGCGTGGCCGTTCTGGCGAAATCAACGCTTAACGGATGGCGAGAGGCTTTGGTGCTGAGAGACATTCCGGCGAAGGAATTGTATTTCTGATGAGTGACCCACGGGATAGCCGCTATTATCACGCCTGGATGAGCAGCCGCGTTGTCAGCCGCCGGGGGTTATTTCGTGGATTACTTTCATCCGCAAAACCGCCCGCAGAAGAAAATACGGTCGCCGGAGATTTGCTCCAGCGTGCTGCACCGCGTCCACCGCAGGCGCTGGCAGAACCGCTTTTCCTCAAACAATGCAACGGCTGCGGGCATTGCACGGATGCCTGTCCGGTGGGATTACTCAGTATTGAGTCCGGTAAAGCCGTGCTCAGTATTGATTACGCGGAATGTGATTTTTGTGGTGCCTGTACAAAGGCCTGTGACAGCAGTGCGCTGGACCTGAGCATTGCGCCGGATACTGGCCTGCGTCCGGCGATTCTGCCGCAGTGTTTGGGGCGCATGGATGATTTGTGCAGGATGTGCGAAATTGCGTGTCCGCGCACGGCAATATTTTTTAATCAACAGAATCAACCTTCCGTAGATAATCAGAAGTGTGACGGCTGCGGGAAATGCAAACTTGTTTGTTATCATGGTGATATTCAGTTGTCATTGAAGCGTCATGATTCCTGATCTCTTTGCTTGATTAGCGATTTCAATCATCACCCCGCAGTTTGTGCGCAGGCCTCTTTTTGCCAGATTGACATTTTGTTGGCCAGTGGCATGATGCGCGCAATTTCCCCGATTTTGTGGTCGTCAACAACCTATGTCCGCCTATTCCCGTCCCGTCTCTCTGCTGTTGTGCGGACTTCTCCTGCTGACGATTTCTATCGCCGCTTTAAACACGCTGGTGCCGTTGTGGCTCAGTCACGAACAACTGCCAACCTGGCAGGTCGGGCTTGTCAGTTCATCGTATTTCACCGGCAATTTGCTGGGTACGCTGATTGCAGGCAGCCTGATCAAACGTATTGGTTTTAACCGCAGCTATTATCTTTCCTGCATCATGTTTGCTGTCGCAACCGCGGGTCTGGCGCTTTCCATGGACTTCTGGAGCTGGGTTACTGCACGCTTTGTTGCCGGTGTTGGCTGCGCGCTGATCTGGGTTGTAGTGGAAAGTGCCTTGCTGCGCAGCGGTACAGTGAAGAACCGTGGTCAGCTGCTGGCGGCCTATATGATCATGTATTACATCGGTACCGTGGTCGGGCAGCTGCTGGTCGGCACGGTTCCAACGGCGTTGCTGAGCGTGTTGCCGTGGGTCACCGCGCTGATCGTTATTGCCATTCTGCCGATCTTGATGACACATATTGAGAATCAGGACAGCGACCAACCTCGGCATGCGGTGATGCCGATGTTCAGACGCCGCAACGCCCGTCTCGGGATCAACGGCTGTATCATTTCCGGCATTGTGCTGGGTTCCTTGTATGGCCTGATGCCGCTATTCCTTGCGCATCAGGGGATGAGCGATGCGGATGTCGGATACTGGATGGCGCTTCTGGTCAGCGCAGGGATTATCGGGCAATGGCCGGTAGGGCGTCTGGCCGATCGTTACGGGCGTCTGATGGTACTGCGTATCCAGATTTTCGCCGTGATCCTCGGTAGTATCGCCATGCTGAGCGGTTATGCGATGGCGCCGACGTTGTTCATTCTCGGATGCGCGGGTTTCACGTTGTATCCGGTTGCGATGTCATGGGCTTGCGAGAAAGTCAGTTCTGAAGAGCTGGTCGCGATGAATCAGGTGTTACTGATGAGTTACACCATCGGCAGCCTGGCTGGCCCGACGATGACCGCGATACTAATGCAGAGTTATTCTGACCGGTTGTTGTTTGTTATGATTGCTGTAGTTTCACTGGTTTATCTGGTGATGCTGATGCGCAAAGCCGACCATCATCATAATCCGGTGGCAACGGCCTGACCTGAGCCATTCAGAATGAATGCCTTCAACACAAAAAAGACGCCTCAAGGCGTCTTTTTTGTGGGAAACAATTTTACAGGAAACAAGCAGCTCATTAATAAATGACTTTGTGTCCGTAGCTGGCAAGAATATTTTTCACGCGTTCCATGATTTCTTTGGTCGGTGGGTTCACGCCATCCAGACCATATTTCTCACCCATCGCAGTCCATTTGTGTTTGCCCAGTTCATGATATGGCAACAGTTCAATCTTCTCGATGTTCGTCATATCTTTGGTGAACTCCCCGAGTTTGTGCGCGGAATCATCATCATCCGACCAGCCCGGCACAACAACATAACGGATCCAGGTACGCTGATTACGTTTAGCCAGATAGCGGGCAAAATCCAGGGTACGGTGGTTAGAGACGCCGACCAGATTCTGGTGGATATCGTCGTTCATCTGTTTCAGATCGAGCATTACCAGATCTGAGACATCCAGTAATTCGTCGATCACCGGATCATAACGGCGGACAAAACCGTTGGTGTCCAGACAGGTGTTAATGCCTTCTTTCTGACACGCGCGGAACCAGTCACGCACGAATTCAGCCTGAAGGATTGCTTCGCCACCAGAAGCCGTTACGCCGCCGCCAGAAGCATTCATAAAGTGGCGATAGGTCACCACTTCTTTCATTAAGTCATCGACATTGATCTCTTTCCCGCCATGTGTGTCCCAGGTATCGCGATTGTGGCAATACATGCAACGCATCAGGCAACCCTGGAAAAATACAATGAAACGGATACCTGGGCCGTCAACGGTGCCACAGGATTCATATGAGTGGATGCGACCTTGAACTGACATTGCGGGTTATTCTCCATATTGACCAATGAATAGCAGTCTAAATGTGCGGATGCTGGCCTGGCAGAGATAAACTGGAAACCACATGTTTATGATACCAGACAATCAATAAGGTTGATTGTCAGCAATGGCGGTACTGCTTTGCCAGAGGTCCACAACGTATAGCGCTCTGGCAAAACAGACTGTCTCGAAGACAGTGCAGGCAGGGAGGATGAAACAAAGGCTCCACGTTGTGGAGCCTTTTTATATCACGCTAAAGTATCAGCAGATTATTACAGGGACTTGGTGAAAGTACGGGTAATAACGTCTTGTTGCTGTTCTTTAGTCAGTGAGTTGAAACGTACTGCATAACCAGATACACGGATGGTCAACTGAGGATAGTTTTCAGGATGTTCCATCGCGTCTAACAGCATTTCGCGGTTCATGACGTTCACGTTCAGGTGTTGACCACCTTCGATGGACGCTTCGTGGTGGAAGTAACCATCCATCAGGCCCGCGAGGTTCGCTTTACGAACATCATCATCTTTACCCAGCGCATTTGGAACGATAGAGAAGGTATAAGAAATACCATCTTTTGCGTAAGCAAACGGCAGTTTAGCAACAGAAGTCAGAGAGGCAACAGCACCTTTCTGGTCACGACCGTGCATTGGGTTAGCGCCTGGACCGAATGGAGCACCAGCACGACGACCGTCTGGGGTGTTACCTGTTTTCTTACCATAAACCACGTTAGAGGTGATGGTCAGAACAGACTGAGTTGCTACAGCGCCACGGTAGGTACGCAGTTTCTGAATTTTCTTCATGAAACGTTCTACCAGGTCACAAGCGATGTCATCTACGCGAGAATCGTTGTTACCGAACTGTGGATATTCGCCTTCAATTTTGAAGTCTACAGCCAGGCCGTCTTCGTCACGGATGGTGCTAACTTTTGCATATTTGATAGCAGACAGGGAGTCAGCAGCCACTGACAGACCTGCGATACCACATGCCATTGTGCGATAAACATCACGGTCATGCAGCGCCATCAGCGCAGCTTCGTAGCTGTATTTGTCGTGCATGTAATGAATGATGTTAAGTGCTGTGACGTATTGTTTAGCCAGCCAGTCCATGAAGTGATCCATGCGGTCCATAACTTTGTCATAGTCCAGCACTTCATCCATCATTGGCGCTTCTTTAGGGCCAACCTGGATTTTCATTTTTTCATCAACGCCGCCGTTGATTGCATACAGCATGGTTTTCGCCAGGTTTGCACGAGCACCGAAGAACTGCATTTGTTTACCCACAACCATTGGGCTCACACAACAAGCGATAGCGTAGTCATCGTTGTTGAAGTCAGGACGCATCAGATCATCGTTCTCATACTGTACAGATGAGGTATCGATAGACACTTTTGCTGCGTACTTTTTGAAGTTCATTGGCAGCTTTTCAGACCACAGGATGGTCATGTTCGGCTCTGGTGAAGGCCCCATGGTGTACAGGGTATTCAGGAAGCGGAAGCTGTTTTTGGTTACCAGAGTACGACCATCAACACCCATACCTGCCAGGGATTCAGTCGCCCAGATTGGGTCACCGGAGAACAGTTCATCATACTCAGGCGTACGCAGGAAACGAACCATACGCAGTTTCATAACCAGGTGGTCAATCAGTTCCTGAGCTTGTTCTTCGTTCAGTTTGCCTGCTTTGATATCACGATCGATGAACACGTCAAGGAAGGTAGATACGCGGCCGAAGGACATTGCAGCACCGTTCTGAGATTTCACCGCAGCCAGGTAGCCGAAGTAAGTCCATTGAACAGCTTCTTGTGCGTTGGTAGCAGGACCAGAAATGTCGCAACCGTATTTGGCAGCCATTTCTTTAATCTGACCCAGAGCACGGTGTTGTTCAGAAATTTCTTCACGCAGCTGGATGGTCATTTCCAGATTCACGCCGTTTTCCAGATCATTTTGCAGAGACTGGAATTGTGCGTATTTATCAGCCATCAGGAAATCAATACCGTACAGCGCAACGCGACGGTAGTCACCGATGATACGGCCACGGCCATACGCATCTGGCAGACCGGTCAGAACGCCAGATTTACGGCAGTTCAGAATGTCTTTGGTGTAAACGTCGAAAACACCCTGGTTATGGGTTTTACGGTAGTCGGTGAAAACTTTTTTCAGCGCTGGATCCAGTTCACGGCCATAAACCTTACATGAACCTTCAACCATTTTAATGCCGCCGAATGGGATCAGAGCACGTTTCAATGGCGCGTCAGTTTGCAGACCAACGATAGTTTCCAGAGATTTATTGATGTAGCCAGCGTCATGAGACGTGATGGTAGCCGCAACGTCAGTATCAAAATCAACAGGAGCCTTAGTGCGGTTCTCCAGTTTGATACCTTCCATTACTTTATCCCACAGGGTGGTTGTCGCCTGAGTCGCGCCAGCCAGGAAGGATTCATCACCTTCATACGGTGTGTAGTTTTTCTGAATGAAGTCGCGGACGTTTACGCCGTTCTGCCATTCACCAGCACTAAAACCTTCCCATGCGTTGGTCAATTTTTCATTGAGCTTGGACATTTTGCACCTACCTTCTAATTTGGATTTCTTAAAAATCGCGTGTAAAACTGTCGTAACAAGAGTGCCACGTTGTATCAGTGGTGCTTCTCATCGCGAAGATATATGACCCAATACGTTAACCCTACCAGCAAACCGCCCCCGATGATGTTACCGATGGTCACAGGAATGAGGTTGTCGATGATAAAGTTAGTGATGTTCAGTTCTGCGAATTGTGCCGGAGTTGCGCCGACAGCCTGCCAGAATTCTGGTGTCGCAAAGTTCTTCACTACGATGCCTAAAGGGATCATGAACATGTTGGCAATGCTGTGCTCGAAACCGCTGGCGACGAACATGCCGACGGGGAGGATCATTGCGAACATTTTGTCCATCAGACTGCGGCCGGAGTAACTCATCCATACCGCCAGGCAAACCATCAGGTTAGCCAGAATCCCCAGACAAACGGCTTCAATAAACGTGTGATGCATTTTATGGTCAGCAGTTTGCAGAACGTTCAGTCCCCACAAACCATTATCGACCATATACTCACCTGAGAACCAAATCAGTGCGACAAAGAACAGACAGCCGATAAGGTTACCAATATAGACATTGACCCAGTTACGTGCCAATTGCCCCCAGGTGATACGCCCGCTGGCTTTCGCAATCACGATAAGCACAGTGGAAGTAAACAGGTCAGCGCCGCAAACAACGACCAGCATCAAACCCAGTGAGAAGCAGATGCCCCCAACGAGTTTTGCGAGGCCGTAAGGAACGGTGCCGGTGCCTGTGGTGGCAGTGATATAAAAAGCAAAGGCGATAGAAATAAAGACGCCAGCAGTAATGGCTAAAAAGAATGTTTTTAACGGCTGTTTGGTGGCTTTATAAACGCCGGCATCTTCAGCAACTTTCGCTGTAGCGGCGGGTAATATTAGATCGAAGGGGTTGTCAGCTTTCACATTAACTCTCTTATTCAGGGCTATGCACTGCGCAACGAGATACTAGCAAAGCAGTATAACGTAAAAATTGACGTGGATCATACGAGGCGGTTTTTGGTGCTTTCTGATGTACTACTGAAGGGGTGGTTTTTTGATTAACTCAATGATAATAAAAGAATAAAAACATTTTAATTTTTACAAATAAAGTTGATGGATGCTCAATTTATTTTTATTTATGCGTAAATGAAAATAAGCCATTGTTAATGGCTGTTGTCAATTTTACTTTGTGCTTTTTACAGATGAGTAACTTATTAAAAAGTTCGTGGGACTTATGTCAGAAAAATGACATCCGTCCTTTATTTCGCGGCGAATTACACGTCATTTTTTCGGCTGAGTCAAACATTTGGCGGCAAATAAACTCCCAAAGCCATTACGAAGGGAAATAAAAAACCGGCAGAAAATTCCACCGGTTCGTCGATTTTTTAAACGCCGGAAAATCAGGCTTTTGACCAGTAACGGCGTTTTGCAACCTGGAGTTTTTCGTAAGCGCCCAGCAGAGCCTGATGAGCAGGCAATGCTTTGAGGTCAGCGTCTACGGCAAACAGACCGTGGAAACGTTCTTCGCCGCTGATGGCTGCTGAAGCATCATCAACCGCTTTCTGACCGTACATTTTCACGAATGCCGTGTAGTACTGAGCCGGATCACGATCTTCTTCCAGGGACAGCTGAAGAAGTGTTTGCAGACAACGGTAATAGTTGTTGCGCTCATCGCTGTAAACCGACGCGTTGAATTCATGCGCCCATTCAGCCCAGGTCAGCGCCTGATCCAAATCGCCGCCCGCCAGTGCCAGCATAGATTTCAGCTCGCCAACGCGCAGGGTGTACCAGCCGTTGTCTTTGCCGCTGGCGATGCCCAGAAGTTCACGAACGCGGGTAAAGTCATCCAGACCTTCATCATCCAGTTGTGTGATCATTTCCAGATAAGCTTCTTTTGGCAGATCGCTGTCGGGCAGAGCCAGCAACTGATCGCGCAAATGAGCGCCCATGCTGTTGTTGGCCAGCAGCAAATCTTCAGCCGGATAAATGTCAGACATACCCGGAACGATGATGCGGCAGGCGTACACGTCAAGATGCTCGTAATCCGCAATGTAAACTTCAGCGTCTTCTTTATCAAAGATTGCCTTCAACGTGGCGAACTCTTCTTCCGTCGTGCCGCTGAAACTCCAGTCTGCGAACGTATAGTCGGCATCCTGTTTAAACATATCCCACGAAATCAGACCGCTGGAATCGATGAAGTGAGTTTCCAGATTGGCATGTTCAGCCACTTCTTCGTCATCGAAGGTCGGGGCGGTGAAGACGTCCAGATCTTTCAGGCTGCGGCCCTGCAGTAATTCAGTGACCGTACGCTCCAGTGCAACTCCGAAGTCTGGGTGTGCGCCGAAGGAAGCGAAACAAGTCCCGTTTGCCGGGTTGAACAACACCACGCAAATGACCGGATAGTTGCCGCCCAGCGAGGCATCGTAAGACAGGATAGGGAAACCTTCTTCTTCGAGTTTGGCGATGGCTTCAACCACACCCGGATAGCGTGCCAGCACGTCAGCAGGGATCTCTGGCAGGCTGATAGATTCCGCGATGATACGGTTTTTGACATAGCGCTCGAAGACTTCAGACAGACCCTGAACGCGGGCTTCGTTCGCGGTATTCCCGGCAGACATGCCGTTAGACACATATAGGTTACCGATGATGTTCATCGGAATATATACGGTTTCCAGGTCAGACTGACGGGTGAACGGCAATGCGCAAATCCCGCGATCCGGGTTGCCGGATTGCAGATCAATCAGATCGCTGGCGACCAGTTCTTTATCTGCATCGTAAAATGCGTGCAGACGCTCATCCAGAATACCTTCAGGCAGAAGGTTATCTTCCGGCAGCGGGAACCATTTCTCGTTCGGATAATGCACGAAGTCGCTGTTGGCAATTTCTTTGCCCAGATAGAAGTCGGCGAAGAAATAGTTGGTCGACAGACGCTCAAAATACTCACCTAAAGCAGAAGCCAGAGCGGCTTTTTTGCTGGCGCCTTTACCGTTGGTGAAGCACAGCGGGCAGTCGCGGTCGCGAATGTGCACTGACCAGACGTGGGGAACCGGATTCAGCCAGGAAGCTTCTTCGATATTAAAGCCGAGATCGGTGAGTTTTTGTTGGAAGCGGGAAATGGAATCTTCCAGCGCCGCGTCTTTACCAGGAATAAAAGTTTGCGTCATTGAGTTCACTTTTGAGCGTGCTAAAAACGCGCAATGATACGGGGTTTTGCGCATTACCTCCATGTATTCGTGTTAACAATGTAATCGTGTTGTGAACTCAAAGGCTTGTAGGTAAAACGGGTGTAAGCGCCGCCGCGATGCCAGGGAAAAATCACGATTTGTGCATTCTCTGTTCATGCAAACATAATCCCGCAAAATCAGTATTAAAAGGAAGAAAGAACCTTGCGTTCAGCCTCTCATCGCTGTTTATCAGGTCGTGATGAATAACCGTTGCAGACTGCTTGTCTGGGATGATAAAACCGGTAAATTAGTTGTTACTTTGTGGCTGTCTCAAGAGAAGTGGTGAGGGGAAATGACTCAGGTTTATAATTTTAGTGCAGGTCCGGCAATGATCCCGGCTGAAGTATTGCGTCGTGCAGAACAGGAATTGTGCAACTGGCACGGACTGGGTACCTCGGTGATGGAAATAAGTCACCGTAGTAAGGAGTTTATCCAGGTAGCTGAAGAATCCGAAAAGGATATTCGTGACCTGCTGAATATTCCCCCGAACTACAAAGTGCTGTTCTGCCACGGTGGCGCGCGTGCGCAATTCGCCGCAGTGCCGATGAATCTGCTGGACGATAAAGCGTCTGCTGATTATATCGATGGTGGCTACTGGGCACACAGCGCCGTTAAAGAAGCGCAAAAATACTGCACACCTAACGTCATTGACGTCACCACGACCTTTGATGGCAAACGCGGCATTCTGCCAATGAGCGAGTGGAAGCTGAATGCGGATTCTGCTTACGTTCATTACTGCCCGAACGAAACCATTGACGGTATTGCTATCGATGAAATGCCTGATTTCGGCGATAAAGTCGTTGTTGCTGACTACTCATCCTGCATCCTTTCGCGTCCTATTGATGTCAGCCGCTTTGGCGTAATTTATGCCGGTGCGCAGAAAAATATCGGCCCGGCTGGCCTGACGCTGGTCATCGTACGCGAAGATTTATTAGGTAAAGCACGCACTGAGTTGCCATCTATCCTTGATTACACCGTGCTGGCTGAGAACGATTCCATGTTCAATACCCCGCCAACCTTCGCCTGGTATTTGTCAGGTATGGTCTTCAAATGGCTGAAAGAACAGGGCGGTCTGCGCGAAATGGAAAAACGCAATCAGGCCAAAGCTGAACTGCTGTACGGTTCCATCGATCGCACCGGTTTCTACCGTAACCCGGTTGCGGCCGCGAACCGTTCGTGGATGAACGTTCCGTTCCAGATGGCCGATGCGTCACTGGATAAATTGTTCCTGGATCAGGCGCAGGAAGCCGGTCTGCATGCGCTGAAAGGCCACCGCGTAGCTGGTGGGATGCGTGCATCCATTTATAATGCAATGCCGATTGAAGGTGTCAAAGCGCTGACCGACTTTATGGCGGAATTCGAAAAACGCCATGGCTAAGCGCGCTGGCTTTCGGGCCGGTACAATGCTTTAGTAAGAAGCCTTAAAAATGACCCCGGCTCACTGTCCGGGGTCATTTTATGAAATGAAGAATTGGAGAAAGAGTGGAATCCCTGACATTACAACCCGTTGCATTGGTTAACGGCAGCATCAACTTACCCGGCTCAAAGAGTGTTTCTAACCGTGCACTTCTACTGGCTGCTTTTGCACAGGGCACTACCCGCCTGACTAACCTGCTAGACAGTGACGATGTGCGTCACATGCTGAATGCGCTGACTGAACTCGGTGTTACGCATCGTTTATCGGCGTCCCGCACAGAGTGCGAAATTGACGGGCTGGGCCACGCTTTTTCCAATGCTAAAGGGACTGAACTGTTTCTTGGTAATGCCGGAACGGCCATGCGCCCGCTGGCGGCGGCACTGTGTCTGGGTGAACAGAATGTTGTGCTGACGGGTGAACCTCGGATGAAAGAGCGTCCGATTGGCCATCTGGTTGATGCCCTGCGTCAGGGCGGCGCACAGATTGATTATCTTGAGCAGGAAAATTATCCGCCTCTGCGCCTGCGCGGTGGTTTCCGCGGCGGTGATGTCAGCGTGGATGGCAGCGTCTCGAGCCAGTTCCTGACGGCGTTGTTAATGACCGCACCGCTGGCTGAAAACGACACCACGATTCAGATTAAAGGTGATCTGGTGTCTAAGCCGTATATCGACATCACCCTTAACCTGATGAAAACCTTTGGTATTGAAGTTGAGAATAAGCAATATCAACAGTTCCATATCAAAGGGAAACAGCAATACGTTTCACCGGGCGCTTATCTGGTGGAAGGTGATGCGTCATCCGCATCCTATTTCCTCGCGGCGGCAGCCATCAAAGGCGGCACTGTGCGTGTGACCGGCATCGGTAAAAACAGCATGCAGGGCGATATTCGTTTTGCTGATGTGCTGGAAAAAATGGGTGCAACCATTCACTGGGCTGACGATTATATTGAATGTACTCGCGGTGAGCTGAAAGGCATCGATATGGACATGAACCATATCCCGGATGCGGCTATGACGATCGCCACGGCGGCACTGTTTGCAGAAGGCCCGACCACGCTGCGTAACATTTATAACTGGCGCGTTAAAGAAACCGACCGTCTGGCAGCAATGGCCACCGAGTTGCGTAAAGTCGGCGCGACAGTTGAAGAGGGCGAGGACTACATCCGCGTTGAGCCGCCAAAAGCACTTAAATTTGCAGAAATCGGTACGTATAACGACCACCGTATGGCGATGTGTTTCTCGCTGGTGGCGCTGTCGGATACGCCGGTGACCATCCTTGATCCAAAATGTACGGCGAAAACCTTCCCGGACTATTTTGATCAACTGGCTGCGATCAGCACTCTGGCTTAAACTCTTCCGGTATGTGTGAAGACGGCGGACATCTTTGATGTCCGCTTTTTGCTTTAAAGGTGTCAGAAACGTCCGCTTTTTAGGCAACTGAAAAATGCGGGGTAACAGTTGCCACAAAGGCAGCGTATAATGTCGCTCCTGAATTAGTCGTCTGAGGCTAATGAAGCGGGTATTCCCCACCGAAAGGAGACAAAAATGACGGCTTTAGCCCCGGTAATCACCGTTGATGGGCCAAGTGGTGCAGGTAAAGGTACTTTGTGTAAAGCTTTGGCCGAAGCCTTTAACTGGCACTTACTGGATTCCGGCGCCATTTACCGCGTTTTAGCGCTGGCGGCTTTACATCACCAGGTTGATATTGTCTCAGAAGAGGCGTTAGTTCCGCTGGCCGCACATCTCGACGTTCGTTTTGTCGCTCAGGATGGGCAGTTACAAGTGATTTTAGAAGGTGAGGATGTCAGCAATGAAATCCGCACCGAGACGGTTGGGAATACGGCCTCACAGGCTGCGGCTTTCCCCCGTGTTCGTGAAGCATTGTTGCGTCGTCAGCGTGCATTCCGTGAAACGCCGGGCCTGATTGCCGACGGTCGTGATATGGGCACCGTGGTTTTCCCTGACGCGCCTGTGAAGATCTTTCTGGACGCGAGTTCAGAGGAACGTGCAAACAGAAGAATGCTACAGTTGCAGGAAAAAGGCTTTAGTGTTAACTTTGAACGGCTTTTAGCCGAGATCAAAGAACGTGATGACCGTGATCGTAACAGGCCTATCGCGCCCTTAGTGGCTGCTCCCGATGCGTTATTGCTGGATTCAACCAGCATGTCCATCGAGGAAGTCATCGAAAAAGCACTGGCTTATGCCACAGAAATTCTAGGATTGCCGCAAAAACAAACCCGGTAATCGAGCCGTAATCTGGTGCTGAAGAATATTCAGTGCCAGTTTTGGCTATAGTTTTTTTTAACCTCGCCGCAAGGATCTGTAGCGGGGCATTTGAAACAACCCCATCCAGCAGGAAGCCAGATGGACGTTAAACTTAAGAACCTAAAGATTATCAACATGACTGAATCTTTTGCTCAACTCTTTGAAGAATCCTTAAAAACAATCGAAACCCGTCCTGGTTCCATCGTTCGTGGTGTTGTTGTGTCTATCGACAAAGATATCGTACTGGTTGACGCCGGTCTGAAATCTGAGTCTGCAATCCCGGCAGAACAATTCAAAAACGCACAGGGCGAACTGGAAATCCAGGTTGGCGACGAAGTTGATGTTGCGCTGGACGCTGTTGAAGACGGCTTCGGTGAAACTCTGCTGTCCCGTGAAAAAGCTAAACGTCATGAAGCTTGGATCACGCTGGAAAAAGCTTACGAAGAATCTGCAACTGTTACCGGTGTTATCAACGGTAAAGTTAAAGGCGGCTTCACCGTTGAGCTGAACGGTATTCGTGCGTTCCTGCCAGGTTCACTGGTAGACGTTCGTCCTGTTCGCGACACGCTGCATCTCGAAGGCAAAGATCTTGAGTTCAAAGTCATCAAACTGGACCAGAAACGCAACAACGTTGTTGTTTCCCGTCGTGCAGTAATTGAGTCTGAGAACAGCGCAGAGCGCGATCAGCTGCTGGAAAACCTGCAGGAAGGCATGGAAGTTAAAGGTATCGTTAAGAACCTCACTGACTACGGTGCATTCGTTGATCTGGGCGGCGTTGACGGCCTGCTGCACATCACTGACATGGCTTGGAAACGTGTTAAACACCCAAGCGAAATCGTCAATGTTGGCGATGAAATCACTGTTAAAGTTCTTAAATTTGACCGTGAACGTACCCGTGTGTCACTGGGTCTGAAACAACTGGGCGAAGATCCTTGGGTCGCTATCGCTAAACGTTACCCAGAAGGTACTAAACTGACTGGTCGCGTTACCAACCTGACTGATTACGGCTGCTTCGTAGAAATCGAAGAAGGCGTTGAAGGTCTGGTTCACGTTTCTGAAATGGATTGGACTAACAAAAACATCCACCCATCTAAAGTTGTTAACGTGGGTGATGTTGTTGAAGTTATGGTTCTGGATATCGACGAAGAACGTCGTCGTATCTCCCTGGGCCTGAAACAATGCAAAAACAACCCATGGCAGCAATTTGCAGAAACCCACAACAAGAACGACCGTGTTGAAGGTAAAATCAAGTCAATCACTGACTTCGGTATCTTCATCGGTCTGGACGGCGGCATCGACGGCCTGGTTCACCTGTCTGACATCTCCTGGAACGTTGCAGGCGAAGAAGCAGTTCGTGAATATAAGAAAGGCGACGAAATCGCAGCTGTGGTCCTGCAAGTTGACGCAGAACGTGAACGCATCTCCCTGGGCGTGAAACAACTGGCTGAAGATCCATTCAATAACTACCTGTCTGTTAACAAGAAAGGTACTATTGTTACTGGTAAAGTCACAGCAGTTGACGCCAAAGGTGCTACAGTTGAATTAGCTGGCGGCGTAGAAGGTTACCTGCGCGCTTCAGAAGCTTCTCGCGACCGTATTGAAGATGCAACTCTGGTTCTGAGCGTTGGTGATGAAGTTGAAGCTAAATTCACCGGTGTTGACCGTAAGAACCGTGTAGTAAGCCTGTCCGTCCGTGCTAAGGACGAAGCAGACGAGAAAGATGCAATCGCTGTTGTTAACAACAAACCAGCAGAAGAAAGCAACTTCTCTAACGCTATGGCTGAAGCATTCAAAGCGGCAAAAGGCGAGTAATGACGGGGGGCGGCTCTGTCGCCCCGAAACGGTAGTTTAGCTGCAAAGCTTGGAGGTACTATGACCAAGTCTGAACTTATTGAAAGACTTGCTGGCCAGCACTCTCATATCCCGGCGAAAGCTGTTGAGGATGCAGTGAAAGAGATGCTTGAGCATATGGCTGCAACCTTGGCTGATGGTGAACGCATCGAAATCCGTGGGTTTGGCAGTTTTTCTCTTCACTACCGTGCTCCGCGTGTGGGGCGTAACCCTAAAACGGGCGATAAAGTTGAGCTGGACGGCAAGTACGTTCCTCACTTTAAGCCAGGTAAAGAGTTGCGTGATCGCGCGAACATTTATGGCTAAGGTTTATTCCTGAAACATAAATGACTGCCTATAGCGAATGCAAAACGGTACCTTTAAGGTGCCGTTTTTTTTGCAATTTTCGACCTGAAGACTGTTTTCGTTTTCTCAATTCTGCTGATTATTTGCGTAATGCCTCGCATCGATTTCTTCTGATACTTGTCCCTTTTCCGCTCAAAAACCATACTCCACCCCGGACGTTGATCTCACTTTAAGGCCGTTTAACGCTGAGGGTAAAAACATCAAAATCTCAATGGATGAGGTCGCAGTTGCCATTATCACCGGCATGGTGCCGTTGATTTTTCTCGCTATAATTCCCACGGCTGCCCAGCTTTTTTCCTTATTTCTGATAGTTTGTCTGCTGTTCGTGAGTGAACGAAAACTGTTCAGACTGATTGCCATCACATTACTGAGTTTCTGTTGGGCTGCGTATCAGGGGCAAATTCAGCTGCAACAGATTTCATCCCTTCAGGGCGTTAAGCGTGAAGTGATTACCGAGGTGCAAACGGTGAATCTCGGAACGGAAGGGGCTTCCGTCTTCTTTAAGATAGAAAGAGAGGATGGTAAACGCGTTTTTCCTCCCGTCTTATTCCGGGCTAAATGGGAAGGGGGGCGCGTGACTCTGTTGGCCGGGCAACGATGGAAAATGCTTGTCAGCCTGCGTCCGGTTCATAGCCTGCTCAATGAAGGTGGCTTTGATGCACAGCGCTGGGCGTTGTCGCAACATGCGCCGCTGACCGGCACAATCTACAGCGGAGAGCCTCTGGATACGGAGGCTGGCTGGCGTCAGCAATTTATCCAACGTGTCATGCAGAAGATGCCAGAACTTACGAATGCGCCGGTGCTGATTGCATTGGCATTTGGTGAGAAAGGGCTGATTCAAAAACCAGAAATGTTGGTGTTACAGCGTACCGGGATTGCGCATCTGGTTGCCATTTCCGGCCTGCACATCGGGATTGCCGCATTGTTTGGTGGGTGGCTGGCGAGGATGTGTCAGTGGTTTATGCCTGTCAGATTAATCGATTATCGTTTTCCGCTGGTAGTCAGTGAGATTTTCCTGCTGATTTACACGTGGCTTGCGGGTTGTAATGCGCCTGCTCTGCGGACAGCGATAGCATTTTCATTATGGATCCTGCTGCGTTACTTTCGGGTTCGCTGTCATCCCTGGCAGGTCTGGTTATGGGGCGTGGCGCTTTTGCTGATAACTGATCCGATGAATTTATTGTCAGACAGTTTTTGGTTATCGTGTTTTGCCGTCGCTTCTCTGGTTTTCTGGTATCAATGGATGCCATTACCAGCGAAGTTTCAGAAGCACTGGTACTGGTGTGTCATTCGTTGGGGGCATTTACAGGCCGGAGTGACCCTGCTTTTGTTGCCCCTGCAAACAGGCATTTTCCATGGGATCAATGTCGCCTCATTCCTGGCAAATATGTGGGCTGTACCGGTGGTATCACTACTCACGGTTCCCTGTATTCTGGTCGTCCTTCTTCTGAACGTATTCCCGGCCGGCTTGCTGACGGAGGTCCAGACTTTACTCTGGCAAGGCGCAGATTACACATTGAGTCTGGCAATGTGGGGCGTAAGACCTTTCACTGGCAGCTGGTTTGCGCTCGGGGAAAACTGTCTTTTTATTAGTCTGTTGGGCTGGCTGGCTATTATTTTTTGCCGTATCGGGCACGTGAAACAATGGCTTTCAATACTGGTCTCGTTTTGCACGCTATCAGTAGTATGGTACGCGCGGATCCCTGCTGAGCGCTGGCGTGTTGATATGCTGGATGTCGGGCATGGTTTATCGGTACTCATCAGCCGGAATGGGAAAGGCATTCTCTATGATACGGGGAATAAATGGGAAGGTGGGTCAGCGGCTGAACAGAATATTTTACCGTTTTTAAATTGGCGCAATATCGAATTAGAACAGATAATTATCAGCCACAACGACATGGATCATCGTGGTGGCCTGCCATTACTGCAATCGCGATATCCTCAGGCAAGTTTACGGGAGAGTTCCATGTCAGAGGGGCATCTGGCGTGTGTGGCCGGTGAACACTGGCAATGGCACGGGCTGAAATTCAACGTCTTATGGCCGGAGGCAAAAGTTGCGGATGCCCGAAATGATGACAGTTGCGTCATCCGCATTGATGATGGCTCATTCAGCCTTCTGCTGACCGGTGATATTGAAGCCAGTACGGAAAAGGCCTTGATCAGGAAATGGCGGGGTGAATTGCACTCTACCGTACTTCAGGTTCCTCATCACGGCAGTAATACGTCGTCTTCACCGCCTTTTTTGCGCGCTGTTTCGCCGGAATCGGCGCTGGCATCGGCCGCACGTTTCAATAAATGGCATCTGCCTGCGCATAAAGTTGTTAGCAGATACAACAAAGCCCGCTATGACTGGCACTCCACTTCGGATTCCGGTCAACTGAGCCTGTTCATTTATGGTGATTATTGGGCAATTAAAGGCTTACGTGAGCAATTAAACCCACGTTGGTACCACCGGCGGTTTGGAGTATCAGTAGATAATGAGTAGAATAGGCCGCTATTTCTTTCGATGCTGGTTGATATTGCATGATGAACGATAAAGATCTCTCCACGTGGCAGACATTCCGTCGCCTATGGCCGATGATCACACCTTTTAAAGCCGGGCTGATTGCTGCGGCTATTGCGCTGGTAGCCAACGCCGCCAGTGATACCTTCATGCTGTCTTTGCTGAAACCGCTTTTAGATGACGGATTCGGAAAAGCAGACCGCTCAATTTTACTCTGGATGCCACTGGTCGTTATCGGTCTGATGATTGTTCGCGGCGTGAGCGGGTACATTTCGAGCTACTGCATTTCCTGGGTATCGGGCAAAGTGGTTATGCATATGCGCCGCCGCCTGTTTGGTCACATGATGAGAATGCCGGTCGCATTCTTTGACCAGCAATCCACTGGCACCTTGCTTTCCCGTATTACCTATGACTCTGAGCAGGTGGCTTCATCGTCTTCCAGCGCTCTGGTCACCGTGGTGCGCGAAGGGGCCTCAATCATTGGCCTGTTTATCATGATGTTTTACTACAGCTGGCAGCTTTCGGTGATCTTGCTGGTCATAGCTCCGATCGTTTCAGTTGTTATCCGCGTAGTGTCTAAACGTTTCCGTAACATCAGTAAATCGATGCAAAATACGATGGGACAAGTGACGACCAGCGCAGAGCAGATGCTGAAAGGGCACAAAGAAGTTCTGATCTTTGGTGGCCAGAAAGTTGAAACTGAGCGTTTTGATAAAGTCAGTAACCGTATGCGTCAGCAAGGTATGCGTATGGTTTCTGCTTCATCGATTTCTGACCCGATTATTCAGCTGATCGCCTCTCTGGCACTGGCTTTCGTGCTGTATGCGGCAAGCTTCCCGTCTGTGATGGAAACACTCAGCGCCGGTACGATCACCGTGGTCTTCTCCTCGATGATTGCGCTGATGCGCCCGCTGAAGTCCCTGACGAACGTCAACTCCCAGTTCCAGCGCGGTATGGCAGCTTGCCAGACGCTGTTCTCTATTCTGGATATGGAGCAAGAAAAAGACGAAGGTAAACTGGAAGTTAAGCGCGTTAAAGGCGAAGTTGAATTCAAGAATGTCACCTTCACATACCCTGGCCGCGATGTCCCTGCGCTGCGCGATATTTCTTTCGCTCTGCCAGAAGGGAAAACTGTTGCGCTGGTGGGGCGTTCCGGATCCGGTAAATCGACTATTGCCAACCTGCTGACACGTTTCTATGACATCCAGGAAGGTAAAATCCTGATGGATGGTCATGACCTGCGTGAGTATACCCTGTCATCATTGCGCGATCAGGTTGCACTCGTATCGCAGAATGTTCATTTGTTTAACGACACGATTGCCAACAACATCGCGTATGCCCGCACCGATCTGTATTCCCGTAAGGAAATCGAGAAAGCCGCAACAATGGCTTATGCGATGGATTTCATCGGTAAGATGGATAAAGGTCTGGACACGGTGATTGGCGAGAATGGTGTCCTGCTTTCTGGTGGCCAGCGCCAGCGCATCGCGATTGCGCGTGCTTTGTTACGTGATTCGCCGATCCTGATCCTCGATGAAGCGACTTCTGCACTGGATACCGAATCAGAACGTGCAATTCAGGCCGCTCTGGATGAACTGCAGAAAAACCGTACTTCTCTGGTGATTGCACACCGTCTGTCGACCATCGAAAAAGCCGATGAGATTCTGGTGATTGAAGATGGTTGCATTGTGGAACGTGGCTCCCACACCGCATTGCTGGAAGAACGTGGTGTTTATTCGCAGCTCTACCGGATGCAGTTTGGCCAATGATTGAGCGTATCTGGTCAGGTAAATCACCGCTCTATCTGTTGCTGTTGCCTTTGTCCTGGCTGTACGGGTTAATCTCGAATTTAATCCGTTACAGCTATAAATCAGGGCTTAAAAAAAGCTGGCGGGCGCCAGTGCCCGTCGTGGTAGTGGGGAACCTCACTGCCGGGGGCAATGGTAAAACGCCGGTGGTTATCTGGCTGGTCGAAACGCTACAGCAGCATGGTTTGCGCGTGGGCGTAGTTTCTCGCGGTTACGGCGGTAAGGCCGAAAGCTATCCGCTGGTATTAACAGCAGATACAAAGGCGGCTCAGGCGGGTGATGAGCCCGTATTGATCTTCCAGAGAACCGGAGCGCCCGTTGCGGTGTCCCCGGTTCGTTCTGATGCCGTTAAAGCATTGCTGGCCGCGCATGAGCTGGACGTCATTATCACGGATGATGGCCTTCAACATTACGCGCTTCAGCGTGATGTTGAAATTGTGGTAGTTGATGGTGTAAGGCGCTTTGGCAACGGCCACTGGTTGCCTGCCGGACCGATGCGCGAACGTCAGGCGCGTCTGCGTTCTGTTGATGCGGTGATTACCAACGGTGGCACCGCGCTTGCCGGTGAGCTGGCTATGGTTTTACAGCCGGGCAAAGCTGTGAATCTGGTGACGGGTGAACAGCGCGATGCAGCGATGCTGAAGAATGTGGTGGCGATGGCCGGAATCGGTCATCCGCCGCGCTTTTTTGCGACACTCAAACAACTGGGTGTCGATTTGCAAAAGGAAATTGCTTTCGCCGATCATCAGGCGTACTCCCCTGAACAGATTTCCGCTACGGTACATCCCGGTCAGCAGCTTCTGATGACGGAAAAAGATGCCGTAAAGTGCCGATCTTTTGCTCAGCCGGACTGGTGGTATTTGCCCGTCGAAGCAAAAATTCAGGGTTTACAGGCTGAGAAATTATTGCAAAAAATAGCTGATCTTATTTTGAAAACCCATCTTTAAGCTGGCTGAATCTTCGAAATCCACTTCAAATATTCGAAATTTACGTAAATTTATAATTTCAATACGACTGATTTTAAAGGCTTATTTGCGTAAATATTATTTCCCCTTAAAATTATTGTGTACGGTGACTTGCTATTGTTTGCAGGTTATGAGTAAATGCGTGCAGCCTGTGTTACAGCGCTATTTATGTATGAGTGTAGAGTAAAGCAGTTCCTCCCAGACGTTATCTCTTTCCCGATGATTCCGCTTCCAAGACGAACCTTCTAAGTCCCTCCCATAAGTAATTGTCTGAACTATTGGCCAACATTGCCGAATGGCAGGATCTTATTGAGTAAAAGTTAAAAGGTTTTAAATATGTCTAAGAAAATGGGTCAGGTTAAGTGGTTCAATGAAAGCAAAGGTTTTGGTTTTATTGAGCAAACTGATGGCGGCAAAGATGTCTTTGTACATTTCTCCGCAATCGCAACGGATGGTTTCAAAACTCTGGCTGAAGGCCAGCGTGTAGAATACACCATTCAGGACAGCCCGCGTGGTCCGGCTGCTGCTAACGTTATCGCTCTGTAATCAGAGAATAACGTGATGATATGAAACAACTCGAATTGTCTTTCATATCAGCAGAGTAAAACCCGCCCAACGGCGGGTTTTTAGTGCCCGAAATGAAATTAGCTTTAAAGAAGTTCGCAGTAAAAATAATCGTTAAACAAATTCGCTCATTAGAGGTTTTTTATAAAAAAATAACTTAGATATGGGCAAACGCATCCGAACAATAATAAAAAAGTGTGTTCATGGATGCCCAAAAGAAAGGATAGAAATTATGATGTTAAAAATGGGTTTAGTTAAATGGTACAACCAGGCTAAAGGCTACGGTTTTATTTGCCCTCTGGATGGTTCTTCTGAGATTTATGTTCAGCGTACCTCAATTGCCAATACCGGTAATAAATCACTGAGTGCCGGTCAGCGCGTAGAGTTCACCACTTACCGCAGCGTAGCACATGGTCCTTCAGCGGCTGATGTTATCGCGTTCTAAGTCTGGTTTTTGTAATGCGCCGTTGAGCTGAATTTTACGCTCCGGTAAAAATATGTTATCGGTATCCACAGTTTATCGCTGCCACGGATACCGATATGTCTCACCCGGTTATATCTCTCAGTTCGGCCCGCATCCTGCATTTATCTGCACAAAATCTTCTTAAACCTTTGACCCGAAAACCGTCTGCCGGTGATGTTGTCGATTCCATTCAGAATATGGGATTGCTGCAAATCGATACGATCAGCGTGGTTGCCAGAAGCCCTTACCTCGTATTGTTCAGCCGCCTCGGAAATTATTCCCCACAATGGCTGGAAGATGCGTTATCTGAGGGGAAAATTTTTGAATACTGGGCGCACGAAGCCTGTTTTATCCCTCGCGAGGATTATGGGTTATTGCGGCACAAGATGCTGAACCCGCAGGGCATGGGATGGAAATTTTCTCAGGACTGGTTTGATGAACATCGCGCTGATATTCATGAACTGCTGAGTCATATTGCAGAAAAAGGTCCGGTGCGTTCTGCGGATTTCAGTGCGGAGAAAAAACCAAACAGCGGCTGGTGGGACTGGAAACCGCACAAAAAACATCTGGAAACGCTGTTTACTTCCGGAAAGCTGATGGTGTCCGAGCGGCGCAATTTTCACCGCGTGTACGATCTTGCAGAGCGCGTCATGCCCGGCTGGGATGATGCGACGCAGGCACTTAGCCAGGAAGCGGCGGAATATCAAATGATGTGTCGTTCGGCGCAGTATCTGGGCATATTCAAAGCGGAATGGCTGACAGATTATTATCGCCTTAAACGTGTTGATACCCGGAAAGTGATTAAAACACTCCTGGAAAATGGAGAAATCACGCCTGTTGAAGTCAGCGGGCTGGAGGGAAATTATTATGTCCACCAGCAACAATTTCCCCTGTTGCAAAAAGCGCGTGAGTCACGAATCAGCTCAACGGTGACGACACTGCTTTCACCGTTCGATCCGGTTGTGTGGGATCGCAAGCGCGCCTCGACTCTTTTTAATTTTGATTACCGGATTGAATGCTACACGCCGGAAGCAAAGCGTCAGTACGGGTATTTCACGTTACCGATCCTTCAGCGCGGCGAGTTAGTCGGGCGCATAGATGCCAAAATGCACCGCAAGGAAAAGGTTCTGGAGGTGAAAAGTCTGCACCTCGAGCCTGAAGTCAAGATGACATCCCGGCGTGCGCAGGACATTCACGGAGCAATTACGCGCTTTGCTTCATGGCAGGGAGCAGAAGACGTATTGTTTTCGAAAGGGCCAGAAGCGTTAACGATGTTATGGAATTCGGGCTGGCGGGTCTGATTTAGAAAGTAAAACGGCTGCATCAGGCAGCCGTTTATTCACGATGATTGCAGGTGTTACTCAGCATTAGTTGCTGAAGTTAGCGAACATTGCGATGATTTTGTTAATGGTTTTCATTTTGTGCTCATATCTGAAGTTTATAATGTGATGTGCATCACAAAAAAAATTGTACTCCCACGGAATCTGCAACGCAATCCTTCATGAGTGATATTTTTCTATCACATTAATTTAACTTTCTGGGCCGTAACAGAAGGTGACGTGAGGATTAACGGAGAGGGGGCGTTATGCTATTCTCTGGAGCCGTTGTATTGTGTTTTCCAATGCATTTTTGCGTGACACCCTGCTGAAAAGCGGTGTATTCGCCTCCGGGAGGAATTAATGGACCATCGTTTACTTGAAATCGTTGCGTGCCCTGTGTGTAACGGGAAACTGTACTTCAATAAAGAAGCGCAGGAATTAGTGTGTAAAGCCGACAGTCTGGCTTATCCGGTTCGGGACGGCATCCCAGTATTATTAGAAAACGAAGCCCGCCCGCTTTCTGTTGATGAGACACATCCATGAGTTTTATTGCAATTATCCCGGCCCGTTTTGGGTCCAGCCGCCTGCCCGGTAAGCCTTTGGCCGACATTAACGGTAAACCGATGGTTGTGCACGTCATGGAACGTGCGCTGGAATCCGGTGCGAAACGCGTGATTGTAGCGACCGACCATCCGGAAGTTGTGGCCGCAGTGAAAGCCGCCGGTGGTGAAGTTTGCCTGACCAGCCCTGATCATCAGTCTGGTACCGAACGTCTGGCGGAAGTTATCCAAATTTGTCAGTTTGCAGATGATGAAATCATCGTTAATGTGCAGGGTGATGAGCCGCTGATCCCGCCGGTGATTGTCCGTCAGGTCGCTGAAAATCTGGCCAACAGCGTTGCGGGTATGGCAACGCTGGCGGTACCGATTGAATCTGCCGAAGAAGCCTTCAACCCGAATGCGGTAAAAGTGGTTCGCGATGCCAATGGTTACGCCATGTATTTCTCCCGCGCGGCCATACCGTGGGAACGTGAGCGTTTCGCTGTTTCTAAAGACACAATTGGCGACGTCTTCCTGCGCCATATCGGTATCTATGCCTATCGTGCCGGTTTTATCCGTCAGTACGTACAGTGGGAACCGAGCAAACTGGAGCACATTGAGTTGCTCGAACAACTCCGGGTGCTGTGGTATGGTGAAAAAATCCACGTTGATGTCGCGAAAGCCATTCCTTCAGTAGGGGTTGATACTCCGGAAGATCTGGAACGCGTACGTAAGATTCTGGGCCACTCGCATTCCTGAGCCACGGTTAGCGGACGGAATGCGCCATATTCCGTCCATTCTTATCTGACGTTCCTTCCAGTTTCCGAAATATCCTCTCTCTCCTGAAGCAATTATCCGGTTTTTGTTTGATCTGAAACGGGGTATTCATCTGTCGAAGCTTTCATCATAAACGTTAATCTTTTCGTCACTGCGAATACGTTATGGAACAGCTAAAAGCCGAGTTAAGTATTGTTTTGGGCGAGCGGTTATCCCGCCTTGAATGCGTCAGTGAACAACCTTATGCCCATCTTTTCTCTCTTTATGATGAGCAGGGCTATGCAATGCCGCTGATGGCGAAAAGTTTTGTCTGCGAAGGCATCGCGGGGCAGGAAGCTTACAAACTCTCGATGCTGGCCAGAGAAGGCGTAGTGCGCGTGCCGACGGTTTACGGCATGGTCACGACGCATCAAAAACCCTATCAGGAAATTTTACTGATTGAACGTCTGCGCGGCGTCTCAGCAGAAGCACCCACCCGCACGCCGGAACGCTGGAAAATATTGCAGGAGCAAATTGTTGAAGCGATGCTGGCATGGCACCGTATTGACAGCCACGGTTGCGTCGGTTCAGTCGACAGCACCCAGGAAAACCGCTGGGAAAACTGGTATCCGCAACGGGTTGAAGTGCTGTGGTCAACCTTATCAAATTTACAGGCTCCGGAACTCACGCCGGAAGATCGCACGGTGCTTTTCCGTTCCCGATCCAGCATTCCGACCTTGTTCCGGGAATTCGATGACACGCCGGTTCTGGTTCACGGCAATCTTTCCCTGCGCAGTATGCTGAAAGACCCGCGCAGCGATCAGCTTCTGGCGATGATTAATCCGGGCACCGTTTTATGGGCGCCGCGTGAATTTGATTTATTCCGTCTTTGGGAAAGGGGCATGAGCGAGCAACTGCTGTTCAGCTATTTGCAAAAAGCACCCGTCTCAGACACCTTCCTTGAGCGTCGTTGGTTCTATTTACTGTGGGAATCCGTCGCGCACCTTATCCATACCGGTAAGCTCGATCGCCGCCAGTTTGACTATGCGCGACAGCAACTGTTGCCGTGGCTTAACTGACGGGCTTTGTTTCGGATGACGGCAACGTCATCCATTGCCAGATACGCCCCAGCGTTTCGTACCACGCCCGTTCACTGTGAGATAAAAAAAGTGCCTGCGGAAGGGCTCTTTCCCACGGGTTAAGCGGGGAATCAATTGCCAGCTGATTGGCCGGAGCCGGGATTGGGTTCAGTCCTGCCTGCCTGAAGAAAACCAGTGCGCGGGGCAGATGATTGGCGGAAGTTACCAGCACGAAAGGCTGATCACCGGCCAGAATTTTGACCTGCTGTGCTTCCTGATGCGTATCCCGTGGCTTATCGAGCAAAATGATATCGCTCCCCGGCACACCTAAACTCTCGGCGACTTTCCCCGCAACCGCCGCACTGCTCACCGGATTCGTCATGGCCTGCGCGCCGGTAAACACGATTTTCGATCCCGGATTTGCACGATAAATTCGGATCCCTTCAGCGACGCGGGGCAGGCTGTTGCTGATCAAGTTGGAGCTGGGTGCCCAGTCCGGGTTATAGGTATAGCCGCCACCGAGAACGACAACGTATTGTACCGGCGGATGCGCCTTAGGCTGATAGGTCGGATAGCCAGATTCCACCGGGCGAAGTAAATTGTCAGCCACCGGCTGGAGGCTCAGCAGGAGCAACAGCAGCCAACTCAGTGAAAAAAACACTTTTCCGGTTTTTTGCCAGCGGGTCATCCACAACAACACCAGCGCGATCGCCATCATCAGCAGGATAAAAGGCAGTGGCAATAACAGGCCGCCGACAGTTTTTTTTAGGATAAATAGCATCAGAAACCGGTCCTTTTGGGTGAAAAAACGACATCCGGGCGTGAATCAGCGTCAGGATGATTTATTCTATGCCAGCCTGTGCCAAAATAGCACCTCACGCGGCGATACCGCACAGAGATAACCCGGCAAAACGTTTTCAGGAACAAGGTTCAATTCATGCAGGATCGTAATTTTGACGATATGGCCGAAAAGTTTTCGCGCAATATCTACGGCACAACGAAAGGACGTATCCGTCAGGCCGTGCTGGGTCAGGATCTGCAGGAGTTGATGAAGACTTTGCCGCAGCGGCCGTTACGTATTCTTGATGCAGGCGGTGGCGAAGGGCAAATGGCCTGCGAACTGGCCGCTTTAGGACATCAGGTCTTGTTGTGCGATCTCTCCGGTGAGATGATCCGTCGCGCGCAGGCTGCGGCGATTGAAAAAGGTGTGAGCGACAACATGCAATTTGTACATTGTCCCGCTCAGCACATCGCTGAACATTTGGAAGCGCCGGTTGATCTGATATTGTTTCACGCGGTCATTGAATGGCTTGCGGAACCCCAGCAGGCGCTGGCTGCACTGACCGATTGCCTGGTGCCGGGTGGCGCAATCTCGCTGATGTTTTACAATATCCACGGTCTGGTCATGCGGCACATGATTCTGGGAAATTTCGGTCATGTTGAAGCCGGCGTGCCAAAAATCAAAAAGAGCTCCCTGTTGCCCGATCATCCGCTGGAACCTGCGCAGGTCTATCAGTGGCTGGAAGAGCTTGGGATGCAGATAAGCGGCAAAACCGGTGTTAGAGTATTCCACGATTATTTGCGAAACAGACAACAACATAAGCAGGATTTTGACGAGCTTCTGGCGCTGGAACAGCGTTATTGCCGCCAGGAACCTTTTGTTAGTTTGGGACGTTACATCCATGTGATGGCGCACAAACCCATTCTGAAGGACGAATTATGAGTGAATTTTCCCAGACTGTACCCGAACTGGTCGCCTGGGCACGGAAAAATGATTTCTCAATTTCGCTGCCAACGGAGCGGCTGGCTTTTCTTCTAGCAATTGCCACGTTAAACAGCGAGCGCCTTGATGGGGAAATGAGTGAAGGTGAGCTGGTCGACGCATTTCGTCACGTCAGTAAAGGTTTCGAGCAGACAAACGAAACGGTCACCGCGCGTGCCAATAACGCCATCAATGATATGGTGCGTCAGCGTCTGCTCAACCGTTTTGTCAGCGAACTGGCGGATGGCAATGCCATTTATCGCCTGACGCCGCTGGCCATCGGTATTTCAGATTATTATATCCGTCAGCGCGAATTTTCTACCCTGCGATTGTCTATGCAATTGTCGATTGTTGCGCAGGAGCTTAAACGTGCGGCCGATGCCGCCGAAGAGGGTGGCGATGATTTCCACTGGCACCGCAACGTTTATGCACCGCTGAAATATTCCGTCGCTGAAATTTTTGACAGCATCGACATGACCCAGCGGATTATGGATGAGCAGCAACAGGGCGTGAAAGATGATATCGCCGGGCTGCTCAACAAAGACTGGCGTGCGGCCATTTCCAGCTGTGAAATCCTCCTGTCAGAAACCTCGGGCACGCTGCGTGAATTGCAGGATACGCTGGAAGCCGCGGGCGACCTGTTGCAGGCGCACCTGTTGCGTATTCAGGATGCCACGATGGTGGAAATGGATCTGAGCTTCGTCGACAAACTGGTCTTCGATTTACAGAACAAACTCGACCGCATCACCAGCTGGGGCCAGCAGGCGATTGACCTGTGGATTGGCTACGACCGCCACGTGCATAAATTTATCCGTACGGCTATCGACATGGATAAAAACCGCGTATTTGCGCAGCGTCTGCGCCAGTCGGTTCAGAACTATTTTGACCAGCCCTGGACGCTGACGTTTGCCAATGCGGATCGCTTGCTGGATATGCGTGATGAAGAACTGGCCTTACGCAGCGAGGAAGTCACTGGTGAATTACCGCCGGATCTGGAATTTGAAGAATTTAACGAAATCCGCGAACAGCTTGCGGCATTGATTGAACAGGCATTACAGGTCTATCAACAACAGAAAACGCCGCTCAATCTGGGCATGGTAATGCGCGAATATCTCAAACAGTATCCGCGTGCCCGACACTTTGATGTCGCGCGAATTGTGGTCGACCAGGCAGTTCGCCTTGGTGTGGCTGAAGCAGATTTTTCAGGGTTGCATGCCGAATGGCAGGCAATCAATGATTACGGAGCCAAGGTGCAGGCCCATGTCATCGACAAATATTGAACACATAATGCCAGCTAAGCTGGCGCAGGCACTGGCAAATTCAGTGTTTCCTGCTCTCGACAGCCAGCTGCGTTCTGGCCGCCATATCGGCATCGATGAACTCGATAACCACGCTTTCCTGATGGATTATCAGGAAGAAATGGAGTTGTTTTACAGCCGCTACAGCGTAGAGCTAATCCGGGCACCGGAAGGTTTCTTCTATTTGCGTCCGCGCTCGACGACGCTGATCCCCCGTTCGGTGCTTTCCGAGCTGGACATGATGGTCGGGAAAATTCTCTGCTATCTGTATCTCAGCCCGGAACGCCTTGCGCACGAAGGGATTTTTACCCAGCAGGAACTCTATGATGAACTGCTGAGTCTGGCCGATGAAAACAAGCTGCTGAAATATGTCAATCAGCGCTCAACCGGATCGGATTTAGACCGCCAGAAATTACAGGATAAAGTCCGTACCTCTTTGAACCGTCTGCGCCGTCTGGGCATGGTGTATTTCATGGGTGTCGACAGCAGCAAATTCCGTATCACCGAAGCGGTATTCCGTTTTGGCGCGGATGTTCGCAGCGGCGATGATGCCCGTGAAGCACAGTTACGGATGATCCGTGACGGCGAAGCGATGCCCGTCGACAGTGCGTTGTCACTGAATGACGAAAGCGAAGAGGGCGAATTGCAGGCAGGGCATCAGGGACCTGATAGCGCAGAGGATGAACAGGAATGATTGAACGCGGTAAATTTCGCTCACTGACGCTGGTTAACTGGAACGGGTTCTTTGCCCGGACTTTTGACCTCGATTCACTGGTCACCACGCTTTCCGGCGGTAACGGTGCGGGTAAATCCACTACCATGGCCGCGTTTGTTACGGCGCTGATCCCCGATCTGACACTGCTGCACTTCCGTAATACTACGGAAGCCGGCGCAACCTCAGGTTCCCGCGATAAAGGTCTGCACGGCAAATTGCGTGCGGGCGTGTGTTACTCGGTGCTGGATGTCGTTAACTCGCGCCACCAGCGCATTGTGGTTGGCGTACGTTTGCAACAGGTTGCAGGCCGTGACCGCAAAGTTGACATTAAACCGTTTACTATTCAGGGCTTGCCGGTTGCGGTTAATCCGACGGAAATGCTGACGGAAACGGTGGGAGAGCGCCAGGCTCGTGTGCTGTCTTTGCAGGAGCTGAAAGACCGCGTCGAAGCCATGGAAGGTGTCCAGTTTAAGCAGTTCAACTCGATCACCGATTACCATGCGCTGATGTTCGACCTGGGTGTCATCCCGCGTCGTTTACGTTCGGCATCTGACCGGAGCAAGTTCTATCGTCTGATTGAAGCCTCGCTGTACGGGGGGATTTCCAGCGCCATCACACGTTCCCTGCGCGACTACTTGTTGCCGGAAAACAGCGGTGTGCGTAAGGCTTTCCAGGATATGGAAGCCGCGCTGCGTGAAAACCGCATGACGCTTGAAGCTATTCGCGTAACGCAATCCGACCGTGACCTGTTCAAGCATCTGATTTCTGAAGCGACATCTTACGTGGCGGCTGACTATATGCGCCACGCCAATGAACGTCGTATTCACCTCGATGGCGCGCTGGTCTTGCGTAACGATTTGCTTACCAGCCGGAAACAGCTGTCCGGCGAGCAATACCGTCATGTCGAAATGGCGCGTGAACTGGCCGAGCAGAGCGGTTCGCAAAGTGATCTGGAAACCGATTATCAGGCCGCCAGCGATCATCTCAGTCTTGTGCAGACCGCGATGCGTCAGCAGGAAAAAATCGAGCGTTATGAAGGTGATCTCGAAGAGCTGACGTACCGTCTGGAAGAACAGAATGAAGTCGTGGCGGAAGCCAGCGAACTGCATGCTGAACATGAAGCGCGAGCCGAGGCCGCCGAGCTTGAAGTCGATGAGCTGAAAAGCCAGCTTGCCGATTACCAGCAGGCGCTGGACGTTCAGCAAACCCGTGCGATTCAATACCAGCAGGCGTTGCAGGCCATTGAACGTGCGCGCGACCTGTGCCAGATCCCTGACCTGAGCACCCAAAACAGCGAAGAATGGCTGGAAACATTCCAGAGCAAAGAGCAGGAAGCCACAGAAATCCTGCTCCAGCTGGAACAAAAAATGAGCGTGGCATCAGCGGCGCACAATCAGTTTGAAACTGCGTATCAGCTGGTGGTGAAAATCGCCGGTGAAGTCAGCCGCAGTCAGGCCTGGCAAACCGCGCGTGAATTATTACGCGACTGGTCTTCTCAGCAGCATCAGGCGGAGCGCGTCGAACCGCTGCGCATGCGTTTGTCCGAGCTTGAAGGCCGTCTTCGTGAGCAGCAGGACGCTGAGCGTCAGTTGCAGGAATTCTGTAAACGCACCGGCCAGGATGTGCAACCGGAAGATCTGGACGAAATGCAGCGCGAGCTGGAAGTGCAGATTGAAGAGTTGCAGGGTGTGGTTTCACAGGCCGGTGAACGCCGCATGGCAATGCGTCAGGAACTCGAGCAGGTTCAGTCGCGTATCCGTGAACTGACTGCCCGTGCGCCGGTCTGGCTGGCCGCTCAGGAAGCACTGAGCCAGCTGAGTGAGCAAAGTAAGGAACCGCTGGAAAACAGCCAGCAGGTGACGGAATACATGCAGCAGTTGCTGGAAACCGAACGTGAAACGACGGTTGAACGCGATGAAGTCGCTGCACGTAAGCGCCGCATCGAAGGCCAGATCACCCGTCTGAGCCAGCCAAGCGGTGCGGAAGATTCCCGCATGATTGCGCTGGCCGAACGTTTCGGTGGCGTACTGCTCTCCGAGATTTATGACGACGTCACCATCGACGACGCGCCGTATTTCTCCGCGCTGTATGGCCCGTCACGTCACGCGATCGTCGTGCCTGATCTGTCGTTGATCCGCGATCAGCTCGACGGGCTGGACGATTGTCCGGAAGACCTCTATCTGATCGAAGGGGATCCGCAGTCATTTGACGATAACGTCTTTGAAGTGGAAGAAATGCAGGGCGCGGTGCTGGTCAAAACCGGCGACCGCCAGTGGCGTTATTCCCACTTCCCGCAGGTGCCGCTGTTTGGTCGTGCCGCGCGTGAAAATCGCCTGGAAACCCTGCATAAAGAACGTGAAACATTATCCGAGCGTTACGCGACACTGTCGTTTGACGTCCAGAAAATCCAGCGCGCGCATCAGGCGTTCAGCCGTTTCATCGGCAGCCATCTGGCCGTTGCTTTTGATGCCGATCCTGAAGCAGAAATCCGCACACTGAGCGGGCGTCGTGGTGAGCTCGAGCGTGCCCTGAATGCGCACGAAAGCCAGAATCAGCAGCAACGTCAGCAATACGAACAGGCTAAAGAAGCCGTCGCGATGCTGAACAAATTGCAGCCGCGTGTTGGTTTGTTATGCGATGAAACGCTGATCGACCGTGTGGAAGAAATCCGTGAAGAAATGGATGAAGCGCAGGATTCTGCCCGTTTCATCCAGCAGCATGGAATTTCTCTGGGCAAACTCGAACCGCTGGTCTCGGTGTTACAAAGCGACCCGGAACAGCACGAGCAGCTGAAAGAAGATTATGCGCAGGCTCAGCATGCACAGCGTCTGGCGAAACAGCAGGCGTTTGCCCTGACCGAAGTCGTTCAGCGTCGCGCTCACTTCGGCTACACCGATTCTGCCGGTATGCTCAATGAAAACAGTGACCTGAATGACAAACTGCGTCAACGCCTCGAGCATGCGGAAGCTGAACGTACCCGCGCCCGTGAGCAGATGCGGCAGCATCAGACCCAGCTGACGCAATACAGTCAGGTTCTGGCATCCCTGAAAAGTTCGTTTGATGCCAAACGCGACATGCTCAAAGAGCTGAGCCAGGAATTGCAGGATATTGGCGTTCAGGCCGATCCGAACGCCGAAGCGCGCGCCAAAACGCGCCGCGATGAATTGCATACTGCCCTCAGTACGAACCGTGCGCGCTGCAACCAGCTCGAAAAACAGATTACTTTCTGTGAAGCCGAGATGGACAATTTGCAGAAGAAATTGCGTAAGCTCGAACGCGATTACCATCAGAGCCGTGAGCAGGTGGTGACGTCGAAAGCCGGATGGTGCGCCGTGATGCGTCTGGTGAAAGATAATGGCGTTGAGCGCCGTCTTCACCGCCGCGAGCTGGCCTATATGGATGGCGACGAACTGCGTTCTATGTCGGATAAATCGCTCGGGGCGCTGCGTCTGGCGGTGTCTGACAACGAACATCTGCGCGATGTGCTGCGTCTTTCCGAAGATCCAAAACGTCCTGAGCGCAAAATTCAGTTTTACATTGCGGTCTATCAGCATCTGCGCGAGCGTATCCGTCAGGATATTATCCGCACAGACGATCCGGTGGAAGCCATCGAACAGATGGAAATCGAGCTGGGACGCCTGACTGAAGAGCTGACAGCGCGTGAACAACAACTGGCCATCAGTTCGAAGAGTGTGGCGAATATTATTCGCAAGACGATTCAGCGTGAGCAAAACCGTATCCGTCAGCTCAACCAGGGTCTGCAGGCCGTGGCGTTTGGTCAGGTCAAAAGTGTGCGTCTGAACGTCAATGTGCGTGAAGCCCATGCCGGTTTGCTGGATGTACTTTCTGAACAACAGGAACAGCATCAGGACTTGTTCAGCAGCAACCGTCTGACCTTCTCCGAAGCGCTGGCAAAACTGTATCAGCGCCTGAATCCGCAGATCGATATGGGGCAACGTACGCCGCAAACGATCGGTGAAGAACTGCTGGATTACCGTAACTACCTCGAAATGGAGGTGGAAGTTAACCGTGGTTCTGATGGCTGGCTGCGTGCAGAAAGTGGCGCACTGTCTACCGGTGAAGCGATCGGTACAGGTATGTCGATTCTGGTGATGGTGGTTCAGAGTTGGGAAGATGAATCGAGCCGCATGCGTGGTAAAGATATTTCGCCTTGTCGTCTTCTGTTCCTCGACGAAGCGGCCCGTCTGGATGCCAAATCTATCGCTACGCTGTTTGAGCTTTGCGACCGGTTGGAAATGCAGCTTATTATCGCGGCGCCAGAAAATATCAGCCCGGAAAAAGGCACGACTTACAAACTGGTGCGTAAAGTGTTCGGCAATAACGAACACGTGCATGTAGTGGGTTTACGTGGTTTTGCTCCGGAGCTTCCGGCACTGGCAACGACAGAAGCCGACGTTTCCTGATCCGTTTCTGAAGTCCTGACGCCCTGGTATTTGACCGGGGCGTTTTTTTATTGTTTTCGGCTCCTTATTTTCTTCATACTTCTTTCCTTAAATATTGATTTACTCTCAGAATATTACTTATTCATTTCTCTGATACTTTCTTAAGAATATGTCTTAGTCATAAATAACAATTAAGACATTTTCAAATACCTGGCTGAATAGTGAGCTAATGCTTTGCCGCAGAATGGAAAGTACACAATGAAGTCTTTATTTCGGCTGACGGCTGGCTTAGAGTCTTTACGTGAGATACGGACTCTATTGCATTGAGTTCCTACGCAAAAAAAGAATTCTCTTTATATACTTAATCCAAGAGCTGCTGGCTTAATTTTGGGGATCAAATTGGGCAATTTATCGGGAGGCAAGGGAAAATGTTAATGAATCAAAGGTCTCTCAGGTTTTTAGTCGCCAGCTGTCTGCTGGCAAGCGGTCTGTCGCCATGGTTTTCTGCCTGGGCCGCAGTACCCACTATGCCGGTAGGAAAAACTACGCTATCCAGCGTTCAGAGCATGAGTCAGTTGCAGGCCGAACTGGCGCCGCGCGGCATTCGTCCGCTGTATCTATCATCTTTGTCCTCACTTTACGCTGCCAACCATATGGAGCCGATGTGGAATGACAGGGGATCCATCCAGATTTTCCAGCAGCAATTAGCTGAGCTGGCGATTTCAGGCATTCAGCCGCAGTTTACGCAATGGGTTAAATGGCTGACGGATCCTGAGGTCAAGGGAATGGCGCGCGATGTTGTGTTGTCCGATGCAATGCTGGGGTATTTGCAATTTACCAGCAGCGTCGAAGCCAATGGTGACAAATGGCTTTACAGCAACGTGCCATACAAAATGACTACGCCGCCGCTGACGGTCATTAACCAGTGGCAACTGGCTGTACGTCAGGGTGACACGGCGCGGTATCTGTCAACGCTGACGCCACAGCATCCTTATTACGCCAAAATGCACGATGCCCTGAAGCTGATGCTGGCAGACAATCGTCCGTGGCCCGTGATGAACGGCGCGGCGAGTTTGCGTCCCGACCAAATCAGCGATGACGTGCCTGCGCTGCGTGAAATCCTGACCCGAACGGGCATGATGGTGGCGTCCCCGGCAGAGGCTAAATCGCCGAAACCGACCGATGAAACTATTGCGCCTAACGTACCGGGAAGTGCCGCGAATGACGATTTGTCTGTCGATGAGGCCGCCGACAAAGCGCAACCAGCGACACCGGCGGTCAGTCCTTCTGCGACTTCGGTTCAGGATGTGTTGCCGACGGTTCAGGCTGGTGATACACCTGCTCCGGCCGCGCCGGTTGCTGTGTCGAATAATCAGTACACGCCGGATCTGGTCGAAGCCGTTAAGCGCTTTCAGAAATGGCAGGGGCTGGAAGCTGACGGCATTATTGGCGGACGTACGCGCCAGTGGCTGAATGCATCTCCGCAATTGCGTGCCACATTGCTGGCGCTAAACATTCAACGTTTACGTATTCTTCCGGGCAATGTTAATACGGGCATTATGGTGAATATTCCCAACTATCAGCTTACGTATTATCTCAACGGTAGCGAGGTTTTATCCTCGCGGGTCATTGTCGGGCGTCCGAGCCGCAAAACGCCGTTAATGAGCAGCGCGCTGAATAACGTTGTGGTCAATCCGCCGTGGAACGTGCCAACAACTTTAGTGCGTGAAGACATTGTGCCTAAGGCCATGAATAACCCATCGTACTTCCAGCAGCACGGTTACCAGGTGTTGTCCGGCTGGAGTAATGATGCGGAAGTGATTGATCCGGCGATGATTGACTGGGCTATGGTTTCGCCAGGTCATTTCCCGTATCGCATTCGTCAGGCACCGGGCGCGAGCAATTCCCTTGGCCGGTATAAATTCAATATGCCGAGCTCAGATGCTATTTATCTGCATGATACGCCTAACCACAACCTGTTCAGCAAAGACATTCGTGCGCTGAGTTCAGGGTGCGTTCGCGTAAACAAAGCGTCGGAACTGGCCAATATGTTGTTACAGGATGCGGGCTGGAACGATACCCGAATTTCTTCAGCGCTTCAGGGCGGTAATACGACGTATGTAGCGATCCGTCATCACATACCGGTAAAACTGTTCTATCTGACGGCCTGGGTGGCTGACGACGGTAAGCCGCAATTCCGTACAGATATTTACAATTACGATGCGACTGTGCGATCAGGTGCACAAATTTTGCCTCAGGCTGAAATATTGCTCCAATAAATGCAGTAAAACTAATCTGATAAGGGTCTGAATACTTGGCCCGACAACGAGCGTGAGCCACTGGCACGCTCGTTTTGCTTTGCAGGGTCCCTTGACTCGCGGAAATTTGGCGGTTAAGGTTCAAAACGGTTCCGAATGGGGCTTATTTTTGACTCTCTTACCGGATAGTAAACTGTTCATGAATGAAATCGACAAACATCGCCGTAAATGGCTGGCATTAGGCAGTGCCGCTATGGGGATTGCATTGCTTCCGGGTCGTGCATTCGCCACTCTTTCCACACCTCGTCCGCGTATTTTAGTGGTTAACAATCTGAATACCGGCGAAACCCTCAAAACTGAGTTTTTTGATGGAAAGCGTTATAACAAGGATGAGTTGGCCCGGTTGAATCATCTGTTCAGGGACTATCGTGCGGAAAAAGTAAAAAGCATCGATCCCGCGCTTTTCGATCACCTCTATCGTTTGCAGGTTATGCTCGGCGGAACGAATAAACCGGTTCAGTTAATTTCCGGCTACCGTTCTCTGGCGACCAATAACAGCATGCGTGAACCGGGGAGCGGCGTAGCAAAACATAGCTACCACACGCTCGGGCAGGCCATGGATTTCCATATTCAGGGCATCGAACTGAGCAATATCCGCAAAGCAGCATTAAAAATGCGGATGGGTGGTGTAGGATATTATCCACGAAGTAACTTTGTGCACATTGATACCGGGCCAGCACGAACCTGGTAGAGTGCGTAATTAATGGCCTGCCCAAACGGACAGGCCATTTTGTGGAGCCCTATGAAATTCCATCTTATTACTGTCACGGCGTTCAGCCAGAATTGCTCACTGATTTGGTGTACGAAAACGAATCAGGCCGCGCTTGTCGATCCGGGCGGAGAAGCAGCAAAAATTATCCGCGAAGTTTCCGACAAAGGTGTGCTGGTTACGCAAGTTTTGCTGACACACGGCCATCTTGATCACGTCGGCGCCGCAGCTGAACTGGCTGCCCATTATCAGGTGCCGATCATCGGGCCACAAAAGGAAGATCAGTTCCTGCTCGATGCGTTGCCAACGCAAAGCCAGATGTTCGGCCTTGATCATTGTGACCCGCTGACGCCAGACACCTGGCTGGAAGAAGGGGATACCGTGAGCGTGGGCGAAGAAATACTCTCTGTGCTGCATTGCCCGGGACATACGCCGGGACACATTGTTTTTATCAATGATAAAGCGCGTCTGGCGATTTCCGGTGATGTGATTTTTAAAGGCGGAGTAGGGCGCAGTGATTTCCCGCGCGGGGATCATCAGGCGCTGATTCACTCTATCAAAACAAAATTATTGCCGTTGGGTGATGATATCGTCTTTATTCCGGGTCACGGACCTATGTCCGATTTTGGCTATGAACGTAAAACCAACCCCTTCCTGCAGGATGAAATGCCGGTCTGGTAAACGTTTTTTGGCTAACAGAATACAAAAAGCCCGTCAGTTTCCTGACGGGCTTTTTAATGGAATTCAGAACGTCGAATTCTTACAGCACGGCGACAATGGCTTCACACAACGGCGCCATATTTTCGAGCGTAATACCGGCCACGTTGATACGGCCAGAGTTCACCGCGTAAACGCCGAATTCTTCACGCAGACGCAGCACCTGATCTTTGGTCAGGCCGCTGAATGAGAACATCCCGTTCTGATTGATGATGAAGCTGAAATCCTGCTGCGCGCCTTTTTCCTGCAACGTGCTCACAAACAGCTGACGCATGCGGTGAATACGCTGACGCATATCGCTCAGCTCCTGCTCCCACAGCGTGCGGAGTGCTTCGTTACCCAGAATAGTGGCAACAACGGCTGCGCCGTGTGCGGGCGGGTTGGAGTAGTTTGCACGGATAACGGATTTCACCTGGCTGAATGCGCGGTCTGCGGTTTCAGCATCAGCCGTCACCAGAGTACAGGCACCCACGCGCTCATTGTATAACCCGAAGTTTTTCGAGTAAGAACTCGCGACCAGCAATTCTTTGTGATTCGCCACAAACAGACGCAGCCCGGCGGCGTCTTCTTCCAGACCTTTAGCAAAACCCTGATAAGCGAAATCAAACAGCGGCAACCAGCCTTTGGCGACAGACAATTCCGCCAGCTGAGCCCACTGTTCTGCCGTCGGATCAATGCCCGTCGGGTTGTGGCAGCAGCCATGGAATAACACCACGTCGCCAGCTTGTGCTTCGCTCAGGCTTTTCAACATGCCGTCAAAGTCGAGGCTGTGATTGGCGGCGTCGTAATAATTGTATTCTGCCACTTCCAGACCGGAAGCTGAGAAAACGCCTTTATGGTTTGGCCAGCTTGGGTTGCTGACCCACACGCGTCTGGCGCTGGTCTGAGTGGCGATAAAATCGGCAGCAATACGCAATGCGCCGGTACCGCCCGGGGTTTGTGCGGTGCGGGCACGTTTGTCGGCAATCACAGCGCTGTTTTTGCCAAACAGCAATTCCTGCGTGCAGCGTGCGAAATCAGGTAACCCGTCGATGCTCAGATAGGTTTTTGTCGTTTCATTTTCCAACAAGAATTGTTCGGCTTTCTTCACACTGGCGAGAACCGGCGTTTTACCGGTTTCATCTTTATAAACACCAATCCCCAGATTGATTTTATTTGAGCGGTCGTCCGCGCGGAAAAGATCGGAAAGACCCAGAATCGGGTCGGCGGGTGCTGCAGTGATTTTTTCAAACATGTTGGAAATTTCCATAGCCTGATATTACGAAAGAGGGCATCAGGGTAACGCCGGAGCCTCTTTTTGCCAACCGTTTGCGGGAAAAAGAAAGCAGAGTTGTGAGAAAGCGTACGAGATTAAAATAATTTATGAGATAGGGTGGCAAAGCCCTTTTCAGGCAAATGCTAAAAAAGCAAAAGACAGAGCCGAAGCCCTGCCTTGATATCCACTTTGATGCGCCCGAAAGCGCATCGTTAAGCGATATTAGAACTGGTATTGCAGACCAACACCAACAACGTTGTCAGTGCTCACACCAGCTGCTTTGGTGTAATCAGTGTCATCCAACAGGTTGATTTTATAGTCAACATAGGTAGACATGTTTTTGTTGAAGTAGTAGTAGGTACCCACTTCAATATATTTGACCAGGTCAGCATCGCCGCCAGCATAGGTAGCGCCATTGCCAGACAGACCAGTCAGGTCCTTACCTTTAGATTGCAAGTATGCGATAGATGGACGCAGGCCGAAGTCGAACTGGTATTGCGCAACAACTTCGAAGTTTTGAGTTTTGTTCGCGATGAGTGAAGAATCACCAGCATAAGCTGTGGTGTTCAGAGATTCACCGTAGAACGCTGCCAGGTAAAGGTTGTTCGCATCGTATTTAGTACCGAATGCGTATGCAGAGGCTTTATCACCATTACCATCAAGTTTCTGAGTATTAGTACGGTTTGAAGAGAAGTACGCGCCAGTAATGCTCACGCCGGAGTTGCCGATTGCGTAAGCGGCAGAAGTACCCCAGCCGTCACCGTTCTGATTGATTGCAGAACTACGTGGAACAGAGGTAATGCCATTAACGGTTGTTTCAGCGTTACGATCGTTCTCGTTTTTACCCTGATACTGAACAGCAAAGCTCAGGCCATCAACCAGGCCGAAGAAGTTGCTGTTACGGTAAGTAGCCAGACCATTTGCACGACCAACCATGAAGTTGTCGTTATTCTGGTACATGGTATCATCGCCGAACACTGGCAGTTGGTCAGTGTAGGACATTACGTCGTAAATTACGCCGTAGTTACGACCATAGTCGAAAGAACCTGCATCACCGAATTTCAGACCTGCAAAGCCCAGACGAGTTTTGTTACCTTTGTCGCCATCGCTTTCAGCATGGTTAGCCTGAACGTTGTATTCCCACTGGCCGTACCCGGTCAGTTGGTCAGTAATTTGAGTTTCGCCTTTGAAGCCGAAACGAACATAAGTTTGGTCACCGTCACTGCCGGTGTCATCAGAGAACTGGTGGCGTGCATCAACTTTACCGTACAGGTCCAGTTTGTTGCCGTCTTTGTTATAGATTTCTGCTGCATTAGCTGCACCAGCAACTAACAGAGCTGGGATTACCACTGCAAGAATGTTGCGCTTCATCATTATTATTACCCTCATTGGTTTTATTCGGACACCTGCCACTGCCGTGAATAATTCTTTACGGAACTATTCATGAAAGTTTGGTGTCTCCTGTGTCTGAACGCACTATTCCATCCGAGGTTCGCTTAATCCATAGCGAAAATGCTACTAAATTACTAAATATGTTTCAGTGGGAAAAATTGTATTTCAAAATGTGAATTTTACGGAACTTTGTGACGGGGATCTATCTTTAAAAATGACAAAGGCCAGCTAAGCTGGCCTTTGAATTGTGGCAATTTTGTAAAATAAAAATACGTTACTTAATTAGAAGGTTGCATTACGTGGTGTGCGCGGGAACGGGATCACATCACGCACGTTTTGGACGCCGGTCACATAAGCAACTAAACGCTCAAAACCTAACCCGAAGCCAGAGTGTGGCACGGTGCCGTAACGACGAAGATCGCGATACCACCAATAATCTTCTTGTTTAAGTCCCATCTCAGCCATACGCGCGTCCAATACATCCAGACGTTCCTCACGCTGAGAACCCCCGATAATCTCACCAATGCCCGGTGCCAGAACATCCATCGCGGCAACCGTCTTGCCGTCGTCGTTCAGGCGCATATAGAAAGATTTGATATCTTTAGGATAATTTTTCACAACGACCGGCGCTTTAAAATGCTGCTCAGCAAGATAGCGTTCGTGTTCTGATGAAAGATCCACACCCCATGAAACCGGGTTTTCGAATTTCTGGCCGCAATTCATTAGGATTTCTACTGCATCGGTGTAATCCACCTGCGCGAAATCGGAGGTTACAAAACGCTCCAGGCGCGCAACAGCATCTTTGTCTACGCGTTCTGCAAAAAAGGCCATATCGTCTGAACGTTCGTTAAGAACGGCCTGAAAAACATACTTCAGCATGTTTTCAGCCAGTGACGCGATATCGTCAAGCGTTGCAAAAGCGATTTCAGGTTCAACCATCCAGAACTCAGCGAGGTGGCGGCTGGTGTTGGAGTTTTCTGCACGGAATGTCGGGCCGAAGGTGTAAACCTTGGAGAGCGCGCAAGCATAGGCTTCGCCGTTAAGCTGGCCGGAAACGGTCAGGAAAGATTCTTTACCGAAGAAGTCTTCGCTGAAATCCACTTCGCCTTTGTCGGTACGCGGCAGGTTTTGCAGATCCAGCGTGGAAACGCGGAACATCTCGCCTGCGCCTTCAGTATCAGAAGCAGTGATCAGCGGAGTTGATACCCAGAAGTAGCCGTTTTCGTGATAGAAACGGTGAATCGCCTGAGACAGGGTGTTACGCACGCGGGCAACCGCACCAATCAGGTTTGTGCGCGGACGCAGGTGAGCTACTTCACGTAAATATTCGATGCTGTGGCGTTTTGCCGCCATCGGATAAGTATCAGGATCATCCACCCAGCCCACGACTTTAACGGCCGTTGCCTGCAGCTCGAAACTCTGGCCTTCGCCAGGTGAAGCCACAACGGTACCCGTCACTTCAACTGAGCAACCGGTCGTCAGGCGCAGAACGTCTTCCTGATAATTGGGCAGAGAATTATTGACGACGGCCTGTAATGGATTAAAGCAGGAGCCGTCATAAACGGCGACGAATGAGATACCAGCTTTAGAATCTCTCCGGGTACGTACCCAACCGCGTACGGTGACTTCACTGTCAACCGCAGCACGGCCTTGCAGTACGTCGACTACAGGCACAACGCTCATAGATTTCTCTCTTTCTTTATATACAGATGTTGGCTAAGAAATAATGGACACCCTGTAAAAAGGGATTTTGCTATGTTACTTAGCCTTTCTCAGGACACAAGCAGAAATCGTCATCGTCTGCCAAGAATTCTCAGGCAGAAGGATGGATTGGCTGAAATTATTAACCGAACGAATGAAAGCCGAGCGAATTAAATCGTATCTATATAAAGGAAGAGAATGCGAGGCATTATTACGAGGGAAAATACATCACTGTGCCGGCGTTCATTTTCCGGCACAGTGTTTATGTCTTAAGATGCTTTCTTAACCAGCGGCAGATCGAATGCCTTACGCAAGGCTTTTACAAACGCTTTATCCTGGCAGATCGTTTTTCCCGGGCTATCAGAAAGTTTTGCTACCGGTTTGCCATTGCACTGAACCAGTTTGATCACGATGTTCAGCGGTTTGACGTGCGGGATATTACAGGTCAGACGCGTGCCGATACCAAATACCAGATTCACCCGCTGATGGAAGTGCCGGTATAAATGCAGCGCTTTATCCAGGTCAAGATTGTCGGAAAACACCAACGTTTTGGTCATGGGGTCAATTCCGAGCGACTGATAATGTGCAATCGCTTTTTCACCCCATTCAACCGGATCTCCGGAATCATGACGCAGGCCCTGATACGCGTTGGCGAATTTTGTTCCGAAATCACGCAGGAAAGCATCCATGGTGATGCAGTCCGTGAGGGCAACACCCAGCTGATCGGGGTATTCGTCAAGCCAGGCTTGTAAGGCCGCGCGCTGGCTGTTCGCCAGAACCGGGCTGATTTGCTGATGCGCCTGGAACCACTCGTGCGCCTGTGTTCCAACCGGCGTCAGCTGCAATTTATGGGCTAAATCGTAGTTGCTGGTGCCGACCAGATAAGGGAATTCTTTTTTCAGCGTGGTGACGATCGCTTCCTGAACTTCACCGGAGAAACGGCGACGCGTGCCGAAATCCATCAGACGGAAAGCGGAAAGGTCAATGTCGGCAGCCTGTTCTTTGAAACTGGCGAGATTCTTACGCAGCTGATCGACCGCCATTTGCGCGGTAATATCCGGCGAGCGCTGACGGTGGACAACTTCACTGATGACAGCCAGCAGCGGCACTTCCCACATAATCACTTCACGCCACGGCCCTTCGATGCGGACGTGCAAATGCCCGTTGCGATCGGAGACGGTGACATGTTCAGGATTGTAGCGGAACGTTTTCAGCCAGTTCAGATAATCCTTCGTGAAGAAGGGCAACCCGGAAAGGTAGGTGAATTCGTCGTCGGTCAGCGCCAGCTGACTCATCATCTGGATCTGCTGACGAATTTCGCTGGCGTATTCGCCCAGCAGTTCATCACCACGGCAACGGAACTCGGCCACGACGTTAATAGTGCGATAGCGATGGTAAACCGCTTGCTGCATATGAAGCTTGTAGGCATCGGTATCTAACAGCGAAGTCAAAATCGGGGAGGCGTATGGAGTCATAGCGCGCTTACAGCATCCTCGTCAGAAACTGAGTGTTTGAACACAAACAACCGTTCCGTAAAAAAAACGTTTTGGATAAAACAGCAAAGTCTGTGAAGTATACCGTAATATCCTGTCAAAGAACCCTCATCACACCATAATTGTCTGCCGGTGGTCGAGGCTTAAATGTGCTCAAAGGCAGGCCGCATGCGGGAATATGGGGGTTTCCAAAAAAAATACAGCACAAAATGATTACACAAATTTAATTAACCTGACACCCGTTAAGGACAAAACCGGGGCATTTAGCCCCGGTTCAGGTCAGTTTCTTTCACAGAAACTGTTCATGATAATAAACGATCAGATGTTTTCCAGATTGATCCCGCGCGTCTTAGGGCCAAAAATTCCGATCACCAGCATGACAATCAGCATACTGACCACGATGAAGGCAATTACGCCCTGCGTGCCAGCGTACTGAAGGATCATACCAATCAGGATGCTGCTGAAAACGGTAGATAAACGGCTGAAGGAATAACAGAAACCTACCGCACGGGCGCGGATGTGTGTCGGAAATACCTCGGTCTGATACGCGTGATAGCTGAATGTCAGCCACGCGTTGGAATAGGTGATCAGGAAGCCACAAATGACCAGCATGACCGGTTGGGTCTGAAACGCGAAGAGGGTGCCGAAAATTACCGTCATCAGGGAAGAAAGGACGATTTGCCATTTGTTTTCGATCTTATCGGCATAACGGCTGCAAATCAGAGAACCCAGCGGATACGCCAGTGTAATAAAGAAGGCGTACAGCAAACTGTGGGTGACCGTTGTACCTTTGCCGGAAAGCAGGGCGGGCAACCAGTTGCCAAAACCAAAGAAACCGATGGCCTGGAAAAAGTTCATTACCGTCAGCATCAGCGTACGTTTGCGGTATTGAGATGACCAAATTTCCCTGAATGTGCCTTTTCGCGGTAATGCGCTGGCCTGTTCAGGCGCGACATATGCCGGGCTTTCGGCCACGCCGCAGCGCTTTTCCATCGCCGATACAACATTGTGCGCCTCTTCATTCCTTCCCTGTTGCGCCAGCCATCGGGCAGATTCAGGCAGGTTTTTACGCACAAACCAGATAATCAGTGAACACAACGCCCCGGCGATTACCACGTAACGCCAGCCCGTGAGGCCGAAGAAAGTCTGCGGAACGAGCCACCAGGACATCAGTGCGACGGCCGGAACCGAGAGGAACTGTATAAAGAAGGCGAACGCAAAGGCGCGGCTTCGCAGATGACTGGGAACCCATTCGGTCAGATAGGTATCAATAGTAACCAGTTCCAGACCGAGGCCAATTCCGACCAGAAAGCGGCAAAGAATGATCCCTTCCGCGCTGTTCTGGAATGCCATCAACAATGAAAAACAGCCGTACCACGCCAGTGCAAACATAAATGTCATGCGGCGGCCAAACCGGTCAGCGTTGGGTGCCAGCAGGCTTGCGCCGAAAAAAAGGCCCAAAAATGTCGAAGATGCGAAGGCGGCCTGATCGGAAATACCGAAAACACCGGCGCTGCCAATATGAAATATGTTTTCCGCGATCAAACCAGAACTAATGTATCCCGTCTGGAAAAGGTCGTAGAGTTCGAAGAATCCACCTAGCGAGAGCAAAATAATAAAACGCCATAGCCCGGCGGAAGCGGGGAGTGCGTCAATTCTGGCTGATAATGTATTGTTATGTAATGGTTTTTGTTTTTCCATCCCCAGTTCCGGGGCGCAGGTGTGACTCATCTTATTATTAGCCTCAGTGATTCATCGTATTCATGATCATGCTAATGACTCCTGATTGGATTTAAATATTGAATTTATGTAACGAAGAAGAAAATAGAGCATAAAAAACTGCGAAACAGACCGTTCCGGAAAGTACAGTATTATCGCGTCAGGATGTGATCCCGGTCTGATTTGTGAGTGCCGCGAAAAACAGAGACCTTTGGCGATATTTCTGTGTTTTGGTTGAAAGGTGCGCATACGCACTCACAAACTGGCAACAATCTGGGATTTCCTGATGCCTGTGTTAGAGTTTAGAGATAAAAAGATTGAAGGCTCTCAGGGCTGTACAGCGAATCGCTGGGACATGCGCCCGCTTCATCTTCCATAAATTGTCATCACCCTAAACAATGAAAACGCCAAAAGGTTTTTTATGACTCAACTGCCACAAGCCAAGTTTCGCCACGACTATCGTGCGCCGGACTACACCATCACGGATATCGACCTGAATTTCGAGCTTGATGCACAGAAGACCCTTGTGACCGCCGTCAGCCAGATTAAACGGCAGGGTGCAGAAGGCGCTCCGCTGGTGCTCAGCGGGGAAGATCTGACGCTTATCAGCCTGAAGATTAATGGTCAGGATTGGCCACAATATCAGTTAAAAGAAGGCGCGCTGGAAATCACTGGCCTGCCAGAAGCGTTTGAACTGGCGATTGTTAACGAAATTCATCCGGCGAAAAACACCGCGCTGGAAGGGCTCTACCTGTCCGGCGAAGCGCTGTGTACGCAGTGTGAAGCGGAAGGTTTCCGTCATATCACCTATTATCTGGATCGCCCTGATGTGCTGGCGCGTTTTACCACCCGCATTGTGGCGGACAAAGCCCGTTACCCGTACCTGTTGTCGAACGGCAACCGTATCGATTCTGGCGAGCTGGAAGGCGGCAAGCACTGGATCAAATGGCAGGATCCGTTCCCGAAACCTTGCTACCTGTTTGCGCTGGTTGCCGGTGATTTCGACGTTCTGCGTGATTCTTTCAAAACCCGTTCAGGCCGCGATGTGGCGCTGGAGCTGTTCGTTGACCGCGGCAATCTGGATCGCGCGGGTTGGGCAATGGAATCCCTGAAACAGTCGATGAAATGGGACGAAACCCGCTTCAATCTCGAATACGATCTCGACATTTTCATGATCGTTGCCGTTGATTTCTTCAACATGGGCGCGATGGAAAACAAAGGCCTGAACGTCTTTAATTCCAAATACGTGCTGGCAAAAGCCGAAACCGCGACCGACAAAGATTACCTCGGTATCGAAGCGGTTATCGGCCACGAATACTTCCACAACTGGACCGGTAACCGCGTGACCTGCCGCGACTGGTTCCAGCTGAGCCTGAAAGAAGGCCTGACCGTTTTCCGCGATCAGGAATTCAGCTCTGATCTGGGCTCCCGTTCCGTCAACCGTATCGATAACGTCCGCGTTATGCGTGGCGCGCAGTTCTCTGAAGATGCCAGCCCGATGGCGCATCCGATTCGTCCTGAAAAAGTTATCGAAATGAATAACTTCTATACGCTGACTGTGTATGAGAAGGGTTCTGAAGTTATCCGCATGCTGCACACTTTGCTGGGCGAAGAGAAATTCCAGGCCGGTATGCAGCTGTATTTCGAGCGCCACGACGGCAGCGCTGCGACCTGCGACGATTTTGTGCAGGCGATGGAAGATGCCTCGAATGTTGACCTGTCGCTGTTCCGCCGCTGGTACAGCCAGTCCGGCACGCCGGTGCTGACCGTGCGCGACGACTACGACGTGGAAAAACAGCAATACACCCTGACCGTCAGCCAGAAAACCCCGCCGACGCCTGATCAGACTGAAAAGCTGCCATTGCATATTCCGCTGGATATCGAACTCTACGATCCGCAGGGCAACGTAATTGCACTGAAACAAAATGGCCAGACCGTCAGCCATGTGCTGAATGTCACCGAAGCCGCGCAGACCTTCATCTTTGACGATGTGGAATACCCGCCGGTGCCTTCTTTATTACGTGAATTCTCCGCGCCGGTGAAACTCGATTACAAGTGGGGCGATCATCAGCTGACTTTCCTGATGAAATTCGCACGTAACGATTTTGCCCGCTGGGACGCCGCGCAGAGCCTGCTGGCTATCTACATCAAACTGAACGTTGCGCGTCATCAGCACAAACAGCCACTTTCTCTGCCGTTGCATGTGGCCGATGCCTTCCGTGCGGTGCTGCTGGATGAGCACATTGATCCGGCGCTGGCGGCGCAAATCCTGACGTTACCGTCAGAAAACGAAATTGCTGAACTGTTCGATATCATCGATCCGGAAGCGATCAGCGCCGTGCATGACGCGATTACCCGTTGTCTGGCAACCGAAATGTCGGATGAGTTCCTGGCGGTTTACAACGCTAACCGTCTGCCGTCATACCGTGTGGTTCACGAAGATATCGGTAAACGTTCACTGCGCAATACCTGCCTGCATTATCTGGCTTTCGCGGATGTCGCTCTGGCAGATCAGCTGGTAAAAACCCAGTTTGAACAGGCCGATAACATGACCGACTCGCTGGCCGCAATGGCCGCCGCCGTGTCTGCGCAATTGCCTTGCCGTGAAACGCTGCTGGCCGCTTACGACGAGCGCTGGCATCACGATGGCCTGGTCATGGATAAATGGTTTATCCAGCAGGCGACCAGCCCGGCGGCCGATGTGTTGCAGAAAGTCCGTTCACTGCTCAACCATCGTTCATTCAGCATGGGCAACCCGAACCGCGTCCGTTCACTGATTGGTGCGTTCGCGTCGGCTAACCCTTCTGCATTCCACGCCGCGGATGGCAGCGGTTATCAGTTCCTGACCGAAATGCTGACCGATCTGAACACGCGTAACCCGCAGGTTGCCGCGCGTATGATTGAGCCGCTGATCCGTCTGAAACGTTATGATGCTGGCCGTCAGGCATTGATGCGTAAGGCACTGGAACAGCTTAAAGGGCTGGAAAATCTGTCCGGTGATTTGTTCGAGAAAATCACCAAAGCGTTAGATGCGTAACTAATCGCAGAAATGCAGTAAGACAAAAGGGCGATGGAAACATCGCCCTTTTTACATGTTGATATGACGGGACTTTCCGTTAACTCTGCGCGCGTTTCGCTTCCTGCGGAACGTTCTGCGCAGGCTGTGGCGTCAGCACGCGCTCCAGCACTTCCGCTTCCAGCTCAGCCAGGCGCGCAGATCCTTTACGGCGCGGGCGTGGCAAATCAATGGTTAAATCCATGCCAATTTGCCCCTGGTCGATAAGGATCACGCGATCCGCGACCGTGACCGCTTCGCTGACATCATGTGTCACCAGCAAAACGGTGAAATCATGCTGCTGCCATAAACGTTCTATCAGGCTTTGCATTTCAATACGCGTCAGTGCATCGAGCGCACCCAGCGGCTCGTCCAGCAACAGCAAACGGGGACGGTGGATCAGCGCCCGTGCCAGCGCCACGCGTTGTTTTTGTCCGCCGGATAACGCCGAAGGCCATTCGTCGGCGCGGTCGGCCAGCCCGACTTCTTCCAGCGCTGCCCGCGCGGCTTCACGCCACTGACCTTTCAGGCCCAGGCCGACGTTATCGATCACTTTTTTCCAGGGCAGCAGGCGGTCATCCTGAAACATCAGCCGCGTATCTTCCCGAACCTGACTCAGCGGCGCACTGGCGCTGAGCAGCTCGCCTTGCGTGGTTTTTTCCAGCCCGGCGAGCAGGCGCAGCAAGGTACTTTTCCCGCAACCGCTGCGGCCAATAACGGCCACAAACTGGCCGGGTGGAATACGCAGATTAATGTCGTTGAGGACGGCGCGGTTGCCGTATTTTTTTGTGATGCCGGATAAGGTGACCGGCGTGCCTTGCCCGATACGTGCAGGTGCGCTCATGCGGCGTCTCCTTGTTTTTTCTGATAGGCCGGGTGCCAGCGTAACCAGACACTTTCCAGCTGGCGGGCCAGCACATCGGCCAGTTTGCCGAGGATGGCGTACAACACGATGGCCACAACCACGACGTCAGTCTGTAAAAATTCGCGGGCGTTCATCGCCAGATATCCGATGCCTGAATTAGCCGAAATGGTTTCCGCGACGATCAGCGTCAGCCACATAAAGCCCAGCGCAAAACGAACGCCGACCATAATCGAAGGCAGCGCGCCCGGTAAAACCACCTGAATAAACAGCGGGAAACCGGATAAACCGTAGCTGCGCGACATCTCCAGCAGGCCGCGATCAATGTTGCGAATACCGTGATAAGTGTTGAGATAAATCGGGAACAGCGTGCCCAGCGCCACGAGGAAAATCTTGGCGGATTCATCGATGCCGAACCACAAAATCACCAGCGGGATCAGCGCCAGATGCGGAATGTTACGCAGCATCTGGAGCGAACTGTCGAGCAGACGTTCGCCCCAGCGTGAAAGCCCGGTGATAAAGCCGAGCAGTAAACCCAGACTGCCGCCGATGGCAAAACCGGTCAGCGCGCGGAAAGTACTGATCTTCAGGTTCTGCCAGAGGTCGCCGCTTTTCGCCAGTGTCCAGAAGGCTTCAATCACCGCGCTCGGCGCCGGAAGTATGCGGTTAGACAACCAGCCCGCTTCAACGGCCAGTTGCCAGCCGCCGATCAGGGCAACCGGAACGACCCAGGGCGCGGCGCGATTCAGCCAGCGTTGTGATCTCGTCATCTTTGTTCTCCTTAATGCTGGCTGGCGACGCGTTTATTCGCAAAATCGTGCGCCACCAGTTCACCGCGCGGCAAAATGGCTTTCTTCACGGTTTGATCGTCTTCGGGTTTTGCCAGATCCAGATGCGGGAACAACAGCTCGCTGACGCGGTACGCTTCTTCCAGATGCGGATAACCGGAGAAAATAAAGGTATCAATGCCCAGATCGGCATATTCCTGCATGCGGGCCGCAACGGTCGGGCCGTCTCCGACCAGCGCCGTGCCAGCGCCGGTGCGCACCAGACCAATGCCTGCCCACAGATTCGGGTAGATTTCCAGTTTGTTGCGATCGCCGCCGTGCAGGGCGGCCATGCGGTGCTGACCGACGGAATCAGTTTTCGCAAATGCGGCCTGCGCGCGCTGAATAGTTTCGTCATCCACGTTGGCGATCAGCTTGTCGGCGGCGCGCCAGGCTTCTTCATTGGTTTCGCGGACAATCACGTGCAGACGAATACCGAAACGCACCGTACGGCCTTTCGCCGCAGCCTTCGCGCGGACCTGCTCGATTTTTTCTTTCACCAGCGCGGGCGGTTCACCCCAGGTGAGATACAGTTCAACCTGCTCAGCGGCCAGATCCTGCGCTTCGTCAGAAGAACCGCCAAAATACAGCGGCGGGCGAGGGTACTGAACCGGCGGGTGCATCAGGCTCGCGCCTTTCACCTGAATATGCTTGCCTTCGTAATCCACGGTTTCCCCTTCCAGCACGCGGCGCCAGATGCGGGTAAATTCTGCGGACGCTTCGTAGCGTTCCTTGTGATTGAGGTGCAAACCTTCGGCAGCCAGTTCGGTCGGATCACCGCCCGTCACCAGATTAAACAGCGCGCGACCGCCGGAAAGCCGGTCCAGCGTGGCGGCCTGGCGGGCAGCCAGCGTCGGAGAAATAATCCCCGGACGCAGCGCCACCAGAAATTTCAGACGCTGAGTTACCGAAATCAGTGAGGCGGCCACCAGCCATGAGTCTTCACATGAACGGCCCGTTGGCAGCAATACACCGCCAAAACCCAGGCGGTCAGCGGCCTGTGCGATCTGCTGAAGATAGCCGTGATCGACCACGCGCGCGCCTTCTTCAGTGCCTAAATAACGGCCATCGCCGTGGGTTGGTAAGAACCAGAATACGTTCAGACTCATGTTGTTACTCCTCTCAATTCGTCACGGGTGCCGCTCAGCGGGCGGCTCAATGAGTGATCAGTTAGCCTGTACAGCGGGCTTCCAGATGCGATCTTTAATCTCAACAGGTTTTGGCAAAATGTGGTTTTCATAGAACAAATCGGCGGTTTGCTGCTGGCGTTTTTCCGTTTCCGCGCTGACCGGTGTGATAGGCATGTCCGGCAGGTGATCGAGATAAGACGCCACGACTTTATCCGGCAACCCCATCGACTGGGAAAGCAGCGTGATGCTTTGCGCACGGTCGGTTTTCGTCAGCGCATTCGCCTGCGTTAACACGTCCAGAACGGCGCTGATAAATTGCGGATTCGCTTCGGTATATTTTTTCGGTGCCAGATAGAAAGAACCGGTCTGGTGCAGCGTGGAACCGTCGGTCAGCACGCGAACATCGCCCTGAACCTGTGCGGCAGAATAGTAGGGATCCCAGATAGCCCAGGCATCGACGTCATGTTGCTGGAAAGCCGCGCGGGCGTCGGCGGGTGTCAGATAAACCGGCTGGATATCGGTGAATTTCAGCCCGGCCTGTTGCAGCGCACGAAGCAGTAAATTGTGCGAACTGGAGCCTTTCTGGAAAGCAACTTTATGGCCTTTCAGGTCCGCGACAGTTTTAATCGGGCTGTTGCTGTCGACCAGAATAACTTCAGCTTTCGGCTTAGGCGGTTCAGAACCGATATACAGCAAATCCGCGCCTGCGGCCTGCGCGAACAGCGGTGGCAAATCACCGGTTCCGCCCAGATCAATACTGCCAACGTTCAGTGCTTCAAGGATCTGCGGCCCGGCAGGAAATTCCACCCAGCTGATTTTGGTGTCCGGGAAACGTTTTTCCAGTAACTGATGGGATTTCGCCAGCACAAGACCGACGGATCCTTTCTGGTAGGCGATGCGTAACTGCGCGGGATCTTTTTCCTGCGCAAGCGCCGTACCGCTCAAAGTCAGGCTGGTCAGCAGCCCGGCAATAACCGGCAGGCGACGTAATAAAGAGAAGGATGCTGGCATGGTTAATTCCTTTTAAAGTTAAACGCGCAATGCCTGGGCAGAAAGGGACGCAACAGACGGCGCCAGCGGGCGGCGGCGGCTGAGTGCCAGATAGAAGTTTTCCAGTGATTCGGTCAGACGCTCTTCCAGTGCGGGATCAAGCTTCGCCGGGTAATTCTGGTAATCGGTGATCAGGCTGTCATCAGCGAAAACGCCCTGCAAAACTTCCTGCGCTTTGAGCGACGCCAGCACCGGTTTGAGCGCGTAATCTACCGCGAGCATGTGGCCGATCGAACCTGCGGTAGCCAGCGGCAGGACGACTTTATGGTCGAGCGCGCGCTCCGGCAGTAAATCCAGCAATGTCTTGAGCGCACCGGAAAACGAGGCTTTATAGACCGGCGTTGCCACGATCAATCCATCGGCGCTTGCCAGTTCAGCATTCAGCTGTTTGAGCTGCGGGCTGGCGAAATTTGCGAACAGCAGATCGTCAGCGGAAAAATCCTGAATCGTATAGGTGAAAACCTCGATGCCGCGGCTTGCCAGCCACTGATGGCTGAGCGCCAGCAGGGAGGAAGAACGTGAAGGTTGTCGCGGGCTGCCTGCGATTGTTATAACGCGCATCTCTCTTCCTTATAACAAAAAGTAATAGAACCATTATTTTCTTTAACAAAGTGGAGTAAACGTAACAGGGGGACGCCGCGCACCGGAAATCTCAATTTTGGCTATGAATAGTTTGAAAACGGATAAAGCAGGGATGAAGCGGGCGCGGAGGGATAAAAGTAAAATTAAGGTAAATAAAAAGTAATCGTTTGCGTACGGAAACAATTATTGTGCCAATCCGCCGGTTATCGTTTCCAATTGCCCGACGCTTAGTCGATAATACCGCCCCGTCTAGCCACCGGGAATCCAGGAGTCTCCATGTATTATCCTTTTGTCAGGAAAGCACTGTTTCAGCTCGATCCAGAACGCGCCCACGAGTTAACCTTCCGTCAGTTAAGCCGCATCTCCGGCACCCCCCTTGAGTTTTTAATTCGTCAGTCCGTTCCGGCCAAACCGGTGACCTGCATGGGATTAACCTTTAAGAACCCGCTGGGGCTGGCTGCTGGCCTGGATAAAGACGGCGAATGTATTGATGCACTCGGCGCAATGGGATTTGGTTTTGTGGAAGTGGGAACCGTGACGCCGCGTGCGCAGGCGGGTAATGATAAGCCACGTTTATTCCGCATCGTTGAAGCAGAAGGCCTGATTAACCGCATGGGTTTCAATAACCACGGCGTGGATAATCTGGTGAATAACGTCAAAAAATCCCATTTTGGCGGCATCCTGGGGATTAATATCGGCAAGAATAAAGATACGCCGGTCGAGCAGGGTAAAGATGATTATCTGACCTGTATGGAAAAGGTATATCCGTACGCGGGTTATATCGCGGTGAATATTTCTTCACCAAATACGCCGGGATTACGTTCACTGCAATACGGTGAAGCGCTGGATGATTTACTGGCGGCGATTAAAAATAAGCAGCTTGAACTTCAGCAACGTCATCAGAAATATGTGCCGGTTGCTGTGAAGATCGCGCCGGATCTTTCTGAGGAAGAATTGATCCAAATAGCCGACAGTCTGGTGCGTCATAATATGGATGGCGTGATTGCGACTAACACGACGCTCGATCGTAAACTGATCCAGGGCCTTAATCATTGTGATCAGGTTGGCGGACTGAGCGGTCGCCCGCTGCAACTGCGCAGCACAGAAATTATCCGCATGCTGTCAAATGAATTACAAGGTCGTCTGCCTATTATTGGCGTCGGTGGCATTGATTCACTGACGGCAGCGCGTGAAAAAATGGCAGCCGGTGCATCATTAATTCAAATCTATTCCGGATTTATCTTCCGCGGGCCAGGTTTGATCAAAGATATTGTTACCCACCTCTGATATTTTTCATCCTTAAGGCGAGTCAGGGGTTTATTTATTAACCCGGCTCGTCTATATTTTGTCCACTGACCATTATTCAGGCTCAGGATTTGTCTGATATCCGTTCGTAATAAAAAATTCTATTCTTATCGGATCGGGTAACAATAGAACATCACGAACAAACAGGCAGAGGGCATCGCGCAAACAGGATGACGAAATGAAAATCAAACCAGATGATAATTGGCGTTGGTATTTTGATACTGAACATGACCGGCTTATGTTGGATCTCGCTAATGGCATGATTTTCCGTTCCCGATTCCCCGCTAAAATGTTAACGCCGGATGCTTTCGGCGATATGTCATTTTGTGTCGATGATGCGGCGCTGTATTTTGATTTCGAAGAACAGTGCAAACATATTCGACTGGCCGCCGAACAGCGCGCCGAATTAGTATTAAATGCATTAGTCGCTTTTCGCTTTTTAAAACCGCTGATGCCAAAGAGCTGGCATTTCAGTCAGCAACATCGTCCTTTCCAGCCAGCAAACGGTCAGCTTGCGCAGGTGCAGGTAATGGAAAGCGGTGAGCAGGCGACATTACTGGTGGTTGAGTCCGGTGATAACGCCAGTCTGTGCCTGCTGGCGCAGGAACGTCTGACAGTGGCAGGGCGCGGGATGGTGTTAGGCGATGCGATTAAAGTGATGCATGACCGGCTGATGCCAGCGGCATTCCGGGTAGACAGCGATGTCTACGATCAGGCAGTTTAAGTTCATTATTCCGGTTAAAACTGCCTGACCCTGCGTTAAATGCGCTTCCTAGCCGATAATAATATCTGAGGCCGGAATACAGCTGCACGACAATATCATTCCGTCTTTACCCACGGCGCTTTCTTTCAGCGGCGAAACTTTTCCCTCTTGTAATGTCATTTTGCAGGCACCACATATTCCCGCACGACACGAATACGGGATCCGTAATCCCTGCAATTCCAGTTGTTCGAGCAAAATCTGCTGATTATTCCCGGTGAACTGCGTGCCCTGATAATTGATGGTCACGTCCTGCGCAGTGCTTTTCGGCGCGTCGACGTTTTCAACCACTTCACCTGCGCCGTAAGGCCGCGCTGGTTTAGTGGCCAGCACCTCAACGCTGTCGCCCGCACGGATCACGCCGGTATTACGCGCAATCATATTCTGGCCGAAATCCACGTCGCCATCGCTCGCAGTTCGGTAGCCCTGCAAAGTTTTCAGCGGTTCTCCTCGAGGATGTTTACGTCCGCGCTCAATGCTGACGGTGGTGAAAATACAGCGGCTGCAGGGTTTGACCAGATCGAAAATGACTTCGCCGATACGGATCGTCTGCCAGGTATCTTCGGCATACGCTTGCGCACCACTGACCACAATGTTGGGCCGGAATTGCTCAACGCGCACACCGCCCGGGCAGCGGCGCTGTAAATCCTGCATCGACGCTTCATTGATCAGCAGATAAGGAAAGCCGTCGGCAAACGACAGCGGAACTTCCGGATGTTTTTTCACACGGCGTGTCGGTTCTTCGCCTACCCAGCGAAGCTGGACGTCACGCTTTAAATAAGCACTTAACCAGCGATTTACCGGTTCCGGCGCGATGAGTGAGGTAAACTGATTGCCCCAGACTTCAGTCGGTGAGTTTTCACCGGCGAATTCACGGAATTTAACGCTGATGCTGTCGCCTTCAGGCGCAGAGATCATCAGGCCATCGGGCAGGATCACCGGGGTGAACAGAACAAGGTTGGGATACTGGCGGGCCGTAATAAAAGTGCCTTGCGTATCGGTAATCATGAACTGGCGGTCGAACGTCAGTCCTGTTGCTGTGACCAGTGCGTGTGAGACTTGCAGACCACGCATGGATTTGACCGGGTGAACGAATAAACGTGAAAGAATGGGCACTGAACGTCGCCTCTGTGTATATAAAGTCTTAAAGATAACCAGAGACTTTATGACAAGCGGTGGGGATTAGCTATAATGCGCAACAATTTTATTTTTGGTGATATGTCGATATGAACTCTTTGTTTGCCAGCACGGCGCGTGGACTGGAAGAACTGTTAAAAAGCGAACTGGAAACGCTGGGTGCGCAAGCCTGCAAAGTTGTGCAGGGAGGGGTGCATTTTGAAGGTGACGATCGCCTGATGTATCGGAGCTTACTGTGGAGCCGTCTGGCTTCGCGCATCCTGTTACCGCTGAACGAATTCAAAGTTCACAGCGATCTGGATCTTTACCTCGGCGTGATGGCGATTGACTGGCCGTCCGTGTTTGGTGTGGAAAAAACGTTTGCCGTGCATTTCAGCGGCCTGAACGACGAAATCCGTAACAGCCAGTACGGCGCGCTGAAAGTGAAAGACGCCATCGTTGACAGCTTCACCCGCAAAATGGACGAGCGCCCGAATGTGGCGAAACAGCAGCCGGACATCCGCGTTAACGTCTTTCTGCAACGTGATACCGCCAGCGTCGCGCTGGATCTCAGCGGTGAAGGCCTGCATCAGCGCGGCTACCGTGACCTGACCGGTCAGGCTCCGCTGAAAGAAAACCTGGCCGCGGCTATCGTGATGCGTTCCGGCTGGCAGGCGGGTACGCCGATGGTCGATCCGATGTGTGGTTCTGGTACGTTGCTGATTGAAGCGGCCATGATTGCCGCCGATCGTGCGCCGGGCTTGCATCGCCAGCACTGGGGCTTTACCGGCTGGAGCAAATTTGACGCTGAACTGTGGCGTGAACTGACCGCCGAAGCGCAGGTTCGTACCCGCCGTGGCGTTCAGGAAACAACATCGCGCTTCTTCGGCTCTGATATTGACCGTCGTGTTATCGAGATGGCACGTGCCAACGCCCGTCGCGCGGGTGTGGCAGAACTGATCAGCTTTGAAGCTGCCGAAGTCGGCAAACTGGTGAATCCGCTGCCGGAAGGCCCGACCGGGACGGTGATCAGTAACCCGCCATACGGCGAGCGTCTGGAAAGCGAACCGGCTCTGATTGCGTTGCACAACATGCTTGGCCGCATTATGAAAACACAGTTTGGCGGCTGGCAGCTCTCCTTGTTCAGTGCGTCACCTGAGCTGTTAAGTTGCCTCCAGCTGCGCGCTGAGCGTCAGTTCAAAGCGAAAAACGGCCCGCTGGAATGTGTGCAGAAAAACTACCAGCTGGCGGAAAACCCGACCGGCGCGGCAGGCGCGCAAATGGCAGAAGATTACGCCAACCGCTTGCGCAAAAATGTTAAGAAACTGGAGAAATGGGCCAAACAGCAGGGCATCGAATGCTATCGCCTGTATGACGCCGATTTACCAGACTACAACGTGGCGGTTGACCGCTACGGCAGCAAAGTTGTGGTTCAGGAATATGCGCCGCCGAAAACGGTTGATGCGCAGAAAGCCCGTCAGCGTTTGTTCGACGTGATTAACGCCACAATGTCGGTACTGGATATTTCATCCAGCCAGCTGATCCTGAAAACCCGTGAACGTCAGAAAGGCACCAGCCAGTATGAGAAACTGGCACAGAAGGGCGAGTTCCTGCTGGTTGAGGAATTCGACGCTAAACTGTGGGTTAACCTGACGGATTATCTCGACACCGGTTTGTTCCTGGATCACCGTATTGCCCGCAAAATGCTCGGCGAAATGAGTAAAGGAAAAGACTTCCTGAACCTGTTCGCGTACACCGGCACGGCCAGCGTTCACGCCGGTCTGGGCGGTGCGCGGAGCACAACCACGGTAGATATGTCCCGTACCTATCTGGAATGGGCAGAGAAAAACCTGCGTGCCAATGGCCTGACCGGCCGTCAGCACCGCCTGATTCAGGCAGATTGTCTGTCTTATCTGGGCATGTGTGATGAACAATTCGATGTGATCTTTATCGATCCACCGACGTTCTCCAACTCGAAACGTATGGCCGACAGTTTTGACGTTCAGCGCGATCATCTGGCATTAATGAAAGATCTGAAACGCATTTTACGTCGCAACGGCACCATTATGTTCTCCAATAACAAGCGCGGCTTCCAGATGGATCTCGACGGACTGAGCAAACTGGGGCTGACCGCCAAAGAAATCACCAGCCAAACCCTGTCACAGGATTTTGCCCGTAATCGTCAAATTCATAACTGCTGGCTGCTGTCCCACGCCGGCGAGGAAAAATAAAGTTTATGTCGTTAATTAGTATGTCAGGTGCCTGGCTGTCATTCAGTGACTCGCCGCTGTTGGATAACACCGAATTACACATCGAGCCGAACGAACGCGTCTGTCTGGTTGGCCGTAACGGCGCCGGTAAATCGACGCTGATGAAAATCCTGAACCGCGAAGTGCCGCTGGATGACGGACGCATTGTCTATGAGCAGGATCTGATTGTGGCGCGTCTGCAACAAGACCCCCCGCGCAATGTCGAAGGCACAGTTTTTGATTTCGTCTCTGAAGGCGTTTTTGAGCAGGCGGAACACCTGAAAGCGTATCACGCGATTTCGCATCTGGTTGAAACCGACCCGAGCGAAAAGAACATGAACAAACTGGCGCAGGTGATGGAGATCCTCGATCATCAGGGCCTGTGGCAGCTCGACAGCCGCATCAATGAAGTGCTGCTGAAACTGGGTCTGGATGCGGATACCGAGCTTAAATCGCTGTCCGGCGGCTGGTTGCGTAAAGCTGCGCTGGGCCGTGCGCTGGTCAGCGCGCCGCACATTTTGCTGCTCGACGAACCGACCAACCACCTGGATATCGAAAGTATTGCCTGGCTGGAAGATTTCCTGAAAGAGTTCCAGGGCAGCATTATCTTCATTTCCCATGACCGTTCTTTCATCCGTAACATGGCGACCCGTATTGTCGATCTCGATCGCGGCAAACTGGTTTCTTATCCGGGTAACTACGAAGAATATCTGCTGGCGAAAGAAGAAGCGTTGCGCGTTGAAGAATTGCAGAACGCAGAATTCGACAAAAAACTGGCGCAGGAAGAAGTGTGGATCCGCCAGGGCATCAAGGCACGCCGTACCCGTAACGAAGGCCGCGTTCGCGCATTGAAAGCCTTACGTCAGGAGCGTTCTGAACGTCGTGAAGTCATGGGCACCGCCAAAATGCAGGTCGTTGAAGCTTCGACTTCCGGCAAGATTGTCTTCGAAATGGAAGATGTCAGCTACGCGATTGCCGGTAAGCAACTGGTGAGCCACTTCTCCGCGCAGGTGATGCGTGGTGATAAAATTGCGCTGGTTGGCCCGAACGGCTGTGGTAAAACCACATTGCTTAAACTGATGTTAAGTCAGATTAAGGCCGACAGCGGTCGCGTTCACTGCGGCACCAAGCTGGAAGTGGCGTACTTCGACCAGCACCGCGCCGAGCTTGATCCGGAACGTACTGTGATGGACAACCTTGCCGAAGGTAAGCAGGAAGTGATGGTGAACGGCCGCGCACGCCACGTGCTGGGCTATCTGCAAGACTTCCTGTTCCATCCGAAACGTGCGATGACGCCGGTGAAAGCGTTGTCTGGCGGCGAACGTAACCGACTGCTGCTGGCAAAACTGTTCCTGCGTCCAAGTAACCTGTTGATTCTCGATGAACCGACCAACGACCTGGATGTGGAAACGCTGGAACTGCTGGAAGAGATGATCGACAGCTATCAGGGCACCGTAATGCTGGTGAGCCATGACCGTGAATTTGTTGATAATTCGGCCACCGAATGTTGGATTTATGAAGGTAACGGCGTGATTAACAGCTATGTGGGCGGTTACTTTGACGCACAGCATCAGCGTCGTAACCAGAAGCCAATTCGTCAGGCTGTTGTTACAGAAAATAAACCGGTGGCGCAACCGAAAGCAGAACCGGCCAAACGCACGGCGAATAAGCTCAGCTATAATCAACAGCGTGAACTGGAACAATTGCCTCTGCAAATCAGCGCACTGGAAGAAAAAATTGAAGCCCTGCAACAGAAGATGAGTGATGCTGATTTCTTCACACTTCCTCATGAAGAAACTCAGAAAGTGCTCACCGCTTTTGCTGCTGCAGAGCTGGAGTTAGAGCAGGCGTTTGAACGTTGGGAAGCGCTGGAAGCGCAGAAAAACGGCTAACACTGCATTACGATTGGCAACCGGCGCAATGGAAATCCGGTTGCCAATATCCTTTGTCTTTGCGCTGTTGAGGAGTCGATAGTGTGTTCTGACGCCCATGACAATGACCCGCACATCCTGTGCCCCCAATGCGACATTCTGGTGGCCATACCTGGTCTGAAAATAGGGCAAAAAGCCGTTTGTCCCCGTTGCCATACGACGCTGACAACCCGCTGGAATGAGCCACGCAGACGCCCTGTCGGTTATGCAATCAGCGCGTTATTCATGCTGTTGCTGGCCAACCTTTTTCCTTTCGTCAATATGAACGTTGCCGGGCTGAGCAGTGAAGTGACACTGGTCCAGATCCCGCAGGTTTTAGTTTCTGAAGATTACGCCAGTATGGCGTCTCTGTTTATGATCGTGGTGCAGCTGCTCCCGGCAGTTTGCATGCTCTCGATTATCCTTCTTTGCTACGGCAACAAAATTCCTGTTCACTGGAAAGTGAGCATCGCGCGTACGCTGTTTCGGCTGAAAAGCTGGTGCATGGTGGAGATTTTTCTCGCCGGTGTACTGGTGAGTTTCGTCAAACTGATGGCGTATGGTGATGTGGGGATTGGCACCAGCTTTATCCCTTACGTTCTGTTTTGCCTGCTGCAACTGCGTGCTTTTCAATGCACCGATCGCTTCTGGATGTGGGAACACATCGAACCTGCACCTGAACTGGTTCAGCCGTTACAGGTCGGCGAGAGCGGTTTGCGCCAGGGGCTGCGTTCCTGCCATTGCTGCATGGCGATTTTGCCTGCGGAGCAGGAAGTGTGCGGGCGCTGTAAAAGCAAAGGTCACGCGCGACGTAAAAACAGTCTGCAATGGACGATGGCCCTGCTGGTGACGTCCATTTTGTTATACCTCCCGGCCAATATGCTGCCGATTATGATCACGCAGGTTCTCGGGAATCCGATGCCTTCAACGATCATGGCCGGTGTTGTGCTGTTGTGGAGTGACGGCTCGTACCCTGTGGCAATGGTGATTTTCATCGCCAGTATTATGGTGCCGACATTAAAAATGATCGCCATTGCCTGGCTCTGCTGGGATGCCAACAGCAATAAGCAAATCGACAGGGAAAGGTTGCATGTCATTTATGAAGTTGTTGAGTTTGTTGGCCGCTGGTCAATGATTGACGTATTTGTTATTGCGGTGCTGTCAGCCCTGGTCAGAATGGGGCAACTGATGAGTATATATCCGGATATCGGCGCGCTGCTGTTTGCAGGCGTTGTCATTCTTACGATGTTTGCCGCCATGACGTTTGACCCAAGGCTCATTTGGGATCGCGCTGGAATGAAGTCTGCAAAGGAGCCACAAGATGGCAGGAAATAACATGGCAGAACACGACGGAACTGCCAAAGTCGAAAAAATTAAACGCTGGTCTCCGGTGTGGATTGTGCCGATTGTCACTGCACTGATCGGGGCCTGGATCCTGTTTTATCACTACAGCCATCAGGGCCCGGAAGTCACGCTCATCACCACGACCGCGGAAGGCATTGAAGGCGGAAAGACCACGATCAAAAGCCGCAATGTGGACGTGGGCAAAGTAGAGACTGTCACGCTCAGCGACGATCTCCAGCAGGTCATCATCAAAGCCCGTCTGAATACCGGCATGGAAAAAATGCTGCGTGGCGATTCCGTATTTTGGGTGGTCAAACCGCAGATCGGACGCGAGGGTGTCTCCGGCCTGGGTACGCTGTTGTCCGGCGCATATATTCAGCTACAGCCCGGTAGTAAAGGTGGCGAGAAAGAAGAATATAAGCTGGATGATTCACCACCGCTGGCGTCACCGGATGCGAAAGGCGTCCGTGTTATTCTGGAAAGCGAGCGTTCAGGGCAACTGAATCCGGGCGATCCGGTGCTGTTCCGTGGTTATCAGGTCGGGACGGTTGAAACCAGTCACTTTGATCCTAAAGCCCGCAACATCAAATATCAGCTCTTTGTCCGTGCGCCATACGACACACTGGTGACCGACAATGTGCGCTTCTGGAAAGACAGCGGAGTGAATTTCGACATGTCCGCCGCCGGTATGCGTGTGGAGATGGGGTCACTGACAACACTGTTCAGCGGAGGCGTAAGCTTCGATATTCCGAACGGCTGGGCGCAGGGCGCTGAAGCGAAAAATGGCGATAATTATCAGCTGTTTGACGATCAGAAAAGTATTCAGGAATCACTGTATACGCGTCATATGGACTACGTGATGTTCTTCTCGGATTCCATCCGCGGGCTGCAAAAAGGCGCACCAGTGGAATTCCGCGGTATTCGTCTCGGTACCGTGGCCGAAGTGCCGTTCCCGATGAATGTGCTTAATCAGCAAATGTCAGATGATTACCGCATTCCGATCCTGATCCGTATCGAGCCAGACCGCTTCGCTCAGTTGTTGGGCAGCAATTTCAATATTGACGATCATATCCGTGATGGTATCGCACATGGTCTGCGCGCCTCCATGAAATCAGCAAACCTGCTGACCGGGGCGATGTATATCGATCTGGATTTCTATCCGAATGAGAAACCGTGGAAAGGACCGCTTGAAATTGCCGGACATAAACTGCTGCCGACCGTGAGCGGCGGGTTTGCGCAAATCCAGCAGAAACTGATGACGACGCTTGATAAAATCAACAATCTGCCGATTGAGCCGATGATGCGTGAAGCGACCAGCACGCTGGCTGAAAGCCAGAGAACGATGAAATCTACGCAGAAAACCATTGAGTCTCTGAACGCGATTGTCTCGAGTAAAGAGATGAAAAATCTGCCTGCGGATATGCAGCAGACGCTCATTCAGCTTAACCGTAGCCTGAAAGGCTTCCAGCCTGGCTCACCGGCTTACGGCAATCTGGTTGGCGATATGCAGAGTCTGGATAAAACGCTGCGTGAGCTTCAGCCGGTATTGAAAACGCTGAATCAGAAAAGCAATGCACTGATTTTCGCCGCCCCAGGGCAAGATGATCCTCAGCCGAAGAAGGCCAAATAATGATGAAATGGATACCTGTCGTCTTAGCATTATTCCTGTCTGCATGCAGCAGCAGTAACGAGAAAACGTATTACCAGTTGCCGGTACTTAGCAGCACGCCAGTGGCAGGCAGTACGATGACATCCGGTTCAACCGCGCAGCGTCACTTGTGGGTTGAGCGGGTCAGCGTGGCTGATTATCTGGCGGGCACTGGTTTGGTTTATCAGACTAATGATGTGCAATATACACTGACTCAGAATAACCTCTGGGCCAGCCCGCTGGATCAGCAGCTCCAGCAATCACTGGTGACCTATCTGCGCCGTGATTTGCCGGGATTCCTGGTTTCTTCGCAGGCGGGAGGCTCAGACGATCAGGATGTGCTGAACGTCAATGTCACCGGTTTCCATGGTCGCTACGACGGTATCGTCGTGGTCAGCGGAAGCTGGACGCTGACGCATGGCGGACAGACGGTTCAGCGTGATTTCGCGCTGAACCTGAAACAAAACGAAGACGGTTACGATGCGCTGGTCAGAACGTTAGCCACGGGCTGGCAGCAAGAAGCAGGCCAGATTGCATCACAGATAAGATGACAATTTTTTAAGCTTAATATTTTTTAAGTTAAAGACAAAAAATCCCGGTTTCTGATTTTTCAGACACCGGGATTTTTTTAGGGCGATCAGCCAGATGAGTTTTTGATAGCGCGATTAGTTCGCGGGCAATCGAATAAAATAGCTCACTAATATGACATTGGCGTGAATTTTGCGCATTGACCTCTCCCTCTATTGCAGCTATTTGTTAGGTGTGGACGCAGAAGCGTACCACTGTTTTCTTTCCACCTGACCTGAATAATGAGGGATACAAGGCATGAAGAGACAAAAACGCGATCGCCTGGAACGGGCACAATCACGTGGATATCAAGCAGGTATTGGCGGACGCTCTAAGGAGATTTGTCCGTACCAATCATTAGATGCCCGATCACACTGGCTCGGGGGTTGGCGACAAGCCATGGAGGACAGGGCCGTTACCGCTTAAGCGGCTCCCCTGTCAGAATAAGGAACGACCTCCGCTGCGCGCGGAGGTTTTTGTTTAGGGTTCTCTCAATATTGCTCAAAAAACCATAAAAAAAAACGGCGAGCACCGGGCTCACCGTTTGTCTGGTACGAACTGAAAAGGCTCTTAGAACGCGGCAGCGTCTTTGAACAGGCCGACTTTCAGATCCGTTGCCGTGTAGATAACTACGCCATCAACCAGAACTTCGCCATCTGCAACGCCCATGATCAGTTTACGGTTGATCACGCGTTTGAAGTTCAGGCGGTAAGTGACAAGTTTGGCCGTCGGCAATACCTGACCGGTGAATTTCACTTCACCTACACCCAGTGCGCGGCCTTTGCCTTCGCCACCGAGCCAGCCCAGATAGAAACCTACCAGCTGCCACATTGCATCCAGACCCAGACAACCCGGCATGACCGGATCGCCGATGAAGTGGCAACCAAAGAACCACAGATCAGGATTGATATCTAATTCAGCTTCAACATAGCCTTTGCCATGGGTGCCGCCATCTTCCTGCATCTTCACGATGCGGTCCATCATCAGCATGTTGCCTGATGGTAATGGAGGGCCGCCTGCGCCGAACAGTTCACTGCGGCCAGAAGCTACGAGGTCTTCTTTCGTATAGGAATCGCGTTTATCTACCATGTTCTATGTAAGCCTTATTTTATTGAAGGGCGGAGCTTAGCTTACAGCTGTAAGCTGAACAACTCCGATCAGCTGTGGTTGAACCAGTTCAACCAGCGAAGAGGCCACGGATAGCGCGGGCCGCCCTGAGACGTGACCAGCGCAATACGCTGCTGAATTAATCCCAGCAAACTCGCACGCTCTTCTTCAGCTTCTCCTTCGTTGGAGTAAATCAGTCCGGTCAGGATAGGCAGCGCTTCGTCTGCGCTATCAACTGCCCATAAGTGAAACTGGCCTTCGCGAACGGCGTCAATCACCTGCGGATGCAGGCACAAATTACGCACGTTGCTGGTTGGCAGAATGACCCCTTGTTTACCGGTCAAACCGCGACGCTGACAAACCTCGAAGAAACCTTCGATTTTTTCGTTCACGCCACCAATAGGTTGCACATTCCCAAACTGATCGACAGAACCGGTCACTGCAATTTGCTGGTTAATCGGCTGCATCGACAGCGCACTGATCAGCGCACAGAGTTCAGCAAGGGAAGCGCTGTCGCCGTCCACTTCACCGTAAGACTGCTCAAACACAATCGAAGCGGAGAAGGGCAGAGGCTGGTCGAGTTCTAACTCGGATATCAGGAAGGCCTGCATAATCATCATGCCTTTCGCATGAAGATTGCCGCCTAATTCTGCTTTGCGCTCAACGTCGGTAAATTCGCCGTCGCCGGTGTGTACGACACAACTAATGCGCGAAGGTTCACCTAACGCGCGCGGATGTCCCGGGTATTCCAGTACTGACAGCCCGTTAATTTGCCCGACCACTTCACCTTCGGTTTCGATGCGGATCTGGCCCAGCTCAATTTCATCCTGCATGCGCTCCTGAAGATAACTCTCGCGCCACGCACGTGCGCTGGACGCGGCTTCCAGTGCTTTGGCGCTCAGCAGCTCATCTTCATTATAGAGGGCAGCTTCACTGAGTTGCGTGTTCAGCCAGACCGGATCGAGCGTCAGACTGCCCTGATCGGTGCTCTGGCGGATTGCCAGCTTAAAGAATTCAGGCCATGCATCGGCAGCAAGGCGGGGAATTTCCAGCTCATCGGCCAGCGTGTTGACATATCCGCACCAGGTTTCCATATCGCTTTCTTCTGTCAGCGGCAGGTCAGCTTCGAATTCGCCATAAATGGCAGAATCCATCAGCTCCGGTTCCATGTCACTCAGATCGCCCAAAGATAGGCGGTCGCCAACCAGAATCAGACGGAGATCCAGTGGCATGGGGGGAATGGTAACCGGTAAAGGTTTGGTTTCATCCGGGGAAACCCAGTGATACATGCCTTCGGTGATCATCTGTTTCAGGCGAAGCCACATCAGCGGTTGAGCGATGAGTGTGCGGATAGACAGCACCAGAACACCGCCATTAACCTGATGAACCAGACCAGGTTCGAGCTGGATGAGATCTTTATGCACACGAACACAGCCAAACAGCTGCTCCGGCTCAAGCCACTCGCGATACTGGCAGGTGAACTTCGCGGCAAAGGCATCTTCCGCTGATTTTGCCGCGAGCAGGGTGACCTTACTGCCTTCGATATGATAGCGGTTGCCAGTCACTTCACTGGGTTCAGGCAGCAGATCGTTAACCGCCTGAGCAATGCGTGACAGATACTCACGGTTTTCCTGCGCCTTAAGCGTCATAAAGCGAGGGCGGGAGCGGGGATGACAAAACAGCGTTAAACCATTTTCCAGCCGGGGCTGTGTTCCAGCGAAATCGACAGGGGCTAACTGGGCTGCCGTTGCAAATATTGCCTCATAAGGCGCGGAGTCAGGCAGTAAAAGCTGCCAGTCAAGTCGGTTATTGGTCAATGTGTTAGCTGTTTTCTATAAAAAGGGAAAGAGCGATTATACAAGAATAAATCCGGCTGCATACAATGAGAGTCGCGACTGAACATGGCTTAGTGCACATTGCTGACCAGGTGCGCAAAAAATGGGCAATATATGCAGGTTTATTTGGGGTGAAAATTGAAATAAAGCTGTTATGCTTAGTAAAGTTACGGGGTCACCGAAGAGTTCACGATGAAATATCAGCAACTGGAAAATCTTGAAAGCGGTTGGAAATGGAAGTACCTGGTGAAGAAACACCGGGAAGGTGAGCGGATCACCCGTCATCTGGAAAACAGTGCCGCACAGGAATCCGTGAACCAACTTCTCAGTCTGGAAAATGAGCCAGTGAAGGTCACGGACTGGATTGTGAATAACATGAATCCGGCGCTGGAAAACCGGCTTAAACAAACTATCCGTGCACGCAGAAAACGTCATTTTAATGCTGAGCATCAACATACCCGTAAGAAATCCATCGATTTAGAATTCCTCGTCTGGCAGCGGCTGGCAGGCCTTGCACAGCGTCGTGGTGCAACGTTATCTGACACCATCATTCAACTGCTTGAAGACGCAGAACGAAAAGAGAAATACGCCAACCAGATGTCTTCGCTCAAAGAAGACTTACAGCAAATCCTCGGTAAACAAGATCTCTGAGCCTTTTTGTATATCGGGTTGAAAGCCTTCTCCTGTTGTATTCGAACGCTGAATTCAAAGCATAAAAAAACCCCGCCGAAGCGGGGTTTTTAATATCTGTCGTTAAAGCTAAAGCGTGTTATTAAGCCTGTGGCTGAGTAACAGTATCTTTGTAGCCTTTAACTTCGATTTCTACACGACGGTCTGGTGCCAGGCAGTCGATCAGAGCAGCACGGCCTTTAACGGAGTCACAGGTAGAACCAGTAACTGGGTTAGATTTACCTTGACCTTGTGCAGAGATTTTGTTCGCAGGGATACCTTTAGATACCAGGTAATCCACTACGCTCTGTGCACGTTGCTCAGACAGTTTCTGGTTGTATTGTTCTGAACCGATACGGTCGGTGTAACCCAGAACGATAACTGAACCGTCTTTAGGATCGATTGAACTCAACTGGCTGTACAGCTGATCCAGAGCCTGTTGGCCTTCTGGTTTCAGAGTTGCTTTGTTGAAGTTGAACAGAACGTCAGACTTCAGAGTGAATTTCTTAGTTTCCACAACTGGAGCTGGAGCTGGAGCTGGTGCAACAACTGGTGCTGCAACATCATCCTGACCGAAACGGTAAGAAACACCTACAGACAGCATGCCGTTGTCTGGACGTGCGCCAACAGTCTGCGCGTCGCCGATGTTATTAACCCACTGGTAATCCAGACGGGTAGCCCAGTTTTTGGTCACTGCGTATTCAACACCAACAGCTGCCAGTGGAGAAACACCGGTGTCGTGATCGCTTACGCGCTCACCAGTACCACCGAAGTTACCTTTGGAGTCTGCACGCCAAACCATACCACCCAGACGGGTGTACAAGTCCAGATCGTCAGTCAGTGGGTAGCTCAGTTTAGCAGCCAGCTGAACGCCTTGTGCTTTGAACGCGCCGTTGTTTACGCTGCCTTTGTAAGGCATACGGCCAAGCCAGTCATATCCCATTTCAAAGCCCAGGTATTGGTTCGCTTGGTAACCCAAGAACGCACCTGCACCCAGTTGGCTATCGTGGGTAGGGCCGTTGCCGATACCTTCGTAAGCATTTGCGAAACCAGTGTCATGGTATTGGGACCAGCCCAATTTACCACCGGTATACCAGGTGTTATCTTTAGGGGCGGCTTGCGCTACGGTAGCGAAACCTGCCAGTGCCACTGCTAATGCGATAGCTGTCTTTTTCATTTTGCGCCTCGTTATCATCCAAATAGGCAATTGAGCTTTAAGCTTTAAGCCCTTGGTTAAAATCCTTACGCCAAGATTCTTGCTTCAATTAAGAACTTGCCACTTTACGTTGGCATTATAGAGCAACCTTGGCGTTGTAAAGTCTACAACGTGGCGCGAAACTTACAAGCTTGAAGTGTTAACACCGTGGAAAAAAAGGGAAAAACGTACACATTTCTTAACGGCTTTGACTAATTGTTGACAAAAACTGGAGATAATCTGAGGCCGGAATACCCATTTTTACTGGGTTTGAGGCCGGTTTCAGCACAAATCACTAAGTTCCGTACTATTTTCGTAGGAACATTCCTATTTTGAACTAATGGTACACAGAAGAGTGAATTTTTACGGTGGAGTGATGTCCACTAGCTGAATTCTGTTCATTTGTTGGCTTCATAATGAACCCGTAGGACCCTCCCTGACGTGCTGCAATTTGCAGTCTTTCTCTTTCTGAATCATTCAAATCGGGTAACCACCCAAGCACAACACTGTAATTCCCCGTGAGCAACGCTTTTTCCATTGCATCAACTGTCGACATAGCGGTGATCTGATTTACCTGCACCATTTTATCGACCGGCAAACCCGATTGGGATAACCAGTGGCGGCTCAGTTTCTGCTGAGGCGTGAGCCACAACAGCCAGCGGGATTGCATACCCAAATGCTGAAGCAATGGCAGAAGTAACTGCGCTAATGCTGGCTGACTCGCACTATAAACGAACTCCGTGATCAGACCATTATTCAAGGACGCAGACGAATTTACCTGTGTGTGAGCGACGGGCAAAGCAGACTGACTAAAATGATGATTTGTAAGATGTTGAGTGCGCATAGTGATATACCCCAGTAGGTTACTGTATGAATGTACAGTACTCTGGCGATGAGCAAAGATCAACCCAATTTTTTCCAAGACATCTCGCAAATTTTGAAGGGAAAATACTCCAGCTGCATTTTATGTTTGTTGCCTATCTCCACATTGCGTATTTTGCTTTTAGCTGTACAGGTAAGTTACATGGGATATATGGAATGAACATGAAAAGGATAACGCAATGATAAATCAATCAAAAAAAAGAGTGCTGGAGTGTCTGGAAATTTTTGCTTCTCTGGGGGATGTGCGTGCCCGAACCCAGTTTGGCGGCTTCAGTTTATCTGCCAATGGAGCCATGTTTGCACTGGTTTCAGACGGCGATTTATATCTGCGAGCCAGTGCTGAAACGGAAGCACATTTTTGTCGGAAGAAAATGGAAAGATTGATTTATCGTAAGCGCGGGATGGATGTGAAGTTACGTTATTTTAAGGTGAATCCTTCGCAGTGGGAAGATTCAGACGTTGTGCGAAAGCTGGGCAAATATTCACTTAAAGGAATGCTGCGTGAAATCGAATTGCGCAAAAATAATGAAGCCGGGCGGCTTAAGGATTTACCGAATCTTTCTCTGGCTCTGGAGCGGTTGCTCTGGCAGGTGGGGATAGCAAATTCGGGCGATCTGCGTACGCAAGGCGCGTGTAAGACCTACCTGAAACTCTGCGCGATGAAAAAGAAGAGTCTGGGTATTAACTTGTTAATGGCGCTGGAGGGCGCCATTTTGGGATATCATGAGGCCGCTTTGCCGGTGGCTTCCAGAGAAATACTGACTCAATGGTTTAACCACCAGCAAGAACAACCATCCGACACAATGCATTAAGTTTTACCGGATCCGTACGGGCTGTCAGTCATGGCTCTGAACGGGCAGAATTTTACTGTTAAGACTGGTGAGCTCTGGAAGATGGGCCACCAGCAATCCGATTTGCTGCAAGACAAGTTGTTCCTTACTGTCTGAATCTGTCGTCCGCATCTGGATCCTTGCCGTCAGTTGCTCGAGGGCTTTTTGTATCCGCCCGGCTTCAGAAGGCAAATGGTGCAATGCGCCGTCAACACAGCAGACCGCGTCATCAAGCAGTCTCAGGGTTTCGGTATCACTGAGTTTTTCACGATGCGCCCCCAGCGCTGAAATATAGCTCAGCATGGTGTGATTCAGGCACAACAAGCGAAACGCCGCTTCCAGTGTGGCAGGATCGTTATTTTTCTCCGAACTCATATTCGAAACCACCGACGCCAGTTCAGCATCGCAGTTATGTGCGTCACGGCGAGCCAGACGGTAATCCAGACTGTTATCTTTGCCCTGATGGTATTGCACTAATATCGCATCCAGATACCGGCAGTTTGCGTCGAACGTTTTGCTGATGACTCTATCAATCTGCCTGAATTTCCAGTCCGGCCAGATGAACGTCACGGCGGCCCACGCAATTGCACAGCCAATCAGCGTATCGATGATTCGGGGTATCGCAATCTCAAAACCTTCGCCCAGCAAGTTGAAGCACAGCAACACCAGCAGGGTGATGAACATCGTTGCCTGCGCGTATTGCACGGTGCGGAAGGCAAAGAACAATAATCCGCTGATCACAATCAGGATCATTTGCCCTTCAACCGACGGTACGAAGTACAAAATCGGAATGCCGATCGCAATCCCGGCCAGTGTCCCGATGATCCTTAACGCCAGCCTGCGGCGGGTCGCGCTGTAGTTCGGCTGACAGACAAACAGGCTGGTCAGCAAAATCCAGTAACCGTGGTTCAGGCCGCTGACCTGTATGAATACGTAGCCGATAAACAGCACCACCGACATGCGCACCGCATGACGAAACAGGACGGACTGTGGCGTGAAATGCCTGGAAATGCGCAGCCAGATATCATCCAGCCCGGTGAGCTTATCGTCGACGAACGGACTTTTTCCTGTCTGATTTTCCGGTAATGATTGCTCTGATTCGATATTCGCCAGTTGCGCGTCAATCGCGTGCAAATTTCTCAGAAGATGGCGCAGTGCCTGGAGCATTTCCTTGTGTTCGCCCTGAGACTCCAGTCGTTTCAGCGCTTCTTCAAGGCGGGAAAACGCCCGCTCGAACTGGCTGTTATGCGTATATTGCTGGCGATACAGGATGCACTGGGAAAGCTGCAAACAGGCGCGGGCCTGCATACTCATCAGACGCTGGAAACGGAAAAGGATATCGCTGTGATGAAACTGCTCGCTGAGTTTGAGGTATTTCACATGTGACGAACTGGCGCGCTCATGAATATCCTGCACCACAAAATAATAGTGCAGGGTCCGGCGCGTACCTTTCTGTCCGCGGTCGCCTTTCAGGCGGGTTTGCAATGTATTTTTGGTCTGATTCAGCGTAGAAACCAGCTGGCCGTTAGCCATGGCCAGTTCCACCAGCTGCTGATTATTGTCTTCCTGATCAGGGTCAAAAAGCGTCGCTTTAGCTTCCAGATAAGCCGCGAGCTGTGTGAAACAGCGGGAAATCTGATCCTGAAGCGGCCGGATAGGGAAAATAATATGCCCGGCCAGCGTCAGCAGGTTATACCAGATGGCGCCGGCGAGCAGGATCAGAGGCTGCTGATACCAGATGTGATACATACTGGTGCCGAGCATCGTATAGATTGCTATGAGCAACGCACCGAACGCAATAGTGGCGTAACGTTGTCCAAGCGCGCCCAGCAGGATAAAACCGCAGGTTGAAATCATCAGCCCGGGCGCGAATAACCAGGGGTAGGGAAACAGCAGTTCGATAGACGCCGAAGCGATAAAAAAGCAGACCAGAGTGATGAGCAAATTGCGTAAGCGGCCTGCCAGACGATCGTCCAGATCGGCCAGCGCAGCCGCCACCACACCGAGCGTCAGAGGAATGGTCAGCGTTATCTGACCCAGCCACCAGGGCATTGCGGCGGCACCCGCCAGCGCAATGAAAATCCTGATGTGGTAAAGCACATTGCTGTTATAGGCATAACGCCTCAAACCCGGTGCAATAGAAAGCACGGAAAAACCCCACGGTTAACTTCAAAAATGAAAAATCAGCGAATGCGTCCGTTTTTTAGCTGACGGCTGGCATTGGCTTCACGAACCTGTTTTGCCAGTTCGACGGAGACCACTCTTCGTCCTACCGGCCAGAGTGCGATGGCGGCGATTTTAAAGTTCGCGATGCCCACCGGAATACCGATAATGCTGATACATTGAGCGATGCCAGCCAAAATGTGTGACAAGCATAACCACCAGCCGAAAAAAATAAACCAGAAGATATTCAACAGGGTTCCGCCACCGGACATCAGCGCGCTGCGTTTTTCCGGGTACAATTCGTCAACATGCACCGCTTCGTTGCCAAAAGGCATCAGTGAAAGACGGGTGATTTCCCAGCAAGAGCGGGTCAGCGGCAATGTGAATATCAGCACAATGCTCACCAGCGTAGCGAATAACCAGGCGAGGGTGGTGAAGAAACCGCCTAAAACGAAGTTAAGAATATTGAGTACAGTGCGCATATCGACTCTTCCCGAAGATATTAATAAGTTGAAAAATTTCAGGTTAACTAAAAAGAAACACCGTCTTATTCTACCCTGTTTTGGAATGTGGATCGCCTCTGCAAATCAAAGGTAAACTCTTAAAACGACTTGCATGTAAAATAAGAAATATTACTTTTCCGTCAGGAATTAAAGAGAAAAAACGGTGTGATGATATGGAATTGAAATCGACCTCTTTCGGGAAACATCTGGCGCAGCATCCCTATAACCGGGTGCGTCTGCTTAATGCAGGCGTAGAAGTCAGCGGCGACAAACATCACTACCTGATCCCTTTTAATCAGCTTATCCAGATCCGCTGTAAACGCGGCATTGTCTGGGGCGAGCTTGAATTTGAATTGCCCGAGGCAAAAGTTGTCCGCCTGCACGGCACTGAGTGGCAGGAAACGCAGCGTTTTTATCAGCACCTTCTCAAAATCTGGCAGGCCTGGAGTGAGGAGATGAGTGGCGTCAGCGCGGGCGTTCTGCACGGGCAAATTGAAAAAATTACGCACATTGAAGAACAGGATAAGTGGTTTAAAAGCGCCGATCTGGCTGACGTCCAGAAAGACATCACCGGGGCATTTTCCGCCATTCCTGTCCCCGTCGGGCGTCTCAATGATTTCGATAATTGCCGCGAAGATTATCACACCTGCTTACGCTGGCTTGAGCAGGGAAAACGCAGCGTCGATAAACGCAATCTGGCCTGGACTGACCGGGTGATTGCGGAAAATCAGGACTTCTTTGATACCGTCGAAGTTTCTCCGCTAAACGAAAGTCAGTGTCGCGCGGTGGTGAATGGCGAAGATGCGGTTCTGGTGCTGGCCGGTGCTGGCAGCGGTAAAACCTCGGTGCTGGTGGCGCGCGCAGGCTGGTTGCTGCGCCGTCAGGAAGCGGTACCGGAGCAAATTCTGTTGCTGGCGTTTGGACGTCAGGCTGCGGATGAAATGAACACGCGTATAAAAGAACGTCTGCATACCGACGGGATCAAAGCCAAAACGTTCCACGCGCTGGCTTTGCAGATTATTCAGGAAGGCAGCAAGAAAGCGCCAAAAATCAGCAAACTGGAAACTGATGCAAAAGCGCACCGCAGCTTGCTTATCAAAACCTGGCAGGAACAATGCGCTGGCAAAAAAGTGCAGGCCAGCGGCTGGCGGCAGTGGATGACCGATGAGCTTGAATGGGATGTGCCGGAAGGGGATTACTGGAAAAATAAATCGCTGGCCGAACGTCTGGGCAGCCGTCTTGAACGCTGGCTGAGTCTGATGCGCACGCACGGCGGAAGCCAGGCCGAAATGATTGAGAGCGCACACGAAGACGTGAAAGACCTGTTTTCTAAGCGCATCCGCCTTATGGCTCCGTTACTGAAAGCCTGGAAAACGGCGCTGAAAGAAGAGGGCGCGGTGGATTTTTCCGGGCTAATTCATCAGGCTGTGAACATTCTGGAGAAAGGCCGCTTTGTCAGCCCGTGGAAACACATTCTCGTCGATGAATTTCAGGACATCTCCCCGCAGCGCGCGCTGTTGTTGTCGGCATTGCGCAAGCTGAATAAACGCACCAGCCTGTTTGCGGTGGGCGATGACTGGCAGGCGATTTACCGTTTCAGCGGTGCAGAGCTTTCCCTGACCACCGCTTTTGCAACACACTTTGGCGAAGGGGCCCAGTGCGCGCTCGATACCACTTACCGGTTCAACGACCGCATCGGTGAAATCGCCAATAAATTTGTTCAGCAGAATCCTTATCAGCTAAAAAAACCGCTGAACAGCCTGACGAAGGGCAATAAGAAAAACGTGGTGATCTTGCCGGACGAACAGCTGGAAAAGCTGCTGGATAAGCTCAGTGGCTATGTCACTGCCGATGAAAAAATTCTGGTGCTGGCGCGTTATCATCATTTACGGCCACAGATTCTGGAAAAGGCCGTTACCCGCTGGCCTAAGCTGAATCTTGAATTTATGACGATCCACGCCAGTAAAGGTCAGCAGGCGGAATACGTCATTATTGTCGGGCTGCATGAAGGCAACGACGGCTTCCCGGCACCGGCGCGTGAATCGGTGCTGGAGCAGGTCTTATTACCGGAACCTGAAAACTTCATGGATGCCGAGGAACGGCGGTTGCTGTATGTGGCGATGACCCGCGCGAAGCATCAGGTCTGGTTAATGCAGGATAAAGCACGTCCTTCCATTTTTGTGGAGCAGCTGGAAGATATCGGCGTTCCGGTGCAAAGAAAACCCTGATAACAAAACGCCCGGTCAATGCCGGGCGTTTTGTTAATGAAAGCATGACAAATACGCAGTTGCGCGTATCACTCTTTCAGGCGTGCCCATAAATAACGCTGATAATCTGGGATAGTAATATCCACTTCTGACTGGAAGAGCGGAGAGGCAATCAGGAAATCCGCCGTTGCCACATTGGTGGCGACCGGAATATTCCACACGGTTGCCAGACGCAGCAGGGCCTTCACGTCCGGGTCGTGAGGAACGGCATTGAGCGGATCCCACAGGAAAATCAGCAGATCAATTTTTCCTTCCGCAATCAGGGCGCCAACCTGCTGGTCACCGCCCATCGGGCCACTCAGCATACTTTTTACCGTAATTCCGGTGCTGCGCTGAACCATATTCCCGGTGGTGCCAGTGGCATAGAGAACGTGTTGCGACAGTTCAGCAACGTTTTTATCCACCCATTTCATCAGGGTATTTTTGCAGTGGTCATGCGCGACCAGGGCAATGTGTTTTTGTTTGGCGATCGTACGGGTCGTGTATTCCATCTAATTCCCTTCAACGCGAAAGTAAGAGTGGAACACAGAATACTGAAACTCCGTTTTACTGCATAGCGCGGGGGGAACAATTCGGCATTAAGAAAGAGAATGCGTGATGCAGATTAAGTTACGAGGCGCGTTCTTGTTTTTCCGGCAATTTAAACCAGAGCAACAATTGTTCGATACCCGCATTGGCGGCCAGACGCGTCCAGAGCGGATGAAGATAAGCGATGGAAATTTGCGAAGGAACATCACTCGCCAGCGCCGATTTTCTGTCGGTATTCCCTCTGGCAAAAGAAGGTACGGCAGCGCGTGCGCCGGATAAGTTATACGTCATCATGAGCTTTTCAGCGGCAGCCGTATTGCCCGGATTAAAGAGGCTCAGGACATCGCGTTGGGTAACCAGAGTTTTTCCCTGATCATCCACCAGCTGATAATTCATTTGCTGACTGAACTGGGCGGTGTCTTTTTCATTGCTCAGTGAAGGCAGGACGAAGGAAACTGAGCGGCTTCCTTTGGCATTGAATGTGACAATCAGCGCCGGAGAGTGATAAATCAGCGCGTTTTGCGCGGCAGCAGGGTGCAGATTTTTGCTGACCTGAAACAAAATCTGATGCTGCCCGCCATCCAGCTCAAGGCTGTCTGCGCCTTTCAGGATCGCGCCAGACATCTGTTTGCCGTCGATAACCAGCACATCCACATCCGCAGACAGTTTGAGTGAGGTCGCAGAAGCTGACGCCATCAGGCTGAAGCTCGCTAATGCGACCAGCGCACGACAGACTTTCATTCTTCTCTCCTCATACACACCATTGCTCATCCTCCATTATTCAGTAACGGCGATTGTGTGTCAAAGTTTTACAAAATGTTTTAATTTCACATAAGGCAATTCCGCACACCGATCCTTTTTGCGCCAGGCCCTGTCGAAACGGTCAGGCTGCGTTACACTTAGCGGAGACTGGTCAAAAGGAGATAACCCCGTGCAAGACAATGATATTCGCAAAATTCTTGAGGACGTAAAAACGATCGCTCTGGTGGGGGCCAGCGACAATCCTGGCCGCCCGAGTTATGGCGTCATGGCCTATCTGCTTTCTCAGGGATATAAGGTCATTCCGGTCAGTCCGAAACTGGCAGGGCAGGAACTGCTGGGGCAAAAAGCGGTGGGATCGCTGGCTGAAATCGCAGAACCGGTGGATATGGTCGATGTTTTCCGTAACGCGGAAGCCGCTTACGGTGTAGCGCAGGAAGCCATCGCAATTAAAGCAAAAGTGCTGTGGCTGCAACTGGGCGTAATCAACGAACAGGCCGCTGTGCTGGCAAAAGATGGCGGGCTTAAAGTGGTGATGGATCGCTGTCCGAAAATTGAAATCCCACGTCTGGGCATGGAAAAGTAACCGTCTCAAGTAGTGATAAGACGAAAAAAAACCGGCCCAAATAGCCGGTTTTTCATTATGCGTGCGCGGCACGATCAGTTGCGCAGACGCGGTGCCTGTAACTGACTGCGGATAGAAGCAGCCAGGTCATCCAGAGACGTTTGTTCCGGGTGCGAACGGGCAGCTTCATGGTCAATCTGAATTTCTGCCAGATACGTGTGAACCGGCTGGCCTTCTTCATCTTCCATTACCACGTGATACCAGGGCGCGGCACGCATTGAATCGTCAGCGGCAACGTCATCGACGCCGGGTTTTTCGAGTGAATATTCCGCGTCGACGTCAATTACCACGCCTAAATAGCCTAACAGTCTGTGGCGAACTTGCTGGCCGATACCGTACTTGCTGGCAATCATAGTCATCTCCCAAAATCATCATTAATCTCTATATGGAGATAAAATGTGCTATTTCAAGTTTTGACCGCTTAATCTGCTAAAAATTCTGCGACGCGCTGCCGGAACAGCACGTCGTGATCATCGGATTAATTCATCACCAGACAGGCAAAGCCTTTCAGGTATAAACCTTCCGGATATGCGCCGGTCACCGGGTGATCGGCAGCCTGACGGAATTGCTCCACGAACTGAATTTCGCGACCGGCATCCAGTGCGGCGTCAGCGAGGATTTTCTGGAACAAATCGGTTGGCAGCAGGCCGGAACAGGAGAAGCTCAGCAGAATTCCGCCCGGACGCAGCAGCTGAATCGCCAGCATATTGATATCTTTGTAGCCACGACAGGCGCTCGCCAGCTGGTTTTTGTTCTCAACAAATTTCGGCGGATCCATCACAATCATGTCGAACTGCTGGCCTTCCGCGCGGTATTTACGCAGCAGCTGGAAAACGTCTTCGCGGACGAATTCGGCTTTCGACAGATCCAGTTTGTTCAGCTCAACGTTCTGACGCGCAACGTCCAGCGCGGCCTGAGAGGTGTCCACGTTGGTGACTTTGGTGCAGCCGCCCATCAGCGCAGACACGGCGAACGCGCCGGTGTAGGAGAAACAGTTCAGTACATTGCGGCCTGCGGCGTAGCTGCGTGCAGCAAAGCGGCTGTCACGCTGATCAAGATAGAAACCGGTTTTATGGCCTTCTTTGATATCAACCAGCAGGCTCATGCCGTGTTCCTGAATCGGCAGCAGGGCAGGCGGTTCTTCACCGACAACATGGCCCTGAACCAGTTCCAGACCTTCTTTTTTACGCACCGCAACGTCGGAACGATCCCAGATTGCGCATTCCGGATAGCAGTGTTGTAAGGCGGCAATCAACGGCGCACGCTGGTATTCAGCACCGGCAGACAGCAATTGCAGCACCAGGAAATTCTGGAAGCGGTCAATGGTGATGCCCGGCAGACAGTCGGATTCACCGGCAATCAGGCGGTAACCGTCCAGCCCGTCGCGTTTGGCGATATAATCACGCCAGCTTTGCGCCTGCTGTAAACGGCGGATGAAGAAATCAATATCGATATCTTCATCTTGCTTGAAAGTCCAGACACGGGCACGGATCTGGGATGACGGTGAATAAGCACCGCGCGCCAGCCATTTCCCCTGACTGTCTACAATATCAATAGTGTCGCCGGAATTGGCTTTACCCTCGACGCGCTGAACAGCGCCGGAAAACACCCACGGGTGGCGGCGTAAAAGTGATTTTTCGCGGCCTTTGGCCAGAATTAAACGTGCAGTCATAAAATTAGGTTCTGTCGGTTCGGAGACAAAAAAGAGCGACATTGTCCGGTCATGCAGGTGAAATTGCAACGAACCATACCGCTAACGGAGAGAAATATTATGGCAAAAGTCAGTATAGCCGCCTATGTCTACGGCATGGTGCAGGGTGTCGGTTTTCGTTTTGCGACACAACATCAGGCTACCGGATTAGGGCTGACCGGTTATGCAAAAAATCTTGATGACGGCAGCGTCGAAGTGGTGGCGTGCGGCGAACAGGAGAAAGTGGATCAGCTGCTAGCCTGGCTGAAACAGGGCGGCCCGAAACATGCGCGGGTTGATCGTGTGCTGAGTGAGCCCGCCGCTCCCGGTCATTACACCGATTTCAAAATCAAATACTGAGCATTACAGGCATTTTACCGGTTTTGGCAGGCCTGCGATTTTGGTCGCCTGTTTGGCCGGGCCTTTCGGGAACAGCCTGAATAGATAGCGGCTGTTGCCTTTCTCTTCACCGTATTTCCGGGCCATCGCTTTCACCAGCATGCGCACGGCCGGTGATGTATTGAATTCGAGATAAAACTCGCGCACGAAACGCACCACTTCCCAGTGCGCATCGGTAAGCAGAATGCCTTCTTCTTCTGCCAGCAGCGGCGCCATGCCTTCCTGCCAGTCATTACTGTTTTTCAGGTAACCCTGAGCGTCGGTTTCTATTACCTGACCGTCAAACTCCAGCATACAACCTCTGACCTGTAAAAATGCAGCCGACAGTTTAGCAAAAAGCCCCGTCTGACAAAATAAAAAGCCCCGCACGGTGGCGGGGCTGGAACGGATTACGTGTGTAATCAGTTACGTGATGACATCCCGAGAATGCTCAGCAGGCTGACAAACACGTTGTAGAGCGACACATACAGGCTGACCGTGGCGCGAATATAGTTGGTTTCGCCGCCGTGAATAATATTACTGGTCTCCCACAGGATCGCGCCCGCTGAGAACAGAATAAACAGGCAACTGATCGCTAGTGACAGCGCCGGAATTTGCAGGAACAGGTTCGCGATAACCGCGACCAGCAGCACGACAAAGCCCGCCATCATCATGCCCGACAGGAACGACATGTCTTTTCGCGTGGTCAGCACGTAAGCCGAACAACAGAAGAAGACCAGAGCCGTACCGCCAAGCGCCAGCATAATAATGTCACCGGCACCCACGGAAAGCAGGGAACTCAGCAACGGTCCGAGCGTGTAGCCCATGAAACCGGTCAGCGCGAAGGCTGACAAAATACCCGCCGGGCTGTTCGCCGTGCGGTAAGTCAGGAACATCAGGCCATAGAAACCGACGATAGTCAGCAGGAAGCCTGGTGCAGGTAAGCGGAGAACTGTACTCGCCGTCGCAGTGATCGCCGAAACGCCGAGCGTCAGTGCTAACAGGAAATAAGTATTACGCAACACCCGGTGTGTGCTTAACAACGAGCCTGCGCGTGATGACGTAGAGGCAGCGTAACGATCCATAATAAAATTCTCACTTTTAACAAAACGTTGGAGTCGGTGAAAATACAGTCAGACTGGAGTGTAAGTAGTTGCGTGACGTCATTAAAGACGTTTTACCCTTCTTTACCTCCCTAAGCGCCGCTAGACGGGGTTTCCTGATGCCAAAATCGCCGTAATGATGCTTAAATCGCCGCTTGAGAACCGAATGCCTGTTTTTCAGGCAATTGAATGCAATCAGGCTTTACAACCCGATCGGCTATGTTTATAGTTCGCTTCGTTGCGGAGGGGTGGCCGAGCGGCTGAAGGCACCGGTCTTGAAAACCGGCGATGGGAAACCATTCAAGAGTTCGAATCTCTTCTCCTCCGCCATATACAACACAAGAAAGCTGCTAAGAAATTAGCGGCTTTTTTTGTGTCTGAAATTTGTGAAGCTGATTTAAATGCTCATTAAATCAACAAAATAGACTGAAAATAATGTTTGCATCTTTTTTCCGGTCTTGTATACTACGCCCCGTACTGAACGACTGATGTCGCAAAGTACTTGTTGTTTACGGAGGGGTGGCCGAGCGGCTGAAGGCACCGGTCTTGAAAACCGGCGATGGGAAACCATTCGAGAGTTCGAATCTCTCCTCCTCCGCCATAAACAACACATTAAAGCTGCTAAGCAATTAGCGGCTTTTTTTGTGTCTGAAATTCGGGAGTTTGCGCGAAGACGTGCTGTTGTGCGGGCACGAAACGCCCGCAGTGGCTGAATAAAAGGGCTAAAAACTACGGTAGGAAAACGTGCGCATGGCCTTCCACGCAGATATCTACTGCGGATCCCACTGAAATATTCCTCTGGCTGACCATCCTGATATCGAGTATCTGCTTGCTGTCAGTAAGCTCAAGGCTGAGCGTCGAGATGAATCCGGCAAAATCAATGCTGACCACTTTTGCCAGACAGTGCGCCGCGCCGGTCAGTTTTTCTGCGGGCGTAATGCGGATTTGCTCAGGGCGCAGCATGATGCGGGCGTTGCCTGTCCGGAAAGCATTATCCACCGCGATATTTCCCAGCGCGCAGTGCGCCCGGCCGCGTTCAAGGCGTGCGTCCAGCAGTAACGTTTCCCCTAAAAATGTGGCAGTCAGCTCGTCTGCCGGACGCAGATATAATTCCTGCGGCGCGCCGACATGCGCCAGTTTGCCATTTCGCATGACCGCAACCTGATCGGCAAATGACAGCGCTTCAGTCTGATCGTGCGTCACCAAAACGGATGCGATGCGCGTTTCCGCCAGCAATTCCGCCACTGCTTTTCGCGTTGATGCGCGCAGGGCGGTGTCGAGTGCCGAGAACGGTTCATCGAGTAACATCAGTACCGGCTTTTGCGCCAGCGCCCGTGCCAGCGCCACGCGTTGTTGCTGACCCCCGGAAAGTTCGTGCGGCCAGAGTGCAGCCAGACGCCGGTCCAGCGCCACCATGTCCATCAGCTCGTCGATGCGGGTTTGTTTCTCACGTTTTCCCCCCGTCAGTCCGTACGCAATGTTCCCGGCAACCGTGAAATGCGGAAACAGCGCGCCATCCTGCGGAACAAATCCGATACCTCTTTTATGCGCGGGCACGTGTAATCCGGTGCCGTGCAGCAGATTTCCCTGCAAAAAAACTTTGCCGTGATCGGGATTTTCAAACCCGGCGATAATGCGCAGTAACGTGGTTTTTCCTGAGCCGGAAGGGCCGACAATCGCCGTCCGGCTGCCCGGGGTGACGCGCAGGTCGATATTCTCCAGGACTTTGACGCCCGTGTAAGATTTGCTGATTCCACGCAGTTCGAGCGTACTCATAGTCCGGCCTTACGTTGAGATTGTGAATAAAGGATCCAGGTCAGCGGCAGCGACAGCAAAACGATTAGCAGCGCATAAGGCGAGGCCGCAACATAATCAATTTCACTGGTCAGCGCCCAGAACGCCGTCGCCAGCGTGCGAGTGCCGTTGGGTGCCAGCAATAATGTCGCGGTCAGCTCATTGGTGACTGCAAGGAAAACCAGCGCCGCACCGGCGGCGGCACCCGGCGCGGCAAGGCGCATCGTCGTGCTCCACAATGCCTGAAAAGGAGAGCGCCCTAGACTTCGGGCGGCGTTTTCCAGTTCAACCGGTGCCTGGGCGATCCCCGCCCGAAGATTGATTAATGCTCGCGGCATAAACATCAGCAGATAGGCGAACAAAATCGTGATTTCCGTCTGATAAAGCGGGCGTGCAATGCGGATGGTAATAGTGACCAGCGCCAGCGCAACGACAATACCGGGCAGGGAACTGGTGATGTAATTGCAGCTTTCCAGAAAGCGGTATAACCGCCCCGGATAACGCACCGAAATCCAGGCCATCGGCACCGCGCAGACCGTGGTGATTGCCGCACCGGCCAGCGCGTACAGCAGCGTTTGTTTTAACGCGGGCCACAGTTGCGGGTTAAGCCAGACATCGGTGCCGCCAAGATAAAGCCAGCGCGCCAGCGTAACAAGGGGAACGCCGAGCGAAAGGGCGGTCAGCAGGACAGGCAGGCATAAACTCAGTGCAGTCATACCGGCGCTCATCGGGCGCAAAGTCTGGCGTCTGGCGCTGCCGGAGCCGACGCGGGCGTAGCGCGTTTTCCCGCGGCTGGCGGTTTCCACCAGCAAAACGGCAAGGCAGCACAGCGCCAGCACACCGGCCAGCATATTGGCGGCGGGGCCGTTAAAGGTGGACTGAAACTGATCGAAGATCGCGGTTGTAAACGTATCAAAGCGGATCATCGCGTAAAGGCCGTATTCCGCCAGCAGGTGCAGGGCAATCAGCAGCGAACCGCCCCAGACGGCCAGTTTCAGCTGCGGGAGGATCACACGAAAAAAAACCGCGACGGGTGGTGAACCGGATGACGCTGCGGCATCTTCCAGCCCGGGATCGAGCCGTCGTAAAACCGCCGCCGCGGGCAAATAGATAAAGGGGAAATAAGCAATCAGGGAGATAAATACGCCTGCGCCCAGCCCGTGCATTGACGGAACCAGGCTAATCCAGGCGTAGCTTTGTACAAAAGCCGGAACGGCCAGCGGCGCGGTAGCCAGTAAAGACCAGATCCGGCGGCCGGGCATACGGGTTCTTTCAGTCAGCCACGCCAGCCCAATGCCGGTGACGGCGCAAAGCGGCAGCGTGATGACCACGAGCAGCACGGTATTGGTCAGTAATTCGACCACCCGCGGGCGAAAAACCAGTGCCTTAACCGTTTGCCAGCCGGTATCGAGGGTAATACCAACCACAAATTCCAGCGGCAGCAAAGACAGCAGGGACAGCAGCACCGCCGCCAGCACAATTCCGGTTCCTGCCCGGCGGGAGGAACCGTTGCGGCGGATACGCCATCTGGCGCGGACACCTTCGAGACTCATATTCGACATGATGATTAAGGCACGCTGCTCGTGAAAATTACTGCTGTTACAGCAGACCGGCTTGAGTCATTAAATCGACCACTTTCTTGCTGTTCAGCTTAGACGCATCGACTTTCGGCGCATCCAGATCTTTGAGCGGAACCAGTTTCGGGTTAGACGCGGCGTTTACGCCAACGGCATATTCAAATGCATCGTTAGTGCGCAGAATTTCCTGCCCTTGCTTGCCGGTGATCCACTTAACAAATTCCTGCGCTTCTTTCTGATGCTTGCTGGAAGCCAGAACGCCGCCGCCGGAGATGCTCACAAACGCGCCCGGATCTTTATGTTTGAAGTAATACAGCTGCGTATTTTTGCTGTTTTCACCGGTTTTGGCCTGATCCACAAAGCGGTAGTAGTGATAGATGATCCCGCCGTCGATCTGCCCGGCGTTCACGGCTTTCATTACGGTGCTGTTGCCTTTATAGGCGGTGAAATTGGTTTTCATCGCTTTCAGCCATTCCAGCGTGGCTTTTTCGCCTTTCAGCTCCAGCAATGCGCTCACGATGGCCTGGAAATCCGCGCCGGAAGGTGAAGCCGCCCAGCGGCCTTTCCATTCCGGTTTTGCCAGATCCATCAGTGATTTTGGTAACTGTGCTTCGCTGATTTTTTCCGGGTTATAGACAAAAACGGTAGTGCGGGCGGCGATACCAATCCAGCGGCCGTGCGCCGGGCGGTAAGCGGAGTCCACCTGTTGCTGAGTGGCGGAATCGAGCGGGGCGAACAATTTGGCTTTATCCACCAGTACCATTGCCGGTGAGTTCTCGGTCAGAAACACGTCGGCCGGAGAGGCGCTGCCTTCCTGCACCAGCTGGTTGCCGAGTTCGCTGTCGCCGCCGTTACGCAGCGTGACTTTGATACCGGTGTCTTTGGTGAATCCGTCGACCCAGGATTGCACCAGATTTTCGTGCTGAGCGTTGTAAATGACGATGCCTTCGTCGGCGGCGTGGGCAGTGAAAGCCAGCATCAGCGAGGAAGCGAGTAAAGCGACTGGCCCGAGTGAAGAAAAACGTAACTTCATAAGAAAATCCTTTAGAAAGAAAAAAAAGAAGAAGATAACGACGTCACTACATGTGCAAAGCGTGAATATGCAAAAAGTTACACTGCAAACCATTCTGAAATTGATTCGTATTTAATTATGTAAAAACATCTCATCATCTTTCAGCCCCGCTTTATGACACATCCAAGATTAAGAAAACCTTAGGGACGTGATTCCTCTTCAAAAACCGTTTCTTCTTTCTGCCCGTATTGCCGTGGCGAACAGCCGAGCGTGCGTTTAAACGCCGTGCTGAATGCACTTTCTGACTCATAACCCAGTGACAATGCCACGCTGGAAACCGGTTCGTTACCGTTTGCCAGCCGGTCTCCGGCCAGCAACATACGCCAGCGGGTCAGATATTCCAGCGGCGCGCTGCCGACGGCCTGCTTAAATTTCAGTGAGAAGACCGAGCGCGACATGCCTGCGCGTTCCGCCAGCGTCTGAACCGTCCACCGGTGTGCGGGATTTTCATGCATCGCGTTCAGCGCTTTCGCTAATTGCTTATCCGCCAGTGCGGCAAACCATCCGCTGGCCCCGCGATCCGGCGCGTTATCGACGTGCATCCGCAGCGCCTGCACCAGCATCATGTGCGCCATATGCTGCGCGATAAGCAAACCGCCGGGGCGTTCGTCGCGCAGTTCCTGCATCATCTGTTCTACCGCCCAGCGCAAACTGTCTTTGTCGGATTCTTTTGAGATATGCACAACCGGCGGCAGCATCGCCAGCAGGGTCGGGGCGTTGGTTCCGCTGACGGCAAAACGGCTGCCGGTCAGGAAGAAATCTTTGCCGCCATTACACGACACCGTGCCACCGCCGCGCGCCTGTTCAAAAATCGGCCCGGCATCGACCGGTGAAATACTCAGATCGCTGGCGAGCCGGAAAGGGCGGCCGCTGGGCAACACGAAACAGTCTCCGGCTTTGAGATGAACCGGTTCAGGCACCGATTCGACGGCCAGCCAGCATTCGCCGGTAATAATCGCATTGCATTTAATCGACTGATAATGAGAGGGAAATTGCACGGACCAGTCTCCGCCAGCTTCAAAGCCTTTGGACATATAGCTGCGTGGTTTGAGCAGCGACAACACATCAGAAAGAGGATCCATCAGCGGCTCCGGACGATTGCAAAGATATTACGGACATTAGCGCATAGATCGTCTTTTCTCCAGCTCCTATATTTCATGGCGTAGTCTTTCTTTTTTCAGAGAACACAGAGGAAATTGCCATGCGTATATTTGTAACAGGAGCAACAGGTTTTGTCGGTTCTGTGGTCGTGGAGGAATTGCTGCGCGCGGGCCATCAGGTGCTCGGGCTGGCCCGTTCCGATGCGTCAGCGCAGGCGCTGAAAGCAGCCGGAGCCGGTGTGCTTCGCGGCAGTATTGAAGATCTGCACAGCCTGAAAGCAGGCGCGGCGCAGGCCGATGGCGTGATCCACACCGCGTTCATTCATGATTTTTCTAAATTTAAGGAGAACTGCGAAAAAGACCGGCTGGCGATAGGCGCGCTGGGCGAGGCGCTGGCGGGAACGGAAAAACCGCTGATCGTGACGTCCGGCACGGCGCTGGTGAATAACGGCCAGCGGGTGACGGAAAAGGATTTGCCGGATCCGCAGGGCGGAAATCCGCGCGTGGCGTCCGATCTGGCCGTCGCCGCGCTGGCAGAGCAGGGCGTGCGGGTTTCGCTGGTGCGCCTGCCGCCGTCCGTGCATGGCGCGGGTGACCACGGTTTCGTGCCGATGATCATTGCGATGGCGCGGGAGAAAGGCGTGTCGGCGTACATTGGCGAAGGCGAAAATCTCTGGCCTGCGGTTCACCGGCTGGATGCGGCGAAAGTGTTCCGGCTGGCGCTGGAAAAGGGCGCGCATAACGCGGTTTATCACGCGAATGCCGAGGAAGGCGTGCCGTTCCGCGAGATCGCGCAGATGATCGGCAGACACCTGAAGATCCCGGTTGAAAGCAAAACGGCAGAAGCCGCCGCGGCGCATTTTGGCTGGTTTACCCACTTCGCGGGGCTGAATAATCCGACGTCCAGCGAGCTGACCCGCAAGGTTTTGGGCTGGAAACCTGAGCATCAGGGCTTACTGAAGGATATCGATACCGCCGGATACTTTGATTAATTCCTCACGCAAATCAGGCTGCGTTTGTGGCCTGATTTTAACGTCTCGCCGTGGTTTTAATGGTGTTAATTGCCTAAAAAACGCCCCGACTCACAAATCGGGAAGATAAAAACAATCCCTCATTGCCTGTCTGACGTTATGCGTTATGTTGATTTTTAGTTTCCCAAATGTAACTAGAGGTTAACAATAATGTCTAAAAAATTACGTCTGTCTCTGATTGCTGCTTCTGTACTGATATCTTCCTCCGCAATGTCTGCCCTGCCGCAGGGCTATCCTGCGGATTACCAAAAAGTCGTCGATGCCGCGACCAAAGAAGGCAAAGTGGTCGTGTATTCCACCACCGACACCAAAGCCGCCGGCCCGCTGATTCAGGGATTTGAGGCCACTTATCCGGGCATTAAAGTGGAATATAACGACATGAACAGCACCGAGCTGTACAACCGTTATATCAGCGAACAGGCGGCAGGCGGCACCAGCGGCGACGTGGTCTGGAGCTCTTCCATGGATACCGCGCTGAAGCTGGCGACCGATTACGCGCAGGAATACAAATCGCCTGAACAGGGCCAGTTGCCGAAATGGGCGGTGTGGAAAGACAAAGCCTACGGCACGACCTACGAACCGGTGGTGTTTATTTATAACAAACGTCTGATCCCGGCCGGTGATGTACCGGATTCCCACGCCGCACTGGCAAAACTCATCGCCAGCCAGACTGAGAAATTCAACAAAAAAGTCACCACATACGATATCGAGAAATCCGGCCTCGGCTTCATGCTTTCCGTGCAGGATTTCAAAGCCGATCCGAACTATTTCAAAACGCTGGCTGACGTCGCCAAAGGCGGTTTAGCCGTGCAGTCTTCCACCGGCACCATGATGGAAAGGGTGTCCTCCGGTGAAAACCTGATTGGTTTTAACATTCTCGGTTCCTACGCCGAAGCCCGCGCCAAAACTGATCCGTCGCTCGGCATTTCCTATCCGAAGGATTACACCCTGGTGCTTTCGCGCGTTTCCTTCATCAGCCAGCAAGCCCAACACGGGAACGCCGCCAAACTGTGGCTGGACTACGTGCTGTCTGAAAAAGGGCAAACCATTCTGGCAAATCAGGCCGACATTCCGTCAATCCGCAACGATATCGAAGGTAAAAACGACATCGACGGTCTGACCAAACTGCTAGGTAATGCGCTCAAGCCAATCCCGGTCGATGAAACCCTGCTCGAATATCTGCAACAGAAAAAGCGTCTGGATTACATCAAAGAGTGGCGCGCCGCAGCACAAAAATAAGACTCACGGAGGCGTCCGCGCCTCCTGTTCTCTTGCCTGATTTCGTTGTTCAGGGTTCCTAACCGAAGGGAAGTAACATGAATGCATTGCGCAGAAAGTGGCAAAGCTTGCCGCGTGGCATTGTGGTGCTGATAACCGCGCTGGTTATCTACATTCCGTTGTCGTTCATCGTGATACAAAGTTTTCTCTCCGCTCCGTTCTTCTCCCCGTCAAAAGAGTGGAGCCTCGAGTCTTTCGGATTTATTTTCACCGATCCGGATTTTTATAAGGCGTTGAGAAGCGGCTTTATTCTGGCCTTTGGGCTGGTGGTGATCGCCATTCCGCTGGGCGGTATTCTGGCGTTCCTGATGGTGCGCACCGATTTGCCGGGCCGCCGCGTGATTGAACCGCTGATCCTGGTGCCGATTTTCGTCTCGCCGATGGTGTTAGGTTTCGGTTACGTCGTCGCCGCCGGGCCGGTCGGGTTCTTCTCGCTGTGGGCGCAGTCGCTGATCGGGTTTGTGCCGTGGAACATCTACGACATGTCGAGCATCGTGGTGATTGCCGGGTTGACGCACGTTCCGCACGCTTATCTGTACATCTCCTCGGCGCTGCGCAGCGTGGGTTCGGATGTGGAAGAAGCCGCGCGAACCGCCGGTGCCTCGCCGCTTCAGGTCATGACCGCCGTCAGTTTGCCGATGGTGCGTCCTTCCATTTTATACGCCACCGTGTTGCTGTTTTTCCTCGGGCTGGAAGTCTTCGGGCTGATGCTGGTTCTCGGCGACCCGGAAGGCAACATGGTGCTGGCAACTTACCTGTATCAGCTGACCAACAAACTCGGGACGCCGTCTTATCATCTGATGGCCGCCGTTGCGGTGGTGCTGATTTGCATCACCATTCCGCTGGTGATGTTGCAGCGCCGCCTGATGCGCACGGCGAACCGCTTCGTGACCGTCAAAGGCAAAGCCTCGCAGGCACGGGCGTTGCCGCTCGGGAAATGGCGCTGGGTGGCCGGTGCGGTGGTGGCGTTCTGGCTGACCGTCACGATTGGCGTGCCGCTGCTTGGCGTAATGCTGCGTGCGTTTATTTCTAACTGGGGCGTCGGTGTTTCCCTGTGGGATGGGCTGTCGTTCAACACCTTCCGCACGATCTGGGAACAGCCGAACCTGCTGCGCGCGATCGTCAACTCGATGGCAATTGGTGTCATCGGTGGCGCGCTGGCGGTGGCCTGTTATCTGTTTATCGGCATTGCGATGCACCGCAAACCGGACGGCGTCACGCGTTTCCTCGATTACAGCGTACTGGTGCCGCGTGCGGTGCCGGGCTTGCTGGCCGGTCTGGCATTTTTGTGGGTATTTCTGTTCCTGCCGATGTGGCTGGATAACGCACTCAAATCCGGCTGGCTTTCCGGGATGCCGTGGTCGCAATGGTTACGTGACAACCTGGTGGTCTGGCTGCGTTCCCTGCGTAGCACCATTTTCAGCGTCTGGCTGGCGTACACCGTGGTGTGGATGGCGTACGGTCTGCGGCTGATTTCTTCCACGCTGTTGCAGGTCGGCCCTGAGCTGGAAGAAGCGGCGCGCAGCACCGGCGCAACGCGCGGGCAGATTACCCGCCACGTCACCATTCCGTTGTCGCGCTACGGCCTGATTGGCTCGTGGTTGCTGATGTTCCTGATTTTCGAGCGCGAATATTCCACCGGTGTGTACCTGTTATCGCCGGGGACGGAAACCATCGGCTCAATGCTGGTTTCCCTGTGGGCGGCGGGTGCGATCGACATCGTTGCCGCGCTCTCCTTTATTAATATCCTGCTGGTGGTGTTAGGTCTGGGTATTGCCCTTCGTTTTGGAGTCAAATTACATGATTGAATTATCGGTCGAGAATCTGCACTTAACCTACGGCGACAACCCGGTGCTTAAAGGCGTGTCGATGGATCTCAAGCGCGGGGAAGTGGTGTCGTTGCTCGGGCCTTCCGGCAGTGGCAAAACCACGTTATTGCGCGCCGTCGCCGGGCTGGAAAAGCCGACGCAGGGCACCATTATCATCGGCAAAAACAAAGTCTACGACGGCACGCCGCGCAGCGAAATTCCGGCAGAAGAGCGCAACCTCGGGCTGGTTTTCCAGTCTTATGCGCTGTGGCCGCACAAAACCGTGTTCGAGAACGTGGCGTATCCGCTGAAACTGCGCAAAATCGCAGCGGGTGAAATCACTCAGCGCGTGCAGGATGTGCTGAATCAGCTCGGGCTGGGACATCTGGGTAAACGCCATCCGCATCAGCTTTCCGGCGGACAGCAGCAACGCGTGGCGATTGGCCGGGCGCTGGTCTACAACCCGCCGGTGATTTTGCTCGATGAGCCGCTCTCCAACCTGGATGCCAAACTGCGTGAGGAAGCCCGCGTGTTCCTGCGTGAGCTGATCATCAAACTGGGGCTGTCGGCGCTGATGGTCACGCACGATCAGAACGAAGCGATGGCGATTTCCGACCGCATTCTGCTGCTCAATAACGGCAAAATTGAGCAACAGGGCACGCCGCAGGAAATGTACGGTTCGCCAAAAACCTTGTTTACAGCGGAATTTATGGGCAGCAATAACCGCCTGCACGGGAAAATCGCCGAAGTCCGCGACGGCAAAGCGCGGATCGAAGGCAGTGGCTGGACGCTGTGGGGGCAGGCGGGCGACGGCGTGCAAGCCGGGCAGGAAGGCACAGCGGTGATCCGCGTTGAGCGCGTGGTGCTGGCAGACGGGCCGGGCGATAATCAGCTGGAATTACCGCTGCTGACCAGCATGTATCTCGGCGACCGATGGGAATATCTGTTCCGCACGTCCGGCGATGATTTTGTGATCCGTGCGTACGGCTCTGATGTGCGCGATCCGCAGCATTGTCATCTGTCTTTACCGGAGCAACATGTGTGGATCTTCCCTAAACAACAGGGAAGCACTCAGGGCGCTTGACACAAACAAGGGGAATCGACAGATTGGTTCCCCTTGTTTGTTTAAAACGGTTTTTCCATGACTCAGATTTCATCTTCCACCGCTAACAGCACCTTAAAAATTGTCAGCCTGGCCGACGTTCCTCAGTATCTGGACGTCGTAACCGAATACCTTCACGGCGAATGGTCTGACTTTCCTCACTGGGCCCAGAAAGAGTATATCCGCCAGCGGCTTATACAGCGGATGAACAGCCGCGGACGCCAGTGTGTGCTGATTGCGCTTGATGAAGATGAGCAGGTTGTGGGCACGGCGGGTGTGATGCGTTACGAACTCAGCGATGTTGCGGAACGCAAATACTGGCTGGGCGAAGTGTTTACGCCGCGTCATCTGCGTGGAAAAGGGATTGGTACGGCGCTGGTCAAAGCCTGTATCAGCCGCTCGCGCGATGCCGGGCTGGAAACGCTCTGGCTGTACACGCCGGATCAGCAGGGGCTGTACGGACGTCTTGGCTGGCAGGAAGTGGAAAATCGCGAAGTCGATAATGAACAGGTCACCGTGATGCAGCGTTCGCTCCGCTGAAGCTATTCATGCTCTTCCATTCAGGGGAACCGCGTCCTGCGGTTTCCTGAAATATTTCTGTCATTTCCTGCGCGTAAAATTCTGCTTCTTATCCAAATAATGCAGAATAATCATGATTTTAACTTCTCATTCACGTATTGGTAAAATACCTTTCAACAGATTATTTCGATCTGTTTTCACAAAGCGTCCACGGGGAATACTTTTCGGGGTAATTTGCGTTATCGCCCTGTTTTCTGCTTTACAGATTTTCTCCACCGTTGTGCTCACTAATATTCTTCAGGACGCGCGCAACAACGTCATTGCGACGGAAAACCTGCGTCAGCAACAGGCGGTGATGGATAAAGCCCGCATGGAACTGCTGATGGCCAGCGACAAACTCAACCGCGCAGGCATTTATTACATGCAGGATAAAGAAACCGGTTCCGACGGCAGCTGGCATAGCCTGATGCAGGAATCGCTGGATTCCCTGACCGCCTCGCAAAAAGCGTTTGCCCGTTTCGACGTCATGACGAAGAACGCCGACAAAGCCACCGCCGAGCTTAAAGCCAGCTACCAGATGTTCTTTGACGGGCTGCGCGAACAGTCGGATGGACTGCAAAAAAACAACACCATTGATTCCTTCTTTGAAGTACCGATTCAGGCATTTCAGGATGATTTCAGCCAGAAGTATTACGCCTATCTGGACGTCAACGAACACATGGCGGTGTCGCTCAGCGACCGTTTGCTCAGCTCGCTGACGCAGGCGAAAACGTTATTTATGGGCGCGCTGGTGATTCTGGCGGTGATCGCCGTTCTGGTCTGGCGCGGGGTCACGGCGTGGATCATCCGCCCGCTGCAACGGATGATCGGGCATATCAGCGTGCTGGCCGCCGGGGATTTATCCCGCGACGTCGAAGACGATCATTCACGTGTGATTGAAATGCGCGAGCTGGGCGTAAGCCTGCGCAACATGCAGCGCGGCCTGCAAAAGCTGGTCAGCGAAGTGCGCGATGCCTCCTCGCACATCATGCTTAACATCAACCAGATGGCGAAAGGCAACGAAGAGCTTTCCGCCCAAGCGGCCATTCAGAGCGAAGAACTGAAAGCGGCGACCGAACACATCACCCATTTGAATGAGCGGGTCAAAGAAAATGCCCTGCACGCGCAGCAGGCCAGCAAACGCGCCGAACAGGCCAAAGGCGTGGCGACGCGCGGCGGCGAAGTGATGGGGCAGGTGGATACGGCGATGAAAGAGATTGTCAGCCAGTCGACGGAAATGAGCAGCATCGTGTCGATGATCGACAGCGTGGCGTTTCAGACCAATATTCTGGCGCTGAATGCGGCCATCGAAGCGGCGCATGCCGGGCAGCACGGGCGCGGCTTTGCGGTGGTGGCAAAAGAAATCGGCCTGCTGGCGCAAAAAAGCAGCCATTCCACACGCGGCATTCATCAGCTGATTGACGATTCCGTAGAGCAAATCGGACGCGGATCGGCGTCTGTCAGCGTGCTGAGCCAGAGCCTGGAGGAAATCATCAACATCTTCAACGGTCTGAGCGCGCTGGTGAATGAAATTTCAGAAGCGACGTTGTATCAGGGGCAAAGTGTTCACGATGTCTCCGAACGGATCACCGCGCTCAACCATGTGACGTTGCAAAACGGCAAACTGGCCGATCACGCGGCGGCATCTTCCCAGCAATTGCTCGACCAGTCGCAGCGGCTGGAAAGGGCTGTAGCGCGTTTCGGGCTGGCAGCGGCGTAAGTAAAGATTAAAGATTAGCTTTTATGCCAGACCAGCATGCTGCCTTCGCTGTGCCCGGTGACCGGATCGGTCGCCGGCAGCGGCACGGCCTTGACCGCTTTAGTGCGCGCGGCCAGCAGCGGCAGCTCGTCATGACACAAATCGGCTTTGATGTCCGGCGGATAAGCGCCGACCAGCATAAAATCCTCGTCGGCGGAAATCTGTTTATGGCCGATACCAGCGGGCAGTAACAGGACGTCGCCGACTTTCACGTCAATAATCTTGCCGTGTTCGCCGCCGAGTTGCAGCTTGGCCGTGCCGGAAAAAACGCCCAGCGCTTCATGCGTATTTGAGTGGAAATGCGTGAATGTATAAACCGGATAACGCCACTGCGGCGGCCAGCCGTTGGAGCGGAAAAGGTGTTCGAGATAATCGGCGTTATCGACGGCATCGGGCGGGATCACGCGGTGATAAATCAGCACCGGTAAAGGATTATTGGGTACGCCGCCATCGGGTTTATCAATCAGCAAAGTGTCCATCGCGACCTCTCTGGGATCCGCAAAGCCCAAACGGGGGATCGGCAACAGGGCCATCACACCCAGCAAAGTCACAAACCGGCGTCGGTCCAAATGCATCAGGATTAGCTCCTTGTCGCGCAATCAAAGGCTTACATCATTCATGTATAGATCATAAATGGCGGGCTGGCCTCTTTTTAACGGGCATTTTTTTGCCCGCCGGAAACCGGTTAAATTCGCAACAACAGTTATCAGAAAAAACTTAAAAACTGTAGCAATCAACAAATATAAGTCATATTGGCTGGCTATATCGGCCATCTCTTCTAGTCTTAACAATACAAAAAAGACCTCAGGAGGAGATGTTATGAATAAGAAAATGTTAATTATGGTTGCTACAGCAGTTTCTGTACTGGCAGGGTGTCAGACTTACGATCGTGCAGCGAGTTACGTGAAAGAACCTGTCGTCAGCGACGTTAAAGTCGGTATGACCAAATCTCAGGTTCGTGCTATTGCAGGGCCACCGTCAACGGAAGCGACGCTGGTACACGCGAAAGGGACTTGTCAGACTTACGCTGTCGCCCCGCGTGACGGCAAGGCGCAGACTTACTTCGTCAGCTTTAACGACACCGGTCATGTCATGAATAAAGGCTATCAGTCTTGTTCAGACTATGACAAAGATCCACAGGCCGCTCAGTAATACGGCCTGGTTTCTCCCCCGGCGAAGGGGGAGAAGCCCTATTCTCAGGCTTTCTCCGTCACAATCCTCACGCCGACTTTACTCACCTGATTCCCGTCCATTTCTGCAATCGTCCACGTCAGCCCGTCCCATTCGATATGGTCACCGATCACCGGTTCGCCACCCAGCAGGCGGATAACGAAGTGGCCCAGCGTTTGCGACTGGTCAACGGAATCTTCCAGGTTCAGGCCATACAGTTGTGAAATTGCATCCAGCGGCGCATCGGCCTGCAAAATGAAATCCCCGAAGAAACGGTCGTCGAGCACGACTTTATTGCTGTCGCTGAACAGTTTACCCAGCTCCGGTAAATCCTTTTCCTGACCGATGACACACAGGATATCGCCTTCCTTGAGCCGCGTACTGCCGGTCGGATGCAGCATTTCCTTACCGCGGAACAGTGCCGCAATCCGCGTCGCCTGCGGCATTTGCAGGTCACGCAGGGCCGCGCCGACGCACCATTTGTCGGAGCCGAGCTGATAAACAAACTGTTCCCAGTCGTTATAAACGTCGATATCCAGCCCGACGCGGGAAATCGGCGTCGGCTGCGGCGGCACCAGCACTTTGGCTTTTTTGGCCGCAAAGCCCAGAGATGTGCCCTGAAGCAACAGCGATACCAGCACGATAAAGAACGCGACATTGAAATACAGCGTGGCGTTTGGCAGGCCAGCCATCATCGGGAAAACCGCCAGAATGATCGGCACCGCGCCGCGCAGGCCGACCCAGGAGATAAAGAAACGCTCGCGCAGGGTGAAGTTTTTGAACGGGATCAGGCTGACAAACACCGAGAGCGGTCGGGCCAGCAGGATCATCCACAGGGAAAGCGCCAGCGCCGCAAGGGCAATCGGCAGCAAATCGCTCGGCGTCAGCAACAGGCCGAGCACCAGGAACATCCCGATCTGGCTCAGCCACGCCAGCCCGTCGAAGGTCTGCAAAATGCCGTGACGGTTACGGATTGGCATATTCCCCAGCATCAGGCCGCACAGATAGACCGCCAGAATACCGCTGCCTTCCAGCGCCATGGTGGCCGCATAAACCAGCAGGCCGCCACTGAACGCTAGCAACGGATAGAGCCCGGCGGCCAGCGTAATCTTGTTGATGAGTTTATGCAGCAGCCAGCCGCCGCCGACGCCAAACACAATGCCGAGGCCAAACTGGCGCACGACGTCCACGACAAACATCAGGCTCAGCCCGTGTTCACCTTTGGAAATCATGTCGATTAGCGTGATGGTCAGGAAGACTGCCATCGGATCGTTGCTGCCGGATTCAATTTCTAACGTGGCGCTGACGCGTTCGTTCAGGCCTTTTCCGCCGATCAGCGAAAACACCGCCGCCGCATCAGTGGAGCCGATAATCGCGCCAATCAGCAAGCCCTGCATCAGATTGATGTGGAACAGCCAGGCGGCCGCCAGCCCGGTCAGACCGGCGGTAATCAGCACGCCGACCGTCGCCAGTGAAAGTGCCGGCCAGAGGGCGACACGGAACGAAGAGGCGCGGGTGCGCATTCCGCCATCAAGCAAAATCACCGCCAGCGCCAGGTTACTGACCAGATACGCGGCCGGATAATTATCAAAGGCAATGCCACCGATCCCGTCGACGCCGGCCAGCATGCCGATCGCCAGGAAAATGACCAAAATAGGGATACCGAGCTTCGAAGAGAACGAACTGAGCAAAATGCTCGCTGCGACTAACAGGGCGCCAATAAAGAAAAGGGTATTAATCGTGCTGGCGTCCAAGAGAGATCTCCTTGTAAAGCTTTAAGGGCGCGGGGGAAGTGCGGTTGAGTTATCAATGACAACAGGTCTAATTTATCAGGAAAATGAGCGTCTTGCTGAGGTCATTTAGGATTTTTATTAGTTGCACTTAAGAATAAAAAACTATGCTTAAAGATGAGTAATGTCCATGAGTAGTGAACACAAAAGGAACTAAAAATGAGTGAATATACCGGTGTACGCCGTGAGGTGCTGAAAGACGGCGCGATAAAACATGTGGTTATCCGCGATGCTGGCGGTACTGAACAGGCGATCGCGGCAAAAGATTACATTTCGCAAGGGATCCTGCCCGATCTGAATGAGTTGCCCGAAGTCAGTACGGATAGTGAATTTCCGGTCGCCGGAAAAGGGTAAGCCCCCGCAGGGTGCCTGCGGGGAAGGGCTGTAGCCGCTTAAACCCCTAACCGGTCGCGCAGTGAATAATAAGCGGCGCCGAGCATGGTAAACGGCACCTGGAAGTTGCGGCCACCGAAGAACGGCATGTGCGGCAGGCGGGCAAATGCGTCAAAACGTTCCGCATCTCCGCGCAGCACTTCGGTAATCAGCTTTCCGGCCAGATGCGTGAGCGTTACGCCGTGGCCGCTGTCGCCCTGCATATAGTAGATATTTTTTTCCAGCCGCCCGAACTGCGGCAGGCGCGAGAGCGTCAGCAGGAAATTTCCGCCCCAGCGGTAATCAATCTTCACGCCCTTGAGCTGCGGGAACGTGCGGTTGAGTTTTGGCAGGATCACCGAATCAATGTTCGGCGGATTCTTCCCGCCGTAGGTCACGCCACCGCCGTAGAGCATGCGGTTATCGGCTGTAAGACGGAAATAGTCGAGCAGATAGTTGCAGTCTTCCACGCAATAATTATTCGGCAGCAGCGACAGTGCCATGTCATCGGACAACGGCTCCGTGGCAACAATCTGCGAACCGCACGGCATGCTCAGGCGCGTCAGGCGTGGCGCGAGTTGCTGGCTCAGATACGCATTGCCCGCCAGAATCACATATTTCGCTTTAACCGTGCCTTTCGCCGTATGCGCGATGGCCGGTTCGCCGTGTTCAATGCGCGTGACCGCCGAGCCTTCAAAAATGCGTCCGCCGTGGCGGCGTATCGCTTCGGCCTCGCCCAGCACCAGATTCAGCGGATGAATATGCCCGCCATTTTTATCCAGCAGACCCCCGACATAACGGTCGGTGGCGATTTCGCGGCGAACCGCGCTTTCATCAAGCAGTGTCAGTTCGGTATGGCCGTAGCGGTTCCAGAGTTTTTGCTGGTCACGCAATTTATTGAGCTGTCTTGTGCTCAGCGCCGCAAAAATGCAGCCGGGGCGGTAATCGCAGTCAATCGCGTACTGATCAATGCGCTGGCGGATGATATTTGCGCCTTCAAACATCATGCTGCCGAGCATGTCGGCGGTCTGGCGTCCATAACGGTCTTCAATCACATCGATATCGCGGCTGTAAGAATTGACCACCTGACCGCCGTTGCGCCCGCTGGCGCCCCAGCCGACGCGCGCGGCTTCCAGCACCACCACGTCGTAACCGGCTTCGCACAGATATAACGCTGAAGAGATGCCGGTATAACCGGCACCGACAATACAAACGTCGCACTCAATATTGTCATTAAGCTCAGGCCACGGCGCGTGAGCGTTGACAGAACTGGCGTAATAGCTGTCGGTGTGAGGCGCACCGGCAGCGCGGGGACTTCCTGTTTGAGCACTCATGATGACATCCTTCTTTGGGTTCCCGTCGTCAGGCCCAGAACGCTGACAACTAGAAGGTATTAGGGGTATGTGCGCTGACTATCCTGCAAATCCGCGTCGAAATATTACTGAAACTATGAGGGTTCGCGGTGTTAATGGCATAGCTTTGGCCCGCACGCAGCGGGTAGCTCTGACCGTTGATGGTTAAGATGATTTCTCCTTCGAGCAGGGTGCCGACTTCCTCTCCCTGATGTTTAATTTTGTCGCCCGTTGTGCTGCCGGGTTGATAGGTTTCCAGCAGCATGGCGACCGCGTGGTTTGGCGTGCCGTTATGCACCATTCGCATGGAAACACCCCGGCTGCCGATCTCAATCAAATCTGCTGCATTAATGACGATTCTCGGTTCGTCACTTTTGCGCTCTTCGGCGAAAAACTCCGATAACGACAGCCCGTAAACCCGCAATAACTTTTGCAACGTACTGACGGCGGGGCTGACTTTGTCCTGTTCGATGGTACTGATGGCGCTGTGCGTCAGGCCAGACAACTCGGCGGCTTTACGTTGTGACATGCCCAGTTGCTGACGAATTTCAGAAAGCCGGCGACCAGGCGCCAGACTGACTTCGCTCATCCCTTTATTCCTCTTGTGCGCTCCGGGCCTGATGGCCTTTGCGACACGCCGCGATAAAAGCGTTAAACAGCTGACGGGAAACGGGATCCGTCAGGCTGTGCCATTCCGGATGCCACTGCACACCCAACGCAAACGGGTGACCGCGGACACTCACGGCTTCCACCAGATTGTCCGGCGCACGGGCTTCGACAGCCAGTTCTGCGCCCAGACGTTTCGCTCCCTGACCGTGCAGGGAATTCACCTGAAACTGCTGATAGTCGGGTAATAATTCTGAAAGTAAGCCGCCCGGTTCGATAAACACCGGATGCGCGGGATCGTACTGCGCGTCATGCGGCAACGACGTGTCTTCGCGGTGATCCATAAAGCCGGGTTCTTCCTGCACCTTACGGTACAAACTGCCGCCGGTCGCAACCACCAGCTCCTGTAAACCACGGCACGCGGCAAACAGCGGAATTTTTTTATCCAGCGTAGCGCGGATAAGCTGCAAACTCAGACGGTCTCGGCCCGGATCGGCCAGCGCTTCGACGCCTTCTTCACCGTACTGATGCGGCTCAATATTGCTCGGGCTGCCGGTGAGGAAAATGCCGTCCAGACCGCGCAGGATCTGGTCTATCGCCCCGTCGCGTGCCGCCAGTTCGTGTGGCAGGCAAACGGGCAGGGCGTCGGCGTTAAAAATAGCGTCCAGATACTTCTCGTGGACGGTGAGCGCCGGGTTTTCATCCACCGTGTTTTCGCACATCACAACCCCAATGACCGGTCTGTAGCTTGTCTGTTTTCCTGCGGATGCCGTGGAAAATATATTGCCCATAATACCGCCTCTTTGAGTTGATGAATGTGTCGCCAGCGCGTGCCTCCCCGCACGCAAAGGGTCGTTATCTGTCAATAATAATGAACTCCTGTTGAACAATTTAGCAGCGCACTGATGGCTTTTCAAACTGATATGTTGCGTGATTGTAGGTGTTGCAAATAATTAATGTTACAGCTAGGGTTAATCATATGGCCTATATTTTGAGCACGCCCGTGAGGATCCCGACTAATGAGAAGACTGCGTTGAACAGCACAATGAAACGGTAACGCATAACCGGCAGGCATCATGGTGGTGCCATTGACGCCGGAAACCAGCAAATGGCGGAAAACCTATGCAAACGACTGAACTGATGAACGATATTAAGAAAGAGATTAGCGAGAATGAGCCCCTTGCTAAGCCGGTGGAAGAGCGAAGTAGCGCGTTCCAGGATGAAGTGTCTCAATACCTGGAGCGTCACCCGCTTACCCTGCACGTCGACGTCCTGCTCACCGATCTCAATGGTTCCTTCCGTGGCAAACGCATTCCTGTCTCCGCCCTGCGCAAACTCGAAAAAGGCTGTTATTTCCCGGCATCGGTCTTCGCCATGGACATTCTCGGTAATGTCGTGGAAGAAGCTGGTTTAGGCCAGGAACTGGGCGAACCCGACCGCACCTGTATTCCCGTTCCCGGCACGTTAACGCCTTCGGCTTCCGACCCCGAACACATCGGCCAGCTGCTTCTCACCATGCTTGACGAAGATGGCACTCCCTTTAACGTTGAACCACGCAATGTGCTGAACCATATCTGGCAAACATTGCGCCAGCGGGGCTTATTCCCGGTGGTAGCGGTAGAGCTGGAGTTCTATCTGCTCGACAGGCAGCGGGACGCGGAAGGCTATATTCAGCCGCCGTGTACGCCCGGCACGCAGGAACGTAGCCTGCATACGCAGGTTTATTCCGTCGATAATCTGGATCACTTTGCCGATGTGCTCAGTGATATTGACCGTCTGGCGCACATCCAGGGTTTACCGGCGGATGGCGCGGTGGCGGAGTCCTCTCCGGGACAATTCGAAATCAATTTGCACCACAGCGAAAATATTCTGCGTGCCTGTGACCATGCCCTGATGCTTAAACGTCTGGTGCGGCTGGTGGCGGAAAATCATGAAATGGACGCCACTTTTATGGCGAAGCCGTATGACGAATATGCGGGCAGCGGGATGCACATTCATCTCAGCGTGCTTGATGACAACGGCAAAAACCTGTTCGCCGATGCAAACGGTAAAGATTCCGCGCTGATGAAACGTTCGCTCGCCGGGATGATTGCCCTGATGCCCGCGTCGATGGCCGTTTTAGCGCCCAACGTGAATGCTTTCCGCCGCTTCCAGCCGGGCATGTATGTTCCGACGCAGGCGTCGTGGGGGCACAATAACCGCACCGTCGCACTGCGCGTGCCATGCAGCGGAACCGCCGATCATCGTGTGGAATACCGCGTGGCCGGTGCTGATGCTAACCCTTATTTAGTGGTCGCCACCGTGCTGGCCGGGATGCTTTTCGGGTTGGATAACGATCTGGCGCTGCCCGAACCGGTGACCGGAAACGGTCTGGAGCAGGAAGGGATCCCGTTGCCAATACGCCAGAGCGATGCGTTGTATGATTTTGATGACCAGCCAGCGCTGAAGAAAATCCTCGGCGAACGTTTTTCGCAGGTCTATCACGCCTGTAAATCTGACGAACTGTTGCAGTTCGAACGGCGCGTGACAGAAACAGAGATCGACTGGATGCTTAAAAACGCCTGATCCTCATCACCTCTGGCGTTGCACCGGCACTGGCCGGGCAAGATGTTTAAAATCGGAAAAGATTTTGTAACTCACCGCCTCTGAATGTTGTCATTTATGCGTGATTTGTGCAAAATACGCAGCACTGCAGATAACCGACGCTTAAAGGCGCCGGTTATTTTTTTTGTATGTGCAGTACCCAAACTAATTCAACAGAGGCCGGACCCAGATCCGGATAGATAACAAGGTTCGTGTGCGACCCCAAATTAACAACGGTCGCCACTATGAGGAAATGTAACATGGGGCAATACTTCAAACCTGTACCGGTGCCCGCCGGTGCTTCTTTCAGCTGCGGCCAAATTCGCACAGCCTTCACCTCCGTCATCAGCGATGTGAAGATCTACCCCCCGTTTACTGGTAATAACTCACGAAGTTTTCCCTGTACGTTGCTTTCAGAGGCTTTTAAACGCCCGGTGTCTGCAATTCAGGGAGGACTGAGCCATGTCTGCTAAACCTTCTGCCGCTCCGGCGACTCAGCGCGTACAACTGCGTAAAACCCTGACGCTGGTTCAGGTTGTAATGATGGGGCTGGCCTATCTGCAACCGATGACCATTTTCGATACGTTCGGCATTGTGTCCGGCCTGACCGATGGTCACGTCGCCACGGCGTACATCTTTGCGCTGATCGCCGTGCTGTTTACCGCCGTCAGCTACGGCAAACTGGTGCAGCGTTTCCCGTCTGCCGGTTCTGCTTACACTTACGCGCAAAAAGCCATCAGCCCGCACGTCGGCTTTATGGTCGGCTGGTCATCATTGCTGGACTACCTGTTCATGCCGATGATCAACATCCTGCTGGCAAAAATTTACCTGGAAGCCATCTTCCCGGGTGTCCCGTCGTGGATTTTCGTGACCGCACTGGTCGCGATGATGACCGCGTTCAACCTGCGTGGCATCAAAGTGGTGGCTAACCTCAACAGCATCATCGTTGTGGTTCAGGTCGCGATCATGGTGGTCTTCCTTGGCCTGCTGGTCCGTGGTGTTTACATGGGCGAGGGCATGGGCACGCTGGCGACAACGAAACCGTTCTTCAGTGAAAACGCGCATGTGGTGCCGATGATTACCGGCGCGACCATCCTGTGCTTCTCGTTCCTCGGCTTCGACGGCATCAGCTCGTTGTCTGAAGAAACGCCAAACGCGGGTAAAGTCATCCCGAAAGCGATTTTCCTGACCGCACTGATTGGCGGCGTGATCTTCGTGGTGGTGTCGTACTTCCTGCAACTGTACTTCCCGGACATCTCGCGCTTTAAAGATCCGGACGCTTCACAGCCTGAAATCATGTTGTACGTGGCCGGTAAATTCTTCCAGTCCGTCATCCTGTGCTTCAGCTGTGTCACCGTTCTGGCATCCGGCATGGCCGCGCACGCGGGCGTTTCCCGTCTGCTGTACGTGATGGGCCGCGACGGCGTATTCCCGGAGAAACTGTTCGGTTACGTGCATCCGAAATGGCGCACCCCGACGTTCAACGTTCTGCTGGTCGGTATTGTGGCGATGTCTGCCGTGACCTTTGATCTGGTGACCGCCACGGCGCTGATTAACTTCGGTGCATTAGTGGCCTTTACCTTCGTGAACCTGTCGGTGATTTCCCAGTTCTACATTCGTGAGAAGCGTAACCGTACGCTGAAAGACCACATCAACTACCTGGTCCTGCCGGTGATCGGTGCGCTGACCGTCGGTGCGCTGTGGCTGAACCTCGAAGCCAGTTCGATGACGCTCGGTCTGGTGTGGGGCGCGATTGGCCTGGGATATCTGGCGTTTATCACCAATGCGTTTCGTAAGCAGCCGCCGCAGATGAGCGGGGAGATAGCGCCGGAAGCTTGATTTATAGCCCTTTGAAAAGGGCTGAAACTTTCTGTTTTGCAGGAGGCCGCTGTAAATTGGCGGCTTCAAAAACAAAATTCAAAGTCGTGGGCGTCGGCCCACACCGACCAGAGGGAGAATAAACCTTCTCCCTCTGGACTCCCGCGTTTTTCAACTGCGCGCTACCGCTCGCTGGCTATGTTTCAGCAACTCCGGCTAGTGCCGCAAACGCCGCCGCTGCGCGGTCCTCTCATTTCAGGTTCGAACCTGCTCGAAAAAAGACTCTCGCTGTTTCTCACCGTTCATTCGACGTCGTTTTGAAAGCGGCCGGAGGCTTATCTAAATTCAACGCCAGAGTGTTTGGTTTGAGAAAGGTGAGATGGCGCGCTCAGAAATTTTGCTGACCGAGGGTTCGAGACCGCAAGGCTCGAAGCCCTCGAGGAAGGAACCGCGCAGCGGCAAGATTTCGCGCCACACGCAGGAGGAACAGAACATGTATGTCGTCCCAGCGGTAGCGCGTGTTGGAAACAAGCGTGGGAGATCAAAGAGGGAGGCGCTTTCCTCCCTCTTTGGCGGTTTCAGTGCAGTGCGTTAAGTGATCACTGCAATTGAGAAACCGAAAAGTTCTCGGTCAGTGTTGAAAAGCCGCCCTTGCAGCGGCCTCCTGCAATTAAGAAACCAATTTCTTCCCGTATTCAAACAGCGCCCCGAGAAGCGCTATTTTCTCAGAATCACCCTCATACAAGTTATAGAGCGATTCAAGCTCTAAAATGTACGCCTGAACACGCTCATCGGTGAGCTTCGTCTGGCGATGCTGGATCCAGCGCTTTTGCTCGGCGTCGGTCAGCGTTGCGGGGTAATTGCGTGCGCGGAAACGGAACAACAGCGGTTCGATGCGCGAATCATTAAACGTCAGATCCAGCGCCGGAAGGTTTTCCGGGCGTGTCTCCAGGATAATCCGCATTGCGGCGCGATCGGCATCGCTGAAGAAACCGTCGTACAGACGGGCATCGACATCGTCGGAAGCGGTGAACGGCTCGGCTTCGGCAAACATCGTCACCACTTTTTCACGCACCTGCGGGTTCTGGCGCAATATCTGAAGATTCTCCAGACAGCGCTGGCGGTCAATGCCCAGACGTTCGGCGTTTTCCGGCAACAACGTTTTGGCCGGAGCCAGCACCGGACATTTATTGATGTGAACCAGTTTGACCGGCAGCAGAGATTGCCCGGCCTGCAAACTGTCGCGGCGGCTGTACAAACGCTCGCGCATCTGGTCGGGGTCGAGATCTAACAGCGTGGACATATCGCCCGCCAGATCGCACATGATCACGGCGTTTTTGTTTTCAGGATGCCAGGCCAGCGGCGCGACCCACGCGGTATTGCCGCGCGCAGCACCAAACATGCCGGAGACATGCACCAGTGGCGCCATCGCCGGAATATCAATCAGCGTATTGAGTTTGTGCTTGCTGCGGTGTTCGAGCAGGAAACTGAACAGACGCGGTTGCGCCTGTTTAACCAGTTTTGCCATCGCAATCGTGGCGTAAACATCGGCCATCGCGTCGTGGGCATTTTCATGTTCGATGCCGTTGGCTTTGGTCAGATGTTCAAGACGAAAACTCGGGAAACCGTCGTCGTTTTCCGGCCAGTTGATGCCTTCCGGGCGCAGCGCGTAACAGGCGCGCATCACATCCAGCAAATCCCAGCGGGAATTACCGTTCTGCCAGCTGTAGGCGTACGGATCGTAAAAGTTGCGATAAAAGATATTACGGCTGACTTCATCGTCGAAACGGATGTTGTTGTAGCCCACAATACAGGTGCCCGGCACGCTAAACGCTTTATGGATTTGCGCGGTGAACTCCGCTTCTATCACGCCTCGTTCCAGCGCAATCTGCGGAGTAATTCCGGTGATCATCACCGCTTCCGGCTCTGGAAGATAATCATCAGAAGGGCGGCAATAAATCACTAACGGTTCTTCGATGATATTGAAATCTTCGTCAGTTCTCACCCCGGCAAACTGCGCCGGGCGATCCAGCGCCGGATTTTTACCGAATGTCTCGTAATCATGAAAGTAGAAAGTAGGTTGTACTGGTTTGTCTGACATTGCTTTATTGCGCCTATATTCGTATGTATTTGTCTATTCAAACCAACGTGTTAACTACATTCTTTGTCTTATTTCGTCCTATCCTGTCTTATAAATTCCAAATAAAACTAAGCTAGTCCAGTTGATCAATGGTACACATTGGGTACAAAATTCATTTTTCCCTGTGTACAGAATATATCATGGCTCTTAGCGATACTAAATTACGTTCACTTCATGGCAAGCCGTACACAGGGAGCCCAGAGCTTTCTGATGGTGACGGGCTTGGTGTAAGAATATCACCTCTCGGCGCTATGGCCTTCCAGTTTCGTTATCGCTGGGAGGGTAAAGCTCAGCGCATATCTCTTGGCAAGTATCCCGCAATGGGACTGAAAGATGCCAGAGCCCTTGTTGGCGAACTCCGCCTGTTATACGACAAGGGAATAAATCCCCGCACTCACTTTGACACAAAACATGCTTCATCCGATCTGACAGTCGGCGAATGCCTGGAGCATTGGATGAATGGTTATGTACGCACTCAGTTGCGTACAAACACCATTAATCTGTACGAGGCAGTTGTGGTAAAGCACATGAAAGATTCGTTTAAAGGCCGCTCGGTAAGTTCAATATCAGTTAAAGAGTGGATCGGCTTCTTCGGCGCTCAAGAAAAGGAAGGCCAGAAGCGTGCACGCATGATGTTTATTCAGGCTAAGTCGGCGTTTAGTTGGTGCCTACGTCGCCAGTTGATAGACAGATGCGAGATGATGCGCATTGAGCCCAAGGATGTTGGTCAGCGGTCTGAGACTGGGGAGCGCGTTCTGACATTCAACGAGCTGGCCCAGATCTGGATCGCAATCGAAAGAACCCGCGCATCACCCGCCAACAAATATCTTCACCAGCTCGTCATGCTGTGGGGGTGTCGTCTGTCTGAGCTTCGCCTGTCGCTTAAGCAGGAGTTCGACCTGACTGATCTGATTTGGACCGTGCCGAAAGAACATAGCAAGATGGGAAATATTATTCGCAGGCCTATTTTCTCACAAGCTCAGCCCATAATAGAAAGATTAATGGATGCATATGACAACGTTATGTTCCCCGGGCATGACATTAATCAGCCGATCAGCATAGCCGCTGCCAACCGGTACATTGGTCGTATTCGAGATGAAATGAATGGGATGGGTTACTGGAGGGCGCACGACTTCCGACGCACCGTTGTTACCAGATTGTCGGAAGAAGGCGTTGCCCCACACGTCACTGAGAAGATGATGGGGCATGATTTGGGTGGAGTGATGGCAGTTTATAACAAACACGATTGGCTGGATGAGCAGAGGCGGGGATATGAAATCTTTGCTGATAAGTTGTTCTGGCACATTAAGAATGTGAAGTGAGTTCATGCAGCCTTAGGCTCTGAGCGCCGGATTACCCATGCCTCTACCGCCGATTTAAGGTAGAGGGTTGGGTGGGTCTTAATGGGGTGAGGGAAGCCGCTATTACGCTCGTAGCGATAAAGTGTGTCGCGAGATTTCACCTGCAAAAAAACCATTACTTCTTCTTTCGTCATTACGTTCATGCTTACCTCTGCTATTTACCCTCCGCCACTCTCTTGACCCAACAGGCAAGCCACATCCATACCCGTTTGCGATATTTAGCAGGGCAGAATGGATAGGCGGTAGGTGAGTGTTTATCGAGTAGTTGGCGGTAGGTGAGTTGGTTTGTTTTACTGCGGCGTTCGGTGAGTATCTGTTTGGCTATTGCCCGGGATGCAATCTCTTGCTCGGGAGTCATGGGTTAGTCCTTCATGAAGGTAACCCAGTGTGTATTTGAACGCTTACCGCTCGGGTGGCCAAACGCAGGTTGCTTATCCGTAAGTGCTAAAATCTCGCTGGTTTTAATCTGCGTTTCGTTCCATTTAAAGATGAGAACGCCCATTGGTTTCAGCACTCTGAATGCCTCCTTAAACCCCGCGGCTAAATCGTCACGCCAAGTCTCTTTATTCAAAACGCCGTACTTCTTGCACTGCCAGCCATTAACACCTGCGCGTTCCAAATGGGGAGGGTCAAACACCACCAGACTAAATTGCTCATCATCGAAAGGTAGTTCGCGGAAGTCGGCCACAATGTCCGGCTTAACTTCTAGTGAGCGTCCATCGCATAAAATGTGTGACTCGCTTCTGATGTCGCAAAACAGGGCGCGACTGTCCGTGCGGTCAAACCAAAACATTCGGCTACCACAACACATGTCTAAAATTGATTTTCCTGTCAGTGCACTCATGCAGCATGCCTCCGCTGTGCCTTCTGTCTCTTCTCAAGATCGTAATCATCCCTGCATCCAGAATCACAGAAGTTACCCACTGATAATGGATGCTCGCAGTAGTGACACTTGCCGGTAAACTTAAGGAAATCGCGTGACCGGTTGAGAAGGGCAATCTCGCGTTCCAGTTCTTCTAATGCTGCTGCGTTATCAATTTCGTCGGCCATTTATGCATCCTCCGCAGAGAGTTGTTCCGCCGTCAGGTGAGTGAAGACTTTTGATAATTCCAGGCAAACGCGGTCGATTTTGGCGTCCATTTCCCGCAGCGAAGTTACGTCAGAATCACGAACTTCTTTCATGATGAGAGAGCGGAGCAGGGAGTCCATTTTTGAGTGAAAGCTTGCATTCTTCAGCACCTCTTCGCCTTCGTTCTTGCCGGATTTGGCGATGCCTTTCTCCTGCAAAATGAACTGGAATTTGTCACTGGTAATTACCCACTTGTTGTCGATTTCAATGCGCATTGTGTTCTCCAATCTTCAGTATTCCGGTCACTGCCCCGACCTCACAGCCGGACGCAAGAATGTTCGTCCCTTCGTGCAGTGATACCCGCACATCGGCTGGCTCGACTCCTGTCATGCTCCACAATCCCTGTTTGAGTATTTGGCTTAATTCATCCGTGTCTACTCGACCCGCGTAGTAATAAGCGCGGGGTAATTTGACTGTGATCATCGGGGGATACCTCATGTTGCAGGCAATAAAAAACCCCGCATTTGCGAGGTTAGATTTTGAAGCGAGCACTCTATTTAAGGGGCTGGATTTGGATTCTCTCCAAGTATCCTGATGTCTATATTTTCGGGCGTTTCTCCGTCAGCGACTGCCAGGAAATATGTGCGGCCATCAATGCCGGATGTGTGCCTAACTACGTTAAAGCTCACCAGCATCAGTGGCTGTCCTCGCACAGCGTTTACTTCGCCCGGCCTGAAGCCCTGCACTACAACCGCTGGCATAAAATTAACAACATCACCGCCGTGGTAGTCAGTAGAGCGAAGCGAACCTTCGTGACCATACCCAAATAAAATAAAATCACATTCCATTATTTTCGCTCCTCTTTCGGTTGAATATCCATCTTACCCAATGTCGCCTTCATTTCTCTGTGATGCGCCAAGCGTTCCCTGAAGTATTCACGCAGATGCTCAGGCTGTTCACGTTCGATAATCTCAGCGACTACCGGCTGGTTGTATCGCTCTTTGAAAGCAACACCACCCGCGGCTAAATCCACGTTGATTTTGTCCATCTCGTCTTTGGGCAGGTCTGCAAGATTGTATGACATTACTTTGCCTCAGAATCAGCGACGATTTGACGAATTACCATCATGTTGCCACCGTTTATGTTGAACATAAACCCATTGGACAATCGAGATGCTATGGTTGCTTTTTGCACTAGCTGACCGCCATAAGAAATGGTCATTGTTTTGCCAATGTTCATTTTAGTGAGGTCAGACAAGGGTTCAGAACATGGCGAAGCAATCTCTAAATAAACACCACTATTGACCGCTTCTTCATTTTCATTATTTTGAACTTTATTAATGCAAGAGGCTGGAATGGTGAGGTGTTGACCCATCACCTCCAAATCAAAATCCTTGAGTGAGGCGAAAGACAAGGCAGGTATAAGCATTAAAGCTAATGGTGAAATACGCATTGAGATTCCTTTCAATTTTATATGCTTCGATTATAGCACTGGCTTCCATGCCAATCACATCACTCACCATCCTTCACGATGCCGCACTCACATTCGACCGTTCCAAGCATTTGCGGGCAGTGATAAGAGCCACTTCCACCGCATTTGTCACAATTCTTTTCTTTGACCGAGTTCTCGATGGGTGCCGAATCACGCCACGCTTTTTCTGACGCGGCTAAAAGAACACTCAATGAGACATGTCCGCCGCTGCCACGAATCGTGTTATGGATTGCCGCCATGCTTTCCCTAAGTGCTGCATGTTTCTCTTTCAGCGCTGCGAGTTCTGCCCGAAGTTCGTCGATAGTTTCTTTCAGATCGATCATGTCGTGAACGTGCTGCGGAACACCTTCACAGTGCACAGGCTCATTTACATCAGCCCGCTGGCGTTCTGCTTCGAACTGGTCGAGTAGGGCGCGGATTATGTCTGCTGACTGCTGAGCGGTATCTACAATGGAAATGTCACAGCCGGCATCAAATCCATTTTCATCTTCAAAGCGAAGCTCAACGGCGTCCATGTCGATATCTTGCGGATCGAAACCTGCCAGATTATCCAGCAGGTTCATGATGCTTTCAGCGCTTTCACGCAGCGCCTTTATATCTGTTGTATCAGTCATGATTAGCCCGCCGTGGATTCAACTGAGTTTGGAAAATCTAGCGTTTCATCAAACGTAGCACCCACCCTGTCAGAACAAGGGATGAAGTCGCGGCCTCCCTTATCTAATTCGGCGCAAATTTCTTTGTAGCGTGTCACGTCGAACAGAGTTACGTTAGGGTCTCCGATCGTCGCGAAGCCGATACGATTTGAGGGGCATCGGTTTAATACGGCTTGCACCTCGGCAACCCATTTCTTTTCCTTTGCAGTGAGCTTTGCCATTATCCCTTCCTCCCAGCGCGCAGATTGGCGGCGAATAACTTGGCCTGATTTCCCGCGTAGATGATGTCTAAATTCCTTTCATCCTCGCCGATTGCAATTGTTGCGTTGGCATACTCATCTACACCCTGTGCGCGGAGTTCTGCGGTGATGTCAGCAGCTGCATAACCATCTTTTAATAGGCAGCGCTGGTATGTCGCATTAGCGCGGTCTTCTTCGAATAATGGCAGTTCGATATAGTCGTATTCGACACCGTTAACTATGAATTCTCGGCGTTCTTCTGCCAGAGCCACCAGCCCGCTCACATACTCAATGACCAGCTTGCTGTGTGCGCCTTCACCTTTGATGCCGAAAGCGTTGATGATGTTTTGCTCGGAGATTGTTTTGGCGGAGAGCTGGCGTTCCAATTCGTTACGGTCTTCGAGTTTACGCAGCAGATACTCAGCCAGTGACTCGTTAACTTTCATGTCACCGGGCAGGCATTTACCTGCAAGGAGACCCTGCATTTCGGATAGTTGCATAATGTGTTCCTTGAAAGAGGTTAGGCTGCTCTGGCGTGAATTCTGAGGTTGTAGCGCTTAGTGGCTACTGCACGTAGAGAGCGGCCTGTAATGAGGGATATTTCTTTATCTGAATGAGAGCTGAATAGGGCGGCGTGCTCTGGAGTCCATGACTGCCATCCTTTGGCAGAGAAGAGGGTGATACCGAGATACATGGCTTTGTTTTTAACTGAGCCTTGAGTCCTTTCAAGTTTCTCAGCCACCTCTTTTAGCGTCATTGTTCCAGCTACTTCTGCGAGGAAATCCAGTTCGTATCGCTCCCAGGGTTGCTGTGACATGGCTACCTCCATTGCTCTCCGAACTCGAAACCAATTTCAGCCAGCGCTTCATCCATTTTGCTGATGAACTCGGGCACCATTTCGTCGAATTCATCCATGAACTTCTGCTCACGCTCGACAACAACGTGATGCAGCCCTTCACGCTTCATACGTGGGTCGTAGTTTGCGAAGTACCAGGCATCCTTGCCGGTGACCCATAGGCTGTACTGAATCTGTGCCATGTACTCAGCTTTGATTGCGTCGAAACCGCCGAGTCGGAATTTCATGAATACCGCACTGGTGTAAGGGCTCTTCAATTCCAGACCTTTACCGTCGCTACAATCACCATCAGGTGAGCAGGCGCAGCGAAGTGTTTCGTCTTTAAAGATGATCGGCACATCGGTAACTTTCACGTCAGTGGTGAACTCAAACAGCGACCGTGCTGATGCTTCGTATTCCTTCCCCCACGCCAAAGGCTTTGCGCTTACCTCAACCACATTCCCTGTGCAAACCTCGCCTAAAAGTGTGTAGAAATAGGTGAGCTTGGTCTCTGTCCATTTGGTTCCACTGCGTGGCTTTGAGATGACCTTTCCGGCTTCCGAGGCGGTAATGACGCCGAGCCGAAGTTTGAGCCAATCTATGCTTCCCTGCTGTGTGGTGCGGACGTCAATCCCTGTCCGCTGCAAGATGATTTCAGGTGTCATGCGGCTGCCTTCTTCTTCAGGAAGTCCACCACCTTCAGCGCTTCAGGTTCGGTGAGTTGTTCCGGTGAGGTGATAGGGCGCTTGAATATTTGCGAGCAAATAGGGAGCAAGTCGGCATCCCATGTTTTGTCCATTTGCAGGAGCAAGTCATTAATCGCCTGAATGGTGTCGTCGGTGGAAGGTGAGATATCCTTTTCCTGTCCGCGTTCCTGGCTAAAGTTGATACCTTCGCCGCTTTCGGTATTTACGTAATCAACAGCCGCATCCAGACGCTCACGGCGAGGCCAGTATTTGGTGGCCTGCTTCACGACTGTCTTCAAGATCATCTGTTCTTCATCAGTGACCCAAGGGCAGCGCTTGGTGTTATCAGAAAGATATTTCTTCCATGCCTCTGACCGGTCGCGAATTGAGAAAATATCTTCTTCTCGCATGGTGTGCGTCAGATAGTCGCCTTCATCCGTCTTAACTACCGTGTAAGCGCCTACCACTTCTCCGCGCTGCTCAATGGTGTCGAATTCATTGAATTCATGCGTTGGTGGGCGGTCAATGCTGGTACGCATGAAGCGGTCGTTCTTTCTGACTATCGCTGATTGGCACCATTTGATTGCACCAGACTGCTGGGCAATGTGCATCAGACCCATATAGCTGATGTCCAGACAGATAGCGCCTTTCCGTGGCACTAAATATGCGAGCTTTTGAGCTGGGTTTAGAGAAATGCCAATCGCTGCAACGTTCATTATCGCGCTGCGGGTCGATACGCCATTCTTGGTTGCCACGCCTGCCAGATAGTCATTGTTTGCGAATATCTGCATGGCAAACTCTGACTCACGTTTAAAGGTCAGGCTCGGCTCAGAACACACCTGCTCGAAATCTAACTTCAGCGGGTTGATGATGTCGTGAACCTGATTTACCAGAAGTTGGTTCATGCTGCGCTCTCCATTTTTGATATTCTTCCGTGTGCTTCATGGCTGCTGATTGCATCAATGAACTTTGCGTACTCGTCCTGAGCCCATTCATTGTCCAGAGCGTGAATCTGCTGTGCTGTGAGCTTGGATTTATCAGCGAATTCCAGAGGTGTTTCGGGGTAGGTTTCTGCAATCTTCATCGTGCGCTTGCGAAGGTTTTCTTCCACTCGTTCGATTGCAGCATCCAAATCTTCATGCTGGTCTCTGATGTAGTCGTAGCTGCTGTGTCTCATGCTGCTTTCTCCTCTGGCATGGTTACCGAAAATCCACGAGAGCGGAGGTAAGCAGCCAGTGTTTCGTCGCTTATCCACTGCAAGATGTCGAAGTTTTCTGAGATATCCATGTGACTCACAGATTCAATGATCACGTCCGTTTCATATGGCCTGATGCCGTGCTTAGACTTCACTTCTCCTCGACAGGTGAGTTCAATGTTCATGGCTGACCTTCCTGATTTAAGGTTGCTACCAGGCGCTCGAATAACTTCTGAAGGAATGATTTAGGCGGCTGATTAAAACTTGCTGAGGTAACGCGAAAAGCTGGTGAGTGCTGCATTTTGGTCAAATAGTTAGTAGAGCAGCCCGATGTGGACTGCCCTACGATGGCTAAGGTCATCATGTGGGGATACTCCGATTGTGATTGTGTGTTTGCATGTCGAATAGCCCTGAGGGAGGGCGATTTGATATGCAGCAGATATAAAAAAGCCCTGCGGGGTGACAGGGCGAAGTGGTTCACAGCTTTAGCTGATAAGGGGCGCTTATCACGATGCGCACTCAGTGAATGCGCAGCAGGAAGTGGCTCACTTGTTACGGGCTTCGAGCATTGCGTCCGCCATCTGGTATGCAGCATTGGCGATCAGTTGTTGCTCATTTTTGTCTAAGGAAAGGCTGATTGACTGCATTGCAAGACCTGCGAAGTGGTCGCGCAAAACCAGACCTTCAGTTCGCACGTTCTCGTTAAGCCAGTTGGCCTCCGTGGTGGGATAGACAGTCAGCAGATAGTCACTATTCATCTGTTAGTCCTTAAGAAACTCTTCGGTTTTCACTACGCATTCACTCATAAACAACTCTGCGTCAGTGCTGGTAACAACGGCTGAATGATGTGGGTGAACATTTTCAGCAAGCCACTGAATCAAAGGCTTTGCTGCAACTTCGAAGCTTTCATATTGTTCTTTGGTCATGGTCAACTTCCTCAATTTCAGGTTTCAAACGATAAGCCGCATATTGCTCATGGTTCATGCGCAACTTATTTCGTGTGCCTATCTCTTTAATGACGTATTCGTACTGGTTAGCCATCCTCACGACGAGAAAGTGCTCACCTGTTAAAGTGTTTATTAATCGCATGGGGATGACTCCGGTGGGTGTTATCTGGTGTAGCTTTGAAGTGATGTTGCCGCTTCGGAAGAGTGAAGTTCTGCGGTACCAATCCTGCAAAATCCCGACTCCTCGGCATACCAGTCTTCACCATTAAAATCGGGTGCTAAATAAAAGCTGTAAATCGTTCCATCGCTGTCGGTTGCAATGTAAGAGTGATTTTCAGGAATTGAGAATTCAACGTCGAAATACTTAACCTTTCGCGTGTAGTTATTATTTATAACCTTCATATCGGTAGTCTCAGTTAGTTATGTGATGCGGCAAACTCAAAAGATGCCAACTTGGAGTTGAATGCAATTACGTCCATTCCTGTGAGCACCCACGGTTGCTGAGCGTCAAGATCATTACCAACAATGAAATCCATCTCGTCCTCCGCTTCATAGATATTTCCTTCAGTGAAGCATTTAGAATCCTGCGATTTCACGCATAACAACTTCTTCATCTCTCACCTCATAGTGCAGTTACTGTTGCCGAACTGAATCAGCAGCTTCGGATTTTGCCTTCATTACCTTGGCAGTCATCTTCTCAAGGGCTTTTTCTTGCTGAGCCAATGGAAGCATACCGAACAGTTCAACTGTGCAACCGTACATGCCGCCCTCAAAGTCTCCGGAATAGGTCGGAAGCCAGAACTTAACTTTTGCGCTGTAGTCAGGTTTTTTTGATGCCATGATTTCTACCCCTTAATAACGTGATATGGATGCTCGTATTTATCGCTGCGATGACCGGCGGCGAAAATTGCCACGTCAGGCAAACAGATATTGTCTGCGCTCGGGTAATGCTTCGTAGTCGTGGTGATGGTCGCCACTACCGCTCTCATCGCTGGCTTACGTTTGCAGGTCAGCTCAGCTTTGCTCGGTGCCGCCGGTGATACATCCATACCAGTAGAGAAGTCATTAACTGGAAGCGCCTGTAGGTGCTTACGAGCTTCACGACGACGACTCTCTGCTGTGCCAGTGAATTGCGTTCTGCGTGTCATAAAACCTCCTGTGTGAGTTTTGGGATGCGATGCCAGGTGCTGATCTTCTGGTTGCTTCGATGAGCTGCAATTCATTACATCCCAAAACTTACGCTTTGGTATTAATTGGCCTTTCGGCCACGTAGGTGATCCTCACCGTTGTTCAAAGAGCGTATCGAGCGGGTCGTTTCGTTTCGATGAATTAAATATACTCGCGAGTAAATTACCTGTCTATACCCACAAGTAAATTATTTATCTACTTACGAGTAAAGATGTTGATAGTTAAGGTAATTTATTTTGAATTTCATTCAGGCGTGACTCATCGCATCTACTTAAATGCGGCTATGATGGGATAAATTATCGGGTGTTAGTGAGGGCGAGCGGGATGGGGATTATTAAGGCTGTTATATTTGTAGCGTGTCTGATGCTGTTTGGGTTTGGCATGACTTACACGCTAGGCCAGTCAGGATATGTATTGATGCAAAGTATCGGCTGGGGCGGGTTAGGATTGGCGTTAGTTATAGTCTGGATCGAAGTAAAGAGGGCGTTAACCAAGAAGTCTAGCGAATCGTAGGTACAAAAAACCCGGCTCGGTGGCCGGGTTTATGCACGAGGATTATGCTTCAGCTTTTTTTCGAGCCTCTGCCTGCCTGATATGCTCAATAGCTTGAACAAATTTAGCCTTGGAATTCTCATCCCATTCTTTTGCGCCTTTACCTACCGGTGCGGAGGGCATCAAGCTACCATTTGCTAGCAGTTGACGAACATGTGCTACTTCCTGTGCACTAATCGAAACTGGGGTGGCTCCGGGCTTTTTCGTATCCATAATGTATCCCCTCTCAAGCATCAAATTTACAACTTCCTGAATAGTAGTAAGGCCACTTTCTAAATCACATTTTCTAGATGCGAAATCTACAAAACGGACTGTGCCGCCTGTATAGTGATCCTTCGTTTTTGCGTAATCTATAGCTGTTCTGCAGCAAGCAGACTCAATCCAACTGTCTGCGGCGTGAACTCCACCTGAGCCGGAGAACGAAGCTAAAACCTCGTTAGCATCGAGGTTGAAAACGGTATGTTTATGTCCCTCATCGAATAGCACCGTGTTGGTAGACATTTCAATGAGGTAAATTGAGAATGGCATTTTTCCTGGAATATTAAGAGGCGGCATTTCTACTTCAAAAGATAGTTCATCTCTTGTTAGCCACTCCTTCCACAACTCAATAAGAGTCCCATTTCCAGCTAAGACCATCACTGTATCTTCTCGCATCGCGAGTTTGCCAAAACCAGTGTCATCGACATATAGGATATGTCCAACATATCCAGGGTCGAATGGGTCTAAATCACAAGACCAGCGAGAGTCGCTAGTTACTGCACGAGACAGCCTATCGTATACCGTTGTTGTCATTATAGACGCTCATCCTACGTCGAGGTTCAAGACTTTACATTAATATTCGCAAATTACTAATCAAATATACTTATCGGTAATCACGAATTTAACTTTAGGTTTAATTACAGTTAAAGCAAGTAACCTCTTTGCGTGAGCTATTCTTCAGCCACCAGGCATCGCAGCGCCGCTAGCAAAGAACCACACCATAAATCCTACAGCACCTGCCAGTATGATAACTGGGGGTATAAATTTAAATTTCATGCTCGAATCCAAATGTTTGACGAAAGTCTCTTCATGCCACTGTAACCGGCTCAGGCAAATGCCTATTCATCTGACACATCACCATTTGCTACAAACCTAGTGGCTTTGATGATGGCAGATACGTACTCCATCTTCTCAATGTCGGATTGCTGTAGCGTGATAGGGCGGTGATCGTTGTTAATGCTTGAGAGCTGAAATGCTCCATCGCGCATCTTGGTCATAACTTTTATCATGTTGTGACCGTCAGTAGTTCTGACAAACACCTCATCGCCGGACTGTACCCTCGTTCCAGGTTCAATCACGACGAATTCACCTGATTGAATGCGGGGATGCATGCTGTCGCCGCGAACCCGGAGTCCATATGCGTTAGGATCGGCACTATAAATTTGTAACCAGCCAGCCGGATGCTCTTCCATCTGAATCATGCCATCAACTCCCAACGCAGCTTCGCCTACGACAGGCACAGCACCTAATCGTACTTTACCGACGAATTCGATCTCATCAGGAATTGTTGTGCCAGCTCCGGCAATGCCATCCATCGAACCCCTAGGTAAATTGAGACCTTCCTCAATCATCTGAACGGATTTTTCGCCAATGTTTCTTTTGTTCTTTTTGCCTTCTGGATAGAGCATTCGAGAGATCACTGACTCAGCAATCCCTACTTTTTCAGAAAGAGCTTTCTGAGAGCCATGGCTATCAACCAGCCCTTGCAACGCAATACGTCTGCGTTCGTACATGTCAAAACCATCATCACTTTTCATGTTGTTATCTTAACGAGTAATACCTTTAGGTAAATAACCTGAGAGTATTGCAAGTTCTATACTTGCGAGTATACTTGAGTTAATTATCACGCAAGGAGCTCGTATGGAAACTCTACGAAGTTATTTAAACGCCTTGTCGATATCAATGCAGCGTGATTTCGCAACCAATTGCGGAACATCTGTTGAGTATCTACGTAAGGCAATCAGTACCAAACAAAAGCTTGGCGCAGCTCTTTCAGTGCAAATTGAAGTCAATTCTAAGTGCAGCGTTCTGCGTAAAGACCTGCACCCAGATGACTGGTTTAAAATCTGGCCTGAACTGGCCGAAGCCGCTTAATCCTCACCGCTCTTTTCACAATGGACATTCGTCCTACGTCGCTGCAAAGCGAATTCAAAAAAAACTAAATCTAACTGTGGTCATCCCCACGGGCTGATCACGCAAACACACAACTAACCAACAACGGAAGTATCACGCATGGACATTGCAAGCACTCGCAATAAAGCGAATGAAATCACAAGCAAGATTATGAATGGCATAGCTATTCGTGGTCAGCGAGCAGTAGCAAAAGCTGTAGGCGTTAACGAGTCACAAATCACCAGATGGAAAGAAACGATGATCCCCAAGATGGGAATGCTTTTGGCAGTTCTGGAATGGGGAGTAGAGGACGAGGAATTGTCGAATCTGGCTAAGTCAGTAGCGCGGTTACTCACAAAAGAAAACGCCCCGGAATGTATCGAGCATTTCGAGGCGTAGTTGCAAATAACTGTTCATATTCACAGGAGTCATTATGCCACTCATTGAAGACCTTTTAAAGATGGAATCGCTGGAGTCGCTTCCTTTCGCTGAAGACTTCAACCCTAAAGGTTGGATTTATGTTCTTTCAAGCGAATCAATGCCCGGAATGTTCAAGGTCGGAATGACGAGAAATCATCCTCGCCAGCGGGCTGGGCAATTATCCAAATCATCCGGATCACCAACTCCATTTATTATCGAAGCAAAATTCATTTCTACGGATCCGGAGCGAGACGAGAAAATTCTCCACGAAGCCCTCTCTCGATTTCGAGTAAATCAGTCCAGGGAGTTCTTCTCGTGTCCACTTGACCGAATCCTAGTTGAATGCAGAAGATTTCTGCCCTACGGAGAATCCACTTCTGTGGAGGAATTGTGCGGCACTTTCAACTTCGTGACGTTCGGCGATTACTTCTTGCCACATGACACTGAATTCATGCTGCTTGAGATGGGCATAAGTGCATTTGGAAGTAAGGGTAATGCTTATTGGGCATTGGCAAATATAGGGGCGGCATTGGTTAAGCAATTAACTGAAGACGGTGGAACCTTGGTATTTACAGGAGAGGGATTCGAACTCGTCAAACCAACAGGGAAAGCGGATTGATGAATACAGCACAAATATTAGTTTTCCCCGAGCAGCCGACGGGACATTTCAGGAGCAACCGGATGGATAACCAGAAGCTTGGTTACGTCCCGTTGTACCGAAGCATCAAGAAGAAATCATGGGCGAAGGATGTTTATCTCCGAACTCTCTGGGAAGACCTGTTATTAGGGGCGCAGCGAAAGCCCCGCACAGTGAATTTCAAAGGTAACCAATGGAATCTTCAAGCCGGTCAACTGGTCGTGACAGCGGCTGATTTAGGCCTCTCTCTTTGCGATAGGGAAGGGAAGCCAACCAGCCGTGATGCAGTGGGTAGGATGCTTAATTTTTTCGCAAAGGAAGGAATGATTTCCATGGACGGTGAGAAGCGAAAAGGGACGGTAATTACCATCCTAAATTACGCTGAATATGCCGAAAAAATAGACAATTTACCCGCACATAAAGCCGCACACTACCCCGCACATGACGAAGCCAGTAATGGCGCGGTCTCAGATGGTGGTGCCGCACACTACCCCGCACTTAAAGCCGCACATCATGAACAAGAAGGTAATAACAAGAATATAAACAATAAACCCCCTTTATCCCCCTTGGACGAAAAGAAGTCCAAGAGGGCTACGCAATTCCCAACGGACTTCTCTCCAACTGCCGGTAACACCAAGCTTGCTAATACGCTGGGGGTTGACCTGCAAAACGAGCTTGATGCTTTCACGGATTATCACAAGTCGAAAGGTTCAACCTACAAGGACTGGGGTCTGGCCTTCAACACGTGGATACGCAACGCCATCAAGTTTGGCAAGCCAGCAACAAAACGCACCGGCGTAGCTCAGCCTGCTAAGCCATCCAACCACATCCCAGAAGGATTCCAATGATGAGCGCATACGATGTTATCAAACGCCTCAGAGCTGCAATGCCCGAAGGTGTAACGCCTAAGTTCACCACTGGTGAAGAGCTGATGGCGTGGCAGAAAGAACAGGGGCGCATCGACTCTGAGCGGATCGCCGAGGCCAACCGTCTTGCCAGAATGCAACGCGTTCTTGGTCGCTCAGGCATTCAGGAGCTTCACCGTGAGTGCCGGTTCGGCAATTATAACGCTGAGCTACCAGCACAGCAGGAAGCGCTGCGGAAGGCCAAGACCTACGCCGGTAAGTTTGGCTCAGGGTTCGGCGGGTTCATCTTCAGCGGTGGTTGCGGTACCGGGAAGAATCACCTGGCGGCGGCAATCGGCAACGAGCTTCTGGAAAACGGCAAATCGGTTCTTATCGTGACAATCCCTGACCTGATGATGAAATTCCGTGAGACGTATCAGGACGGCGCTAAGACCACCGAGTCGAAGCTGATGGATGACCTCTGCAAAGTTGACCTGCTTGTGCTGGACGATATCGGCGTGCAGCGCGGCAACACGAACGAGGGTGTTGTGCTGTTCCAGATTGTCGATCGCCGTCTGTCAGGAAAGAAACCTGTCGGCATGCTGACCAATCTCGACGCTAAGGGAATGACTGAGTTGCTGGGCGTTCGCATCATGGATCGCATGACAATGGACGGCGGCTTGTGGGTGAATTTTGACTGGCCGAGCTATCGCCGGAAGGTGGTCGCATGAACGAGAAACCGAAGTACGAACCGGTTGTTGATTTCAACCGCGCAGCCAAACGCAAACATGGCTTGGACAAACTGGCAGAACTTCGTGAAAAGTTCGGGCTGAAGAAGGCTAACCCATGAAAATCACACCAGACGACTACACCGTAATAGCCAGCTACGCGGCTGATGACTACGACTGGTTACAGGACATAAGCACACCAGCCAAGCGAGCCAACATGCTTGAATTCAGCGAGAAGGTTGCTGAGATATTCGTGCAGATGGGTGCCGGGCAAGTGAAAGGGGAATTCTGATGATTGAATACTTTCTGTGGGCAATAGGGTTTGCTCTCATCACGCCTGCGTACATGGCATTTATGAGCTTTGTTATGTGGGATAACGCTTTCAAGTTTGTGGGATGGGGATTCGTCCTGCGAGTGACGCTAGTTCTTGAAATTATTTTGGCCTTGGCTGCCGTATATAAAAACCTGAAAGGAGAGGCGTGATGGACACTAAGGCAGCATTTGAGAAGTGGTTTGAACCGAAGCTTGATTTTATGCGTAGGCATGGTCTTGGAGTGACCGCAATTGGGCGTCGCCGTGAATCGCAGATGGAAGCTTGGGATGCCAGTCGTAACACGCTAGAAATCATCATCCCAGCCACAAGTGACAGTGAATACTGGTTCGAAGGCACATTTCAGCGCATGAGATATGAGCGTGATATTGAGAAGGCCATCACCTCCCACGGAATCAGAATTAAGGGGAAGACGGAATGAAAGTAACTAACGGAGTTGGAACGATAAGTCGGTTGTATATCGAGGACGTGCCGGGTCTAGACCCTGTGACTGTTATTCTGGAAAATTTCGCAGCTGGTGTCGGTCGCATCACTATCATTTGCTGGGGTGAGGTTTGGACTAGCTTCTGGGGTGGAATGAATGGCAATAGTGTTGAAAAGTTTTTCTTGAGATGTTGCGGCGAATATCTCGCTGATAACTTATCGGCTGGAAATAAACGCACGAAGGCTAAAACGGCTTACCTACTAAGAATCATCGAAGCTGTTAAGGCGGGATTGGTTGTTGAATCGGAGAATGAATAAGCCATGAATAACGATTTAGAGCAGTTCAGCGAAGAAAGGCTGGAAGGGTTTATTAATAGGCTGTCAGCTGGGAATATGAGAGACGCACCAAAATTGTTCGAGATGATTTCACTCGCCCGCATAGCCCTGGCAGCAAAGCAGGCCAAGCCGGTTGGCTTCGTAGGTAAGTCATACACAATGACTTATTTTATGCCGCCACAGGACTCCGGCGTTGAAATTGACGACTTAATCTACACCACCCCCCCCAACCAGCCCGTACAGAGCAGGTGCCAGATATGCTTGGCTTTGACCCAGCTCTGGCTGGTTCAGAGGCGACCGTTATCACAAACTATTTCACGCCGGATGGATGGGCGTTGGTTCCGATTGAGCCTACTCAGAAAATGGTTGATGCGCATGTTTTAGGTATGCAATCAGCAGGATTCAGCTGCGCTTACCTATATATGCTCGCCGCCGCCCCTAAACCGGAGAGTGAACTATGAAACAAATCCGAGCGCATGAGATTAAGCCCGGCGACTGCGTAACGGTTTTCTCAGTTGAATATTTTGTTCGCTATATCCGGTACCGAGGCGGCGAAATTGAGTTTTCATTGCAGCCCGCTTCCGAACCACTCTCACCGTTTACTTGCAATGATGTGATAGGCATTACTGTTCGATCTTCGCATATGGTGGATGTAGTCGAACCGGAGGGTAAATGATGCCCAATGTTTACTGCAAGGTGAGGTCAGCTACGCCTGACTGGCTGCGCATGATGTCATCACAGGAAAGGCTCTTTGCAAATAATTACGGTGAGTATCACGAGTTGCGAGAAATTGGCGAAAGATACCCGTGGATGGCCGAGTCAGCCATGAGGATGATTTCTGATGGCGAGCTTTACGTGCTCACCAATCCGAAGGCGGGAAGCGAGGTGACAAGTGGACAAACAAACGTTCTACCTACGAAGTGAAGATATCCGAAGAAACCTGATAGACCATCTCAAGAACATCCAGCTAGACCAGTCCAAACCTTTCGAAGTTGAAGTATCCCCTCCCAAAAGAACCCTCTCACAGAATCGGAAAATGTGGCCTCTGCTGCATGACCTTTCTGTGCAGGTCGTTTGGTTCGACCAGAAGTACGACGAGGAAGACTGGAAGGATTTAATCACCGCTCTGGTTGCAAAAACCAAGAAAGAAGAGCAGCGCACCGCTCCTGGCATTGGCGGCGGAGTTGTGATGTTCGGTCAGCGTACCAGCAAGATGCGCGTAGCTCAGATGGTAGAAGTCATTGAGGCTATCTACTGGTTTGGCACAGAGCATGGCGTCAAGTTCAGTGAAGAGTCCAAGTTGAACATCGAATGGGCAAATCGCTGGGGTGAATCAAACAAACTTAAGCAGGTGGCGTAATGACAGATAAATCGAATACACCAGCCGAGTACAAGGATGGTTGGCGAACCCCGCCGGAATTATTTTCAGCACTCAATGCGGAGTTCGGTTTCATCCTTGATGCCGCAGCAAGCGCAACAAATGCATTGTGCCAACACTTCATCACTGAAGAACAAAACACACTGGAAACCCCGTGGAACTCCGTCATGCCAAACATTCCCGGCTACGCATGGCTGAACCCTCCGTATAGCAATGTCACCCCGTTCGTTCAGAAGGCGGCGGCGGAGAATGCAGAACACTTCACCGGCTGCGTGATGCTTCTCAACGCCGACACGTCAGTAGGCTGGTTCCGTGAAGCAATATCTACCGCGCACGAAGTGAGATTCATCACTGGCGGCAGGCTGGCGTTTCTGAGCGCGGAAACTGGCAAGCCGGTATCTGGAAACAACAAAGGGCAGATGCTGATTATCTGGCATCCATGGCCTCGCACCCATTGCGAGATGAAAACTATCGATCGGGATGCGCTTCTGTCGTTTGGTGCGCGACTGATGAAGAGGGCGGCGTAATGGCTTATGTATCTCAAGCAAACATATCCAAAGAACTGGGTCGGGGTCGAGGCTCAAAAACTCCGTCGATATCATTTCGAATGACTAAATCTGGCTCAACTGGCTGTCGGGTCACAAAAGTTACTGGCCTGTATAGCGAGAGCATAGACATTCAAATCGACGAAGAGGAGTCAAAGCTACGCATCGGCAAGTCCGAAAACGCATACAAGGTAAGTGACCAAGGTTCTTTTTCGGTATCAAAGCGCGTTCTGCGGATGGTGGCTAAAGGCTCAAACTCATCTGTCAGGGTTGAGTTAGCTAAAGGCGATGACGGCTGGTGGTACGGCTCATATGGAGAGAAAGCATGAAAGATTATTCAGCAATGAGTGACTTTGATATTCAGCAGGCAGTGCTGCACGAAACGTGGGGAAAGCATCCAGTCAGGCTTCTTGGAAAAATGATGCTGGATATTCTGTTGAGCGACTATGACCCCTGCAACAACCCTGCAGACGCATGGCCGATTATTTATGGAAATCTAATCACCATCGAACCGGACTATGAATTTATTGACGAAAGTGAAGCTGAGGTTTTCCCTACCGGACTATGGATTGCAGAGCGGTCAGGTAATCATGAGTTTTTGCAGCATGTGAATGAATCACCCCTCCGCGCAGCAATGATTGTCTTTTTGCAAATGAAAGACGCGGAGAAATGCGATGGCTAAATCAACATGGTTCACTCACGAAATCATGTCCACCAAGCAAGCCAACGACCTCATCAAGCAGTACACCCTCCGAAACATCCAAACCTCAAAGCAACTATCCGCTGATTATCGCGGCTGGTACGTCTCTGCTTTGTTACCCGAATACAAGAATCAGCCAAGGCAGAGTTACGTCTGGCAGAACCCTATGTGGAGATAAACGTGAAGCTAACCAAAAAGCAGCGCTCAGAGTTGAGAGAAATGTTCGGCGGAAAGTGCGCATATTGCGGATGTGAATTACCGGAGAAGGGCTGGCACGCCGACCATGTTCAGGCTGTCATCAGAAAACTGGAATTTAGTGGTAGGCAGCCAAATGGAATGCGGAAAATTGTAGCCACCGGCGAGCACTTTAGGCCTGAAAATGACACGCATGAAAATCTATTCCCAGCGTGCGCACCATGCAATCTATTCAAAGCATCGTTCGACCTTGAATGCCTCAGGGAGCAAATAGCTCAGCAGGCAGAAAGGGCGCGTTTGTATAGCGTAAATTTCCGCACGGCGGAAAGGTTCGGTCAGGTGCGCATAACGGCAACGCCAATCGTTTTCTGGTTCGAAAAATACAGCGAGCAACTCAATGAAAACGCCGCCTGATGAACAACCAGTCTGCCAAGGCTGCGGCGTACCACTAAGCCCAGACGAAAAATTACTGCTGCGAAGACTGCACAGATTGGTGGGCGCTAAATGGAGTCGAGGTTTCTGAACATCTGAGGAGTGAGAGCGATGAGTAGAGTTATTATTTTAGTGATTGGCGATTCGGTAGAGTCCTTCGTGGGAATGCTTCGCGCCGGTCGTAGCGTTGATGTATCAAGCGCCTTCAGCCTTCCGAAAGAGGCCTACTTCTCTGTCGAGGCTAAAACTGAAAAACAAAGTGAGGCATGGCAAGAAAAACAAAGCCGTAATGCCGGATTTGCCCGCGCTAAACGAGCAGCCAAAAAGCGGGGTAGAGCAAGATGAAAGACCCGAGGCTACGCAAAGAGCCAAAGAAACCCAAACCGAAAATCTGCCCAATCTGCTCCACTGAATACACCCCCCGAAGTTCTCTCCAAAAAGTCTGCCACAACTACAAATGCGCTATCGCCTTCAACAAACAACGTGATGCTGAGATAGCAGAGCGTGAATCTCGCAAGCAGGAACGCATACAACGCGACGACTTGAAGAAGCGAAGGGAAAAGCTCAAGACAAAATCGGACTGGAACAAAGAGGCTCAGGTAGCGGTTAACAGGTTCATATTCTGGCGTGATTACGGTAAGCCATGCATAGCATGCGGTAAGCCACTTAATTACGGCGTTCGTGGCGGGGCAGTGGATGCCAGTCACTACCGGTCGAGAGGTTCAGCATCACACCTTCGCTTTTACACCTTCAACATCGCAGCAGGATGCGTCAGGTGCAATCGTGAGCTATCAGGCAACCTAATACCATTCCGCATAAACCTAATCGCACGTTACGGCGTTGAGCGCGTAGAGCGCATAGAGCACGACAACACTCCTCGTAAATTCGACATCCCATATCTTCAGCGCGTGAAAGCAATATTCACTCGCCGGGCTCGTCATTACGAAAAACTCCGTAAGCGATATCAGGAGGCCGCATGAGTATTCAAAACACCATTGCTCTACTCGAAATGTACATCCATCGCAGCGTGGCCGCAGTACGCACACCCTCCGGCATTGTCTTCATGGGTGCCAGAAACCTCAAGCTAAATGAGAAGAAAACTCTGCTGGCAATCCCTCAGAGCGAACTGGACGCAGCTATCAGGTGGCAGAAATGACCCAATACGACAAACACGAGCTATCCCGCCTCAACGAAGAAGAAAAGCAGCTCGAACAAAAGCTAAATCGTGTTCGTGAACAGCGCCGCGAAATCATCAACAGATCAGATGCCAATAAGGTGAAGGTATGAGTGACAAATTGCTGAAAGAGTTAGCCAGCTTTGCGCGTGAAACTCAGCTTAGAGGTAAGTGGGCTGTCGGAGCTAAGAAGATCACACCACGTCAACGCACTTGGACTCGCTACATGCTCATGAACTGGGGTTCGAAGCACAGAGGTAGCGAAGGGCCAGCGCGAGGCGCTATGAATATTCTAGGCCGCCTCATGTGGAATCAAGAATGGAACGCTGAGCAGGGTGAACGTATCCAGGTGATATTCTCAAACCTTGCTCAGCAGGGGTATTCAGGAGATGAGTTACTCAAAAAAGTGAAGGAGATATTTCTCCCTAAAAACTCCGGAGCCAGTGCCATTACTCTCGCCAAAGAAACAGATGACGCTGAATTCGTAGAAGCAGTTATTACAAAGACGCTATCAGTAAACAACCCTATTCGCGATGTAATGATTAGACACTATCGCGACCGCAAGTTACCGCAACTTATCTCTGAAGAGCTTTCAGCCAAGACAGGTATTGATCTGGAATCATCCCGTAGACGCGTCCGGTGGGCAGAAACAGCGGCTGAAGACATGCTTTTTTCTGCAATGATTGATGAAATGGAGAATGAAAAACTACATATTGCCGCTTAAATAGAAATATTTTATCTAATTAACTTGAACGCGACGCCGAACTATGCAAAAGTAGCTATGCTCGGACGTCGAAGGCGAAGAGCGGTGATTCAGGAAATAAGCGACAGCCCCTGAGTTATCGAAACTGCCGAATTGGTCACTTCGCCGTAAGGCTGGAACTCCAATCGAACTGGCTGAGAGGTCAGAATAAGAAGCCCTGCAGAAATGCGGGGCTTTTTGCTTTTAATCATTTTCTAAGCTTGGTGAAAATTCCTGAATCCCAAGTTGATGAGTGAGGCATATGTTAGCAACATCAAATTCTGAAAGTTGCTGATCAGTCAAAATCATGGCGTTTGCCTCCGCGTAAGTTTTCCTGCTTACGCTGAAGTGCCATAAGAGAGTTGACGTATCGAACGAGCATATTATTCCGCCTTGAGCATCAAGTATGTATGCGGCAGATTTAGGATCAAACCATTCAACGGATGGGTATAATTTATATTTGCAGTAGCCATTATCAAAAAGGTTTTGGAGCAAGTGTGGCGTGTCGAAGCTTTCCATTTTTAACTCCTAAGAAGTAGTTGTATTCAAAATCAAGTTATCACATCAGGTAAGAGCATTAGGCAGACGGCATTGTTTAGTTTCGGAGTAGCAATCGCGAAACGCCGCTATCAGTGTGACGACGCTCGTCAGTGCTCTTTCCGATGTGTTTTATGGGCGCTGACTCTCTGAAAGCAAACAAAAATGGTGGTAACTATGCTCATTCCTAATAATGGATTTTGGAGTACGGTAATGACCATTGAGTACGCACAGATACGAGAAAGGCGCGAACAAGTAGAACAGGCTAGGATTGACCGTCAGAATGTGGTTGTTAGCGAGGCGCAGGCGTTAGTAGAAGCTTATGAGGCATCGCTCAACCTTGAAAAGAACACCTGGCAAGACATAAAAGGCATTAGCATCCCGTATGTTATGGCAGGTAGGGTGTATGACGAACAACACTTCAAGCGCTGCGCTCTCAATACTATTGAACTAAACAACGACTACAGCCTTAGCTTTTCCATTAGCACTGTTATAGATGATTCTCCTCGTGGTGGTGCTTTGTCACGCGTGGATATCAATCTCTCAATTAAAGATGGAAATGGGACTGTTGGCGTTTCATTAGAGCCCAATGGGAGAAAGAAGATATTTGATATAGCAGCGACGGAAAACAAATATAAAGACGTATGTGAAGAAATAAAACTTCGCGTCCTTATGTCGGTAAATGATGAGAATTTAATTTTCGAAGAAGATAAAAGCTTCTAGAAGATAGGAAAAACTTTAAGGCTGCCTTCGGGTGGCCTTTTTTATTACCCAAATTTAGAGCCCGACCAATCAGTCACCTCACCCTCATGAAACCATGCGGTCGAGGCTCTATTCCTATGACTATTAACCAGCAACACGTCTGGCGACTCCATTCAAAAGGTGGCTTTATGCCAGAAAAAGACCCAAACAACTACGCAGCCATTAGTTGGCTGATCGTCGTTGGCCTCTCCGCATGGGGAGGGATAGTGAGGTACCTGATGGATATTAAATCGAACAAAACTCAGTGGAGTTGGGCTGCGGCCTTAGCTCAGATAGCGGTATCCAGTTTCACCGGTTTAATTGGTGGGCTGGTAAGTCAGGAAACACACGCAAGTCAGAACATGACGTATGTGTGCGCCGGACTCTGCGGAGCTATGGGTAGCGTTGCTTTGACTTACTTCTGGGATCGCTTCTTTGGTGTATCAACCCCTCCGAAGGTCTAACTATGAACCAGTCCCAATTTATGGCTGCTGCCAATATCACGGCTGATCTGGCTGTCCGCTGGTTCAACCCGCTTGTTTCTGCAATGAAAGAGTTTGGTATCGACACGCCAAAACGTCAGGCTGCGTTCATTGCACAAATTGGCACTGAGTCTGCTGGATTTAAACAGTTGTCCGAATCGTTCAACTACTCAGTCGCAGGTCTGGCAGTATTCGGAACGCGACTGACAGCTGCGCAGCGTGAACAGTTGGGACGTGGTAATGGCGAATTGGCGCTATCACCGGCACGACAGCAAGCCATCGCCAATATTGTTTACGGTGGAAGATACGGAAACACTCAGCCAGGTGATGGATATAAATTTCGTGGTCGTGGCCTGAAGCAGGTCACTTTCCATGATAACTATCTGGTTTGCGGAAAAGTGTTGGGACTGGACTTGATTGCAAATCCTGACCTGCTGACACAAGACATTCCCGCTGCTCGTTCTGCTGGGTGGTTCTGGCAAGCTAACGGATGCAATGCCTTTGCAGACTCCGGGGACTTCACCGGGCTAACCAAAAGAATTAATGGCGGTTTCAACGGCCTTGCTGATAGGCAAGCACGCTTAAAAATTGCGGAGAAGGTTCTATGCGCTTAGTAGAGAACTGGAAGCAGTGCTGGAAATGGTTTTCCGTCCATACCATCCTTATTTTAGGCATCCTTCCAACGGTTTGGGTAACTCTTCCTCCTGACCTGAAATCATATATTCCTCCATCAATGATGGGTGTGATTACTGCGGTTATTGCCGTCAGTGGGGTTGTTGGCCGCCTGACAGACCAGAGTAAAAAACCATGATTGCCATCCTGCTGAAATACTGGAAGCCGGTATTGGCCGTGTTATTTATCCTGGCACTCGATGCAGGTAGTTATTTCAAAGGTTACGACTCAGCAAATACTTCATGGCAACTCAAATGGAGTGAGCGCGATAAGGCTGACGCCATTGCACTCGCTCAGCGAGAAGCTGCAGTGCGAGCGGAAGAACAACGTAAGCAGGGTGAAATCGATGCGATATCAACAGATGCCCAGAAAAAGATTGATGCTGCTCACGGTGACGCTGCCGTTGCTGCTTCTACAGCTGACAGCCTGCACAAACAGGCAGACAAGCTTGCCGCCAGACTTTCAGAGCGTGAAAGAGCCTGCAAACCCTCAACTGCCGGAGCAGGCCAAACAACTACCAGCGGATCCACTGTGCTTGCCGAGTTGTTCCGCCGCGCTGACGAAAGAGCAACAAAGCTGGCAGACATTGCTGACCAGTCAAGAGTCAGGGGATTAGCGTGTGAATCCTCATACGCAGCATTGAGCGCAAAGAAATGAAGAAACTTATCGCATGGCTCAAAAGCCTATTCATCAAGGAAACCATCATGTCCGAACCATTAGTTGATGCCGTAGCAGACCCGCAACCAGTTGTTGAAAACGTAGCAGCAGACGTTCAACCAGCAGCGCCGGTTGTAGCAGTGACTTCTCCCCTGGATGCCGAAAAATCTGCATTCGCCAATTTTGTGGCATTTGTAGAACACGGTATTGAGAAGCTCGGTAGCGAAGCGGAAGCAGAGCTGGTCGCGCTGGCTAAGAAATACCTGTAACACCATCACCAAATATTAAGAGGTCGCCAATCGGCGGCCTTTTTTTATGCCCGCAAGAAAAACCGTGCCATGCCCGGCATATCCAAATCACAGAGCCTTCTGGAAACAAGCCTCGGAGAAACGCCGTTTAGGTGGTGACCTCTCTGTGGGCGTCGTTTCTGGGCAACGAGGCTTGCTTCCAAAAGGAACACACAATGCAATATCCAACGGTAATCGTGAATGGCGTTTCTGTTCGAGTGGATAGTGAAGGTCGCTATAACCTGAATGACTTGCACGCCGCCGCAGTAATTAAAGGTGAGGCTACAGAGTCGCAGCGGCCAAGTAAGTTCATCCGCAGTGCCGCAATTAAGAGGTTTGTCCGCGCGCTTGATAGCAGAGGACAAAAAAGTCCTCTGGAACAATATCAGTCACTTAGAGTCATTAACGGTGGTATGGAACAAGGTGTCTGGGGTGTGGAGTTGCTCGCCATAAGATATGCAGCCTGGATAAACCCAGAGTTTGAAATCAGCGTTTATGAAACTTTCCGTGAGGCCGTCTTGAGCGGAATTGGAAATATGACGCGGCTCAACCGACTAGATCTTCTGATTGCCAATGAGACGAAGGCAGTAAGTGAAAGCGCACGCACGATGAATCGCTGGGGCGTAGGTGGTCGCAAGCAGATGCTCAACGAGACCCGTGAAAACATCATTGAGCAGATGGATCCAGACATGGTCGCCATAATGCAGGGGAAAGCAGCATGACAGAGGCAACGAAACTAAATATCGACGTATCAGTAAAGACTCATTACCCAAATGAACAGCAGATTCAGAAAGTCATAGAAGATGTTATTGCCAGCCATATCGGTGAAAAATGGGGAGAGGACATGCTGAATACGATGCGCAAAGAAATAATCGCCAGAATATTGCCAGCAATCAGTTATCAGGTTGTCATCCATGATCGCGGACAGCCGCATCACATTGACATCAAATTCTGATGAATGCCTGTCATTACAAAGCGTCTGTATGACGGGCGCTTGATAATGACGCATTCCCCTCGACAAGGGATTAGGTGTGCAACCTATGCAGGAGGTGATCACATCTCGGCAGCCGGAAAGACGGAAGTGGCACATTAACTGCGTGAGCCGTGATGAATGCTGCGAAACCTCATTAATGCGAGTAGCCCCGTCTCGCCTCCATCCATGTTAGCTATGACACATCTCCTCACTGTAGAGCGCATGGGCTTCTGGATAACGGAGAATGCCCCGAAATTACCGGTCATAGCAGCCAAAGCAAGCTGTGGCAGAAGAATTGTGACATCCAAGAAGGTAACCATGGCACTGAAAGCGACGAAAGAACTCAAGGTGCCGCTATATGGCGTACGCGTGATGATCTTCTCTACCAAAGTGGCTGGAGACAAGTTCCTCGGCTACGAGAGCATCGATACAAATTACTCAGCCATGGTAAGCGTCCTTCAGTGCTCAAAAGGCATTGACTACATCGCCATCACCTTCAGAACTTTAGAAGACTATTGCAGCGAGACATTGACCCATGAATGCGTACACGCAGCATGGAGAGTTCTTGAACTCGTTGGCATCAAAGTATCGGTTGATAACCAAGAGCCTCTCGCCTATCTGGCAGGCTGGCTATCTCGCCAGGTGAACAACTTCATGATGAACCACATAGATGCTCAACAGCAGCCGAAGGATTAAAAAATGACCAAACCAGATTGGGAGGCCATCGAATCGGCGTACCGAGCTGGTTCTTTGTCTATCCGGGCAATTGCAGAAAAGCATGGTGTGAGTGATACCGCCATCCGCAAGAAAGCAACACTTCACAATTGGCAGCGCGACCTTACCGAGAAGGTAAAGACGGCCACCAAATTAAAGCTTGTTCGCACAGAGGTTCGCAATGACGGTTCGCAGTCAAAGGTGCGAACTGATGAAGAAATCGTTGATGAAGCATCAGATGCAACCGCCGAGTTAGTACTCAGCCACCGAGAGGGGTTGAGGGGCTGGCGAGAAATTACGAACAAGCTTAGAGAGTTTGTTGAAGACACCGTCATCACCACTGAGAATCACGCTTCAATGGCTCGCACAATCGCGGCCGGTGTTGATGCTCAAATCAAAGTGATCGCAGCAGAGCGCAAGGCTTACAACCTCGATACTGACGAAGGAAACAAATCAGTCGATAACATCTCTGACCTGATGGATTCACTGTCTCAGGGGGCGTAATGAAACCTGAGCACCTCAAGTTGTTGGCTGATAAAGACTGGCGATTGAATAATCTCTATTGGATCACCGATAAAGAAGGCAAGCCGGTTCGCTTCAGGATGACACCTGAGCAGCGCGAATACTTCGAAGGTATCCACACCCGAAACATCATTCTCAAAGCTCGTCAGCTCGGCTTCACGACTGAGGTTTGTATCATTCAGCTGGATGCAGCGCTGTTTGAGTCTGCTAAGTGCGCCCTGATCGCCCACACGTTGAACGACGCTAAGCGACTATTCCGTGAAAAGGTGAGATACGCCTACGACAAATTACCCGACGAGATTAAAGCCGCTAACCAGGCCAGTAACGACTCTGCGGGCGAGTTGGTATTCAAGAAGGGTGGATCACTCTACGTCAGTACCTCATTTCGTGGCGGAACGCTGCGCTACCTGCACGTGTCAGAGTTCGGCAAGATATGCGCTAAGTATCCAGACAAAGCCCGTGAGATTGTTACAGGCGCATTTGAGGCCGTATCAACCGGATGCTTTGCCACTATCGAGAGCACTGCTGAAGGTCGAGCCGGTTACTTCTTCGATTACTGCCAGACAGCAGAGAAAGCACAGCTACAGGGTAAGAGATTATCCGCTCTCGACTGGAAATTCTTTTTCTTCTCCTGGTGGAAAAATCCGCTGTATGCAATCGACCCGGTAGAGGCTTTACCGCAGCGCCTGATTGATTACTTCGGCGAGATGGAAGCCAAGCACGACGTTCACCTTAATGAGCGTCAGAAAGCTTGGTACTTCGCCAAAGAGAAGACGCTCGGCGATGACATGAAGCGGGAATACCCAACCATACCCGCAGAGGCATTCCAGCAATCAGTTGAAGGCGCTTACTACGCTCAGCAATTCCGTTTCCTCTATACCAACAAGCGGGTCGGAACGCTGCCTGAAAACTCACACCTTCCCGTTCACACGTTCTGGGATATCGGTGTAGGTGACTCTACGGCTATCTGGTTCGTGCGTGAAGTGGGTGAAGAGTTCCACGTTATCGACTACTACGAAAACTCCGGTGAAGGCCTGAGGCACTATATGAAGGTGCTGAAAGATCGTGGCTACAACTATGCCCAGCATTGGGGGCCACACGATATAGAGAACCGTGAGTTCGGTTCTGATGCTAAGTCACGTAAGCAGCTCGCCAAAGAAGGTTATGAAATCGACGGTCAGAATTACTCAATGACCTTCACTGTCGTGCCAAAAGTTGGCGTTGATACGGGCATAGAGTCAGTGCGTGAAATTCTGCCTCGTTGCGTTTTCGATGCGGCCAAATGCGAAGTCGGTATATCGCACCTCGAAGGCTACCGGAAAGAGTGGGACGACAAACGCGGCTGCTGGAAAGACAAACCTCTTCATGACTTCACGTCTCACGGCGCTGATGCCTTCCGTTACTTCGCCGCAGCCAAAAACAACAAGAAACCAATCAAAACCACGGTTCGCCCATTCACTGCTTAATTGGATAAAAAAATGACTGATGACGTTCGTAAAAGGTCAGCAAAAATCGAGGCCATCGCCACGTGTTGGCCGATGATTACTGCCTTACTCGGCGGCACACCAGCAATGCGGCAGGCAGGCAAGATATATTTGCCACAATGGCCGAATGAAGACGAAGGGTTTTACAAAAACAGGAAAGATACGGCGACGCTGTTCCCAGCTTTCCCACGCACGGTTGAGGTGTTGAGCGGGAAGCCGTTTTCCCGTCCGATCACAACCGGCGATGACGTCCCTAAAAACATTCAAGTTATGTTCGACGACATCGACCTGCAAGGCACTAACCTGCATAGCTTCCTGGCTAACGCTTGCGAGGCGGCTCTCGGCTACGGCATTGCTGGCATACTGGTTGATTATCCTCACTCAGAGGGCGTAAAAACCATCGCTGAAGAAAAGGCGCTAGGTCTCCGGCCTTACTTTGTGAAAATTGATGCTGAATGCCTGTTGGATTTCCAATCTAAGCGTATCAACGGTCTTGAGACGATCACCAAACTCCGGTTTGTTGAGATGGTCGCCGAAACATCACCTGAAAACGAGTTCAAGGAAGAAACTATTGAGCAAGTGCGCGTTCTGGACATTGGCCGGTGGCGGACATACCGAAAGAAAGAAGACCCACAAACGCGAGAAGTGAAGTGGCTGCTCCATGAAGAAGGCAAAACAAGCCTGAACAAGATCCCTTTCGTGCCGATTTACGGCGAGAAGATAGGCTTCATGCGCTCACGGCCACCGATGGCAGAACTTGCCTACCTGAACGTTGAACACTGGCAAACGAAAAGCGACCAGCAGACGATTCTTCATGTTGCTCGCGTGCCGATTCTTTTCGGCAAAGGCATGGACAGCGATCAGGATATAACTGTAGGGGCAGCAAGTGCCGTAATTTCTGACAAAGACGACGCTGACCTGAAATATGTCGAGCACTCAGGCAAGGCTATCGAATCAGGCCGACTTTATATTCTCGACCTTGAAGACAAGATGCGTCAGATCGGCGCAGAATTGCTCGTCGTGAAGCCAGGGCGAATCACCGTAGCCCAGACAATGGCAGAAGACGAATCAGGCACCTGTGCATTGCAGCGTATTGTTGGCGACTTGCAGGATGCCGCAAATCAGGCGCTTCAGTTGCTCGCCGACTGGATTAAGGAGCCACAAGGTGGACATATCTCTATCTTCCGTGACTTCGGCGCAGCAACGCTTGCAGAAGCTTCAGCCGACATCCTGATTGAGATGAATGTCGCCGGCACCCTGTCCAATGAAACCCTGTTCACCGAAATTCAGCGCCGAGGGATGATTAGTCCCGAAGTGAAATGGAAGGAAGAGCAGGAGAAAATCAAATCGCAGCCGCCTAAGCCAGGAACCACTCAGCTCAGCGCGTAAATCACTTAATTACCCCATATCAGCCCATGCATAACGCGTGGGCTTTTTTATTGCTGAAATCTGCGGATGCAGGCCAGCGCAACGAGTCGGATGGCTCACGAAATAAGGTTGGATGACCAGTATGAAACTGAAACTCGACGAACAAGGCCATGTAGTTGTTCAAGATGGCAAGCCTGTATACGTGCATGACGATGGCAAAGAAGTGGCTTTCGATGCGGTTGGTACTGTAGCGACAATTTCACGCCTTAACGGTGAAGCCAAATCACACCGAGAACGCGCTGAAACTGCTGAAACAGCACTGAAATCCTTTGACGGGATTGCAGACCCTGCGGCAGCGAAAAAAGCTCTCGAAACCCTGAAAAATTTCGATGACAAAAAACTGGTGGATGCCGGTGAAGTCGAAAAGGTCAAGCTTGAGGCTATCAAAGCTGTTGAGGAAAAATACGCACCTGTCCTGAAAGAGCGTGATGACCTGAATGCAGCATTGGTAAACGAAAAGGTCGGCGGCAGCTTCTCCCGCTCCAAGTTCATCACCGAAAAACTCGCAATTCCGTTCGATCTGGCAGAAGCGCGTTTCGGTAGCAATTTCAAACTTGAAGGTGGCGAAGTCGTCGCATACGACAAAGCAGGCAACAAACTGTTCAGCCGCAGCAATCCTGGTGAAGTCGCGAAGTTTGATGAAGCCATGGAAATCCTCGTCGAGCATTACCCGTACAAAGACCAAATCCTCAAAGGCACCGGCTCATCCGGTTCAGGTGCTCAAGGCGGTGGCGGTAGTGGTTCGGGCGCTAAAACAATTACACGCTCCCAGTTTGAATCACTGAGTCCGCAAGAACAAAGCGCTCAGGCGATTGCTGGTGTTCAAATTACCGATTAATAGGAATCAAATTCGATGTCCAATACCTTAACCAGCCTTATTCCAGACCTGTACGCATCATTGGACGTCGTGTCCCGCGAACTGTCTGGCTTTATTCCATCCGTAACCATGGATGCCACAGCAGAACGCGCTTCTCTTAATCAGGCGATCCGCATTCCAATCACTCCAGCTGCACCTGCTGAAAACGTCTCACCTGGTCAGTTACCACCTGATGACGGTGATCAGGTTATTAGCAACATCCCGTTCTCAATCACCAAATCCCGCATGGTTCCATTCCGCTGGACTGGTGAAGAACAGAAAGGCGTTATCACCGGGCCAGGCTATGCAAATATCCGCCGCGACCAGATTTCCCAAGCGATGCGTACTCTGGTTAACGAAATTGAAGTGGACTTGGGCAACCTCGCTTTCCTGTCGTCTCGTGCGTCAGGCACTGCGGGCACAACTCCGTTTGCAACCAATCTCGGCGACACTGCTCAGGTGCGTAAAATCCTCTCTGATAACGGTGCTCCGCTGAGCGACCTGCAATGCGTCATCGATACCACCTCCGGTGCGTCACTGCGTACTCTGGCTCAATTGACCAAAGCGAACGAAGCCGGTACTACCGCACTTCGTGCTCAGGGTACGTTGCTGGAGTTGCACGGCTTCACCATTCGTGAGTCTGCTGGCGTGGCATCACATACGCCGGGCACCGGTGCAAACTATGTAACTAATGGTGCGCTTGCTGTTGGCGCAACCACAATCCCTGCACAGACTGGTACCGGAACATTTCTGGCTGGTGACGTTGTGACTATCGGCGCATACAAATATGTCGTTACCACAGCTCTCTCTGGTGGTTCATTCACCATCGGCGCTCCTGGTCTCCGCGCAGCGGTAGCAACTGGCTCAACCATCACTGGCGTGTCGGCGTTCACTGCTAACTTCGCGTTCAGTCGCTCTGCGATTGTTCTGGCAACTCGTGCTCCTGCACTGCCGGAAGAAGGCGATATGGCTGATGACCGCATCATGATCCAAGACCCGCGTACCGGCATGGCGTTCGAAGTCTCCATGTACAAACAGTATCGTCGCGTTCGCTACGAAATTGCTGCTGCTTGGGGCTGCCAGAACATCAAGCCTGCTCACACTGCAATCCTGCTGGGTTAATCAAGCCTGCCGCTGGGCAACTGGCGGCGCTTTAATTTTGGAGATTCAATATGGCTAAGAAAGCTGATGGCACCGATGACGGCCAGCCAGAAATCGTATTTGTAACGATGGTTCGTGACGCTGCCGTTCATCCGGCACCGCACGAAGCACAAGTGCACCCAGACGAAGTGAAGAACTATTACTCCGGCGGCTGGTTAGAGAAGAAAGACGAGGCGAAATAATGCTAACCGATCAGCAAATGGCAGACGTGAGGCGATATGTCGGCTATCCGATGCTTGGCGATACCGTTGCTGATAATAGCCGCGATTTCGCCTACGGCTGGGTGTCTCCCGGCACCTGGCAAACTCTATACCACCGCCTGATTAGTCTGAGGCCAGAAGAGGAAACGATAGTTGTTAATTATTTAACGACAATTGCGACCTTAGAAGTCGCAGTGACCGATTCAAGCGACAATCTGGACACTGATCAGGCCGCCGTCTGGTATCACAACAAAAATGAAGTGAATGACCGGATGAAGCTTTACAACCTCTGGCGACGCCAGCTGTGTGCCTTCATCGGGTTGGCTCCGGGGCCATCTCTCGGTCAGGGCGGAACACGGCTGATAAGGGGCTGATATGGACGCAGCAAAGCTGAGAAACAAAGTCTATATCGGCTATGGTAAGGCAGCACAGAGGATTGGCTATGTGGCTCAGCAGTTCAGGGCTACCAGCGCATTCAATCCCATGCAAACCACGCCATTACAGTCGCTTCATGCCTCATTCACTACTAACTTTACCTACAGCGCACCGAACAAATACGGGCAGGCCACATGGCTTGGAGTATTTGACGGGCGACAGTTTGTTGTCGGTGATTTTCTCTCAAATTCTGAGGACGGTGTGTTCTTCGTGGCCGCAATGCAAACGACTTTGCCCATCTACTGCGTTCAGTGTAACCGGACTATTTCGGTGCTGAGAACCAGTCAGTCGGATGCCGGTGGTGTGGTCGAGTACGGCGGGACAACAGCGGAAAACGAAGTCGCTCTGATGACTGGGTGGCCTGCAAGCATCCTGAATGGCACGAAGGGCGAGAAATTACCGGTCAACCTGCCAGCAGATGCGAAAACGCCGTGGTATCTCCTACTGTTCCCGTCTTACGGCGACATTATCCTGCGAACGAGTGACATCATCACAGATGACATCGGGCGCAGATACGTAGTTTCCAGCGCTGAACTCACTGATATGGGATGGCGTGTAACTGCCATGCAAGGTTTGGTGTGATATGGCTGACCAATCAGACGTAATGAACCTGCTGGCTGCCAAGGCGGCGGCAGTGGCTTACCCAAACGGAACCGGCGCACCGAGCATTACCGGCGCAATCGTCAAAGTTTACCCAGGCTGGCCGGTTCCGAATAAGTTGCAAACTGACATCAACGCAGGCGGCGTGCATATTTCCATTTACCCGCTACCTACAGAGAAGAAAGTGAGCGTGACGCTAGGTCGGCCATACCGAGTTATCACAACGGGAACGCCAACGTTGGTTGCTACCGTGTCAGGGCATGCCGTCACATTCAGCGGTGCAGTTTCAACACCCACAAACGTCTATTTCCTGATTGATAAAACCGGATATCACTACTCAGTGCAAAGCAATGACACGCTGACGACTATTGCAACGGCAATGGCAATTCAGATAGCCGGGGCAACGAGTGTCGGAGCTGTCGTGACAATCCCAAACGGAAATTCAATCGTAGCTCGTACTGGTGGTATCGGCACGGCAGCCAGAGAGCTACGCAGACAGGTGAAAGACTTCCAGATAACCATTTGGTCGCCTACGCCAGCGCTACGCGACAAGGTAGCCTCGGCTCTCGATATAGCCCTATCAGAAGAGAGCAATATTTCACTCTCTGACGGAGCGCCGGCCTACATGGTTTACACCCGATCATTTCAGTCCGACGCCAGCGAGAACTATCTCGTCTACCGCCGTGACTTTGTTTACACGGTGAATTACGCAACAACTCAAACAATCGATGCCGCTCAGGTCGTCGCGCCTGTCATGCATATTGCAGACACATCAAACAACCCCATCAAAACAATTCTGGAGTAAACCATGGCAGATTCTGACGATTTGGCACCCGCTGCCACTTCAACCGTAACGAGCGCATCGAACAAAGGGCTTGGCTTTATCCTGGTCGTTCGCCACGCCTTTGCCGATTATCAAATCGGTGAAGAGATTACGGACGCAGCGCTGATTAAAGAGATTGTCGAAGGTGAGCAGGCTGTATACGTGATTAAACGCGCCGCTTAAATCCTCTCCCTAAATTCACATCAGAACCCGCCTTGAGCGGGTTTTTTATTGGAGTAAAAACATGCCGATTTATCAAGCTGGCAGTTTAAATACGACGGCGCTCACGGCTCCTGATTTGTACGTTCAGGTGGTGGCTCCGAAAACCCGCTATATCAACGGCGTTGCCACTGATGGTCTCGGTATTGTAGGGATTGGCAGTTGGGGGCCGGTAAACAGCGCTTACCTCATCGGTTCAGCTAACGATCAGGCTCAATATCTCGGCGCTCAGCAAGTGCGGAAATATGACCTTTCCACGGCAGTCGCCATTTCTTTGCAACTCGGCGCGACAAACATCAATGCCGTGCGCGTCACTGATGGTACAGATGTTGCAGCAAGCATCCCGCTTAAAGATGTGGCCACCACCCCGGTAACAGGTGCAACGCTTACAGCCATCTACACCGGCACGCGTGGTAACACGATGCAGGCAGCGATTACGGCTGGCACCGCGAACAACACGTTCAAGCTGACGATTAATCTGCCAGGTCAAAGTGCGGAAGTGTTCGACAATATCGCCGGTACCGGTGCAACGCTCTGGGCGAATCTGGTCAGTGCGGTGAACAACGGCCAAACCAGCGTGCGCGGTGCAAGTCAGTTGGCCGTAGCAACAATCGGCACGAGTACAGCCCTGCCAAACGTGTCGCAGACCTATACCCTGACCGGCGGTACAGACGGTGTAGCTACAATTACCGATACCGTGTTGCTCGGCACGGACGGGACAAGTACAACCCGCAAGGGGATGTATGCGCTGCGCGGCACTAACTCGCAGGTCATCAACCTTATTGATCTGACCGATACCACATCGTGGCCTACCATGGCGACTTTTGCGATGGCTGAAGGCTCTTATGTGATCGGGCAGGGCGCTGCTGGTACCACGTATGCAGCACTGGCAACCTTGCTTAATACCGCAGGTGTGGACAGCTATGGATTTAAGGCAATTGTCGGCGACTGGCCTTACTGGAAAGATACGGTTAATGGCATCAATCGCATGATTGCACCGGCAACCTTTGAGGCTGCCAATATCGCGTCACGTGCTCCACACATCTCAACGCTGAACAAGTCCATCAGCACAGTGGTTTCAACGCAGCGCAATTTGGCTAACCAGCCTTATTCAATCGCTGAAATCGGCGCGATTAACTCAGCGCGTTTAGATGTCATCACCAACCCATGTCCGGGCGGTAATTACTACGGCATGCGGTCAGGTCGAAATACCAGCTCTCTGAGCACGACCAACGATGACACTTATACCCGCATGACCAACTATCTGGCACTCACCCTTGCAGCAAGCTTCGGCGATGTTGTAGGCCAAGACCAGACAGCTGACCTGCGCCGTGAGACAAAAAGCACTATCGAGTCGTTCCTGTCGAACCTTGAACTGCAAGGCATGATTGGTGACCCTAATGGTGGCCCTGCGTTTTCTGTGAAATTGGACGCATCAAACAACCCAGACTCACAAGTCGCGCTGGGCTACATGATCGCCGACGTGCAGGTCAAATACCTCAACGTGGTTCGCTACTTCCTGATTAACCTGGAAGGCGGCGGCAGCGTCTCCGTAACAGTATCTAACTCATAATCCCCTAAGCCCGCTTCGGCGGGTTTTTTATTCGGAGAAATAACATGCCGCAGAATGGTTACACATTAGGCCGCGACATCGCCGTCGACATTACAACGGCAAATGGGCCGATTCGCATTCCGGTAATCATCAGTTTTGATGCAAAACCGAAAGTAAACAGCATCGAAGTGATCCCGCTTAACGGACAAACCGATGAGTTGCTCATCCCGAAAAACTGGGGTGGGACAATTGAGGCTGAGCGTCAAGACGCAACCTTGGACGCGTATTGGGCTCAATTTGAAGCAGATTACTACAACGGCATTGAACGACTGCCGGGGACGATCACTGAAACTATCACAGAAGCCAACGGCTCCGTTTCTGTTTGGCGTTATCAGAAAGTGCAACTCCATTTCACTGACCCTGGCAAAAAAGAAGGCGACAAAACTGTACGCCAGACAATGACATTTACCGCTACTCGTCGAGTTCAAGTAGCTTAATAAGGGAATAAAATGGCTAATTTAAAAGTGCATCAGAATCCAGAAGAAAAAGCGCCGGTTGTTGCGGAAGAAAAACCAAATCAGATCACCGATTCTAAAGGCCGCGTTATTAAATTTCGCGAACTTAACCCGCTGCAAGAATCCAGACTGACGTGTGCGGTGGGTGCTGAATATGCGCTCAATGTTATGTACATGAACATGTATGTGTTCCCAGTGGCTTCGGTAGAGAGTCTGGATGGCGATGATTGCCCAGTGCCGGCAAATAGCAAGCAGGTAGAGAGCATGCTGGTGATGCTTGGCAAGGAAGGTATGGCTGCCGTAAATAAGTACCTGCGCAGCAAAGGTGAAGCCGATGCAGAGAAAGAGGCTGCTGCGCAGGATAAAGCAGCAAAAAACTAGCCCAGAACCCCGCTTTCGTTAATCAGTGCCACTTGATGAAAAACGGGGTTCCTTTCAATGTAATCTTCCCTGGAATAACTGAACTTCTACCTCACGAGCGTAAAGCTATGGGTGTGGTAATTAGTGAATTGGACGGCAATAAATTCAATTGGAATACAATGCAGTATGAGGAGGTTACATAATGGATTTGGAAGAATTCGCGAATGCATTTGCAGCCTCTTCAAAAGCAATACCTATCGAAATGGCTGTCAGGTTTAAAATGGTAGTCAAGGATATCGAGAAAACAGCCAAGGAAGAATTGGGTATCTATCAGCCCTCAGTTGGCCCATTTGAAGCATGGGAGTCACTTGCCCAATCAACAATGGAGCAGCGTGTCTCTTCCGGTTACTCAGCAGACGAACCATTGCTGCGATCTGGTGAGCTGAGAGATTCGATTGAAAGTGAGGTCATCGGGTTGGCTGCGATTGTCGGAACAAAAAGTGAAATAGGATTTTGGCAAGAGATGGGGACACTAAGAATTCCGCCGAGGCCATTCATCGGCCCAGCATATGTGCGTAAAGTTGATTCCCTCCTGGATGAGGTCGGACTATCAATAATCCACGGATTTAAGGCATATTAATTGCGTTGTTTTGCATCAGTCGGGTGCTAAGATCAGTTCAAATCATTTCGGAGATTTAGATATGAAACCTGCACTGGCTTTAGCTCTTGCGATGTTACTTTTGCCACAAATTTCAAATGCCGCGCACCTTAAAGTTGGAGGCAATGCCGAGTTAAAAGACGGCGGCTGGGTTTGCAGAAGTCTGGATAAGGCAATAGCCTCAAGAGAGATTGAGGAAACCGCAATAGCAGGTGGTAAGGCAGATGTAAGCCAGTTGAATAACGGTTCGTGCATAAGCTATTCAGTTAGGCCTTTTAAGGTTGTTGCGTACGAAAATTATCTGCTGCCCGCATATCCAGAAAAGGGCAAGCTTTTCGTCGCTGTAATAGAGCCAAGATCCGGCGAAAAATGGTATGCCTATAAAGCGTTCCTTCAATCGATAGATTGATATTAGAGAATTCACAGAGCCCAGCCATCGAGCTGGGTTTTTTATTGCCTAAAATTCGAGGTCAGAATGGATATTCAAGCTTACCGCGTCGCTGTACGTATCGCACTGGATGACCAAATCTCCAGACAGATGATGCAGGTAAGCCGCGACGCATTGGAGTTGAACAACAAGTTTGTTCAGATGGCAAAAAGGATTAGAGCCGTCACCACTGCTGCCAAAGAAGCCACAACGGCAATGTCTGGTTTGAATCGAGTGATGAAAAATCAGTTTAATGCCGCCACAAGTGATGCTAATGGGTACGCAAGGGCAATGCGATCAGTGTCAGAGCAGGCAACTAAGGCTCAAGCGGCTGTCAAAAACTTGCCTGTTGCGACCCAGTCAGGGGCAATGCCCATGCTTGCATTTGGCGCAGCTGCTGGCGTGACTTCTTCAGGAGGTGGCCGGAATTATGGCGGAGGTGGTGGTGGAAATTACATGGGCTTGCCGTCTCCGATTGGAAGTGGTGGAAGTTCAAGTTGGAATGGTTGGAAGAATGGCGTGCCTCCAGGCGGATGGGGGGGGGGGCGGTCAGCCTCCTGGTACTGGTGGTCAAAACGGAAATTCTGGCACTGGATCACACAGCAATGGAATGACTAATTTGGCAACAGGTTATTTGGGGTTTAAGTTGCTAGATGGTTTTGTAGATGAAGCTGCTAAATACCAGACCATGACAGAGAAATTTAATCAGTACGGCATGGGTGAAGCAGCCAGGAAAGATGCTGAAAATTTCGCTCAGACAACTCAAATACTTGGATCATCAACTACCGACATGCTGAAGTATTTTACTGAGGCTCAAGGGGTGTTTCGTGAATCAGGAGCGGCAACTTTAGAAGAGCAATTGCGAGCTGCAAAAATGGCCGCTCCCGTTCTGGCAAGAATCAACTTTGCTTCTCAGGGGCTTGATGAACATGCCAGAGGGGCTACGACCGCGAAGCAAATGGACATGTTACGTTTTGTTGAGACGGCAGGCGGTCTCAAGAGCCCACAGCGCTTCAACGAACTTATGGATGCCGGTTTCAAGGCAATTCAATCATCCGGCGGCAACGTAGATTTCACGCAGTACCGACAGTTTATGGCAAAAGCTGGTACTTCAGCATTCAACCTGAGTAACAAGGCGCTATTCGCTGAGCTTGAGCCCATCATTGGTGAGCTCAAAGGTAGTGCGGCAGGTGATGCACTGATGACCTCATACAACCGCCTTAACGGTATTGTAAAACTGCCAAATCAGGTAGCGCATGAGCTGGTTAACATGGGGGTATGGGACAACAAAAGAATCGAGTGGAATAGCCAGGGCGGCATCAAGAAATTCAAAGGCAACCCGCTTATCAACTCTAAGTTGTTCAGCGAATCACCTGTAGATTTCTATGAAAACATGATTCTTCCGGTGTACAGAAAACAAAACCTCAGTGAAGACCAAATTCAGCGGGAAAACGCCTTAATATTTGGGCGCACTGGCGGCAAGATGTTCAACCTCATCGATAAGCAAATGAAGACCATTGAACACTCCGTGCAATCGTATGGGATGGCTCGTGGACTCAACCCTGCATACGATGCAGTCGGAGGAACCTACAACGGTAAGGTGATCGACTTTCAGAAAAAGTGGGAGAACCTTCAGTTAGTCATGGGTAAAGACGGCGGCCTGCTGGATGTATTCACCAAGGGATTAAATGCACTATCTACAACGCTTCAGAAAATGACGGATATCGCACATAAATATCCTGATTTAGCGAAGTTTGTCGGTCAGGCTGCGTTAGCGGTAACGGGATTGGCGGCCCTTAGTGGCGGTTTCTGGTTGCTGAAGCATGCGGCGGGCGCTTTGATGTCTCCAATTCAGTTATTAACTGGCTCAAAAGGATTGCCGCTTTTAAGCAAAACACTGGGCGGCTTGCCGGATGTAGTGACGCTGGCTATTGCAGGCGTACTGGCAGCAAATGCGAGAGAGATTTACAACAGAATACAAGCTATGCGGGAAGGTCGTCCGTATGACCAGATCGTTGGACAGAAAGGGGAAATGAGCGAACGCGACAAGCTTATGAGAGAAAACTGGGCAAAGAATAACCCTGGCGTCCCTTATCAGCCGAATACGTTTCCTGTTCCTCCCCCTAAGAATGGTCAGACAATCCAAGTTAACAGCACGATTAATATGGACGGCAAGCAGATTGCGACCGGTGTCACCAAACATCAGACACGAGAAGCGACCAAAGCCCCATCTGGCCCAAGTGCTTTCGACTCGTCCATGCTGATGACATACCCGGGTCAAGTAAGCGCAGCATCAACCAACTAACGGAGTGATCATGTCGTTCACAAGCGCACTGAATAACTTCGCACAGGGGTTAGATCCAACCGCAACACGTCTAATCCTCGGGGGCTTCGAGTTTCTCGACTTCGAAGTCCCTGAGCGTATCGCGATACCCGGCAAACAGAAGACAGTTCTGCATCAAATGATCGGCGGCAAACGCACGATTGATGTTCTTGGTGTTGAGTATGACCCACTGTCATGGTCTGGCATTTTTACAGGAGCGCAATCGGGTGACCGGGTAACGCAACTGGAGAGAATGCGAGATGCTGGGGAGCAGGTAACATTGACGCTTGATGGTTACAGCTTCACTGTGGTCATCACCGCTTTTACGCCAACGTATGAGTTCATCTACCGCAGGCCATACACGATTGAAGTGGCCGTAGTATCGAACAACGCTTCACCACTGCGCGTGGATGCATTGACCGGTGCTCTTGATGCTCTGGTAAACAGTGATGTGGGTACCGCGCTGGGGTTGTCAAATATTATCAACGTTTCATCGGTAACCTCTGCCGTGACGACTGTTCAGTCTGCGGTCAAAGCCGTAACAGATATCGCCCACGCCACTGTGGACACCGTTCAGACGATAGTCAGGCCGATAGTAGCGGCGCAGGTCATCGTTCAGCAGACAATCGGGCAGCTTGAATCAGCGGCTAACGATATCACTACGCTGGGCGGCCTTGTTCCGGGCAACCCAATTTCAAAAACCATCAGCAATCTGTTGACTCAGGCCGACTTAACAACCCGAACTCCGGCGCTTTACAGTCTTCAAAGCGTGCTCGGCAGGCTTAACAAAAACGTGCAGTCAGGGCAGACGGCAGACGGCGTTAAGACGGTGACTCTCAGCGGAGGGAATCTCTATCAGGTCGCATCAGACCAGTATGGCGATGCATCTCTGTGGAGTAGTCTGGCATCAGCAAACAATCTGACAGACCCGCAACTGACCGGCATCAACACGATAATCATTCCATCTAACCCTACGAGCCAATAATGGACGTAAACAATCCGATTATTACCTCCAGCGCCCGCCAAATCAGCGGGCGTTGTCTTTTGAATGGGGTAGAGGTTCCTTTCGTCTCGTTTGATGTTGAGAACAACTCATTCCGAGGTGCAGGAACGTTTAACCTGACTTTGGCAACGTCGGCATTACCGGCGGATATGGGATTGCTGAGTTACTGGGCGGCGCAGACTACGATTCAAGTTGAGCTTTCAGTTTCTGTTATCAGTCAGTCCGGCACAGATGAAAAGCGGCTGATTGTCGGCAATATCGACACCTGGCACTTTGACCCGGCACGATTTGAGATAACGGCGGATGGGCGCGACCTGACAGCGTTGATGATTGACGCCAAATCGGCAGGTGAGAGCTTCAAAAACTACACCAGCTCACAGATAGCCACAATCCTTGCTCAGCGGCATGGCCTGACGCCAGTGGTCACGGCAACGACTGGCAGGTTTGGCGAATTCTACCAAATAGACTCAGCGCACCTGACCGGTGAACAAACGGAATGGGACTTGATCACCACGCTGGCAGGCATTGAGAACTTCAATGTCTACGTGGATGGCGAGAATCTGGTGTTCGCTCCTGTTACTGATCCAGCAAAAGCTGACAACTACGTGATCCGTTGGCAGCCGCCGGGCACACTGGCTTATCCGCAGTGCAACATGTCAGAAGACCTTTCATTTTCTCGTGCACTGACCATTTCTAAGGGGGTCACTGTCGAGGTATTGAGCTGGAATGCAAAGCGTAAAAACCAACAATTCATCGCCTCGTACCCAAAGTATGCGAAAGGGACTACGCCGGGCAATGCAACTGCTAAGACGCAGGTATATCGCGTAATTCGAAACGGGCTATCACCTGAATCTGCTACTGCTTTAGCCCAGAAAATCTACCGAGAGGTTATCCAGCATGAGATGAAATTCACTGGCTCAACTGCTGGCGACAATCTCCTCACGCCGGAAACGATGGTACGCATTGAAGGGACAGCCAGTCCCTTTGACCAGCTTTACTACTGCGACAGTGTGCGCCGGACATTGAGCTGGGACACCGGTTACACGATGACCATCTCAGGGAAAAACCACAGTCCTGCATTGGAGGTTTCACAGTGAGAGAATTAATGAATGCCGTCACTGGCAGGGCGCAACAGGCCAATGCCGGTTTCAGCGGGACTCGGCAGGGTATCGTCACCGCGTATGACCCTGAAAGTTATTCCGTGAAGGTTGCACTTCAGCCCACAGAAAATGAAACGGGCTGGATACCGCTCGCCACTATCTGGGCGGGGAATGGATTTGGGATTGTTGCGGGGCCGGTCATTGGTGCGGTGATAGAGGTTGAATTTGATTCTGGCATGGTTGGCGTGGGGATGGCAGTTGGTCAGTTCTTCAATGATGTCGATCGGTGTCCGGGCCCACCTTCTGGTCAGTTCTGGGTTATTGATTCGTCAGGCTCCTCAATCAAGCTCACCAACGACAAAAAGGTGACCGTAACCGATGGTGGCGGCTCAACGGTTGTCATGAACGGCGATGGGACTGGCACAATGAATTTCGCGTCAGGCCTGACGATCAATGCATCAACCACACAGGTGAACGGAAATCTACAGGTTTCTGGAAGCATCAAAGACCAGAACGGCGCTAAAGACACTGTTCAGAAAATACGTGACGTATTCGACGCTCACGTTCATAACGGCGTTCAGACCGGCAGCGGCTCAACAAATATTCCAACTACTCAGCTGTAGGTGACCCATGTATGACCTTTACCACTATATCGGCGGCGACATTAGCACCTCGCCGACGGGTGACCTGCGCCCAGTGTCTGGCACTGAGCGCGGAACTCAGCGTGTATTAAGGCGGCTGATGACGAATCCAGGTGATTACCTGTTCCATCCAGAATACGGGGCTGGACTTGGCAAAAAAGTAGGTGATTCGGTCAATGTGAACGAATGGAAGGCGCTTATTCTCGGGCAAATGTTGCTGGAGGACTCCGTAGCGACAACTCCAGAGCCAACCGTCACCCTGACCCTGATTGATATGGGCGTCAGTTGCTCCATTCAGTACACCGATGCCGTTTCAGGCACTCCCGCAACACTCAGTTTTGACGTGACGAGGTAATCGCGTGGCATCTCTAAACATTAAAAATTTCGCCACTCTGGTGAGCGACCAGGTCACCGCAATGCAGGCCAGTGCGGCTGGACTTGTTGACCTCGCAATCGGGAGTATTTTACGCGCTATTGTCGAGTCCAACTCCGGTGTGGCGATGTGGATTCAGCAACTCATTGTTAATTTGCTTGTCACCACCCGCGCTGCTACGTGCTCAGGTGCTGACCTTGATAGCTGGATGGCAGATTTCAGCTTCACTCGTCTGCCCGCGGTGCAAGCACCTGGGCAGGTGACATTCAGTCGCTTCACGGCAACCAATCAGGCATTGATTCCTGTTGGTTCAGAGGTTACGACAACTGACGGAACCCAGATTTACACTGTCACTACCGACACGACTAATGCGGCCTATGACCCGACACAATTGGGTTATGTCATTGCGGCAGGTGTGAGCTCACTAACCGTGCCGGTGCAAGCCAATACAGCAGGCGCAGCAGGAAATGCACAGGCCGGAACAATCACGATCATCTCCGGCTCAATCCAATACGTCGATACCGTGACGAATTCGACTACATTCGTTAACGGTGAAGATGCTGAAAGCGATGATGCATTCAGGGCGAGATTCGTTCTCTGGATCGCTTCTTTGTCTAAGGCAACAAAGGCAGCGATAGGCTATGCGCTTTCTAGCATGCAAAGCGGCGTGACTTACACATTGACTGAAAATTATGCCTACAACGGGAATGCTCAGCCTGGTTATTTCTACGCTGTAGTAGATGATGGGAGCGGTGCGCCTACAACGACCTTCATCAATCAGGCTTATGCAGCTATCGATGCTGTGCGCGGGTTCACGGTGACTTTCGGAGTATTTCCTCCGACATTGGTAACGGCGAATGTCGTCATGACAATAACCACAGACCCGTCAGCAACGCATTCGGATATTGTCACAATAGTGACTGAAGCTATTCAGACCTACATTGCAAGCCTGTCACTCGGGCAGTTATTGCCATATACGCAACTTGCGACCATTGCATACGGTGCAAGCTCATTTGTAACGAACGTGTCGGGTGTAACACTCAACGGCGGCACTTCTGACCTCGCAGCCTCCGGCAAGCAGGTTATACGCGCAGGAACAATTTCGGTGAGCTAAATGGCAACTGGTGATCAGAGTGATATTCTTACTCGCCTAAAGGCGTTAATTCCGCCGACGTGGTTTGGTGATGACCATCCAATTATCACAGCAATCCTAAAGGCATGCGCACAATCTCTGTCGTGGTGTTATTCGTTATATGTTTATGCTCAACTACAAACGAGAATAAGCACAGCAACTGACGGCTGGCTGGATATTATTGCCTATGATTTCTTTGGTGATAATTTACAGCGTTCGGCTGGGCAATCAGACGAATTATTCAGAAATACGATAAAAATAAATATTCTTCGAGAGCGCGGCACACGAAAAGCGATAAATGACATTCTTTTCGATTTAACAGGAAAGTATCCCGTTATTTTTGAACCCCAACGACCATTGGACACCGGTTCGTATGGTGGACCTATGATTGGGTATGGGCTCGCCGGAGGCTATGGCTCTCAATTACTGCCATATCAGGCATTCGTCACGGCGTTCCGACCAGCAGGTTCAGGGATTCCATATATTTCCGGATATAGTTCAACGCCATCAGGTTATAGCGTGCCATCTCGTGGCGAATATGCATCACAAAGCATGATTACCGGCTCTATTACTGACAAGCAGGTCTACGAAGCCGTGGCGGCAGTGAAAATGGAAGGCACTATCGTGTGGGTTCGCCTGCAATAACCAATCAATTAATTCAAACATATAACCCAACCCGCTCCGGCGGGTTTTTTATTGGATAAAAATAATGACTGACAGAATTATGGTATACCCAGGCGCTATCCCGCTTGAGACCGATTTATTGTATTCCAATAAATTCGCGATGATGGGCTTGGCTAAGCTATCCTCTGCAATGATGGGTTCAACAACCTATTTACATGGCCTGCAATGTACACCTTCAAGCCCGGCTTCGATGGTAATTAACGTAGCGAGAGGCCAAATTTACAGCGTACAGAACGTTGATAATATCGCCTATTCATCACTTGCTGCTGATACTGTGAATACTATTCTGAAGCAGGGTGTAGTCCTTTCTTCAACAGCGTTTACTTTGACTGCTCCGACAACTGCGGGGCAGAGTATCAACTATCTGGTTCAGGTGACTTACACTGACACGGATTCTGGCTCAACGGTTCTTCCTTATTATAATGCGAGCAATCCTTCGGTGGCTTACAGTGGGCCTAACAACTCAGGCGTTGCGCAGAACACCATTCGTTCTGGTGTTTGTACTGTTGCGATCAAGGCTGGTGTAGCCGCAACTACGGGCACGCAAACCACACCTTCAGTTGATACTGGCTATACCGCAGCATGGGTGATCACCGTCGCGCAGGGAGCTACGACAGTTACTGCGGCAAACATTTCTGTAGCCGCTAATGCTCCATTCTTACCAGCAGCAGGGCTGGCGGCAGCTATTCAGCAATGCACGATGACCTACGCGGTAGATACGGGCGCTGCAAATGCTTATGTTGCTCAGTTCGTTCCCGCTATTCCAACGCTATCAGATGGCATGCGTTTCACTTTCAAAGCAAAAGTGGCAAACACTGGTTCAAGCACTTTTGCCGCGAATGGTGGTTCTTCTTACCCTATTTATTCACACGCAAACCAAGCATTGCAGGGTGGCGAGATCGTCGCTAATGGCCTTATTGAGGTCGAGTGGAATAGCACACTGACTGCTTGGGTTCTCTGCGGTAACTCTGGTGGAGCTTTGGCTGTCGCCGCAGCCTCACAATCAAACCATGCCATGCAACTAGGGCAAGCTACTGGCAGGCTTCTTAATATTCAGCAGTTTTCCTCTTCTGGAACTTACACTCCGACAGCCGGCACTACCAGAATTGTAGTTGAGGTGGTGGCTGGCGGCGGTGGTGGAGGCGCGGCTTTATACACAACGTCAAGCCAGGTTTCGATGGGTGGCGGTGGAGGCGGCGGCGGAACGGCGTCATCGCTACTGCAACTATCAAGCATTACAACGCCCACCTCGGTAACTGTTGGAGCAGGTGGTAGCGGAGGAACAACCTCGGCGATTGCCACATCTGGTGGTAACAGCAGTTTTGGATCATATCTATCAGCGAGTGGTGGCACATTTGGTCCCGCTGGAACTGCCGTTGCAGTAGGGGCTACTCAACTCACGTTTAATGGAGGTGGTGGAGATGCAACGGGTGGTAACATTTATAATGCTATGGGTTTGGCTGGCGGACAGGGTTTAGTTCTGGCATCCGGGTATGTTTCTGGTGGCGGAGGAGCATCCAGTAAAGGTGCTGGCGGAGTCCCCTTATCCACAGTGGGAAGCTCAACAACCGGACGCCCTGGTCGTAATGGTTCTGGCGGAGGCGGGGCTTACAGTTACACAAGTGCATCAGTTGTAACCAATGGTGGCGCGGGTGGTGCAGGAATTGTTTATGTGTGGGAGTATGCTTAATGAATAACTACGCAGTGGTTGAGTCGGGTATTGTGACAAATATTGCAACATGGGATGGAGAAAGCGATTGGTCACCATCAAACGGCCAATCCGCCATTAAAATAAAGGATGGAGAAACAGTAGGGATTGGATATTCAGTAGTTGATGGTGAGTTTACAGCTCCAGCAGAGGAAGAATTACCAAAAGAAGAGCTGATTTCTCAGGCCAACATCAAAAAACAATTAATTCTTCAAGGCATAAATGACACTACCCAAATTTGGCAAACACAACTTTCTTTAGGAATTATAACAAGTACGGACAAAGAAAAGCTGACAAATTGGATGAAGTATGCACAGTTAGTAGACGCCGTTGACATTTCAACAGCGCCTGATATTTTGTGGCCTACATCCCCGTAATCACTTGATTCTTTTCCCTAGTCTAATAGATGACTTCTCTACTGAGAAGTGGACTAAAGATGCCAAGGCGGTTATTGCTATGAATGATATGACAAAGGAATATTTATAACTAATCCCTTCATTTGATAAAATCCTTAGTAAGGAAAATCCAATGACGCAATGTAACGCATAAAATGGGAAGCTTATTCCTGATAAATACCTAAGAATAACATTATCCCGGAATGAATCTCTAAATACGTAGCAAAATGAGAACATGAGCATTGCATATGCAGCGCTCATGACTTCAGTTTCATACTGGTGTGCTAGTTCGCTGTATCTCATTCCAGCATAGAACAAGTAGAATTGCAGAACGGCTAGGGATATGAATTTATGTAAAGAGATTGCTCCGGTATATAAGTAGTTGAATAATACACCAATAAACATGAATGATATGAATACCATCTCTTTTGGCAACTGACCGGCTGATTGAAGGTTAAATCTATTTATTGCAATAGTAATTAGCGATATAATTATAAATGGATAATATTTGTTTTTTATTATTAATTGACGCAATAACAGACAGACGATGTAGAATTTAACCTCTATAGCAAGTGTCCAATTAACAACATCTATTGAGCCAGTTAGAAGCAACGTGTGAGTTAGTGTTAGGTTAGATACAATCTCTTTTATTGAATAGTGTGCATCAATACCCCAGTAATATCTGGATGTTAACAAAACCGTTAGAATGGTTATGATTGCGCATAGGATATAAACTGGGTAAATCCTAAGAAGTCGAGCCGCTAAAAAACCTTTTGCCGATTTTGCCCGGCATGAAAAAGGTATTACAAACCCACTTATGATAAAGAATATAGCCACCCCGAATGGTCCAAAATTGAAGTATGGCAGAAAAGGGGGGAATAACTTCAGGTATAAGCCAGGGTCTACGGCGGAATAGAGCGGAGATCGCGTTAAGTCAGAAACAAGTTGCGGCATTACAAAATACGTCGCCATCCAGTGGACTGTAACAACACACAAAAAGGCAACTACGCGCAACTGATCGGCAAAAATTATTTTGTTTTTCATTGTGTCTACGTTTTGTAAGCGATAGGAAAGTATATTGCACGTGGATTGTTAAGGAAAGATTCATGGAATGAATAATAATTTTTCTTGCGGGAAACGTCATCTTCCCCTCATCACACCTGATGGGTTTTAATTGCTTTACAGAACAGTCCTCTAAAAATTCTCTACCCCACAGACCTTCACAAGGCGAACCTCTCATGATTATACTGTATGAATAAACAGTATTTTGTGGGGGTTGGTTATGGCTAAGTATTACGACATAAAAGGCGCTTTCGTCAGGAGCATCACAGTAGACCCCAAGCGCGGGAAGGTGGTGAACACAGTCCGATTCGTTCAGGAGCTGGCTAAGGTTAATCACTTCTGGTCACTTCAGGATGCGAACGATTGGATAGCTAAACATCAGTCGTTCTTTCGTGATTACACAGACTGTCACGGTGAAGAGAAGCGCTATTTCTTGGTGAACATGGGCTATGTGAGGTAGGAGGAATCTATGGGATTTCCATCACCAGCAACTGACTACGTAGAGGCAGGGATTGACCTCAACAAAATATGCCGTTTCGGTGGGGCATCATCCAGGCTGCATGTTGTCGAACGCTATCTCGGGGAAGGCATCAATTCTGGGGCGATTCTGATTATCGACACGTCCATTAAACCAGTAGACGGTCACCGGCTGCTGGCGAGAGTTGATGGAGAGGTTGAGCTTTGGCGTTTGATAACCATACTCCGGCGAGGCCTTGAATCGACAATAGACAAGCGATTCATCTCATTTGGTGATGAGGTGGTCGATGACTCAATTGAGGTTCTGGGAGTGGTGACGCATGTAATATTGGATATGCGGAATGAAGTGTTCGATGACACGGTGGTGTTCTGAAAAGTGGATGCGCATCCGTTCAATGTTTTCAGTTCTGCGGTGCTATGTACGCCGCCAAGAGACATTACTCTTAGTGCATATAGGCGGGAAGTGGCATATGCAAAATTTGGAAAGAGTATCTCAGAAAACTTTAAACCGAAGAGGCAGTGAAAATGGGCATGAGTACAGAACTGCGTACATGTCTCAATGGGCTTTCAGTTGTGTGGTAGCAAAATCAGGGCTTTAAGGTCTAATGTGCGTAATCATGAAAGTAGAAGGTTTTTTGCGGCTTGTCTGACATTACGAAGATAACCTTATCAGTGCGGAAATAGGGGCGAAACGGTGATTAGGATACCATCCGGCGCAGTGAAGTCATGTCAAAATCCGTGACGCTGCGGGATAACGTCCAAAACGTCGCAAAATTCAGCATCAATCTGCCAAAACCCTGACTAAAGCAGGGTGAACACCTCTGGTAACTCAGCTAGACTTAACGCCTTCTTTGAATTTTCGCCTTACGGCAGGCTAAACGTGCGTCTCGACAAGAAAATTTCTCCGCTGGATAACGTCATTTACCGTAACTACCGTATTACTCATGCGCTGCGCATCGCGGTGGCGTTTATTCTGACATTCCTGATTGTCCGTCTGACTGAAATCCCCGAAGGCACCTGGCCGCTGATTACGCTGGTGGTGGTCATGGGGCCGATTTCGTTCTGGGGAAATGTGGTTCAGCGCGTGCTGGAGCGCATTACCGGTACGGTGCTCGGCTCGGTTTCCGGCCTGATCGCGCTGTGGCTCGAGCTGTATTCGCTGCCGGTGATGCTGGTCTGGTGCGGCGTCGTCATGTTTGTCAGCGGATATCTGACGCTCGGCAAACGGCCCTACATGGCGCTGCTGATTGGCATCACGCTGGCGGTGGTGTGCGGTGCAGGGCCGGGCGACATGGAGATGGCGCTGTGGCGTTCCGGAGATGTGATTTTCGGTTCCCTGCTGGCGCTGCTGTTTGCCAGCATTTATCCGCAGCGCGCGTTTATTCACTGGCGCATGCAGATGGCCGATTACCTGATGTCGCTGAACAAACTCTACAGCGCGTGGCTGTCGCCGAACATGCTGGAACGTCCGCATCTGCACGGAAAAATGAAAAGTACCATGAGCCAGATGGTGAAAATGCGTTCGCTGTTTGCGCCGGCCAGCAAAGAATCGCATGTGCCACGTGAGGCGTTTGACGCCATCCAGACGCTCAGCCGCAACCTGTTGTGTACGCTGGAACTGCTGGCCGATGCGTACTGGAGTTCGCGCGAAAGCCATTATCTGATGCTCAATGCCCGCACACTGCGTAGCGCGCAATTGCTGATGCTCAGCACGCTGGAGAAACTCAGTCTGATGTTGCTCAACGGTACGCGGGGCGATGAAGTGGCAATCAGCCATGAGCTGAATGAATCTGCTGAAGAGCTGAAAGCGCTGCTTACCGAGATGAATGCCGCGAATCACCTGGAAGCACAGGTCTACGGTTACGTCTGGCTGAGCACGCAGGTGGCGGAGCAGTTGCGCTCAATGGGCGACCTGATCACCATGGTGATGCAAAAAGAAGAAGCTCAAAATATCAGCGGTAAAACAACGAAAGCATGAAGGGATTTTTGTCTGTGGCCTAAAACGGGTAAGATGGGGCCATTGGACGATTATCTGAGCGTACTGCCCGATTTTTGCTACGCTAGCTATTCCTGTAGCGTCAAATCGGGTTGCGGCAAATCAGTCACTGAATCTGTGTAACTTAATCGAAGGTGTTAAAATGGACAATATCAATAAGCCGAGTTTCCAGGACGTTCTGGAGTTTGTGCGTGTTTTCCGTCGTAAAAACAAATTACAACGCGAAATCGCTGATAACGAAAAGAAAATCCGTGACAACCAGAAACGCGTTCTGCTGCTCGACAACCTGAGTGATTACATCAAACCAGGCATGAGCATCGAAGAAATTCAGGCGATCATTGCTAACATGCGCGGCGATTATGAAGATCGCGTTGATGACTACATCATCCGCAATGCTGACCTGTCGAAAGAACGTCGTGAAATGTCCAAAAAGCTGAAAGCACTGGGCGAAATCAAAGCCAACGAAACCAAATAATTTCGTTGCCGCTTAAAGAAAAAACCGGGTTTATGCCCGGTTTTTTTTTGCCTGAAATCCGGCTTAGCTCAGCGTCCGCACCGGGTTTCCGGCGAGAAATGCCTGAATGTCTTCGACGGCTTCACGGAAATATGCCTGATAGTTGCCGTCGGAAACGTAGCCCAGATGTGGCGTCGCCAGCACGTTAGGCAGCGTTCTGAACGGATCGGCGGGCGGCAGCGGTTCTGTTTCGAAAACGTCCAGCCCGGCACCGGCAATCTGCCCGGTTTGCAGGGCGTGCAGCAGGGCAGGCTGATCGACAATCGCGGCGCGCGAGGTATTGATCAGCAATGCCTCGGGTTTCATCAGCGCCAGTTCCGTTGCGCCGAGCAGCCCGCGCGTGCGCTCACTCAGGACCAGATGCACTGACACCACATCGCTGTTTTTCAGCAAGGCTTCTTTCGATGCCGCCAGTTCGACGCCATGCTCAGCGGCGCGTTCGGCGGTCAGGTTCTGGCTCCAGGCGCTGACGTCCATCCCGAATGCCTGCGCAATCAGCGCCACTTTCTGCCCGATTTTACCCAATCCCAGCAGGCCGAGACGTTTGCCGCTCAGCCCGGTGCCGACCGTACTTTGCCACGGCCCGTTGTGGCGCAGCGCGTTATTTTCCGTCACCAGATGCCGCGCCAGCCCGAGGATCAGCGCCCAGGTCAGCTCAACCGGCGCCGTCGAACCGCTGCCCGTTCCGCAAACCGTCACGCCATTTTCACGGGCGGCGGCCAGATCGACCGACGCGTTGCGCATTCCCGAGGTGATCAGCAGCCGTAGCTTTGGCAGACGGGCAAACAGCGCTGCGCTGAACGGCGTGCGTTCGCGCATGATCACCACAATCTCTGCGTCCTGTAACTGCGCGACCAGCTGGTCTTCATCACTGATATGCTCCGTCAGCGCGCGGCATTCCACCTGCGGCGCGAGCGCCTGCCAGCCGGCCAGAGACAGTGCGACGTTTTGATAATCATCCAGGATCAGGCATTGCATGGGCATGGAACTTCCTCATCTGTAAAAAGGAGATAAAGAGGTATAGCACTGAATTTACTCGGAGGTGAAGCAGGGCGGCAGGTTCTTTTGCAACTGAGTCTTAGCAGGAATACCCGCCCGGCGAAGGGCGGTTATTGATAATGGCATTAATGCAGATGTGAAAGGCTGGCGGCACTGATGCGCAGGCCGTCTTCACCAAATACCATGCAGCGCCGGGCGTCGAACCAGGTTGTCAGGCTCTGATACGGATTAAAGGCCATATCGCCCGGCAGCAGCATTTTAAACCCGTCGGTGCCGTAACACTGGCCGAACAGATAGGTGCTGTTGCCCAGACGCTCAACCACCTCGCAGTTAAATTCCAGCTGATTTTCGGTTTCATGGGAAAGCAGATGTTCCGGGCGAATGCCCAGCGTCACTTTGTCACCCGCCGCCAGCTCGCGGGTACTCAGCGCCAGCGTCAGGGTTTTCTCCGGCGTCAGGCGCACTTCAAGCCGGTCGGGCTGCCAGCTCAGCACTTCGGCAGGCAGGAAATTCATTTTCGGTGATCCGATAAAACCGGCCACAAACTGATTTACCGGGTTGTAATACAAATCCATCGGCGCGCCCATTTGCTCGACTTTGCCGTAGTTCATCACCACGATTTTATCGGCCAGCGTCATGGCCTCGGTCTGATCGTGCGTCACGTAAACCATGGTGGTTTTCAGTTCCTGATGCAGCTTGGAAATGTGCAGACGCATATCCACGCGCAGTTCGGCATCCAGATTGGAAAGCGGCTCATCGAACATAAAGACCTGCGGATTACGCACAATCGCGCGGCCAATGGCGGTGCGCTGGCGCTGGCCGCCGGAAAGCTGCTTCGGTTTTCTGTCCAGCAGATGGGAAAGCTGCAACGTTTTGGCGACCATTTCCACCTGATGGCGGATTTCGTCTTTCGGGACGCCGTTCACTTTCAGGCCGTAACCCATGTTCTCGGCAATCGTCATATGCGGATAGAGCGCGTAAGACTGAAACACCATCGCCACACCGCGGCGCGACGGGTCAACGTCATTCACCCGCTGCTCGCCGATATACACATCACCTTCCGTTATATCTTCCAGCCCGGCAATCATGCGCAGCAATGTGGATTTCCCGCAGCCGGATGGCCCGACGAACACCGTAAATTCGCCGTCTTCTATATCAATATTGATGCCATGCAACGTCACCGTTTTATCGAAACGCTTAACCACATTTTTAAGCCTGATGCTGGACATGTTTGACCTCGTAATAAATTCATACCGCTGATATTTCGGACTATAACCACCTTGTGTAAACGTTTGCACGAGCGGGTTCGAATTTTGCAGTTGTGATCACACAATACACATCTTTTGGTAGTGATTTACGGGTTATAAGTCTAACGTGTAACACGATATTTATGACGACATTAATCACTTTGTATTCAGCATTTAAAGGGTTTGTATCGCTGGGTGTTGATTGGGTGTCGTTGTTATACACACAAAAATGTTATACCTTCACATCCAGGAGCAACAATGAAAATTACACACCTTACTGCCTTGGTACTGATGTCATTAAGTCTGAGCAGCCAGGCCGTGCGGGCAGCCGAAGGACAGCTACTTGTCTGGGAAGATATTAAGAAATCCTCCGGCATTTCCGATGCCGTAAAAGACTTTGAAAAAGAGAACAACGTCAAAGTTGTGGTGCAGGAAACGCCGTATGCGCAACAGACTGAAAAACTGCGTCTCGACGGCCCGGCGGGTATCGGCCCCGACGTGGTGGTGATCCCGAACGACCAGCTCGGCACCGCCGTGGTACAGGGGTTGCTGGCACCGCTGACGCTCGACAAAGGGTTCACCGACAGCTTTACGCCATCGGCTATTCACGCGTTTCAGCTCAAGGGCCACACCTACGGCGTGCCGAAAGCCGTCGAAACGCTGGTGCTGATATACAACAAAGATTTGCTGCCGGAAGCCCCGGCGACGCTCGACGAGTATTACACCTTCTCGAAAGCGGAAAGGGCGAAGGGCAAATACGGCCTGCTCGCCAAATTTGACGAAGTCTATTACGCCTACGGCGCGATGGCCTCCATGGGCGGCTACATCTTCGGTAAAGACGCCAAAGGGGAGATCAACGTCGACGATATCGGCCTGAACAAACCGGGCAGCATTGAAGCCGTCACGTACCTGAAAAAATTCTATGCCGACGGTTTATTCCCGGCGGGGATCACCGGCGACAACGGCCTGAACGCCATCGACTCGCTGTTTACTGAGAAGAAAGCCGCCGCCGTCATCACCGGCCCGTGGGCGTTCCAGCCTTATGAAGCTGCCGGCATCAACTACGGCGTGAAAGCGCTGCCGCTGTTGCCGAACGGCAAACCGATGAGCTCATTCCTGGGCGTTAAAGGTTATGCGGTATCGACCTACAGCAAACAAAAACCGCTGGCCGAGAAATTCATCACCTTCATCAACCAGCCGAAATACGCCAAGGTGCGCTACGAAGTGACCAAGGAAATCCCGGCACTGACGGCGCTGGTGAATGACCCGATGATCAAAAATGACGAGAAAGCCAATGCGGTAGCCGAGCAGTCAACGCGCGCCACGGCGATGCCCGGCGTACCTGAAATGCAGGAAGTCTGGGGCCCGGCGAACAACGGGATCCAGCTGGGCGTAACTGGCAAACAGCCGGTGGACGCGGCGCTCAATGACGCCGTGAAAAATATCCAAATGCAGATTGAAGCCGCGAAAGCCAGCAACGAGTGATCTGCGGGTAACGGCATCGGCAACCGCATCTGAAACGGCTGTACGTCTGAAATGAGGGAGTGATTTCACTCCCTCACAGTGAAAGGAATATCTTTGTGTCTATGCGTCTTCATGAGGAAAACCAGGAGCCACTGTCTGCCCGCCATCACGCGCCGGTGGCACTGGCTCTGGCATTCATTCCCGGTTTCGGTCAGTTCTATAACCGGCAATGGGCCAAGGGAATTCTGTTTTTTATCATTCTGTTTTGTTTCGTTGGCGTTTTTTATGATTTCCTGCAACAGGGCATGTGGGGGCTTTATACGCTGGGGGAAGAAGTCCCGCGCGATAACTCGATATTCCTGCTGGCGAAAGGAATTATCAGCGTATTAATCGGCGCGTTCGGCGCAGGCTTTTATTACTGGAGCCTGCGTGATGCGTGGATTAACGGAAAACGCCGCGATGCGGGCATGGAATTACCCAGCGTCAGAAAGCAATATCATTTGCTGCTGCGCGAAGGTTTTCCGTATTTAATGATTACGCCCGGTTTTATTCTGCTGGTCTTTGTGGTGGTGTTCCCGATTATCTTCGGCTTCTCCATTGCCTTTACCAATTACAATTTATATCACACGCCGCCGGCTAAATTAGTTGACTGGGTGGGATTCAAAAACTTTATTAATATCTTCACGCTCAATATCTGGCGTTCGACGTTACTCGATGTTTTACAGTGGACCGTCGTCTGGACCGTACTGGCGACCACGCTGCAATGCACTGTAGGCGTGATGCTGGCGATTCTGGTGAACCAGAAAGATCTGCGCTTCAAGGCGCTTATCCGCACCGTACTTATCCTGCCGTGGGCGGTGCCGGGCTTCGTCACCATTCTGGTCTTCGCCGGGATGTTTAACGACTCGTTTGGCGTGATTAACAACGGGATACTGGCGGCGTTAGGCATTGAACCTAAAGCGTGGATGACCGATCCGTTCTGGACCAAAACGGCTCTGATCATGATGCAGACCTGGCTCGGTTTCCCGTTCGTCTTTGCCATGACCACCGGCGTATTACAGGCGATCCCTAACGACCTGTACGAAGCCGCCACGATGGACGGAGCCAGCACCTGGAAGAAATTAAAAACCATTACGCTGCCGCTGGTGTTGTATTCCATTGCGCCGATTATTATCACGCAATACACCTTCAACTTTAATAACTTCAATATTATCTATCTGTTTAATAACGGCGGCCCGGCCGTGGCGGGATCGAATGCAGGCGGAACGGATATTCTGGTGTCGTGGATTTATAAACTCACCATGTCTTCCTCGCAATATGCGATTGCCGCGACCATTACGATTTTGCTGTCGATATTTGTTGTCGGTATTGCGCTGTGGCAATTCCGTTCAACCAATTCATTTAAACAAGATGATATGGCGTAAGCGGGAGCAAACTGATGAATAAGAACAGCAGTATTAAAAGAAACCGGTTTATCCGCCTGTCGCTGAGTTATTTCCTGTTACTGATTGTGGCGGTCATTATTATTTATCCGCTGATCTGGACCGTCGGCGCGTCGCTGAATGCGGGGAACAGCCTGCTCAGCACGTCGATTATTCCGGAGAACCTCTCCTTCCAGCATTACAAAGATCTGTTCAACGGGCAGGTGAATTACATGGCGTGGTACTGGAACTCGATGAAAATCAGTTTCCTGACCATGGTGCTGACGCTGATTTGTGTCAGCTTCACCGCCTATTCCTTCTCACGCTTTCGTTTCAAAGGGCGCAAAGACGGGCTGATGCTGTTTCTGTTATTGCAGATGATCCCGCAGTTTTCGGCGCTGATCGCCATTTTCGTTCTGGCGCAGCTGCTCGGCCTGATCAACAGCCATCTGGCGCTGGTGCTGATTTACGTCGGCGGCATGATCCCGATGAACACCTATCTGATGAAAGGGTATCTGGACGCTATTCCGAAAGATCTGGATGAATCGGCACGCATGGACGGCGCGGGGAATTTCCGCATTTTTATCGAAATCATCATGCCGCTGTCGAAGCCGATTCTGGCGGTGATAGCGCTGTTTTCCTTCACCGGGCCGCTGGGCGATTTCATCCTCTCCAGCACCATTTTGCGCACGCCGGATAAATACACGCTGCCGATTGGTCTCTACAACCTGGTCGCACAGAAAATGGGCGCGAGCTACACCACGTACGCAGCGGGCGCGGTGCTGATTGCCGTGCCGGTGGCGATTTTCTATCTCGCCTTACAAAAATACTTCGTCTCCGGCCTGACCGCTGGCAGCACCAAAGGATAATCACATGACTCTCTTTACCCAGAAGATTTTCACGAAAAGCGCCGTGGCCTGCGTGCTGCTGGCGATGTCTTTTTCCTGTGTGGCGCAGGACGTGGTCATCAAAAAAGTCGCCAATGTCCCGGCGGATTTCATCAAGGGTGCGGATATTTCCACGCTGATTGACGTGGAAAAACACGGCGGCAAGTTCTACGACCAGAACCACAAACAGACCGATGCGATGGTGATCCTCAGGCAGAACGGTTTCAACTACGTGCGTCTGCGGCTGTGGGTCGATCCGAAAGACGCGCAGGGGCATCCTTACGGCGGCGGCAATAACGATCTGCCGACCACGCTGGAACTGGCGAAACGCGCCAAAGCGCAGGGTTTTAAAATCCTGCTCGATTTTCATTACAGCGATTTCTGGACCGATCCCGGCAAACAGTTCAAGCCGAAAGCCTGGGAAAAAATGGATTATCCGCAGCTGAAAACGACCATTCATGATTACAGCCGCGACGTGATCGCGCAGTTCCGCCAACAGGGCGTGGTGCCGGATATGGTGCAGGTCGGCAACGAAATGAACGGCGGAATTTTGTGGCCGGAAGGCAAAAGCTGGGGCGCGGGCGGCGGTGAATTTGACCGTCTGGCCGGGCTGCTGAATGCGGCGATTTCCGGCGTCAGGGCCGACGAGAAAAACCCGTCAGACATCAAAATCATGCTGCATCTGGCCGAAGGCACCAAGAACGACACCTTCCGCTGGTGGTTCGATGAAATCAACCAGCGCAAGGTGCCTTACGACGTTATCGGCCTGTCGTTTTATACCTACTGGAATGGCCCGATTTCCGCGTTACAGGCCAACATGGACGACATCAGCAAACGCTACAACAAAGACGTGATCGTGGTCGAAGTGGCTTACGGTTACACCCTTGAAAACTGCGACGCCGCGGAGAACAGCTTCACCGCCAAAGAAGCCAAAGACGGCGGCTATCCGGGCACGGTGCAGGGGCAGGCCGATTTCCTCAGCGACATGATCAAAAGCCTGGTGAGCGTGCCCGGTCATCGCGGCAAAGGCCTGTTCTACTGGGAACCGACGTGGATCCCGGTTAATGGCGCAGGCTGGGCAACACCGGCGGGCATGACCTACATCAACGACCACTGGAAAGAGGGCAATGCCCGCGAAAATCAGGCGCTGTTTAGCTGCGCCGGTCAGGTTCTTCCTTCCATTAAGGTCTTCAACTGATCCCCTTTTCCCCGGCTAATTTGGCCGGGGAGTTTTATTTCTTAAAGTTCGTAAGGACCTAACATGACGAAATTCCCTCTTCTGAGCAGTAAGATTTCCGGCCTGTTACACGGCGCGGATTACAACCCGGAACAGTGGCTGAAAAGCCCGGAAGTACTGATTCGCGATGTCGAAATGATGAAAGAGGCGCGCTGTAATGTCATGTCTGTCGGGATTTTCAGCTGGTCAGCGCTGGAGCCTGAAGAAGGACGTTATACCTTTGACTGGATGGATCAGGTGCTGGACCGTTTGCATGAAAACGGCATCTCGGTGTTTCTGGCCACGCCAAGCGGCGCGCGTCCGGCGTGGATGTCACAAAAATATCCGGAAGTATTACGCGTCGGGCGCGACCGCGTAAAAGCGTTGCACGGCGGGCGTCACAACCACTGCATGACCTCGCCGGTGTACCGCGACAAAGTGCAGCAGATGAACACGGCGCTGGCAAAACGGTATGCGCATCATCCGGCGGTGATCGGCTGGCATATCTCCAACGAATATGGCGGCGAATGCCATTGTGATTTGTGTCAGGAACGGTTCCGTGGCTGGGTGAAAGCCCGTTATGAAACCCTCGACGCGCTGAACAACGCCTGGTGGAGCACTTTCTGGAGCCATACGTATACCGACTGGTCGCAGATCGAATCGCCGTCGCCGCAGGGCGAAACCGGGGTGCATGGTTTGAATCTCGACTGGCGTCGCTTTAATACCGATCAGGTCACGCGTTTTTACAGCGAAGAGATCCGCCCGCTGAAAGCCGAAAACCCGGCATTACCGGCGACCACCAATTTCATGGAATATTTCTACGACTACGATTACTGGAAACTCGCCAGCGTGCTGGATTTCATTTCGTGGGACAGCTACCCGATGTGGCACACGCGAAAAGACGATATCGGGCTGGCGGCGTACACCGCGATGTATCACGACCTGATGCGCACGCTCAAAAAAGGCCAGCCGTTCGTGCTGATGGAATCGACGCCGAGCTTCACCAACTGGCAGCCGACCAGCAAACTGAAAAAACCGGGGATGCACATTTTGTCCTCGCTACAGGCGGTCGCGCACGGTGCGGATTCGGTGCAGTATTTCCAGTGGCGCAAAAGCCGTGGCTCTTCCGAGAAATTCCACGGCGCGGTGGTTGATCACGTCGGGCACATCAATACCCGCGTCGGTCGTGAAGTGGCGGAACTCGGCACAATCCTCTCGGCCTTAGCGCCGGTCGCGGGCAGCCGCGTGGAAGCCAAAGTTGCGATCATATTTGACTGGGAAAGCCGCTGGGCGATGGACGATGCGATGGGGCCGCGCAACGCCGGATTGCATTATGAAAACACCGTGGCCGCGCATTATCAGGCACTGTGGGCGCAGGGCATTGCGGTTGACGTGATTAACGCTGACTGCGCACTGGACGGTTACGACTTAGTCATCGCCCCGATGCTGTACATGGTGCGCGAAGGCGTCGGCGAGCGGATCAGCGCCTTTGTGCAGGCAGGCGGGCGCTTTGTCGCCACTTACTGGAGCGGCATCGTCAACGAAACGGATTTGTGTTTCCTCAACGGATTCCCCGGTCCATTGCGTCCGGTGCTGGGCATCTGGGCGGAAGAAATCGACAGCCTGACAGACGAACAGCACAACAGCGTTTGCGGTATTGAAGGCAACGCGCTGGGGCTGAACGGGCCGTATCAGGTTTCCGAATTGTGCGAAGTGATCCACCTCGAAGGCGCGGCAGCGCTGGCAACCTACGGCGATGATTTCTACGCCGGAACGCCTGCGGTGACCGTGAATCTGTACGGCAAAGGGCAGGCGTATTATGTGGCGTCGCGCAACGATCAACAGTTCCAGACGGATTTCTTCACCGCGCTGGCGAAAGAGATGAACCTGCCGCGCGCCATCAGCACGACGCTGCCGGAAGGTGTCACCGCCGCACGCCGTACCGACGGCGACAGTGAATTCATCTTCCTGCAAAACTATTGCAGCGACAGCCAGACTGTCAGTTTGCCGGGCGATTATCAGGATATGGTTCACGGCGGAATATTGCCGCACAAATTAACGTTACCGGCATTCGGTTGCCAGATACTGACGCGTAAAGTCTCCCGATAATTTTTAATCACAAACGTGCAGCGGGGAATATTCCCTTCTGCACGTTTTTTCATTTCTGAAAGAGGGTATTCATTATGGTTAATATTAAAGATTTCATGCATGTCTTTTCCGCAAAGAATAAAAACCCTAAAGATGACGTTCCGCCGTCAACGGACGTAGCGTTATTAATTGATGCGTTAGGCGGACGCGAAAATATTATTAACGTCGATGCGTGTATCACACGACTGCGCGTTACGGTGAAAGAACTCAGGCGGGTTAACTCCGGTGCTATCCAGCAGACCGGCGCGATTGGCGTGGTGATCATCGGGCAGGAAGTCCATGCGATATTCGGTAAACAGTCCGACAGCCTGAAGAAATTAATGACCGAGAAATTTGGCTTAAAAGGTCAGTAATTGAACCAGGTTTTAATTTGGCGTATTAAATAAAAGAAGAGCATTGAAATAAATAAAGGCAGCCCGACACAAGGCTGCCTTTATTGTTTCTTGCTTTATTCTAAATAATAATGATGCTGCTGTGCGGGTACAAAAACGTCACGATCCCCTACAAGAGAAAATGCGTTAAACCCTGAGCGTTAATTACAATGAGGTTTTTAATAAATATAACTTCTTACTTTTCCCTTAAGTCATTGCAGGCGCGGCAAGGCGGCAAGTGAGCGAATCCCGATGAGCTGACTGATGTCAGTGATTCGGGTGAGCAAACGAAGCTAACGCAGCAGCGGCTTCAAGGACGACAGGGAATTACCACCAGGCTTCTACCTGCACACCAAAGTTCCAAGTATCGGATTTGGTGTGGTCTTCAAACGTATTGCCGTGCTCTGAATCATTCAGGTAAGAGGCGAACACGCGCAGTTCCGGGCGTGACATAAACTCAGGACCGGCCGCCAGACCCATCGCCAGCGTATATTTCTGCCCGCCTTGCTTATAGTTAGTGCCATTTTTGTAATCGTCTTTCTGGTAGAACGTACCGACTTCACCGATGGTGCGCACGTAATCCGTCCACTGATATTGCGCACGGCCAACCAGAGAAACCAGTTCTGTCGTATCGGTATAGTCGGTGATGTTTTCCGCATGGCCGTATGTCAGAACGTGATTGAGGCTGAATTTGCTGGTGATCGGTATAAGACCGGTGATGATGCCGCGATAACCGCTGGCGTCGTTGGTGTAGTTCCACATGTCATACCAGCCGCCGCCCTGGGAAATCATGTTCTGCGCCAGACCTTTGTTGGCATACTGTAAAACCAGCTTGTTGTAGCCGCCCCACATATCCTGGCTGATTTCACCGGTCAGCATCACACCATTTTCCGCGTCATACAGGCCGCCGTAGTCTTTCTGATCGTGCGTCAGGTTTGGCATGGCGTAGTCGGCACCGACTTCCATCCACGCGCCGCTCCACGGTTTGATACCGGCATAACGCACGTCGATGTAGTTGATATTGACATCGTTATCGCCGTCTACGCGGTAATCCACATCATTGGCATCGCCGCGGATCCAGGCCACAGACAGCGCGCCTTCGCCCATTTTCAGGTTTTCCACACCGGCGCCAGCACCGGAAATGTTCCAGTATTTGGTATCGATGATATGTAAATCATGGCGCTGGTAATAACGTTTACCACCCCAGATCACCGCATCTTTGTCCCACGGCACCAGCCCTTTGATTTGCAGATTCAGCTGACGCAGGCCAAATTGCGCATCATCATTGAGTGTGTTTTCGTCATCGTTGGACCCGTCGGACACCATGCTGACCATGGAATCGACGTAAAAACTCACATCGTCCTTTTTGTAAACTTCACTGCCCAGTTCGATTTCGCCGTAAGTGTCATTTTCGTTGCCCAGACGACCGACTTTGTTTTTCTGAAATTGCTCCAGACTGCCGCTGCCGGAAACGCCCAATCCGGAGCGCAGATATCCATGAAAATCAATGTCGTTAGCCACTGCGGGGCCTGTCACCAGCCCAAGAGAGACCGCCACAGCCAGAGTACGTAAGTTGTGTTTCATTATTTTTCCTTATTTATGTATTACGTTCACATTTACGGAATCTATAAGATACCCAGAAACAATAATGATCAATTTAACACAGTGTGAATTGTGAAGGAGATCTACAACTTGTGTGTTTAAAATAAACGTCTGGTGATTTAAATCACGAATTTAACGAATGTTAACGTATAACTTTTAAGTCAAACGGTTCTCAGATTGAACTTTTAAATGAGATCCCGTACTTTGGCTCGATTATCATGAGATTGCGTAAAATCACGGGCTGCAAAACGGGAAAAGCATGAAATCGAAAAGTTCGACATTAGAAGACGTTGCCCGCTATGCCGGTGTTTCCTATCAGACGGTTTCGCGTGTTTTAAACAAGTCGGCCAATGTGTCCGACGCCACGCGCCAGAAAGTTGAGCAGGCGATTGAAGTGCTGCGTTATGTACCCAACCGGCTGGCGCAGCAGTTAGTGGGAAAACAGAGTTTTACGATCGGGCTGGTGACAACCTCGCTGGCGCTGCACGCACCGTCGCAAATTGCCGCTTCGGTGAAGAAATATGCCCATCAGGCCGGGTATCAGGTACTGATTTCGATGATTGACGAGGACGTGAATCAGAGCATTCAGGACTCCATTAACGAGCTGAAATCCCAGCGGGTTGAGCGCGTGATCATCAACATCCCGCTGGAAAGTGCCGAGGCCGAACGCATTTACGAGAACAACCGCGACATTCTTTGCCTGTTCCTGGATGTGGATCCGACCAGCCCGGTGTTTAACGTCTGCTTTAATCCGGCCGATGGTTCCCGCGCCAGCGTGGAATATCTGCTTGATTTGGGGCATCGGGAATTTGCCTTGCTGGCCGGGCCGGAAGAGTCGGTGTCTTCGCGCCTGCGTCTGGAAAGCTGGCAGAAAACGCTGACCGAAAAAGGATTACAGCCGGTGACGGTGGTTCACGGCGACTGGAGTGCCAAAAGCGGTTACTACGGCGCGTTGCAGATTTTGCGCGAGACGCCGCAGTTTACGGCCCTGCTGGTAGGGAATGACCAGATGGCGCTGGGCGTGATCAGCGCGCTGCATCAGCACAACGTGGCGATCCCGCAACAGGTTTCTATTATCGGCTACGACGACACCTACGACAGCGCATTCTTTCATCCGGCGCTGACCACGGTTTCTCTGGATCTCGATTTGCAAAGCAAAGAAGCCGTCGGGCTTTTGCTGGCAACGGAGCCGGACACGACGTCGCGTATTTTGCCTGCGCAACTGGTCGTGCGAAACTCCACGCGCGCGCCGGGACAGCCGGACAAAGACCTTAACCAGATCGCCGATCAGCTCGATAAACTTGCCCGACAGCTGCGCGGCCAGTGATGTCCGGCAGATGTAAATAAAGATTTCAGAATGCTTTTGATAGCGTTTAAGATATGAAAAATTTCAAACGATAAACAAAAGGATATGACGGAATGACCGTATGGCAGTGTTTTGTTCGGGGCTGGAAAGGGTACGTGAAGTTTGAAGGGCGTGCGACCCGCAAAGAGTTTTGGGTGTTCACGCTGGTCAATATCTTGCTGATGATTTTGCTGACGGGGACGGTGGCGACCGTGATGGCGCTGGCGGGAAACCCTTACGGCGTGTTCTATGCCGGTATGGCCTACACCATTTACGCGCTGGCGCTGGCATTACCTATTCTGGCGGTCGGCATCCGCCGCATGCACGACATCAACCGCTCCGGCTGGTGGTTCGGCGGTGTTTATCTGGCAGGAATTGTGTCGCGTTTGCTCAACATGATCCTGATGGAATACGCGTCACCGGAAACCTATGTCTGGATGAAAATTACGCTGGGTATCGTGCTCGGCTGGATCCCGCTGCTGGTGATGATTTACCTGTGCTGCGTGAAATCCAAACCGGCACCGGAAGCAGATAACCGCATCGTTCGTTAAGCACATTTTCAACGGGGGTTTGCCGCCAGCCGCGCGGCAAACTCTTCCAGTTTTGCCAGCCCCCACGGCCATTCTCCGAAACCCGATTCCACATTGATATGCCCGGCCTCGCCGATATCCACCAGCTCGCAGCCCCACGCCTGCGCCCAGAACTGTGCGCGGGTAAAAGGCAATAACGGATCCGTATGGCTGGCGACCAGCAGACCGGGAACCGCCAGCGGCTCAGGTAAAATGTCATCGTCCAGACCAAAACGCATCGGTTCAGCGGGGGCGACCAGCATCACGCCTGCGCAAAGCGGCGGATGGCGGTTCGCCCACACCAGACTGGCAAGCGCGCCAAAGCTGTGGCCAATCAGCAGCAACGGGCTTTTAGCCAGCTTCTGCTCGCGGTCAATGGCGGTGATCCAACCTTCGAGATCCACCTGCGCCCAGTCGCGCTGTTTCACCCGCAGCCACTGCGGATTTTGTTCATGCCAGCGGCTTTGCCAGTGTCCGGCTTCGCTGTCGCGTAAACCGGGAACCAGCATCCGCGTGATGTCTGCATTCTCATTCATTGCGGGAAAGCCATCAGTACGGTCGCGATTGCCAGCAAATCGGCACTGCCGCCGGGGCTGAGATGCCGGGATATCAGCGCCTGATCCATCTCCTGTAAATCCTCTTTTTGCCAGCCGCTTTTCAGCAACTTACGGGCATAATCCTGAACAAAATGCAGCCCGCTCAGCCCGCCGCGTGACACCAGATTCGTATCGGGATTAAACGCCATCAGGCGCAGCAGGGCGTTAAGACCGCGGCGTTCAGGCTGGGTTTCTGTCTGCCAGTAAGGCAAAACATGGCGGCGCAACGTCACGAATCCGCTCTGCACTTCGCCGCGCGCGCCGGTCATGCCGTGCGCCTGAAACAACCGTTCTCCTGCGGTCACCGGCTGGCGGCAATGTTGTAATTCCCGTGCCACCAGCCCTTGCGTGAGCGCGGCCACTTCGGCGCATAACGCCGTGCGGGTCAGCAGTTGCTGACGGGCGCTGATCCGGCCTGCCGCCGTACACAAAATTCCCAAAGAAAAAATGCCGCCTTTGTGCGTATTAATGCCGTTTGTAGCGCCGAACATCGCCTGCTCGCAGGCCAGACCGGCAGGGCGGATCCGCTTCAGCACAGATGTTGCCGGTTGCGCTGCGTCCTGCTGGCCGAGCCGGTAAAACTGATGCAACCACGGCGTAATCGCACCGATGCTACGCAAAAACATCGGCAAGTCCATGTCACTGTGTGAACCGTTATTGGCGCTGTCCACCAGACCGGGTTTAGGCGTCAGCCAGACTTCCTGGCGGAGCGCGTCGGCCGCCAGTGTGGCGATGTCGGTGCAAACCTGCGGTTCAGCGAGTGCGATGCCAGCCATCAATCAGCGCCTCCACTTTTGCGATCACGTCGGGCAACGGATGCCGGCGCGAACGCGCACAGGCGTGTGCGGGGCCGTCGCAGATAAGACACCGGCGGCTGGCGTTATCCAGCGACCGGCGGCCTACAACGCCAGCCTGCGGGCAGATCACATCGAAATCCCATAAACGCCCCAGCGCATGCGACTGTTCAAGCGCTACGGTAGCGGCTTTCACTTCCGGCGCCGGGTGCTCAATGCTCCAGAACGCTTCCGCACCGGTCGGCAACCAGAATACTGCATGCCTCAGCACCGGCCAGCCACGTTGCAACAGCAGTGTTTCCGCCGCGCCCAGCGCTTCGCGCATAACCTGGCGATAACTCACGCTGTCTTTCACCGCGCCGGGCGTCACCAGCGTGAGGGAAATCAGGGTGTGTGGGAATTGTGTCAGCCAGTCGGTTTGCCGCTGCGCACGCTTTTCCTTTGCCGCCAGCAAATCCTCCAGACTGACGCCTGCATTGGCAGGCGTCAAAATCGTCATTATGCGTCCTCTTTGACCTGATGAACGACGTCAATCACGCTGCCGTCGCGGTAACGGATCACGCCCACCACGCGCTGCGTAAACTCAATCGGCTTCGGCTCGCCGGTCAGGGAAATGGCACGCTGATACAACGTTTCGATGTCCATGATTTTCATGCCAGCTTCTTCGAGTCGCTGGCGGATTTCAGGGCGTGCCGGATTGACGGCGATCCCGTGGTCAGTGACCAGCACATCAATGCTTTCGCCCGGTGTGACGCGGGTTGTGACACGGCGCACGACGGTCGGAATGCGGCTGCGCAGAAGTGGCGCAACCACAATCGTCAGGTTGGCGGCGCTGGCGACGTCGCAATGGCCGCCTGATGCGCCGCGCATCACGCCGTCGGAACCGGTAATCACGTTCACATTAAAATCGGTGTCGATCTCCAGTGCGCTCAGAATGACGATATCCAGCTGATCGCAGCTTGCGGCTTTGGCCCCCGGATTGGCGTAAACATTGGTGGAAATTTCAATGTGCTGCGGATTGCGCCCCAGCGATGCTGCGGCCTGACCGTCAAAACATTGCGTATCCAGCAGCGTTTCGATCAATCCTTTTTCGTGCAAATCCACCAGACTGCCGGTGATGCCGCCGAGGGCAAAACGCGCGGTGATCTGGTTACGTTCCATCTTTTCTTCCATGAAACGGGTGCAGGCCGTTGCCGCCGCGCCGGAACCGGTTTGCATCGAAAAACCGGGCTTGAAATAGCCGGAATGTTCAATGACTTCGGCTGCCGTGCGGGCAATCATCAGCTCGCGCGGATTGCTGGTTACGCGCGCTGCGCCCACGCTGATTTTTGCCGGGTCGCCGACCTGATCGACTTTTACGATGTAATCCACCTGATCCTGCACCAGGCTGGCGGGCATGTTAGGGAAGGGCACCAGTTCTTCGGTCAGCAGTACGACGGTTTTGGCGAACTGCGCATCCACCATCGCGTAGCCCAGCGAACCGCAGCAGGATTTGCCGTGCGTACCGTTGGCGTTGCCGAATTCGTCACTGCACGGAACACCCAGAAAGGCGACGTCAATGTTCAGCTCGCCGTCTTGTAATAATTTCACCCGACCGCCATGCGAATGGATCTGTACCGGTTCTTCCATCAGGCCGTGCGAAATGGCGTCGGCCAGTTTGCCGCGCATCCCCGAGGTATAAATGCGGGTAATCACGCCGCTGCGGATGTGTTCGATCAGCGCGTCGTTGCAGGTCATCAGAGAGCTGGACGCCAGCGTCAGATTTTTAAAACCCAGACGCGCCAGCGTGCCGACGACATGATTAATCACCTGATCGCCTTCGCGAAAAGCGTGGTGGAAGGAGATAGTCATGCCGTCGTTCAGGCCGCTGCGGGCAATAGCCTGTTCCAGCGAATCGCATAATTTACGATGCAGGCGCGCATCGGGATCGGACAGATACGGCGTGGTGCGGTGCGCACCGTCGAAAGCAACCAGATGCTTCATGCCGGGATATTGGCTGTGCAACATTTCTGTTAAATGGCTCATTCTCTTCATATTCCTGTGCAAAATTGAGGGCTAGCGACGCACGCCGGAGGCGCTGGCGCGTTCAAGCACCACTTGTGCGTGGTTGATGATCGGGCCATCGATCATCTTGCCGTTGAGCGAAATTACGCCGAGGCCTTTGCGCTCGCCTTCTTCTGCGGCGGCGATAACGCGACGCGCGTAATCCACGTCTTCCTGCGTCGGCGCGTAAGCGTTGTGCAGCAACTCAATCTGGCGCGGGTTAATCAGGGATTTGCCGTTGAAACCCATTTTGCGGATAAGCTCGACTTCACGCAGGAAACCGGCTTCATCGTTGATATCGGAATACACCACATCAAAGGCGTCGATACCGGCGGCGCGTGCTGCGTGCAGCACGGCGCAACGGGCGTAGAACAGCTCAGTGCCGTCACCGCGCTCAGTTTGCATATCCATCACATAGTCGAAAGCGGCCAGCGCGATGCCAATCAGACGCGGCGAACAGCGGGCAATGGCGACGGCGTTGATGACGCCAATAGCCGATTCGATGGCGGCCATGACTTTGGTGGAACCGACTTCTCGCCCGCAGTCTTTTTCGATGCGTTCGATGTGCGCTTCCAGCTCGAAAATATCTTCCGGCGTATCGGTTTTCGGCAGACGAACCACGTCCACACCCGCGCGTACCACGGCTTCCAGATCCTTCAAACCAAACGGCGTGCTGAGCTGATTAATGCGCACGACGGTTTCGATATCTTTGTACATCGGGTGTTGCAGGGCGTGGAACACCAGAATGCGGGCGGTGTCTTTTTCGCGCAGGGAAACGGCGTCTTCCAGATCAAACATGATGGAATCAGGACGATAGATAAATGCCGTGGATAACATGGCGGCACTGGCCCCTGGCAGGAACAGCATGCTGCGGCGGAGTTTTTTCATCGTAACGTCTCCCAGTGAATATCTTCTTCCTGTGCTGCACGCAGTACCGCGCTTTGCACGCGGGCGCGGATAACGCAGTCGAGCGCGCCTTTATCTTCAATAATCAGTAAGCCTTCTTTCACGCCAAGGGCTTCAAGCGTTTCGTTCACAACGCGGCGGATCTGGTCGCCAAACTGCTTGATCACTTCGCTGTTGATCACCACGCTCAGCTCGCTGGCCGGGGCGATTTTTACCAGCAAATCGCTGGATTCAACCGTACCTGCCAGCGCCTCCTTCACAATTTTCATTCGTTTTTTCCTGCTTTAACAAAGAGTGGTAGAAATAATAAGTTCATCGCTGCGCGCCGTTTCGGCGGGCGCTTCAGCGCAATAATGGTGTTCAAGGTGTGCATACGTGCTGGGCGGAACGATGTCGCGGATGCGCGGTAACTGACAGGTTTTCAGCAATGCGCGGACTTCCGAGGCTGAAATCGCGATGCCACCGGCATGGCGTTTGCGCGGCAGTTCAATAACGGTCAGCGGTTTTGAGGCCGAACGGGAGGGCGTTTCCAGCCAGTCGTGCATGTCACAGTTGTACTGATGCGTGACCGGGCAAAAGGGCTCGCTGCCGACAAAACGATGCGTGATGCCCAGCGCCGGGGCGATATACTGGCGGAAAATCAGCAGATCCATCGCGCTCCAGGTCTGGTTCACCAGCCCGGCATCTTTAAGGAAATAACCGGGAAACGTGGCGCGTGAAATCATGTACTCAGAACCGGCGTGAACCGTGACATTCGGCAAATCGGCGACGCCCTGACGCACCATTTCCAGCCTTTCCTGAAACGGGAAATACGACACGTCTTCGCTGACCACAAAAACGTGCAGCCAGTCGCACGTCGCCGCCGCCTGTTCCGCCAAATAACGATGGCCGAGCGTGAACGGATTGGCATTCATCACTACCGCGCCAACGCGCTGACCTTCGTGATAATGGCGCTTCAGGGCGCGGCAATAATGGCTGATGCCGACCGGCGTGTTTTCCATCAGCACCGCGACGTTGTCCCACTGCACCAGCGGGTAAAATCCGCAGCCGCGAAAGCGTTCCAGATTGCCGGGACGGGTGTAGAGAAACAGGTGGAGTTTGCCGCGCTGAACCGCAAAGTTTTCGACTTCACTGAGCAATCTGGCGCTGAGATTTTCGCCGCGCCAGTCTGCCGCCACAGCCACGCACTTGATGGTGTTACTGACCAGACCTGCACATCCGATCAGCCGTCTGCCGGAAAGGGCCACTACGAAATACTCGATATCATCATCCATGCCCAGCTGGCTTTGATGCAGCAGGGCGCGGATATCGGCCAGCAGGCCCTGAGGTGCCTGGCTTGTGGTGATGACGTGAAAGTCGGGTTCGTCACGGCTGAACATAATGCATTCCTGATATCGGGTATTGTTCAAATAACTCGGAGCATGCCGGGCACGAAGCCCGGCGTTTAACACGTTAATGGGCGGCCGGTGCATGGCTCACCTGACGGTCCGCGGCAACAATCACGTTGCTGAGATGACCGATTTTTTCGATTTCCACTTCAATGCGGTCGCCGGGTTTCATAAACAGCGGCGGTACGCGTTTCTTGCCCACGCCGCCCGGAGAACCGGTGATGATCACGTCGCCTGCGCTCAGTGAGGTAAAGGTACTGATGTACTCAATCAGCTCGGCAACCTTGTGGATCATGCTGCGGGTGTTGTCGTCCTGAACCATATTGCCGTTCAGCCAGGTACGGATTGCCAGCGCATGCGGATCAGGAATTTCATCCGCCGTGGTCATCCACGGGCCAAAAGCACCGGTCTGCCGCCAGTTTTTACCGGCGGTAAACCAGGTGTGCTGCCAGTCGCGGGCGGAACCGTCCATGTAGCAGCTGTAACCGGCAACGTGGGAAAGGGCGTCTTCGTGGGAAATATTTTCGCCCGCTGACCCGATGATGACGGCCAGTTCGCCCTCGTAATCAAACTCAACCGAACGGCTGGGTTTGATGATCGGGGAGGCGTGGCCGGTTTGTGAGTCAGCAAAGCGGACAAACAGCGTCGGTGCCGGATTGTGCTGATCGAACTCTTTGCGTTTTTCAGCGTAATTCATGCCGACGCAGAGAATTTTTTCCGGATTCTGAATGACCGGCAAAAAAGTCAGGTCGTCAAAGCTCAGATCTGCCGGTCGGCTGGCCAGTTCCTGCGCCTGTGACAGTGCGTCGCCCGCCAGCAGAGCTTTGAGGTCGGGATAACGCTGGCCGAGAAGGCGGCCGAGGTCGATCATGCCGCTCTGCGTTGCGATGCCGTAGGACTTGCGCCCCTGATAAAGATAACTTGCCAGTTTCATAAATATGTCCTGAATTGAATCAATCAAAAATCACAATCGTGCTTGCCGGATACCGCTGTCAGACCAGGAAATTCCCCAGAACCAGCAGGGCTACCGAAACGTTGATCGCGCCGCCGATGCGGGTCGCGATTTGTGCGAAAGGCATCAGTTGCATACGGTTGCCCGCCGTCAGAATGGCGACGTCACCGGTGCCGCCCTGACCGCTCTGGCAGCAGGACACGATGGCGACATCAATCGGGTGCATACCGATTTTCTTGCCCACGAAGAAGCCGGTGGCAACCAGCGCTGCGACCGTGCTGACGATGACCAGCAGATTTGAAATAGTGAACGCGGCGACCAGCTCGTTCCACGGCGTGATAGCCACGCCCACGGCAAACAGAATCGGGTAGGTCACGGAAGTCTGGAAGAATTTGTACACCACCTGCGAACCTTCAAGCAGGCGAGGTGAAACGCCGTGCGCCAGCTTGAGCGCCACCGCGGCAAACAACATGCCGACCGGTGCAGGCAGGCCAATCAGTTTGTGTAACAGCATGCCGACCATGTACAGCAGAACCGCCAGCAGGGCGCCTGCGGCAATGGTGGTGACATCGGTTTTACCGCTGGTTGCCGACAGCGCGCTTTTATCTGCGGTGGCATTTTTGGCGGAAGGCATCAGCTGGCCTTCACCGGTCAGATGCGGATAACGTTTACCGAGCTGATTGAGTGAGCCCGAGATAACAATGGCGGTCAGGCCACCGAGCATCACGATAGGCAGAATGCGGCCCAGCGCCACGCCCTGATCCATATGCAGCAACGTGGCGTAGCCGATAGACAACGGGATTGCGCCTTCACCCACCCCCCCGGCCATAATCGGCAGGATCAGGAAGAAGAAGATCTGGAAAGGTTCCATGCCCAGTGCCAGCCCCACGCCCATCCCGACCAGCATGCCGACCACTTCACCGCACAGCATCGGGAAGAAAATACGCATGAAGCCCTGAATGAGCACTTTGCGATCCATGCTCATAATGCTGCCGACAATAATGCAGCAGATGTAGAGATAAAGGATGTTGGTGCTTTTGTAGAATTTCGTGGTGGATTCGACCACTACGTCCGGCAGCAGGCCGTAATACACCAGTGCGGAGGGAATGAAGGTCGCGCAAATCGCCGCGGCGCCCATTTTGCCGATGAACGGCAGACGTTTACCGAACTCGCCGCAGGCAAAGCCGAAGAACGCTAACGTCGCCACCATCACTACGATATCGCTCGGCAGTTTGCCGTCCAGACAGTCGATGGCAATCAGCACACCGGCCATCACAAACAGTGGTAAAGGAATAATGCCAATTTTCCAGGTGTCGAGAATGTGCCACCATTTATCTTTTAATGAGAGCTGTTTTGCAGGTACCGAACCCGCGGGAACAGAATAAGTGTCGTCGGTTGTACTCATGATGAATCCCCTGTGTCAATTTGTGCAGGGAGTGTAAGAGAGATAATAACCGGTATTATGTGAAGTCCCGCAAGTTAACACCGGTATTTTAAAGGAGTGAAAGGTTTTTATGGTTTTAATTAACTCTTAGGATTTTCCTTAATATATTTTTCTGTGGTTTTTATGGTGTTATTTGTAATTATAATATTACTGTTAATTTATGGTGAAATAACTGTTGTGAACTTTGCCATCAGCCGCAGGGGGCTTGCTGCGCCTGCGGTTGTTCTGCGGCGTGCCTCGCAACTTTGATTTTCCCGTCTGACAGAAATAGCCCCGGATGATAAAGTACCGTCATTGTTAATAATTATCTCAGCGCTCTTTATAACGGATGTCCCGATGCGGTTTCGACCCTCTTTCCAGATAAAGCTTTTTATTTATCTTGTGGTTTTATTCGTCACGCTGTTTTCAATAGTGGGGATTTATTACTATCACGATATTGAACGTCAGTTATATGAAGATATGGGTGTGCGTGCAAAAGTACAGGCAGAAGAAATTGCACTTATACCGTCGTTAATTACCGCAGTGGAAAATAAGGATGTTTCTGCAATTAACAGACTGATGAGGAATATATCCGCGCACAGTGACGCGAGTTATATGGTGATTGGTGACGGAAAAGCGATGCATCTTTTCCATTCCATTTATGCCGATCGCGTGGGTAAGGCGCTGGTCGGCGACGACAACGTCGATGTGCTGGCGGGTAAAAGCAGCACCACCGTGCGCCTCGGCGGTATCGGGCTGTCGCTGCGCAGCAAGGCGCCGATTTTAAATGCGCAGGGCCACGTCATCGGCATCGTCTCTGTGGGGTATCTGACCAGCCACATTAATACGCTGACCGTCGAGAAAGCCATCCGTATTCTGGTGGCCGCCGCGACGCTCCTGCTGGCGCTGTTTACGTTCTCGTGGTTTTTCTCGCGCTCGATTAAAAAGCAGATGTTTTCGCTGGAGCCGCGTGAAATCGGTCTGCTGGTTCGTCAGCAAAAAGCGCTGATGGAATCCATTTACGAAGGCGTGATCGCAATTGACGGGCAGTCGCGTATTGCCGTGATTAATCAGGCGGCGAAAAAACTGCTGAATCTGGACGTACCCTCGCGGGAACTGCGCGGAAAACCGCTGGAAGAGGTGATTGCGCCGGTCAGCTTTTTTGATCGTCAGGTGATGCTGGAGAAAGATATTCACGATGAAATCTGCCTGTTCAACAACCTGACAGTGGTCGCCAGCCGTGTGCGGATCATGCTTGAAGATCAGCTTCAGGGATGGGTGATTACCTTCCGGGATTGCAGCGACATCGATCGCCTGAGCATTCAGCTCAGTCAGGTGCAGCGTTATGCCGATAACCTGCGGGTGATGCGCCATGAGCAGCTTAATTGGACGGCAACGCTGGCCGGGCTGTTGCACATGGGCCGTTACGATGAAGCGATCCGGTATATCGAAGCGCAATCGGAAAGTGCGCAGGAACTGCTGGATTTTGTCTCGGCGCGGTTTTGTTCGCCCAGACTGTGCGGATTGCTGCTGGGGAAATATGCGCGTGCGCGTGAAAAGGGCGTAGAACTGACCTTCGATCCGGCGTGTGAATTAACGCATTTGCCCCCGACGCTGAGTGAAACAGAGCTGATGTCGGTTATCGGTAACCTGCTGGATAACGCCATCGAAGCCACCCTGCTGCGCGGCGAAAATGCCGGGCCGGTTGAGGTATACATCGTTTCTACCCACGCGGATCTGGTGATCGAAGTCGCCGATCAGGGCGTCGGTATTGCGCCGGAGCGACGTGAGCAGATTTTCTCGCTCGGTGTGACTTCCAAACGGGAAGGGGATCACGGGCTGGGGCTGCATCTGGTTGCCAGCTATGTCAGCCACGCGGGTGGCACCATTGAAGTTTCTGATAACTCCCCGACGGGTTCTGTTTTCTCTGTCTTCATACCTAACGGGCTGCCGGTCCATTCAACCGGAACAACGGGAAAAGCATAAATGATTCAAGCTGAAATGATTGACGTAATGATTGTGGAAGATGAAAACCAGCTGGCGCAGCTGTACGCCGAGCTTATCGATAATCACCGCTGGCTGCGGCTGGTGGGGATGGCCTCCACGCTGCGGGAAGCGAAGGTGCTGATTGAGGAAAAGCGGCCGCAGCTGTTACTGCTGGATAACTATTTGCCGGACGGACAGGGGATTTCCCTGCTTGAAAACGATGTGCTGAAGAAAACGCATTGCTCGGTGATTTTTATCACGGCGGCCAGCGACATGAACACGTGCAGTCAGGCGATTCGTTCTGGTGCATTTGATTACATTCTCAAACCGGTGTCCTGGAACCGTCTGCAACAGTCGCTGGAGCGGTTCATTCAGTTCAGCCAGACGCAGCGGGCGTGGAAAGTGGTCGATCAGCAAAACGTCGACAGTCTCTATCAGTTACAGGCCAAAGACTTCACGCCCAAGGCCGGAAACAAAGGCATCGAAGAGAACACGCTGAATTTGGTAGAAGCGATTTTTATGCAGGATGCCGGGCGCTGTTATTCGGTCGATGAAGTGGTCAGTGAAACGAAGTTAAGTAAAACCACCGCCCGCCGGTATCTCGAGCATTGCGTTCAGAAAGGGGATTTGCGGGTGGAAATGCTGTACGGGAAAATCGGACATCCCCGCCGGATGTACCGGCGGGCGTAATGCAGGGCGTTATTGCGCTTTTTTCTCTCTCGGGTATTTCCACAACCAGCGGCCGCTCGCCATACGCCAGTAGAAAAAGATACCGCGAACGATCCAGTCGAGGAACATCCCGAGCCAGATACCCACGACGCCGAAATTAAGCACGATACCGAGGAAGTAGCCCACCACGATGCGGCAGCCCCACATGCCGACCATGGAAACGTACATGGTGAAACGGGCATCGCGCGCGCCTTTCAGCCCGGCAGGCAACACCCAGGAGGCGGCCCAGAACGGCATAAAGGCGGCGTTCAGCCAGATCAGGATTTTTACGACGTCGATAACGTCCTGTTCATTGGTGTAGAAACGCGCCAGCAGCCCGGCGAATGGCACAGACATAAAGGCCAGCACGCAAAGCCCGAAAGTCGATAACCAGAAAATATGCCGTAGCTGGCGTTCGGACTGGGCGATTTGCCCTTTGCCCAGACGGGTGCCGACAATAATCGTCGAGGCCGACCCTAAGGCGTTCCCCGGCAGGTTAATCAGCGCGGCAATCGAGAAGGCAATAAAGTTACCGGCAATCACGTTGGTACCCATGCCCGCCACAAAGACCTGCGTCAGTAATTTGCCGCCGTTGAACAGCACGGATTCAATACTGGCTGGAATACCGATGCCCAGCACTTCGCGCAGAATGTTGGTATTGAGTGGCAGAAAGTAACTTTTGAGGGAGATTTTCAGCGACGGATTAAAGCCGATCATCAGGACAAAAATGACCGCCACGGCGCCGATATAACGGGAAATCGTCAGCCCCAGGCCGGCACCGATAAAGCCGAAACCCTGCCAGCCGAAGCAGCCGTAAATGAGCACGCTGCTGATGACCAGATTGAGAATGTTCATGCCGCCGTTGAGCAGCATCGGGATCTTGGTATTACCGGCACCGCGCAGGGCACCGGAACCGATCAGCGCAATGGCAGCAGCCGGATAACTCCAGCTGCTCATCTGAAGATAAGAAAGCGCCATTTCTTTCACTTCAGGTTCAGCGTTACCGGCAATCATGTCGATAATGACATGCCCGGAAAACTGAAGCAGCACCGCCAGAAACACGGCGAAAACGGTCATGATCGCCAGTGACTGGCGGGCGGCCGCGCGGGCGCGTTCGTGGTCAAGTTTGCCCAGACTGAATGCAACGACAACGGTGGTCCCCAGATCGACGGCAGCGAAGAAAGAGATGACCACCATGTTAAAACTGTCGGCCAGCCCGACTCCGGCCATCGCTTCTTTACCCAGCCAGCTGACGAGGAAGGTGCTCAACACGCCCATTAACAGAACGCAGGCATTCTCGAAGAAAATCGGTACTGCGAGGGGCGTTATTTCACGCCAGAACAACGTACGGTATGAACGCCGTTTCGGATACCAGGGCGTGCGCTCGATGGCTTTGCGCAAAGAGACGATGACGTTTTGCAAGAGAATTCCAGGGTGGCAGAAAGTAGAACAGCGTTTTAATTTATGATGGTAAAAGACTTCGCATTATGCAAAGTCTTTTTCATCCAAAGCTCTAATTAAATTGTTAAAAAAGAATTAACGGAAAGGCGGTTCGTTAAAGGTACGTAATTTGCGTGAATGCAGATGATCGCCCTCGGCGCGCAGCAGGTCGATGGCGCAGATGCCGATTTGCAGATGTTCCGAGATAGCGCCTTCGTAAAATTTATTAGCCTGTCCCGGCAGCTTGATTTCGCCGTGCAACGGCTTGTCAGAAACGCACAACAACGTGCCGTATGGCACACGGAAGCGGTAGCCTTGCGCGGCAATGGTGGCGCTTTCCATATCAACGGCCACGGCGCGGCTGAGGTTAAACCGCAGCGCAGAAGCCGCATAGCGCAGTTCCCAGTTCCGGTCGTCGGTCGTCACCACGGTGCCGGTACGCAGACGCTGTTTGACTTCTTCGCCCGGCATGCCGCTCATCATTTTTGTGGCGTCATACAGCGCGCGCTGCACTTCGGCAATGCTTGGGATCGGGATGTCCGGCGGTAACACGGCGTCGAGAACATGATCGTCACGCAGATAGGCGTGCGCCAGCACGTAGTCGCCAATGGACTGCGTTTCGCGCAGCCCGCCGCAGTGACCAATCATCAGCCAGACGTGCGGACGCAGCACGGCAAGGTGGTCGCAGATGGTTTTTGCATTCGCCGGGCCAACGCCAATATTGACCAGCGTAATGCCTGCACCGTCGCGGGCAATCAGGTGATAGGCGGGCATCTGGTGTTTTTTCCACGCCAGATCAGAAACGGCCTGCTCCGGGTTTTGCGTCTCAGCGGTGATAAATACGCTGCCTGCGCAAGCCAGCGCTTCATACGGGCTTTCAGGATCGGCGATTTGCGCGCACGCCCAGCTCACGAACTCATCGACATAACGGGTGTAGTTGGTGAACAACACATAAGGCTGGAAATGTTCGATCAGCGTGCCGGTGTAATGGCGCAGACGGGCCAGCGAGAAGTCGGCGCGCAGCGCATTAAAATGCGAAAGCGGGAAAGTATCGCCGGGATATTGCAGGCCGTCCGCGGTTTCATCGCCAATCTGCGAAAGCTCGGTGGTCGGGAAATGTTTTGCCAGCCCGGCGCTCATTGAGCGATCCAGCATCAGATCTGAACCGTCGATCACGTAGGAATAGGGGATTTCCTGCTGTGACGGCACGACTTCAATCAGCGCGTCATATTCTTCTTCGAGCAGGGAAAGCTGTTCCAGCAGGTAATCGCGAAACAGCTCGGGATGGGTGATGGTATTGGCATAACGCCCCGGATGTGAAAAACGGCCATAGGCACGGGTCGGGTTTTTCGCGGGCGTGACGCCGTCCCAGCTGACGCGTAATTCCGGGTAAACAAACAGCCCGGCAGCTCTGGCCGCAACATCCGGCAGCTTGCCCTGAACGATGAAATCTTTAATCGCATCCCGCAATGCGGCAACAGAGTTGTTGTACATCTCTTCGAGCTTATCAATCGCCTGTGCGGAGGTGAGGGATTTGTTATCCATACGTTTTTCCTTTGTGCTTCGTTCATCATCATTCTTTCTAAATATGGCTTGTCTGGCCGGAGCCGCCAATGTTTTATTGGAGCGCGGCGGCCGGATGATGATTTTATGAGCGCATGAAGTGAGCATGAAAGGAAACGCCAGAATCTGAACCGGAGAAGCCCGCCATTTTCCCGGCGGGCAAGATGCGAAGTTTTGGCGGTGTTTACCCGGCCTGCGGGCGGATCACGCGTTTTTGCGCCATATCGAGCGTCAGACCGTCGCCGGGAATAATATTTTTCAGTGCGTCATATTGCTGGCAGAGAAACGCGATACCGGCCTCGCGGGCAATAATCGCACTGTGGGAAACATCGCTGCCCGCGCGCAGGCAAATGCCTTTGATCTGCTGCGCATCGAGCTGCAAAACCGTTGAGGGGAAAATGTCGTCGGCGATAAGAATCGCAGGCCAGCCGATGGCCGGCTGCGCGACGGATTTGCCCGCCAGGTGCGCCAGCGTGCGGTTTCGCAAATCTTCGATATCGATATAACGCGCCTGCAAATAGCTGTCGTTGAGCTGTCGGTATTGTTTGCTCAGGTCGGTCATGACCGAATCCCACGCCCACGAGGCGCTGCAATATTTCTCGCTGATGATCCGGCACGCTTCTTCATACAAATCTGCATCATCGAGCAGCATGTGATGGCCGGAAAATATGGCGGCAATATCGGCGGAGTATTTTTCTTCGGCCATGACGGTGAGCGCGTTCAGGTCGTCCAGCGTCAGTTCGATGGCGCGCATTAAATTGCGCTGTTCCTGCAAGACGTCCGTGCAGGGTTGCAGGCCGGGAAGCTGATGCGGTAAATCCCACAGCACGGCGCTGCCCTCCACGCGGGTAAGAAGAGGAGCAGGCGCAGGGTTTTCTGCTTTCGCGATCTCCGCGCTTTCGCCAAAATCTTCGGCCGCCAGCGCGGTAAATGCGGCCAGCGCAGCGTCTGCCTGAGGTCCGCGTGCCAGCAAAGTCAGCGGGTCATTGCAGCGCACCTGCAACAGGGCAATCTGGTTGATGTTGTCCGGCGTTGCCCGTTTTCCGTCTTTCTCCAGAACCAGTTCGGCATCAAAGCCGGACAGTGCGGCAACCAGACGCGAGGCCGGGCGCACATGCAAACCGTTAGGATTTCTGATCACCACCGACGCCGACCGCGCGTCACGATCATCGGCAAAAGAGGCCAACACCGGCGATGGCGGCGTTTGCGGCGGTAAACCCAGCTGAACGCGTTTTGCCTCCAGAGCGTTCATTGCGTCGTTAATCACTTTGTCGATACCGGCACCGGCCGCTGCGCTGACCGTGGCGGCCAGCGTCCCCTCAACCAGCGGAGCCGCGCACAACCGGACTTTGGCGGCAATCGCCGGATCGAGTAAATCGAGCGCGGTTTCGGCACTGAGCAGCGCGCTGCCCATGTCCATCATCACCAGCACATGATCGGTATCGGCGACGGACTCAATGGCTTCCATCACCTTGATCGGGTCCGTGCCAATCGGATTATCCACATCGTCAATGCCCGCAGCGATGGCCAGCTTGCAGTCATCGCCCGATAACATTTGCCGGGCCAGCTCTGCGACGCCATTGCCCAGCCGGGCACTATGAGAAACGATCACCAGGTTTACCATCGCGTTTTCCTTACTCTTTGGCTGCGGCTGCCAGCATCTGAATCATGAACATCACCGAGGTTGCGCCCGGATCCTGATGACCGATGCTGCGCTCGCCCAGATAGCTGGCGCGACCTTTGCGCGCCTGCATGGTGATGGTGGCATGCGCGGCGGCTTCGGCCCGTTCGCTGGCCGCATCCAGCGCGGCGGTGACGGACAAATGCTGTTCGCCCGACTGACGCAGTGAATCGACCACCGGCAGCCAGACGTCGCACATGGTTTTATCGCCGGGCTCGGCCTTGCCGCGGCTGATCACACCTTCTGCGCCTTCGCGGATCATCCCGCACAGCTCTTCCAGCGTCAGGCTCTGGTGCGCCTGCGTTACCGTCGCGGCGCGGATAAAGAACGTCCCGAGCAGTGGGCCGCTGGCACCGCCGACGTTGGACAGCAGCGTCATGCCGGTGTTTTTGAGGATAAAACCAATGTCTTTGTCGGCAATAGACGGCAGTTTTTCTACCACCTTGCTGAACCCCCGGTGCATGTTCAGGCCGTGATCGGCATCGCCGATTTCCTTATCCAGCCCGGTCAGAAAGTCACTTTCCCGGGTGAAAATATCCCCGCAGCGGTATAGCCAGTTGACGATTTGATTTCTGTTCAGTGACATGTGTTGCTCCTTATTTTCCCCAGTTCAGGCCGGGGGTATGAACCGGCGCATCCCATAATGCGAGCGTGTCGTTATCGACTTTCAGCAGCGTGATGGAAAACCCTGCCATATCCAGAGAGGTGCAGTACGCGCCAACCAGATTGCGTTCGATGGTGATACCGGTTTGCTGGCAGCGTTGTTCGAGGCGGTTATAAACGCCATAAAGTTCAGACAGCGGGGTAGCACCCAGATTATTGACCAGCGCAATCACGCGGTCTCCGTTGCCCAGCGCCTGTTTACCTTGCTGGACATCCTGCCAGCTGCCTTGTGCGGTATCCCACTGGCGCAGCGTGCGGCTGTAAGTGCCGTTTTCCAGCAGCGTGTCGAACATTTCATCCACGGTCTGATCGAGCGAACTGAAGCGGCGGCGGTCGATGCCCGGTTCACCGTGAATACCGACGCCGAATTCCATTTCGTCATCTTTGAGCGTGAAAGAGGGTTGTCCGGCGGCAGGCACGGTGCAGGCACCGAGTGCGATGCCGATGGAATGGCCGAGGTTATTGAGTTTTCGCCCCAGTTCAGCGCAGACGTCCAGAGAATCACCGCGTTCAGCGGCGGCACCCACCAGTTTTTCGATAAGCACGGTATTGGCTACGCCGCGGCGTCCGGCGGTATACAGGCTGTCTTTGACCGCAACGTCATCATCCACCACCACGGTGGAGACTTTTACGCCGCTTTCGTGCAGCAGTTCTGTGGCGGTTTCGAAATTAAGAATGTCGCCGGTGTAGTTTTTGATGATCAGCAGAACGCCTTCGCCGCCGTCGATGTGCATGGCGCATTCGAACATTTTGTCCGGCGTCGGCGAGGTGAAGATTTCACCGGGGCACGCGCCAGCCAACATTCCGTGGCCGATAAAACCGCAGTGCATCGGTTCGTGACCGCTGCCGCCACCGGAAAGCAGCGCCACTTTTCCGGCCACGGGCGCATCGGCTCGGGTGACATAAACAGGATCCTGGTGAAGTGTCAGTTCCGGGTGGGCCTTTGCCAGCCCGCTCAATTGTTCACTCAGTACATCTTCTACACGGTTAATGAGCTTTTTCATTATTCGTACTCCGTCGGAGGTTGTCTGAAGCTGCCCCTTATAGGCGGTGGCAGTCATCGTGCGTAGGGTTACCGGTCATGGTCACCTGGCCGGTAGAGTGATTCTGGATGAGTTAGCGGCAAAAAGAATTTCGGAAAAATGAGTTCCAATACGGAACATGAATCAGAGGTTTTTGTTTCTAAATGGAACGTTTTGGAAAGGAAAAAACCGAAACTGGGACGCAGCGCTATTTTCTGACGGCCATTCACGGCAAAGATAGAACCACGACAGACATTTTTTTGCGCCTGCACTGCGATTTTCAGCACGACGGGCTGTTTCGTTGTTTTGCTGTGGTGAATGATTTTGAAGAAAACGGCGGACAGCGATCGCAATCCGCACATTTTTTATGGTTTTACGTTTCATTATGAAACGCATTGTTTTTCACAAGGTTTCAAATCAGAACATAAACGCGAAAGATTTTTTTGTGCTTCGCGAGCCCTAGAGTGATTGCATCACGTCGGGACAACGTTTCGCTACGCAGGTTGTTGAAAGCAGAGCAGAACGTGAACCGGCGACATTCTGCAAACATGAACTATCTGAGGGCGAAACAATGCTGAAAGTCATTCAATCTCCGGCCAAATATCTTCAGGGCGCTGACGCGTCTGCGTCATTCGGGCAATACGCTAAAAATCTGGCGGAGAGCTATTTCGTGATTGCTGACGACTTCGTGATGAAGCTCGCCGGGGATAAAGTGATTAACGGCCTGCACGACTACGGCGTCAGCAGCCACGCGGAACGCTTTAAAGGCGAATGCAGTCACGCCGAAATTAACCACCTGATTGCCATCCTGAAACAAAAGGGATGTCAGGGCGTGGTCGGTATCGGCGGCGGCAAAACGCTGGATACGGCAAAAGCCATCGGCTATTACCAGAAATTGCCGGTGATTGTGGTGCCGACGATTGCGTCAACGGATGCGCCGACCAGCGCACTGTCCGTGATTTATACCGAAGCGGGGGAGTTTGAAGAGTATCTGGTTTACCCGAAAAACCCGGACATGGTGGTGATGGATACCACGATTATCGCGAAAGCGCCGGTGCGTTTGCTGGTCGCCGGAATGGGCGATGCGCTGTCGACCTGGTTTGAAGCCAAAGCCTGTTACGACTCCCGCGCCACCAGCATGGCGGGCGGGCAATCTACGGTGGCGGCGCTCAGCCTGGCGCGTTTGTGCTTTGATACGCTGCTGGCGGAAGGGGAAAAAGCCCGGCTGGCCTGCGATGCCGGTGTGGTCACTGAGGCGCTGGAACGCATTGTTGAAGCCAATACCTATCTCAGCGGCATTGGTTTTGAAAGCAGCGGGCTGGCCGCGGCGCACGCAATCCATAACGGATTCACAATTCTGGAAGAGTGCCATCATCTTTATCACGGCGAAAAAGTGGCGTTTGGCACGCTGTCACAACTGGTGCTGCAAAACAGCCCGATGGACGAAATCGAAACCGTTCTCGGTTTTTGCCACAAGGTCGGGTTGCCGGTAACGCTGGGCGAAATGGGCGTGAAAGAGGGGATTGAAGCGAAGATTATGGCGGTGGCGCAGGCGACCTGTGCGGAAGGGGAAACCATTCACAACATGCCTTTCCCGGTTTCGCCGGACAGCGTTTACGCCGCCATCGTGACCGCAGATAAACTGGGGCAGCAGTGGCTGGCGCGCTGATCCGCCGCAAATAACTGATCTGACCGCTCATCTGCGGCATAACGTTTCCCCTCTGACTCTGCGATAAATGCGGATCAGAGGGGTTTTTTATGACACATAAACGGAAAAGGTTATGACAAGCCGGGAACAGGATGTGGAAAAAGAAGAAGTCTCTTCGCTTATCGCGCGGTCATGGCAACGCTGCGACCGGTTTATGCAGCGTGAAACCTGGCAGCCGCCGCATCAGGCGCAGGGGCTGACGTTTGAATCGATTTGCCGGCGCAAAACCACGCTGCTGACCATCGGCCAGGCAGCGCTGGAAGATGCCTGGGAATACATGGACAACCGGCCCTGCGCACTGCTGATTCTCGATGAATCGGCCTGTATTCTCTGCTGCTGCGGCGACCCGTACACGCTGGCGCAGCTGGCCGGTTTAGGTTTTCTGGCGGGTAGTTATTGTGCCGAAAGTATTATCGGAAGCTGTGCGTTATCGCTGGCGGCGCTGCTCGGGCAGCCGGTCAGAACCCGTGGCGAGCAGCATTTTAAACAGGCGCTTCACCCGTGGTCGTTCAGCACCACGCCGGTGTTTGATAACCACGGGCGGCTTTCGGGTTCGATTTCCCTTTGCTGCCTGAATGAACAGCAGGCGTCGTCTGATTTGTCCCTGACGCTGGCGGTCGCGCGCGAAGTGGGCAATTCACTCATCACCGACAGCCTGCTGGCGGAATCCAACCGGCATCTCAATCAGATGTACGGCCTGCTGGAAAGCATGGATGACGGCGTGATGGCGTGGAACGAGCAGGGCGTTTTGCAGTTTCTGAATGTTCAGGCCGCGACGCTTTTGCATCTGGATGCGCAGGTCAGCCAGGGGAAAAATCTCAGCGAGCTGGTGACGCTGCCCGCGTTGTTGCGCCGCGCCATCAAACACGCGCGCGGGCTGAACCACACCGAAGTGACGTTTGAGAGCCAGCATCAGTTTATCGACGCCGTGATTACCCTTAAACCGATCGTTGAAGAGCAGGGCATCAGCTTTATTATGCTGCTGCATCCGGTAGAACAGATGCGTCAGCTGATGACCAGCCAGCTCGGCAAAGTCAGCCACACGTTTGAGCAGATGTCCGCCGACGATCAGGAATCGCGCCGGTTAATTCATTTCGGGCGGCAGGCAGCGCGGGGCGGTTTTCCGGTGCTGTTATGCGGGGAAGAGGGCGTGGGCAAAGAGCTGCTCAGCCAGGCCATTCACAATGAAAGCGAATGTGCCGGCGGCCCGTATATTGCGGTGAACTGTCAGCTTTATGCCGACAGCGCACTGGGGCAGGATCTCATGGGCAATGCGCCCACCGATGATGCTAAAGGGCGGCTCAGCCGTCTGGAACTGGCCAACGGCGGCACGTTATTCCTGGAAAAAATTGAGTATCTGGCGCCGGAGTTGCAGTCGGGATTGTTGCAGGTGATCAAGCAGGGCGTCCTGACGCGGCTGGACGCGCGGCGGCTGATCCCGGTGAACGTCAAAGTGATTGCCACGACGACGGTGGATCTTTCCGCGCTGGTCGAACAAAACCGCTTCAGCCGTCAGCTTTACTACGCGCTGCATTCTTTTGAGATTGTCATCCCGCCACTGCGGGCGCGGCGCAGCAGTATTCCGTCGCTGGTACATAACCGGCTGCACAGTCTGGAAAAACGCTTTACGTCTAAACTGAAAGTTGATGACGACGCGCTGGCCCAGCTGGTGGCGTATTCCTGGCCGGGCAATGATTTTGAGCTTAACAGCGTCATTGAAAATATCGCCATCAGCAGCGAAAACGGCCGTATCCGCCTGAGTCATCTGCCGGAATACTTATTTTCTGAACGTCCGGCGGGCGAGAATCCGTCCACGCTGATGCCTGCCAGCCTCACGTTTTCTTCCATTGAGAAAGAGGCCATTATCCACGCCGCCCGCGTCACCAGCGGCCGTGTCCGGGAAATGTCTCAGCTTTTAAACATCGGGCGAACCACGCTATGGCGGAAAATGAAGCAATACGAGATCGATGCCAGCCAGTTTAAACGCAGTCATTCGAACTGATTGCGGCTAAATTTGCAGGTATAATCCAGGAAATTATTCAACGGATTTAGAAACGAAGATGACAAAACTCACCTTACAAGAGCAGCTGCTGAAAGCGGGACTGGTAACCTCCAAGAAAATGGATAAAGTCCAGAGAACGGCCAAAAAGTCGCGCGTTCAGTCGCGTGAGGCCAGAGCGGCTGTGGAAGAAAACAAAAAAGCCCAGCTTGAGCGTGACAAGCAGCTTAACGAACAGCAAAAACAAGCGGCTTTGTCGAAAGAACATAAAGCGCAGGTGAAACAGCTGATTGAGATGAACCGTATCGACATTTCTAAAGGTGATATCGGCTTTAACTTCACCGATAATAATCTGATTAAAAAGGTTTTTGTCGATAAGACAACGCAGGCTCAGCTGATCAGCGGCCGTCTTGCGATTGCGCGTCTGGTGACGGACAGCAACGGTGAGAGTCAGTACGCGATTATCCCCGCCAGCGTCGCGGATAAAATTGCACAGCGTGACGCCAGCAGCATCGTCTTAAACAGCGCGCTGAGCCAGGAAGAGCAGGACGAAGAAGATCCGTACGCTGATTTCAAAGTGCCTGATGATCTGATGTGGTAATCAGCTTCAGAACGGGCTGTTACACCGCGCGCTGACCGGTTCTCCGCTGACCGGGTGAACAAAATTCAGTTCACTGGCGTGCAGCATTAAGCGCGGTGTCTTTTCGGTGCCGGGCAGCAGAAGGCCACCGTACAGGTCGCAGCCTAAAATAGGGTGGCCCAGTTGCTGGCAGTGGATGCGCAGCTGATGGGTTCGCCCGGTTTCCGGGGTCAGCTGCACCCGCGTCAGCGGCAGTAACGTTCCGTCTTCCCGTTGTTGCTCAAAGCGCTCAAGCACCCGATAGTGCGAGCGGGCGGGCTTTCCGCTGATTTCGCAAATTGACATCAGCGGGAACAGCGCCGGATCTTTAGCAATCGCTGCATCAATCACCCCTTCATTTTCCCCCACATGTCCGCAGAGCAGCGCGACGTAGACTTTCGTGACCGTACGCTGGCTTAACTGCTGGCAAAGGGCGGCGTTAATTGCCTTATTCCGTGCAATCACCATCAGCCCGGAAGTCCCGAAATCAAGACGATGCACCAGCGTGCAGCCGGGGAAAATCCTGACCAGCCGGTAATGTACGGAATCGAGGTTTTGCGGGTTTTTGCCCGACAGACTCAGCAACCCGGCAGGTTTATTGATCAGCGCCAGATGGTCGTCCTGAAAGAGGATCTCTATTTCGTCATGACACGGCGGGGCAACAAAGGTATCGATAATCGCGGACATCAGGCTAACCGAAGGGAAAGTGGGAGCGGATGATAACCAATTTTCAGCCCGCTGACGACCCGGCTGACCCGGTGAAAAGCAAAACGCCCGCTCAGGTTTTCTGAGCGGGCGTTTTCAGATGCGAACGTAAATTCAGTGCGGCTTTGGCGACTTCATCAGTATCGCTGTCAGTGCCGAAAGCAGGCAGCCGGCCATCAGATAAATAGCCACGGAATGCCATTCACCGCCGGAATATGTCAGCAGCGCGGCAGCAATAAACGGCGTGAAACCGCCGCCCACCACGCTGGCAACCTGATACCCCACGCCCGCGCCGCTGTAACGATAACCGGCGCCAAACATTTCCGTAAACATCGGCTGTTGCACGCAAACCACCATATCGTGGGCGATATTCGCCAGCAGCAGCGAGAAGATCACCACGCCCACAATTGAGCGCGCATCCAGCGCCATAAAGAACGGGAAAGCGCTCAGCGCGCCGACGATTGCGCCGGTAATGTAGATACGGCGACGTCCGAAACGATCGGCCATCCAGGCGAACATCGGGATGGTCAGGCAGCTCACACCGCCGATCAGCAGCCCGATATTCAGAAACAGTTCACGTGACATCCCCAGATTATGCGTCGAATAGTTAAGCGCAAACGCGGTGACGATGTACATCGTCAGCAGTTCGCACAGGCGCAGGAGAATGATTTTCAAAAACGCGCCGGGGTGGCGGAACAGCGCTTCGAACACCGGCAGACGCTTTTTGGCCTGCTTCGGCTGTTCGGCCTGCGCACGTTCGAACTCCACCGATTCTTCCATGCCGTTTCGCACCCACAGCGCGCCCAGCACCAGCACAATGCTGAACAGGAACGGCAAACGCCAGCCCCAGCTCAGGAACTGTTCGTTGGTGGTCAGGCTGCTGATAAGTGAGACCAGCCCGGTAGACAGCAACAGGCCAACGCCATATCCCATCTGGATCCCGCTGCTGTAAAAAGCTTTCTTGCCGGAGGGCGCACTTTCAACGGCCAGCAGCGCCGCACCGCCCCATTCGCCGCCCACCGCAAACCCCTGAATGGCGCGCAGCGTGACCAGCAAAGCAGGCGCCCACCAGCCAATTGCAGAATACGACGGAAGAATACCGATACACGCGGTGGCGATGCCCATGATCCAGACAGTCATCATCAGCATGCGTTTACGGCCTAAACGGTCGCCGAAATGACCGAAAACAATGCCGCCGAGCGGGCGGAATAAAAAGCCCACGCCAAAGGTCGCAAACGCCGCAAGCGTGCCCGTCGTCGGGTCGACCTGCGGAAAGAATTCGCTGTTAAACACCAGCGCAGCGGTAATGCCGTAGAGTAAAAAATCGAACCAGTCGACCACGGCCCCGGCAAAACTGCCCCAGGCAGCGCGGCGTGCGCGGTTAAGTGAAGGTATCTCCTTATCGGGGCGGGGAGTAATGAGCGTGGAGTCCATAGTTGTTCTGACCGTTCCTTAAATTTCTAAAATTTTTAGTTATTAAAATAGGCAAAAAGGTAATACGTCGTGCACAGCAAAAATCAGCCGCTGTTGAGACTACAGGGACTGCCGTCAGGTTAAAACGCTTTTGCAAAAACAGCAGGGTCGAAAGGGGGATTTAACTCAGGGAATGCAGATGCGCAGATAATTATCCGGCGGCGGAGGGCAAAACGCGATGAGGCAGAGCGTGCGGAACCGCCCGAAAAACGGGGAAACACAAAAGCAAAACGCCCGCTTAAGTTTCCTTAAGCGGGCGTCTCTAATATGGCTCCTCTGACTGGACTCGAACCAGTGACATACGGATTAACAGTCCGCCGTTCTACCGACTGAACTACAGAGGAATCGTTTGAACGGGGCGAATAATAACGACTGGCCGTGGGCATGTCAAAGGGGAAACTGCATAAATGCGTGCGTTTGCTGATACTTTAGGCAAGTTGTTGAGAATAGAGTCAAAAAGGCCCGTTTTTGCACGCAAACAGGCCTTTTAAAGGTTAACGCAGTTCCGCGCAGGCGCGGGTGATCCGTTCGCAGGCTTCCTGCAGGCGGCTGTCGTCAATAGCGTAAGCGATGCGCAAATAGCCAGGCGCACCAAAAGCGGAGCCCTGAAGCGTGGCGACATGGGCGGATTTCAGGAGATAAGCCGCAAAATCTTCGTCTGTCCGGAGAATATCGCCCGAAGCCGTTGTTTTACTCAGCATTCCCTGACAATTCGCGAAGACATAAAAAGCGCCCGGCGGTGTATCCGCGCTGAGCCCGCTGATGGCATTAACGCAATTCATAATCATCGTACGGCGGCGTTGCAGGATTTCTATCCAGCCGGCGATGAAATCGCTGCCCTGTTCCAGCGCGGCGACCGTCGCGGCCTGAGAAATTGAGCTCGGGTTGGAGGTGCTTTGAGATTGCAGAATTTGCATCGCCGAGATCAGCCACGCGGGGCCGCCGGCATACCCAAGACGCCAGCCGGTCATTGAATAGCCTTTGGAGACACCGTTAACGGTCAGAACGCGCTCTTTCAGGCGCGGTTCAACGTTTGCCAGGGTGGCAAAAATGCCCGGTACAAAACAAATTTGCTCATAGATATCGTCGGCCATCACCAGTACGTGCGGGTGATCGAGCAAAACGGCGGCCAGTGCGTGTAATTCTGCGGCGCAATACACCGCACCGGTCGGGTTGTTCGGGGAATTGAGGATCACCCAACGGGTTTTCGGCGTGATGGCGGCCGCCAGATCTTCCGGCTGCAATTTCCAGCCATGCTTCTCGTGGCAGGGCACAATGACCGGTTCGCCTTCTGCCAGCGCGACCATATCCGGGTAAGACACCCAGTACGGCGCAGGTATGATGACTTCATCGCCCGAAGAAACTGTGGCTAAAAGAGCATTGAAGATCAACTGCTTGGCACCACTGCCCGCAATCACTTCATCCGCGCGGTAGCCTATCTGATTTTCGCGATTAAACTTAGTAATGATGGCCTGTTTGAGCGCGGCTGTACCGGCGACAGCCGTGTATTTTGTGTCACCTTGTACAATCGCTTCGATCCCTGCCTGCCTGATATGTGCAGGCGTATCGAAATCAAGTTCGCCTTCGCCGAGGTTTATGACATCCATGCCCGCCGCGCTCAGCGAGCGGACCTGGTCGGAAATCGTCGCCGTCGGCGAAGGGCGCACACGACGTAAACGAGGTGCTAGAAAGTCAGCAGACATTGTTTCCCCTGTTTGAACAATAACAAAATTGTATTATGTGAATCATTAAAACCAATTTAAACTTATCATTCTTCTTTTTGCTTTGCTCATAATTTATTCGTATAGAGCAGCTTTTTTGCCGGCGGAAATGGTACGGCAATCCCTAAACTGACTCTGGGGTCAGCGGGTTGCCTGAACTTTCCTTTTATTTTTCAAGGTTCTCTTATGGCTTTTATTTTTGTTGCGCATGACACGCCTGAGCCTTCCTTGTACGGGGCGATGGCGGCAATACTGGCTGCACAAAAGCATTTACCGCTGGCGCATCTGCCGGTGAGCTGGGACGTCGCGTTGTATCCCGATGCCTGCCAGCACGTCATCGGGGAAGGGCAACTGATGACCAGCGGGTTGTTATGGACCGAGAGGCTCAATCCGCAGAGCGCCGGTAAAGTGATGGAGCTGGGCGAATTACTTGAAACCTATGGCACGCAGGATGTCATTATCCCGCTCGGGCCGATGCAGCTCATTCAGTTCACGCAGATTGCCCGGCAGGTGCGTGAAAGCGCGTTCGATTATGAGCTGATCAACGTGGAGCGTTCGAATCAGGGCTATGCCTTCAGCCGCCACGGTATGGAAGATGAATCGCTTGGTTGCTGGTGGCGTGATAACTACGGGCGCTGGATAAACAAAAATACGCCGCCGCAAACCCTCACGACATTACGCATTGCGCTGGTCGGCGCGCAGTCTGACCAGTGCAGCGTTTATCCGGCCACGCTGGCGGCGCTGGGTGATGCGGCAGATGCGCTCGCGCTTTCGCTGGATGTCGTTTACGCCGCGCCCATGGCGCTGGAAGATCATCTCCATGAAGTGATGGAAAACGTGGACGGCATTTTGTTGCCGGGCGGGGCGGCGATGTGTAACGTCAGCGGGCAAATCAGTGCCGCGCATTACGCGCTGAACCGCAATATTCCGATCCTCGGGTTATGTCTCGGAATGCAAACCATGACCACGGCAATCGTGCAGAAAATGATCGGCTGTTTGCAGGCTAATCTTGCCGAAGCCGACCCGGACGCGGAGATTAAAACCTTTGTTCCGCTGAGCAATACACCGGCGTTTCCGGTTCACCGGCTGGGCAACCATACGATGCTGACGCAGCCCGACAGCAAATTGCGCGAGATCCTGGGCGAGACGTTTACCGTGCGCTATAACCACCGCTTCCATCTTGAGCCGGCGCTGAAAGCCGGGCTGGAAGCTTACGGGCTGCGCATCAGCGGGACCGATCTTACCGGGCAGATAGCAGACGGCATTGAATTCCCGCAACACCCTTTTTATCTGGGCGTTCAGGGGCATCCTGAGCTGTCGTCACTGCGCATAAAACCGCATCCGTTGCTGACGGCGTTTTTGAAAGCGGCAGCGTTAAAGCGCAGTTAACACCGGACCGGCCCAGTTCTCCATGAGCAAGCCGTCGATGCGTGAGAATTCTCTCAGGTTGTTGGTCACCATGACCATGCCGGCGCTGCGGGCCTGTGCGGCAATATGCATGTCGTTTACGCCGACCGGGCTGCCGCTTTTTTCAAGCATGGCGCGGATATGCCCGTAATGCGCGGCGGCTTTCTGGTCGTAATCGACAATGTGCAAATGAGAGACGAAGTCCTCAATCACCTTTCTATTTGTTTGCGGGCTGGCGCTTTTCTCTACGCCGTGCAGTAACTCCGCATAGGTCACCATGGAGATCGCCATGTGATCGGCGTGCTGATTGAATTTTGCCAGCACGCTCATCGGACGCCGCTTCAGGATATAAATGACAATATTGGTATCCAGCAGGTAAGTCAGCATTAAAACGTATCCCGATCCGTCTGGTGTTGAGAGCCGCGTTCTTCCATGAAATCAGCGGAAACGCTGAGGTCGCTGTGGAAGAAATTATCCCATGTGCTTTCAGCCGGTGTGAGTACCAGCGAGTTCCCTACCTTTCTTATCGTCACAGTCTTTACCTCATCAGGAAAACGGCACTCTGCCGGAATACGAACGCTTTGCGTCCGGTTATTTAAAAATACTGACCCTTTTGACATGGTGCTTTCTCCAGTTACGTGACCTTAGCCCGGCAAATAGCCCGACAAATTCTGGCTAAAGTTTACGCGCCTGAAAAATATAGTGCAAAGGTATATACGCGGAATGTGAAAGACAACGAAAGAAATTAGCGGATGTTGGATTTTGCGGGATGGCTCGGGGAAAAAGCTGCAACAAAAGAAAATCCCCGCAATATTTACGGGGAGCCTCTGGAAAACGGGGTTACTTCAGTGTGACGCCGGAACGCGGGTCTGCCGCCAGACGCTGCAATTCCTGCTCAACCAGACTGATGATGCCGGGTTCCAGGTCAATCAGCGGCGCGCGAACATGGTGGCCGTCGAAGCCGCGCAGGTTCATGGCAGCTTTCACCAGCTGCGGCTGGCCGTAACGGCGGGCGAGGGCGCGGTACGGATACCACAGGCGGTGAAGTTCGCGGGCGGTGTTTGCATCGCCGCTTTCCAGCGCGCGGTACGTCGCCAGAATAATTTCCGGCAACGCGCCGCTGTTGGTGGTGCTGATGCCGTCGAAACCGCACATCATCGGGCCTAAAAACGCCAGGTCTGAGGCGCAGAACAGACGCAGACGTCCGCCCAGCCGGTTGGCAATCTGGTCTATCGCCGTCGGGTTCAGATCGCCCTGTTTGATGCCGACAACGCCCTCGATATCTGCCAGTTGTTCCAGAACGACCGGCGGCAACGTGATGCCAATGCCCGGCGCGTTGTACACCAGAATCCCGGTGCGTGACAGCGGTGCCATCTGTTTGAAGAAGCTGATGATTTGCGCGTCGGTGACTTCAGAAACAAACGGTGGTGTCACCATCGGCAGGCCGCCAAGGTCGCCCGCCAGTTGTGTTAAATCGCGCACCACGCGGGCGTCGGAACCGGCGCTGCACAGCATGACCGGCACGCGATCGCCGACCACTTCCATCACGTGGCGGAACAACGTGGCGCGTTCGTCAGCGGTCATCGCCGGGAATTCGCCATAAGTGCCGCCGATCAAAATACCGTCATAACCCAGCCCGATAACGCGTTCGATATTGCGCGATAACCCGGCGAAATCGAACTCACCGCTGGCGGTAAACGGCGTCACGGTGATGTTAAAAATACCTTTCAGGCGGGCCTGACTTTCACTGATGTCTTTCATTTATTCAATTCCTGTAAAACGAAGCGGTTGGCAAAATCAGAGTAAATACAACGGGCGGTCAACTGTGCCCAGCGCGCGATAACCGGTTTCGGTCACGACAATTGTTTCGCTGACGCCCACGGTAAATTCGCCGTAAATACGCAGTGCGGGTGGAATGTGGAAGGTCATGCCCGGCTGTAATTCGGTGGTAATGCCGCTGTAGAGGCTGAGGATGGCGCCTTCGCCCCAGTCAGGTGCGAACGAAATGCCGATGGAATAACCGGTGCGTTTCTTAAAATTATCGGTGTAACCGGCGCGGTCAATCACGGCCTGACAGGCCAGATGCGGCGCTTCGCAGGTGGCACCCGGGCGGATGGCGTCGAGTGCGGCTTGCAGCGCTTCCTGACACACTTTTTCCATTTCCAGTGCAACCGCGGGCGGTTTGCCGAGCCACGCGGAACGCATTAGAGCCGCGTGATAGCGGTCATGCGTGGCGGCCATTTCGAGGAAAATCGGGTCGTTGTCGAGGATCTTACGGCGACGCCAGGTTCCGTGTGGCACGCCGGTGCGCGGGCCGGTGGACACCAGCGGTTCCATGCCCATGTATTCGGAACCGGCGGCAATGGCCGCGCCCATCATGGCAGAAACCAGATCGTTTTCAGTGGCTCCTGCGGCAATGGCTGCGCGTCCGGCAAGCATTCCGGCATCAACGTAACGGGCCGCATGCGCCATTTTTTCCAGTTCGGCGGCGGATTTCACTGCCCGCAACTGTTCGATAACGCCAGCGGCGTCGTGGATTGTGCCAATCTCAGCCTGTAAGGCTTCATAAACCGCAACCGGCAGGAACCAGCCGCGTTTGTCGATGCCAATCCGGCTCTTCATCCAGCCACGCGCTTTCAGCATGTCGAGCAGGAAATTCACCGGATTATCGCCGTCGGTGTAAATCGCCGCGTCGCGGATAAAGGTGTTGGAGATGAAGTTGAAATACTCCAGCTGGCGGATAACAAATACCGGATCGCCTTCCACCGGCAACACCAGCGTCTGGAAGGTGTAATAGCCCGGCGTCTGCTGGCCGGTCAGATAAAAAATGTTTTCCGGGCCGGTGATAACCATGACGTCCAGACCGGCTTTCACCAGTAACTGACGCGCCCGCGCAATGCGCTGCTGATACTCTTCTTCGCGAAACGCGGATTCCGCGCCGGGAACGACGCTGCCAAGGTCTGGCAGGGAAACTGACTGTGCTTTCATTGTGCAAACTCCTGAATAAATTCTGTCTGAGAAGGGGTGAAGCTGATGCCCAGCCCTGCGCCGGACGGGCTGCTGAGCATCCCCTGGTGATAGGAAAGGCCGTGAACCGGGTCGTTGCCCAGCCCGTCGGCACCGTAAAGTTCGGCATAACGCGGCTGGCTGGCGCGGGCGACGTGCAGGGCAGCGGCGGTCGCGGCGCCTCCCTCATTCATCTGACCGATCATGAACGGCACACCGGCGGCGGTCAGCCGTTTGGCGGCGGCCAGTGTGGGGGCAATGCCGCCCATTTTGACCAGTTTCAGGTGCGCCATAATTTTGCCTTCAAGCTGCAAAATGCGTTCTAAATCAGCCTCACTGCTCATGCTTTCATCGAGCATCAGCGGCACCGGGCTGGCGGCGGCCAGTACCGGATAAAAGTGCGCGTTGGCATCGGAAACCGGCTGTTCGAGGTAGCTCATCTCGAATTTCGCCAGCGCCAGCAGATGACTGCGCGCTTCTTCCGGCTGCCACTGGCCGTTAGCGTCCGCCGATAAACGGATTTCATGGCCGAAACGCCGCCGCAGGGCGCTGAGCCGGGCTTCGTCTTCGGCAAAGGATGCGACGCCGACGCGCAGTTTCAGCTGCGTAAAACCCCGTTCGACATACGCCGTGGCCTGTTCGAGCATTTCATCCATCGGCGTCCAAAACAGCGTCTGGTTGGTGTGGTAACTCACCGTTTCGGCATTTTCTGCGCCCGCCAGTTCTGCCACGCTGAGCCCGTTCTGGCGTGCAATCAGGTCATGCAGCGCGATGTCTATCAGCATCCGCGTCGGTGCCAGAAAATCGGCTAAAAGCGCCGGAAGATTCAGCAACAACGTACTGGCAGGCTGGCTGAGATCCAGCATGCGCAGGGCGCGGATCACATCACTTAATACCAGTTCAGCGCTGTAGCCGTTGAGATAAGCAATGTTGATACGCACTTCACCGATGCCGTTAAAATTCTTCTCCTCCAGCAACAGATACAACGTATCCAGCCCGGTAATGGTGCCGGATGACGCGGTGTGCAGTTGCAGGTGCGGGTAGCGTAAATCGGCGCGATACAAAGTGGCTTTCACCGGCGGCTCCTCAGCGTTTGAGCATTTTCAGCGCAACGTCGCAGTAGATTTTGCTGCCCGCAATGAATTCGTCGATCGGGATAAATTCATCAGGCTTATGCGCCACCGCCAGCGAACCGGGGCCGATAATGATGCCCTTCGTGCCGAGACTGCGAAAATGCACCAGATCGCAGCCGCCCTGAAAACCGAACGGTCCGGGTTCCGGGTTGCCCTGCGCGGCGCAGGCTTCAACGCCCGCCAGCACAATCGGGTCTTCAGAATCGGTTTCGGTCGCGCCGCCGGTGGTTGGTTTAAAGGTGATGATTTCGCTGCGCACGCCGAATTTGTCGTGAGCCAGTTGCAGTAAATCCTGAATTTCCTGTTTTACCGCGTCTTCGTCTTCGCCCGGCACCATGCGGCGGTCGAGCAGTAATTCGCAGGCACCCGGCAGCACGTTATCGGCGTGTCCGCCGCTGATGCGCGTCACGGTCAGGCTGGCGTTGCCGACCAGAGGATGGCAGCGGCAGCGCACGCTGTGTTCGTGGGTTTCTTCGACCAGGCCGAGTAACTGCGCGGCGCGGAAAATGGCGTTTTCGCCCAGCTCCGGCGTGCCGGAATGCGCGGTCACGCCGTGAACGCGAACCAGCGGACGCAAACTGCCTTTGTGCGCGGAATAAGTGGTGTTGGAGGTCGGTTCGCCAATCACCACGTAATCAATGTGAGCAGGTGCTTCGCGGACATAAAACTTCGCGCCTTCGCTGGCGACTTCCTCATCGGCGACAAAAATCGCCATCAGCGTGCCGCTCCAGTCGTTACGGTTGGCGGCCAGCCAGCGCATGGCTTCAATCATGGCCACAAGCGGGCCTTTGGCATCGCAGGCTCCGCGGCCAAATAACTTGCCGTCGCGCTCGGTCAGCGTGAACGGATCCTGTGCCCAGCCTTCTCCGGCGGGCACCACATCGATATGCGTGTTAAACGCAAAACACGGGCCGTCACCGTTTTCCAGGCGGCCAATGACGTTGGTGCGCCCCGGCGCGTAATCGCTGAGCGTCATGTCGAAGCCGATTTCACTCAGCATCTGGCTGATGAGTTCGGCCGCTTCACGTTCGCGCCCTGGCGGGTTTTCGGTGTTAATCGCGACCAGTGCGGCCAGATCGCGTTTCATTCTGCTGATATCGGGCGATGAAAGGCTCATCGGTGTCTCCTGAAATATCTTTTTTGTGGCAAAACTGGCCCCTGGTGAGGGCGCAATACGGGGGTGATTCCGGGTAAAAGGATCAATGTAAAATCTGATCCAGGAAGCGTTGTGCCCGAAGGCTGACGTCGCCGCCGAAGAATTTTTCGCCGGTCGCGTTTTCGATAATCTCGCCGTTTTCCATAAAGACGATTTGGTTGGCTGCGCGTTTTGCAAAGCCCATTTCATGCGTGACGACAATGCTGGTCATGCCTTCCGCGCTGAGATCGGCCATCACGTCGAGGACTTCGCGGATCATCTCCGGATCCAGCGCCGACGTAGGCTCATCAAACAGCATCAGTTTTGGCTTCATGGCTAACGCCCGCGCAATCGCCACGCGCTGCTGCTGGCCGCCGGAAAGTTCGTCCGGGAATGAATCTGCTTTGTCGGGAATGCGCACTTTGCCCAGCAGTTCCAGCGCCTGCGCTTCGGCCTCGCTGCGGCTGACGCCGAGCACGGTCATCGGCGCAAGCATGATGTTTTCCGCTGCCGTCAGGTGTGAGAACAGTTCATAGTTCTGGAACACCATGCCGATGTCCTGCCGCAGTTTGTGCGGCTCGACGCTGGCATGCGTGATGTCTTTATTGCGAAAGAAAATCGACCCGCCCTGAACCGGCTCCAGCAAATTAATGCAGCGCAGAAGGGTGGATTTCCCCGAACCCGACGGGCCAATCAGCACCACGGTTTCCCCTTGTGCCACATTCAGGGAGCAGTTTTTCAGCACATGCTGCGGGCCAAAATGTTTATCGACGCCGATGATTTCCAGAACCGGTTTGGATTTACTCACGGGCTTCTCCTCAGTTTGGCGTGCTGCTGCGCAGCAGGCGTTCGGTCAAAGACAGCGCAGGTTTCTTGCGCTTTTTCGGGTCAAGCGAGCGTTCCAGCCAGGCCTGTCCGACCATGAAAATGGACGTCAGCACCAGGTAATAAATCCCGGCGGCGCACAGCGCTTCGAAATAACGGAAACTGGCGCTGGCGGTCTGGTTGGCGATAAGCAGTAACTCCTGCACGGCAATCACCGACACCAGTGCGCTGGATTTCAGCATGCTGATCATCTGGTTGCCCATTGGCGGCAGCACGATGCGCGCGGCCTGCGGCAACACAATCTTGCGCATGATCTGACTTTGGGTCATGCCGAGCGCCATCCCGGCGGTGCGCTGACCGCTGCGCACGGCCTGTAAACCGGAGCGCAGAATTTCAGCCATGTACGCGCCTTCATTTAAGGAGAGCGCCATAACGGCGCAGGTGAACGCCGAGAAACGCAGGCCGAAAGTCGGCAGTACGTTGTAGACAAAAATAATCTGGAACAGAACCGGCGTGCCGCGAAACAACCACAGATAAAAGAACGCCAGAACGGAACCCGCCCGGAAGCGGGACTCCTGGAGCAGGGCCAGAATCAGCCCTGCAATAATGCCGAAGAACAACGAGCACACCGTTAACAACAAGGTCATTAATGCGCCCTGAAAGAACGCCGGTGAGAACAGGTATTGCCAAACAAGATCAAGCGACATGAACTTTCCTCAACGTCAGGGCAAAGCTTTAAGGCCGGACTTCACAACATCAGAAAATGGACACTGAAGCCGGGAACTGCCATTTGGTGATGAGTTTCTGGTACGTGCCGTCTTTCACCACGTCCTGTAAGCCTTTTTCCAGCAGGGATTTCATTTCGGCATCACCTTTACGCACCGCAAAACCAATGTGCGTGTCGGTTTCAAACTCCGCCCCGACGGCTTCGAAGGTGTCGGCTTTTTCGCTCAGCAGCGCGACCGCGCCCGGCGTGGAGAGGAATTCGGCGTCAGCGCGTTTTTGCGCCACAGCGACCGCAGAATCGGTTGCGGCCGGGAAGGTCAGCACAGTGAGCGCCGGTTTTTTGGCATCCAGACATTTCTGGTTATCTGCCCGCGCCTGACTTTCTTCGATACCGCCCAATGTGACGGCGATGTTTTTGCCGCACAGGGATAAATCGCGGCCAGTAATTTTTTCCGGATTGCCTTTCACCACAATCACGCGGCTGCCGATTTTCAGGTAAGGCACGAAATCAACCTGTTCAGAGCGGGTCGGGTTGATGTACATCGCGGAGTTGATGATATCCAGACGTTTGCCCTGCAACGCCGGGATCAGTCCTTTGAATTCCATCGACATCGGTTCCGGTGTCAGCGCCAGCTTTTTCGACAAGGCGGTGATGAGGTCGATATCGAAGCCGGTCAGCTTGCCGTCTTTCGTAAATTCAAACGGCATGAATGTGGCAGCGGTGCCGTACGTCAGCTGACCTTTGCTGACCAGAGCAGGCTCGGCGGCCTGGCTGAACAGCGGGGCACTCAGGCAAATTGCGGCCAGAGAGACGGCGGCATATCGGCGCAAAAAAGCTTTTTTTGACATGACAGACTCCAGTTTCCCATGAGCAGGATTGCTCTTTGTGTCTCATTAAATACAATTAAATTTGCGAGTCAAGGCTCTTTTTTGGTGCATTTGTTGCACGATTTGGGGGCTTTTTAACCAGACTTCACCATCCTCAAGGCTTGTGATATTGTACAAACCTAAACAACAAATACTTTCAGGTGTTGCTATTCCATGACCCAAACTACGACAGCCAGCGGAAGGCGTCTGGCAAACCAAATCCTTGACCTGATACGTGAAGCAAAATTTGAGCCAGGTCACCATCTGCGGGAGCAACAATTAGCCGATATGCTCGGCGTTTCCCGCACACCGGTGCGTACTGCGTTGAAATTGCTGTGTGAATTGGGAATTATCGAAGCGCGCCGCAATCAGGGTTTTTTCCTGCTGAAAGCCTTCGATGAACTTCAGCGCATCAGCATCGATATTCCGGCCACCAGCGATCAGGACCTGTACGAGCAGCTGGTCAAAGACCGCATCGCCGGAAAATTGCCGGATTCCCTGACGCAAACGGAAATCGCCCAGCGCTATGAAGCCGACCGCGGTGTGCTGGCGCGCACGTTGCTCCGGTTATCTGAGGACGGCCTGGTCGCCCGTAACAAGGGACATGGCTGGTCATTTTTACCGACGCTCAACACCGACGTGGCGCTGAGCAACGGCTACGGATTCCGCCTGATGATTGAACCGGGTGCGATGCTGGGGGCGGGATTTCACGCCGACAAAAGCGCGCTCCGGCGGCTGCGGATGCAGCATATCTATCTGATTACTCACCCCGATATTCTCGCCGTTGATGGCCGCCAGATTTTCGAAACGGACGCCACGTTCCACGAAATGCTGGCGGAATTCAGCGGCAATATTTTTGTTTTACAGGCGATCCAGCAGCAAAACCGGCTGCGACGCCTGCTTGAGTTCGGCAGTTACACCAATAAACAGCGTGTGCGCGAATGGTGCGGCGAACACGTCGCCATCATCGACGCCGTGCTGGAAGGGCGGATGGAGGAGGCGGCAGAAATGATGCGCAGCCACCTGCAATCGGCTTATCAGATGGTGCTCAACAAGGTCAGCAAAGTTGGGTAATCCTTTGATTGAAATTTAATTTTTCGTACGTTAACCAGAGGAAAAAGTGATGGATTTTGGGATTCAGGGCCGCGTGGCACTGGTCAGCGGCGCGGGCGGCGGTCTGGGCCGGGCCATGGCGATTGCGCTGGCAGCGGAAGGCGCTCAGGTCGCGGTTTGCGGGCGAACGCTTGCCGCATTGCAGGAAACGGTCAGCCTTATCGAAGGGCAGGGCGGAACGGCGCAGGCGTGGGTGCTGGATCTCACGGCACCGGAAAGTTTTGACGATGTGCTGATGCAAATCCGCCGTACGTACGGGCCGGTCGGTATTCTGGTCAACAACTCCGGCGGGCCGCCACCGACCAAAGCCGCAGGGGTTGCGCCGGAACTGTGGCAAAGTCAATTTGCGACGCTGGTCAGCCCGCTGATTCTTCTCACCGACAAAGTGCTGCCGGATATGCATAACGCAGGCTGGGGGCGGATTATCACCAGCACTTCGTCCGGCGTTGTGGCTCCGATCGCGAATCTCGGGATATCCAACACGCTGCGCATGGCGCTGGTCGGCTGGTCAAAAACCCTGGCATCTGAAGTGGCGGCTGACGGTATTACGGTGAACGTAATGGTGCCGGGGCGGATTTCCACGCGGCGTCTGGGGCAGCTGGATGCTGCGCGCGCCGGGCGTGAAGGTGTTTCCGTTGAAGACGTGGCGGCGAAAAGTGCGGCGGGCATTCCGGCGAAACGTTACGGCAAACCGGAAGAATACGGCGCGGTGGCGGCATTTCTCGCCAGCCAGCAGGCTTCTTATGTGACCGGTTCTGTTATCCGGGTTGACGGCGGAATGATCCCGTCGGTGTGATTTTTTACGGCAAAGGCCCCGGGGTTTTGCGGGGGCTTTTGCCGGTATTAACCTGACTAATCCTTCAGCCTTGTTCATAAGAATGCATTATGTTGGTGCACCACGATGGACAGTTCGGTTTTATTTCACTTAAGTTTTTTTTACCCCGCCGGTTTTTTCAAACGTCTCAGCAATCGTTTTTTCTTATGTTTCGTGGCATTAGCCTGCGGCGAGCCGCTATTTCATCTGCCCCACGGAGATTGGCGCAGATCTTGCTTTTATCAGTCACGCTAATCATTACCAAACGGTGTTCCCTTTCCGGGCCAAATGGAGACAGAGATGAATCTCAGACGTCTGAAGTACTTCGTGAAAATCGTCGATATCGGCAGCCTGACGCAGGCCGCTGATGTTCTGCATATCGCACAACCGGCACTGAGCCAGCAACTGGCGACGCTGGAAGGGGAATTGCAGCAACAATTGCTGATTCGCACCAAGCGCGGCGTGACGCCCACTGAAGCCGGGAACATTCTTTATTCACATGCGCAGGCGATTTTGCGTCAGTGTGATCAGATCCACGGTGCGGTGAACAGCGCGGGTCAGTCGCTGAGCGGGCAGGTGTCCGTCGGGCTTGCGCCGGGCACTGCGGCTTCCCAGCTGGCGTTGCCGTTATTGCAGGCCGTGCGTAAACAACATCCGGGCATTTTGTTGTATCTCAACGAAAATTTCGGCACGGCGCTCGGGGATTTAGTGCTCAACGGCCGTATGGATATGGCGGTGTTGTACGGCACAAATAACGATGTCGGGCTGAGCAGCCAGCCGCTGATGAAAGAAGATTTGTATCTGGTCGGGACGCATGCCGTGCCCAATCCGGGAAAATATGTCGAGCTGTGTGATGTCGCGAAACTCAACCTGTTCATGCCGCGTTCCTACAACGTGATGCGCCGTCTGGTTGACGATGCCATGGCGGTTCGCCGCCTGACGGCCAATATTATCGGTGAAATCGAGTCCTCCGCCACGCTGACGGCGGCAGTTGCCAGCGGTCTGGGCGCCACCATTTTGCCGGAATCCGCCGCCCGCGCCATGACGGGCCCGGCCAAAGCGTGGATGTCGTGCATCAGCAGCCCGGCGATTCAGGTTCCGCTTTCACTGTGTGTTTCAGAAACGCTGGCCTTGTCGCAGGAAGCGGCGGCGGTGAAGAAAATCTTGCTGTCGCTGGTCTTTGAGCAGGCCACGTCAGAACGCGAACCGCTGCTGGCGGCAAGCTGACTGCGGTTGTAAAGACGTCCTCCCCTTTTACAAGGGGAGGTATTTTTCAGTGTTTAACACGGGCACTTGCCCATCTTCCCGCCTTCACTCGGGAACCGCGCCTCCAGACACCGGCGGTGAAACTCCCGCTCAGTCATGGGGGCCATTTCCGGGTGCCTCACCTGCATATGTGCCACGTAGTTCCTGTAATCCTGAACCCCTACCATCAGCCTGAAACTTTGCGCCGTCCGCTTAACGGCCAGTCTCAGCCACCCGGCGATGTTGTGCGGTTTCGGCTCGACAATGAACAGCGGACGGCAGCGGATGATATGGAACGCGGTAAGCCGGGGCGTTTTAAATAACGAACGTGACTCAGACATGGCGCGCCTCACGACGTTGCACAACAGCCGTTTCGTGTACCGTTGGTGTGGCAGAATTTAGCGCACGGCGGATCACGAAGAACGCTGAAATCAGCATAGTGACCGCCACCAGCATAAAGAACCCGCACAGAATGGCGTTAATCTGATTATTCAGCACGATGGTGTGCATATCAGCCAGGGTTTTAGCCGGTTTGATGATTTCCCCGCTTTCGATCCCGGCATTGAATTTTTTCGCCTGTGCCAGGAATCCGATAGAGGGTTTCTCGTGGAAAATCTTCTGCCAGCCTGCGGTCATAGAGGTAATAAACAGCCAGACAGTCGGCAAAATTGTGACCCACGCGTAGCGCTGTTTTTTCATTTTGAACAGCACCACAGTACCCAGAATCAGCGCCATGGAAGCCAGCATCTGGTTACCGATGCCGAATAATGGCCACAAAGTATTGATGCCGCCTAATGGATCGACCACGCCCTGATAAACGAAGAAACCCCAGCCCGCTACGGCGACTGTTGTCCCTGCAATCGTCCCCACCCACGACCGGTTATTCGCCAGCGAAGGAACTGCTACGCCAACCAGATCCTGCACCATGAAGCGGCAGGCACGGGTACCAGCATCCACGGCCGTCAGAATAAATAATGCTTCAAACAAAATGGCGAAGTGATACCAGAACGCCATCATGGCGCGGCTGTTGAAAACGTCGGTAATAATGTGCGCCATCCCGACGGCGAAAGTCGGCGCGCCACCCGCACGGGAGAGAATGGAATTCTCGCCCACGTCTTTGGCTATTTGCGTCAGAATTTCAGGGGTGATTACAAAGCCCCAGCCGTTGATCACCTGAGAGGCGTTTTCGACGGTTGTCCCGATCAGCGCCGCCGGGGAGTTCATTGCGAAGTAGACGCCCGGGTCGATCACTGACGCGCAAATCAGCGCCATGATGGCGACAAAAGATTCCATCAGCATTGCGCCATAACCGATGAAGCGGATATGACTTTCGCGCTCGACCAGTTTGGGTGTTGTACCACTGGAAACCAGCGCGTGGAAACCTGAGATTGAGCCGCAGGCAATGGTAATAAACAGGAACGGGAACAGGCTGCCGGAGAAGACCGGGCCGGTGCCATCGATGAACCGCGAAACCGCGGGCATTTTCATCTCCGGCATGGCGAAGACGATACCCACCGCCAGACCAATGATTACGCCGATTTTCAGAAACGTTGAGAGATAATCACGCGGCGCCAGCAACAGCCAGACCGGCAGAACTGAAGCGATAAAGCCGTAAATCACCAGAACCCAGGTCAGCGTTGTGCCGTGCAGAGTAAAAAACGGGCCCCAGACCGGGTCCGCTGCGACATTTCCGCCGTAAACAATCGCCAGCATCATCAGCGCGAACCCAATCACCGACACTTCGGCAATTTTTCCGGGACGCAGAAAACGCATGTAAATCCCCATAAACAGGGCGATCGGGATCGTGGCAGCAATCGTGAACAAGCCCCACGGGCTGTCGGCCAGCGCTTTCACTACCACTAATGCCAGCGCAGACAGAATAATGATCATGACGCCCAACGCGCCTAGCATGGTCACAACTCCGGCAAAACTGCCCAGTTCCTGCTTCGCCATTTCACCCAGAGAGCGGCCGTCACGGCGGGTCGAAATGAACAGGATCAGGAAGTCTTGTACGGCACCGGCGAGCATCACACCGACCAAAATCCAGATGGTACCCGGCAGAAAGCCCATTTGTGCGGCGAGAATCGGCCCGACCAGCGGACCTGCACCCGCAATCGCGGCAAAATGGTGGCCAAATAAAACCCATTTATTGGTCGGGACATAATCCAGCCCGTCATTATGACGCTCGGCCGGCGTCATGCGATTGTCATCGAGTTCAAAAACTTTTTCAGCAATAAACAGACTGTAGAAACGGTAGGCAATGCTGTAGCAGGCAATGGCGGCCACCACCAGCCACAGGGCGTTGACGTGTTCTCCGCGGCTTAAAGCCAGCATCCCGAAGGCGAAGGCGCCGATTAACGCCACCACCAGCCAGGTTATCCCGGACTTGACGCTTTTCATGATATGCAACTCCTTGTCAGTGGTCCGGCACGAGGCTGGCCATTTTTTCTATAGAGTATGAGAATGAGAGGTATGGGTCGGACGGCGAAGTGCGCGTTGCGACTTTGTTAAATTACTGGGTAAAAATAGTGTTTTTAAAAAGGAAAGTATGAAGTTAAAGATGAAAATGTGATGCGGTTGACGCTTTGCGACGGGAAGACTGGTCGGATGACATTAAAGTTGTGGCGGGGTAGAGATAAAACGAAAAAAAACCGGCCTGTGAAAGGCCGGTTCGGGTCAGGATTTCAGGCTTAACTGCCCTGAAGATTACTCAGCGTCAGCGGGTTTTGGCTGACCTGGTTTATGGTCACGCATCTGTTCCATTTTGGCAGCGCGTTTCTGGTAGTTCTCGTTGAACTGTTTTTTCTGCTCAGGTGTCAGCAGGTTATACATTTTGTTTTCGGCACGTGCGCGATCCAGCATGCGGTCGGACTGTGCTTTGGTGATGGTATCAATCTGCGATTTCACTTTCGCTTCATCGAAGCTGTCTGAAGCGACTAAGGTGTGCATCTGATCCATCTGCGCTTTCATTGCAGCGCGGTCAGGGCGTGCGCCGCTGTCTTTCATAATTTCTTTCATCTGAGTTTTCTGCTGCTCAGTCAGGTTCAGACCTGCGAACGGGTTCATATGATGCGGGCCTTTATGGTGCATCATTTTGCCGTGAGTCGCAGCAGGTGCGTCAGTTGCCGGAGTGGCCGTGGTTTCAGCAGCAAACGCTAAAGAAGCAGAGCTCAGAGCCAGAGTTGAAGCCACAATCATTGCGGTAAGTTTACGCATAATTAAATTCCTCATTGGAGATTCAGGCACATCGCCCGTTTTGTTTCAACGAAAGCAAGTCTACTGAATCCAATGAATAGTAATGCGAGCAAGATGTAAAAGAGTGAAAGCCGAAGTGTCACTTTTCAGCCGATCGTGGAGAAAATGTTTAGAAAGCGTAAGGTTGCGAGAACAGGCATGAATGGAAGTTCAGATAAATCTGAGTAATGCGGTGAGTTCACACATTAACATGGTGAATGTTTGGCCGCCAGACTTCTTAAGTAAAGATTGTTTGCTGTTGATGCCGGGTTTACATCGCCGGAAGTGGGCAAACACCGGCATAATAGTTACCCTTTCGTTAACACCTTCTATAACAGTGCAGAGTGCCCATGACTGAATCCCGCTACGAAACTCTCGCGCGCACCTTGCGCAGACAAATCGACACTCATGTCTGGCTGCCGGGCGACCGCCTGCCTTCCTTGCGTGAGTCCTGCAAACAGTCCGGGCTGAGCCTGATGACGGTGTTACAGGCGTACCAGTTGCTGGAAAGTCAGGGCGTGATCGTTGCGCGCCCGCAGTCAGGCTATTACGTCGCGGCAGGTTTGCAGCGTCCGGTTCGTCGCCAGCCCGATGAACGCCTGCACGCCGCCGAGCAGGTAGACGTCAACGATGCGATTTTCGATATCCTGAAAGCGGGGCAGGATCCTTCCGTTGTACCGCTGGGTTCGGCATTTCCCGATCCGACATTATTCCCGCAGCCGCGTCTGGCGCGGTCGCTTGCCAGCGCCGTTCGCCGGATGTCACCGCACAGCGCCATCGCTAATTTGCCGCCGGGCAACGAAGAACTGCGCCGCAGCATTGCCCGCCGTTATGCTCAGAATGGTATAGAAGTTGCGCCCGATGAAATCGTCATTACATCTGGCGCGATGGAATCTTTAGGGCTGAGTTTGCAGGCCGTGACCGAGCCGGGTGACTGGGTGGCGATTGAATCCCCGGCATTTTATGGCGCGTTGCAGGCCATAGAGCGGCGCAAGTTGAAAGCGATCGCTATTCCGACCGACGTACGTTTTGGTATGGATCCCGATGCGCTGGAAAAAGCGCTGGAAACCTATCCGATCAAAGCCTGCTGGCTGATGTCGAGTTTTCAGAACCCGCTCGGTTGCACAATGCCGTCTGAAAATAAGGCGCGTCTGGTGGATATCCTGCAACGGCATCAGGTGGCGCTAATCGAAGACGATGTTTACAGCGAACTGTATTTTGGCAGTGAACGCCCGGTGCCGCTGAAGGCGTCGGCGTACCGCAGCGAAATCCTGCATTGTTCTTCATTTTCTAAATGTCTGGCACCGGGTTTTCGCGTCGGCTGGGTGGCGGCAGGGAAATACGTTGAGCGTATTGAACGCTTGCAGCTGATGAGTACGTTATCCGCCAGCGTGCCGGTGCAGCTGGCGCTGGCAGATTTCCTGCAAAAAGGCGGGCAGCAGGGCGGTTACGACACCCATTTACGCCGCCTGCGCCGTGTGCTGGAACAGCGGCAAATGGCGATGCATCACGCCATCATCAAAGAATTCCCCGCACAGGTTTCGGTTTCCCAACCGCAGGGCGGCTATTTCCTCTGGCTCGATTTGGGCGATAACGTGGACGCCGCACGTGTCTATCAGCGCGCACTGGCCAAAGGCGTCAGCGTCGCGCCGGGCACGATGTTTTCCGCCGACGAACGTTTCCGACATTGTTTGCGCATCAATACTTCATTCGAATGGGGACCGCACACCGCCCGCGCTATTTCAGTGCTGGCGGCGCTGGTGGCAGAGGAAATTCGGGAGTAACCGGGAAGTGCTTAACCTCCACCGTCTTTCAGACGGTGGAGGTTTTACGGATTACCAGCCGCGCTGGATCCTTCCCGCGCTGAAAATCGGGGCTTCATAATTATCAGAGATATTGCGTACCCGATAAATTTTCCACGTCATGTTTTCACGTTTCAAATACGTCTCAAGGTGAAGGCTCTTTCCGTGGTCGATCCCAAGCCAGACATCCACGACTTTTCCGCCCGGAATACTGCGTACGGACCCGGTATTAAACGCCGGGATCCACGCTGCGTCATAATCTTGCGTGTACGTAAAGTAATCTGCGCTAACGATCTCCTGTTCCGGGATTTTATCCACGGCGGCAAGTCGGCTTAAGGTGTCAGTTGCTACATAATGACGCATTTCGGGCGACTCATACGTCGGAGGAGGATCTTTCAGAAAAGCCGCAAGATAAAATCCATAAAACCCGGTGACCTGATTAATCGCCAGCTGATTATCATCGGAACGGGAAGAACACGCTGTTAACAAGCTGAGAGCTAATAGGATAAGTATGCGCATTAGTTCTTCCGGTAAATTTTGTAGGTCGGGTGGGTGTTCCGATATCCCGGGCCGGGATACATGCTGGTTTGGCGAAAATCTGAAAACCATGTTGTACCGTCGTACATCGTCATATGTCCCGATGGATTACCACCCTGGTAGGGTTGAATTATTGCCACATCTCCCGCGACTAAAGTTGAACCGGCAGGCACCTCCCTGAACCCGGCGCGTTCAAGCGAAGCACCGTAGTCTTTCGCATCAGGTATATTGTCCAGATGAACGCCGCCAGCCTCTATCGCCTGCCGGGTGTAACGTGCACAGCGATGAATAGAGTGTGAGCCTGCATTTGTCCTGATATGTGATATTGCGGCATCCCGGTTCCAGCTCATAATCTTCCTTAATCTGAGATAAATTGAGCAGACAAGGTACGCCGCGAAAAACAACAGAACAATAAAACCAATGCATGTTGAGTCACTTTCAGAGATTTGTTATACGCAAACGCATTAGCCGAAACGATTATTCCCCGCCCGGATTCACAAATCCTGCTCCCTTAATGTCTTCCCGACATTTCCGCCGGGATGCACCTTCAGAAGCCTTTGCTGATCGAAGCCGTTGCGCAGCATGATGTTGCCGCACAGCGCGTCGAAAATGGCCAGCACCAGAACGATGGACGTGGTGGCCAGCATATTGAGCGGGTCGATTTCCTGCTGGATATGCGTTTTCACGACCAGTGTGGCGGCGCGCGCAATGGTGGAATCCAGATTTTCTGTCACGCTGATGATGGCGACGCCTTTGGTTTTCAGCGTCGGCAACAGGCGCGTCAGTTCTTCGGAATTTCCGCCGCGTGAAACCAGGATAATCAGGTCGTCACTGCGCAGAAAACCCAGGTCGCCGTGCGCGGCGTCGGTGGCGCTGAGATACACCGACGGCTGTTCAACACACGCCAGCATGTGCGCAATTTTACGTGCTGCAATGCCGGAAGTGCCGACGCCGGTGACGGCAATTTTGCCTTTGCAACCGGTCACCAGCGTCAGCAACTGACGCCAGATATCTGCGTCAAGATGGTTTTGCAGTGCCAGCAGTTCCTGGCTGTACGTCCGCCAGCCCTGGCACGCCAGCTGAAATTCCTCGTCAGCGGTCATTTTTCTTCTCCCTGCATCAGGCGGCGGTATTTCATGCTGTCGTGATACATCTCGTGGAATACGCGGTATTTGCGGTCGTAATACTCTTTGATTTTGTTGGTTTGCGGCGTGACGGTTTTGCCGATACGGCTCATGGCGGCCATCGCTTCGGGCAGTGAATCGTAGGCACCGGCGGCCACGGTGCCCATCATGGCGCTGCCGAGCAACATCGCTTCGCTCTCTTCCGGCAACAGCATCGCGCAGCCTGTCGCGTTGGAATGCTCCTGCACAAACACCGGGTTTTTGGTGCCGCCGCCGCTCGCCATCATGGTATCAATGCGGTAGCCGCTCTGATTCATGGTTTCAATGATATGACGGGTGCCGAGCGCCAGCGCCTGGATCGTTGCGAGATAATGCAGCGCCATGTCTTCCGGCGTGCGCGAGAGTTTCAGGCCGGTCAGCGTGCCGGTGAGCGTCGGGTTGGCGCGCGGCGAACGGTTGCCGTGGAAGTAGGGCAGCATATGAATGTCTTTGGTCAGGAACGCGATGTTTTCCGGTTCACCCGCCATTTTGCGCAGCAGACCGTTCAGTATTTCATAAATGGTTTTGCCGCTGTCTTTGCCCTGTTTCAGTAAATCCTGATAGCACGGATGCGACTGAATCACGTGGTCGATCAGCGCCCCGGTGGTGGACTGGCCGCCTTCATTAAGCCAGTAATCCGGCAGGATCGCGGAGAAATACGGCCCCCAGATGCCGCCGATGTAGCGTGCGCTGCGGGACATCGCCATATGCGCCGTAGAAGTGCCGCCAATGAGCGCGATGCGGTTATCGAAATCGGCCGATTCACCCGATGCGCCGCTGGCACCGAGAATGCCCAGGCTGCCCGCGTGCGCATCAATAATGGAGACGCTGACCGCGGTTCCGGCCATCAGCCCCATTTCAGCGGCGGCGCGCTGGGTGAGGCCGTGGCCCAGCGGTTCGCCCATGGTTTTGACTTCGCTGCCGATTTTAGCGGCATTGTTTTCCAGCAAATCTTCCAGACCAATCTGGCGGAAATAGCTCGGATCCCAGCGGTCTTCGTGGCCGATATAGGTCCATTTGCAAACCGTGGAGCACAGTGAACGCGTGGTACTTTGTGTGGCGCGCCAGGTCAGGAAATCCGGCAAATCAAACAGATGCCCGACGTTATTCCACGTCGTCGGCATATGTTGTTTCAGCCACAGGAGTTTTGGCGTCTGCATTTCTGGCGAAATAATCCCGCCGACGAATTCCAGCACGCGGTGGCCGGTGGCGTTGATGCGTTCGGCCTGCGTGATGGCGCGGTGATCCATCCACACAATAATGTTCTGCTCGCTGCGGCCGGACGGGCTGACGGTCAGCGGTTTACCTTCTTTATCGAGCACCACCAGCGAACAGGTGGCGTCAAAGCCGATGCCTTTTACCTGAATCGGGTTGATGTCGGCCTGATTCACCGCGTCTTTGACGGCGTTGCAGACGGATTGCCAGATCTCATCGGAAGACTGCTCGACGAAATCGGCTTTTGGGCGGTACAGCGTAATCTCGCGGCTGGCCTGACCGACCATGCGGCCGGTCATGTCGAAGACGCCCGCACGGGCGCTGCCGGTTCCTACGTCAACTCCAATAAAATAACTCGCCATGTTTTTTCCCTTCGGTAAAAGCAATTCGCTTAAGATTTTCTGTTTTGTAAGGCGATAAACAGGATCAGGACGCCGCCCCAGAGTGCCATCGTCAGGTAACTGCTGACGCCCATCAGGTTCAGGCCGCTTTCCAGCATTTGCAGGACGATCAGCGCCAGCACCAGCCCGATGACTCGCCCGAATCCGCCGTCGGGGTTGATCCCGCCAAGCACGGACGCAAGAATGGTCACCAGCAGATACGAGTCGCCGTAGCCCGCTTTCGCCGAGTTAAATTTAGACATCATCAGCAGCGCCGCGCCCCAGCCAAGCAGGGCGGAAAGTACGTACACAGCGATGGTGACTTTATGTGTGTTGACGCCACTAAAGCGCGTGGCCTGTTCGTTGGAACCCATCAGATACAAACTGCGGCCGAGTGTGGTGTGTTCCAGCAAAACCCACAGCAGCAGCGCCACCAGCAGGAAAAGCAGCAGGGCGACCGGAATACCCAGCAGGCTGCCGTTGCTCAGATACTGAATCGCCGCCGGGAAGCCTGAAATTACTGCGCCGTTGGTAAGCAAAATGTTCAGCCCGGCAATCAGCGTCATGGTGCCGAGCGTTGCCAGAATCGGGGAAACGCCGACGTACGCAATCAGCGCGCCGTTCAGCACCCCAATCACCACTGCAACGGCCAGCCCGGCGAGCATCGCCAGCGCGAAATAACCCGGCTGGTCAGGATGCGCCACCAGAATCGCAGCCATCGCCAGCGAACAGGTATTAGCCCCGGCAATGACGGAAAGGTTGATACCGCCGGTCAGCATGGTGATGCCCATGCCTAACGCCAGCATGCCCAGAATCGGCAGCTGCGAGGAAATCGACTGGAAATTGCCGACGCTGTAAAAACTGCCGCCCAGCGTGAAGGAAAACAACACGGCGACAGCGACGATGATCAGCAACTGCAAGCGGATGATGCGGTCGCCGGGGAGAATTCGGGTTAAGCTCGTCATGTCACATCCCCTTCGCCAGTTTGCGTTTTTCGTTCCACGCGGTGCTGCTGATGCTGACCAGAATGATCACGCCGCTGAAAACCTGATGCCAGTAAGACGAAATGCTCAGTAATGTCAGCCCGTTTTGCAGGAAGGCCAGCAGCATTACGCCGAGAATGGTGCCGGTCAGCGAACCGCGCCCGCCGGTCATGCTGGTACCGCCTAACACCACCGCTGCCAGCACTGTCAGCTCATAACCGAGCAGGGAGTTGGGCGCGACCGACTGGGTGATTTGCGCCTGTACGACTGCCGCGATGCCCGCCAGCAAACCCATAAAGCCGTAAACGTAGAAGTGCAGACGCAGAATGTTTAGCCCGAGGCGCGAGGCGGCGTCACGGTTGCTGCCCATCGCGTAAATCTGACGGCCTACGCGGGTGCGGTTCATGAGTACGCCGGTGGCGATAATCACACCGAGCAGGCTGAGCAGCGGCAATGTCAGGCCGTAGTCATAGCCGTCGGCGGCAGTGAACGAGAACCAGCTGATGCCGTTCATAAACCAGTCCGGGAAACCGTACAGCCAGGTGCCGTTGGTCAGATAAACCAGCAAACCGTAAAACAGGTTCAGCGTGGCAATGGTGATGATAATTGCCGGAACGCGCAGCCAGTAGACCAGAAATCCGTTCACCAGCCCGAGCAGCAAACCGGTGCCCATCGACATCGCAAACGCCAGCGGAAAACTGCCGCCGTGGTGAATGATGTAACTCGCCATCACGTACTGGCCGATTGAGGTCACGGCAGGGAAGGAGATATCAATGCCGCCGGCAATCAGCACCACGAACAGGCCACAGGCCAGAATGCCGAGAATGGCGTAGCTGGTGGCGACGTCGGTGAGATTGCCGAGCGTCATAAATTCACTGGTGCGCAGGCTCAGACCGATGACCAGCAGCAGAACCAGTAATCCCAGCCAGAATTCGTGCTGAGAAAATAATCTGGAGAGCTTTTTGTTATCCATTGATTGCCTCCGCAATCTGCGCTTCGCTGCTCTGGTGCGGAGCAAACTCCGCCACCAGCTGGCCTTTGCGCATCACCAGCACGCGGTGACTGTTGTAATAAGCTTCGGGAATTTCATCGCAAATCATCAGAACGGCCATGCCGGACTCCGCCAGATCGCGCGCAATACGGTAAATGCCTTCTTTGTTGGCGATATCCACGCCGACCGTCGGCGAATCCAGGATCAGAATATGTGGCTGCGTCGCCACCCATTTGGCGATGGCGATTCGCTGCGCATTCCCGCCGGATAACGTTTTCACCGGCAGCGCGCTGTCCGAGACTTTAATGTTCAGGTCGCGGATCAGATCTTTCACCACGGCGGCCGCTTTGCGATGATCCATCAGGCCGGTGGCGGTGTGCAGCTTGTCGAAAATGGACACCAGCGTGTTGTCATAAATTGACTGCTCCATGACCAGCCCTTGCGTCAGGCGATCTTCAGAGACATACGCGATGCCGTGGCGGATAGCGTCGCGGTTACTGTGAAATTTCACCGCATTGCCGTTTACGCGGATTTCACCGCTGTCAGGCTGGCTCATGCCAAACAGGCTCAGGCACAGTTCGGTGCGCCCCGATCCCAGCAGGCCGATAATCGAGGTAATTTCGCCCTGACGCAGCGACAGCGAAATATCCTGATACTGGCTCTTGCGGCTCAGGTGGCTGACTTCCAGCAGCGGTGTCGCTTCAGCGGGCGCGCGGTGCGGCAGATGGCTGTAGCTAAAACGTTGCCCGGTCATCAGGAAGGCCAGCTCGTTGCTGTCGAGCGAACTCGCCGGATAGGTGCCGACCAGTTTGCCGTCGCGCATGACACTTATCCGGTCGGCGACTTCCATCACTTCATCTAAACGGTGGCTGACGAAAACCACGCAAATGCCCGCCGCTTTCAGCTCATTGACCACCCGCAGCAGGCCGTTCACCTCGGTGCGGGTCAGTGACGCGGTGGGTTCATCCATGATCACCAGGCTGGCGTCAGCAGCGATTGCCCGGCATATTGCCACCAGTTGACGGTCGGCGATCGATAACTTTTCGACTTTACGATCCGGGTCGAGAGAAACCCCAACCCGTTGCATGGCCGCTATCGCTTTTTTGCGCATTGCCTCGCGATGTACCCAAAAGTCGCCGCCCGGCAGATAGCGGTGAATCGCTATATTTTCGGCCACCGATAAATTGGGGAATAAAGAAAGGTCCTGATAAATCACCTGAATGCCGTAATAAGAAGAGAGTTGCGGCGTTAAGGAATGAAAGAGTTTGCCGTCCAGCGTAATTGCGGCGCCTTTTTCCGGCTGATAAACGCCTGAAATGACTTTAATAATTGTGCTTTTCCCGCAGCCATTCTGGCCCGCCAGACAATGCACTTCGCCTTTATTTAAGGTGAGCGAGACATTATCCAGTGCCAATACGCCGGGGAATTTTTTGCTGATTTTATCGAGGCTGATAAACGCCTCAGCAGGAACGGCGGGCGTAAGCGAACCGGACGACGGAGTGAGTATATTCATCACATAATCCTTACAGCGTTCGTTGTTATTCTTTTGATGAAATTGGGGGAAACAAATACGGCACAACAAACAACGCCCTATTTGTTTCATTCCCCTGGTGTGGCGCGGGAGATAATGTATCTCCGGTAAAAATGAAAACTATTTTATGAAATCAGAAGCCGAGTGATTTCGCGTTATCCGGTGTGACTTCGAGGATTTTATTAAAGCGAATCACGTGTTTTTCGGTATCCACATCGGCTTTCCCTAAGGTGTCGATGGTCAGATCCTTCGTCACTTCTTTACCCTGCAACAGCTGGTCGGCAACGGTAACCAGCGCGTAACCGGCATCTTTCGGATCCCATAGCAGGACTTTCTTAATGTCACCGCGCATCAGGTAAGGCGCGGCCTGTGCTGGCATCGCGATACCGACGACGGCGATTTTATTTTTCGCACGTTTTTGCTGTACGGCCTGACCGGCACCGATCGGGCCAAGTGAACCGAAACCGATAATCCCTTTCAGATCAGGATAGGTTTTCATCAGATCCAGCGTGGTGGAGTAGGACTTGTCGATATTTTCAGCCACCGGCAAACGTGAGGTGACTTCGTGCATATCCGGGTATTTTTCTTTCTGATATTTAATTGCCGCATCAGCCCACGCGTTATGCAATGGCACGGTAAGGGAACCGACATAAATAGCATAACCGCCTTTGCTGCCCATATCTTTTGCCAGCTCATCCATATTGGCTTCAGCATATTTCTGGCTGTCGATGGTTTCGATATCCCACTGACCAATCTGCTGATCCGGAGATTCGTGGGTTAATACCACGATGCCCTGATCGCGGGCTTTTTTCAGCACGGGTTCCAGCACTTTGGCATCGTTCGGCACCACGATAATCGCATCCACTTTTTTAGCGATGAGATCTTCAATGACTTTCACCTGCTGAGCCGGGTCTGGCGTTGAAGCACCCACCTGATACGCGTTAACGTCCAGTTTCTGCGCCGCTTCTTTTACGCCAACTTCCATGCGGGTGAACCAGGGAATGCCAGTGACCTTCGCCACGACGGCGATGTCGTAGGGCTTATTGGCGGCGAAAGTCGGTGTCGTGAATAACATGCATGCTGAAACCACACATGCACTGACTAATGCGAGGTTAAATTTCATGTCTGTACCTTTCTTATGAGGGTTTGTGTAGGGGCGGTCGGGGTAAATGCCGCAATCAGAGATTAACTTAACGGGAAAGCGCTTTTCGCGTGCTCGTGAACGGAGTGTGATCAAAGCCCGTAATTGTTAATTTATATAATCAATAAGGTTAAATTTAAGTTTCATAAATTCGAATTTAAGGCATGGCGTGTCAGAGGGAACTGAAGTTACCGATAACAAGATCACACATATATAACAATTGGATAACAATCACGTATCAATAAAACAAAGCTGATGGATTTTTGAGCCCTAAAACGTCCTCACACGTTTTTATTTGCGCAGAATGTGAACACGGTCACGGGGCGGAAATGCCCCAAACAGGTGCGTGATTGCACTGCTATCGGGCGATGTGCTGCCGCGGTGCATGAGCGCATCAGCGCCAGATCACAATCCTGCACAATATCTGCCATCAGAAATCAAAATAATTCCCTGCATACTCATTCCTTTCCCCTCGTTGCTGTAAAAGGGGATTTTTTCTTTTATTCATTTTTTATGCAATTTAAGTGAATAACAGGCGGTATTAAGTGGTTGTTTTTTCTGGGTGTCGCCTTTTTTATTCACTTTTTCCCTTTGCTGGCACGAAGACTGCAATCTATGATGTGACTGAGTGAGATTATTTATTAACTTTTAAATAACAAATTAATAACTGTATTCCCTGCCAGTCCGGGGGGCGGAAACGGTCACCCTGAATTCAGCCAGTCACTGAGACTTAATAAAGAGGTTTATATGGAACACCAACAGCAGCCGCAAAATGTCAGCCGCCAGAACTTTGATGACTGGATGGTGCCGGTTTACGCTCCGGCCGCGTTTATTCCGGTGCGTGGCGAAGGATCCTGGCTGTGGGATCAGGCCGACAAAGACTACGTGGATTTTGCAGGCGGTATTGCGGTGAATGCGCTGGGACATGCGCACCCTGAAATTCGTAAAACGCTGCATGAGCAGGCCGATAAAGTCTGGCATCTGGGCAATGGCTATACCAACGAGCCGGTGCTGCGTCTGGCAAAACAACTGATCGACGCGACGTTTGCCGACAAAGTTTTTTTCTGTAATTCCGGTGCGGAAGCCAATGAAGCGGCGCTCAAACTGGCGCGGTTGTACGGGCATAAAGCCGGTGGCGATAAGAACGAGATTATTGCCTTCAAAAACGCCTTCCACGGCCGCACGTTGTTCACCGTCACCGCTGGCGGTCAGCCTAAATATTCCGAAGATTTTGCGCCGTTGCCACCGGCCATTACGCATCTGCCGTTTAACGATCTGGCCGCCGTTGCCAGCCAGATTTCTTCGCGTACCTGTGCCGTGATTGTTGAGCCGGTTCAGGGCGAAGGCGGCGTGGTGCCTGCCGATGCGCAATTCCTGCAAGGGCTGCGCGAGCTGTGCGACAAACATCAGGCGGTGCTGATTTTTGATGAAGTCCAGACCGGCGTGGGCCGCACCGGCGAGCTGTATGCCTACCAGCATTACGGCGTGGTGCCGGACATTTTAACCAGCGCCAAAGCGCTCGGCGGCGGTTTCCCGATTGGGGCGATGCTGACGACTGACCGCTACGCCGTTCTGTTCCAGCCGGGCACGCACGGCACTACCTACGGCGGCAATCCGCTGGCGACGGCGGTGGCGGGTAAAGTTTTTGAGATGATCAATACGCCGGAAGTCCTGTCGGGCGTGCAGAAACGTCACCAGTGGTTTATCGACGGCCTGAAACGCATTAACGACCGTTATCACGTCTTCAGCGAAGTGCGCGGGCAAGGCCTGTTGCTCGGCGCGGTGATGAGTGAACGCTATAAAGATCAGGCGAAACAGCTGAATACGCTGGCAGCCGAGGAAGGGCTGATTGCGCTGATTGCCGGGCCAAACGTGCTGCGCTTCGCGCCATCGCTGATTATTCCGGGTGCAGATATTGAAGAAGGGCTGAACCGCCTGGAACGCGCCGTGGCGCGCCTTTGCGTGTGATGGTCTGGCATAAATAAGCTTTGGGATGAAAGAGGTAGAGCATCATGATGTTGATTCGACCTGTGCGGCCCGGCGATCTCGCCGATATCCTGCTGTTGTCAGGCAAAACCGGCATCGGTTTAACGTCTTTGCCCAAGGATGAAGCGCATTTACGCGGACGCATTGAGCGTTCGGTGGCGACCTGGGAAGGTCGCCTTGAGAAAGCCGATCAGGGCTATTTGTTTGTGCTCGAAGACACGGAACTTGAAAAAGTCGTGGGCGTCAGCGCCATCGAAGTGGCCGTCGGGCTGAGCGAACCCTGGTATAACTTTCGCCTCGGCACGCTGGTTCATGCCTCAAAAAGCCTGAATATCTACAAACCGGTGCCGACGCTGTTTCTCAGCAACGACCACACCGGTTACACCGAACTTTGCACGCTGTTCCTCGACCCGGATTATCGCCACGGGAAAAACGGCCAGCTGTTATCAAAAGTTCGCTTCCTGTTTCTGGCGGCTTTTCGCGAATATTTCTCGCGCAAGGTGATTGCGGAGATGCGCGGGATGTCCGACGACAACGGCTGTTCTCCGTTCTGGGACAGCGTCGGGCGGCATTTCTTCGGTATGGAATTCGCCGAAGCCGACCGCCTGACCGGTATGGGGCAAAAATCCTTTATCGCCGAACTGATGCCGAAACATCCGCTGTACACCGAACTGCTCAGCCACGAAGCGCGGGAAGTGATTGGTGCTGTCCATCCGCAAACCGCACCGGCGCGCGCTGTGCTGGAAGGAGAAGGGCTGCGCTACGAAGGCTACGTTGATATTTTTGACGCGGGCCCGACGCTGGAAGGCGAAATTGATTCGCTGCGCGCCGTCAGAGAAAGCCGCCTGTTGCCAGCCCGGCTGGCAGAACATCGAGCTGACCGTGACGAGCCGCAATATCTGGTCGCCAACGAGCAGTACCAGAATTTCCGGGCCTTGCTGATCCCCGGCGGCGATTCGCCGGAATCTGTTCAGTTAAACGCCCGCGAAGCCGACATACTCGGCGTTCGTGAAGGCGACAGCCTGCGCGCCGTGGCACTTTTTCCCGGCAGCAGCGCCACCCAACCGACACAATTTCACAAAAAGGAAAGTCTCGCATGATGCAACCTGCACTCTTTATTCAGGGCCAGTGGCGCAGCGGGCAAGGCGCGCAGCTCAGCAAAACCAATCCGGCGGATAACACGTTGTTGTGGTCGGCACTGAGCGCCGACGCGCAAGACGTTGAAATGGCCTGCACGGCAGCACGCACGGCGTTTCCGGCGTGGGCCCGTAAAACCGTGGCTGAACGTAGCGAGGTGATTAAACGTTTTGCGGATTTACTGACCGAACATAAAACCCGTCTGGCGGAAATCATCAGTCAGGAAACCAGCAAACCGCGCTGGGAAACGCTGACAGAAATCCAGGCGATGATCGGCAAAGTGGCCATTTCTCTGGAAGCCAATCAGCAGCGTACCGGCGAAAAACACACCGCGATGCCGGACGGCGAAGCGGTATTACGCCACCGTCCGCACGGCGTTCTGGCGGTGTTCGGGCCGTATAACTTCCCCGGTCATCTGCCAAACGGCCACATCGTTCCGGCATTGCTGGCGGGCAATACCCTCGTTTTCAAGCCAAGCGAGCTGACGCCGAAAACGGCGGAAGAAACCGTGAAACTCTGGCAGCAGGCCGGTTTACCGGAAGGCGTGCTGAATCTGGTGCAGGGCGGGCGCACGACCGGTGAAGCGCTGGCGGCCTGCGGGAATATCGACGGGCTGCTGTTTACCGGCAGCGCGGGCACGGGGTATCAGCTGCATCGCCAGCTGGCGGGGCAGCCGGAAAAAATTCTGGCGCTGGAAATGGGCGGCAATAACGCGCTGATCGTCGAACCGGTTGAGGATATCGATGCCGCAGTTAATCTGACCATTCAGTCCGCGTTTATTTCTGCCGGGCAGCGTTGTACCTGCGCGCGCCGTTTGCTGGTGAAAGAAGGCGCGGCGGGTGATGCATTTATCGCGCGCCTGCTGGATGTCACGATGCAGCTGCGCGTGGGTGGCTGGAATGACGAGCCTCAACCGTTTATGGGCGGTGTGATTTCCGATGCCGCAGCGCGCAACATGCTGAAAGCGCAGGACGAATTGCTGGCGCTCGGCGGCAAACCACTGTTGCTGCTGACGCGTCCGGATCCGCTGAATACGGTGCTGACGCCGGGGATTATTGATCTCACCGGCGTGGCCGGCATTCCGGATGAAGAATATTTTGGCCCGCTGCTGAGCATTTACCGTTACAGCGATTTTGACAGCGCCATCCGTCTCGCCAATCAGACCCGCTTCGGGCTGGCGACCGGGCTGATTTCAACAGAGCGCGTTCAGTTTGAGCAGCTATTATTGGAAGCAAGGGCGGGGATTGTGAACTGGAACAAGCCGCTGACCGGCGCATCGAGCAATGCGCCATTCGGCGGTATTGGTGCTTCCGGTAACCATCGCCCGAGCGCTTATTATGCAGCGGATTACTGCGCGTGGCCGATGGCCTCGCTGGAAACAGACAAGCTGGAACTTCCTGCGACGCTGTCGCCGGGTGTTGATTTCCGCACAACCTGAGGAGAGCTGGAATGTCTGGATGTGAAGCAAATTTTGACGGACTCGTCGGGCCAACGCACCACTACGCGGGGCTGTCTTTCGGCAATGAAGCCTCGACTAAAAATCAGAACGCCGTCGCTAACCCGCGTCTGGCGGCGAAACAGGGCCTGCTGAAAATGAAAGCGCTGGCCGATCTGGGCTTTGCGCAGGGGATTTTGCCGCCGCACGAACGGCCACATCTCAGCACGTTGCGTAAGATGGGATTCGGTGGCAGCGATCGCGAAGTGCTGGCAAAAGCGCAGGCGTATTCGCCGCGTCTGTTGTCGTCGCTGAGTTCGGCGTCATCCATGTGGGTGGCGAATGCGGCGACGGTTTCCCCTTCGGCGGACAGCGGCGACGGGCGTGTGCATTTCACCGTCGCTAACCTGAATAACAAATTTCACCGGGCGATAGAAGCCGAAACCACGTCGGCCATTTTGCGCGCGACGTTCCATGCGGATCGTTATTTCGCGCATCACGAAGCGCTGCCGCAGGTGGCCGCGTTAGGTGATGAAGGTGCCGCCAACCATAACCGGTTATGTGGCGCGTATGACAAACCCGGCGTGCAGGTTTTTGTGTATGGCCGCGACGGGCTGGTGACCGGCGAAAACGAACCGGTGCGTTATCCGGCGCGCCAGACGCGTCTGGCCAGTGACGCGGTGGCGCGTTTGCATCAGCTCGATGAAAAAAGAACGGTGTTTATCCAGCAAAATCCGCAGGCCATCGACAGCGGCGTTTTCCATAACGATGTGATTTCGGTCAGCAACGGCAACGTGCTGTTCCATCATCAGCAGGCGTTTGTGAATACGGCCAGCGCGCTCAGTGAAATCCGCCGCAAAATGGCCGCACTGGAACTGGATTTCCAGCCGATTGAAGTGCCGCAGGCGAAGGTTTCTCTGGATGACGCCGTGGCCACCTATCTTTTCAACAGCCAACTGCTGACCAAATCCGACGGCAAAATGTTGTTAGTGGTGCCGGAAGAGTCGCGCCAGCACAGCGGCGTCTGGGCCTATTTGTCCGAATTAGTCGAAAGCGGCGGGCCGGTGGATCAGATTGAAGTGTTTGATTTACGTGAAAGTATGCGAAACGGCGGCGGCCCGGCCTGCCTGCGGTTGCGCGTGGCGCTGAACCGGAATGAGCTGAATGCGGTGAATGTGGCGTCGATCATGAGCGACAGCCAGTTTGTGCGCCTGAATACGTGGGTGGATACGCATTACCGTGACCGGATGCAGGCCAAAGATCTGGCGGATCCGCAACTGCTGACCGAAGTGCGCACTGCGCTGGATGAGCTGACCAACATTCTCGGGCTGGGTGCCATTTACCCGTTCCAGCGCTGATCCTCAAAGGAGTGAGTTATGTTTGATTTGTTAGCGGTGACGCTGGCGGGCGGGCCGGTCACTGAACCGGCCGGACTAACCGAAACGCTGGACTGGCAGTGGCGTGGCGAGGGCATTCTCGAACTGTCGCCGCGTGTGCCTTGTGACACCGCCGTCGTGATTTCGGCGGGGATTCATGGCAATGAAACGGCGCCGATAGAACTGCTGAATCAGCTGACCGGTGAACTGCTTTCCGGCGCAAGAGCGCTGCGGGTACGGTTGCTGGTGTTGCTGGGCAATCCGCCGTCCATGCGACTCAATAAGCGGTTTGCTGACGCCGATATGAACCGCATGTTTGGCGGACGTCACGCACGTTATACACCGAATGATGAAACGCGACGGGCGCAGGAACTCGAGCAGGCGATGGCGCTGTTTTACCGCAGCGCCACGGCGGCGGGTGCCGCACAGCGTTTTCATTATGATTTGCACACCGCCATTCGCGGCTCCCTGCATGAGCGCTTCGGGCTGTTGCCGTTACAGACCAGACCAAAAAGCGAGGCGATGCTGGCATGGCTCAGCGCATGCGGGCTGGACGCGCTGGTGCATCACCGCTCGCCGGGCGGCACATTTACCCATTTCAGCAGTGAAGTATTTCAGGCAGACAGCTGTACGTTAGAACTGGGTAAAGCGCTGCCGTTTGGCAACAACGATCACTCACAGTTCACGGGGATCCGCCGCGGGCTGGAAACCCTGGTCAGCGGCGAGCCTCTGCCTGCCCGTGAAACCTCCGAGCCTATGCTGCATTTCCGCGTGGTGCAGGATGTGATCCGCTCGCAGGAAGATTTCCATCTGTTTGTTCCCGCCGATGCGCTGAACTTCACGCCTTTTAAAAAAGGCGCAGTGATCGCGAAAGAAACCGGCAAAACGTATCGGGTGGAAGAAGAGGAGGAAGTGGTGCTTTTCCCGAACCCGAACGTCGCGCTGGGGCTGAGAGCAGGTCTGATGCTGGCGAAGATGTAGATTTTTGCGAGACGCATTCCTGAATTGTTCCTACAGTATTGCAAGCCGGTTTTATTCTGCGTATTTTGTGCTCAGGAAATTCAGCAGGATGTTGAATTTATTACATGTTTTCATAACATGAAAACGTAATGACCACAGTTGCCGGAGGATGTCATGGAAGCAATGTTTGATGAATATGACTGGTTCTAAAGGATATTGACCTCACAGAGGCGGGTAAACCCCGCCTTTTTCATGGATGAGAATCATGGAATTAGATGCTTTAAGACTATAAAAGAAAAAGGTCCTGATTTTCATCAGGACCTTTTTCTTTTATATGGCGGTGAGGGAGGGGTTCGAACCCTCGATACGATTACTCGTATACACACTTTCCAGGCGTGCTCCTTCAGCCACTCAGACACCTCACCGGATTTGTTACACCGCAAGCGCTGCAACGGGGCGCTACTATAGGGAGACAGCCCCGAAGGGTCAAGCAGAATTTCGGGGTTTTGTGTCAGACGCTCACAGAGCATTCAGGACGACGATTTAGTAAACGGTGGCTGTTCTCTGCGGGCAATTCGCGGGTCTAAAAATAATAACCTGACATTAATAATACTAAATTTATATTAAATTCTAGAAATTCATATTTTAAAATTATGAATTAGCATCGGGGCGACTATTTTCCCGAGAGTATGCCGGACGCCTGATATTCAATAGCGCCTTGAAGTTGAAACTGGAAACAGCTCACAGAAATAAACTAAAGCCTTAATCATTCATTTTCAGGTGCGCATTTAATTCTATGCTGACGCAGTTCAATAAACGGAATTCAACAAAATAACCGGCAACGATGGCTATTAAAGGACGACATAATGCATCACGACAAAAAGTTTCTTAATTTTCCTGAAGGATTCTGGTGGGGCAGTGCCTGGTCGGCAGAACAGGCAGAAGGCAGGGGAAATACCGGCAAAGGGCGCACGCAATGGGATATGTCGTGGGATAAAGAGCCGAACCGTTTTTATCAGGGCGTGAATACCGAGACCACAACGGATTTTTTTAACCGTTATCCGCAAGATATTCAGCTGATGAAAGATACCGGACATAACTCATTTCGCCTGTCGGTTTCCTGGGCACGGTTATTTCCGCAAGGAGACGGTGACGTCAGCCCGGAGGCGGTGGCTTTTTACCGCGATCTACTCAGGGAGATGAATGCCAGCGGTATCAGGCCGTTTGCCAATTTATTCCACTTCGATATGCCTGAACGCATGATGCAAAAAGGCGGATGGGAAAGTCGAGAAGTGGTGGAAGCCTACGTCCGTTTTGCCGATACCTGTTTCACTGAATTTGGCGATCTGGTTTTCCACTGGTTTACGTTCAATGAGCCGCTGGGGCCAGTGCTCGGCGGGTATATGGAAGATTTTCATTACCCGAATGTCGTCGATTTTCAGCGCGGCGTGCAGGTCGCTTTTAACACGCTTCTGGCCAGCGCTAAAGCCATTGAAGCGTTTAAACGCCACGACCTGACCAGTAAGATTGGCATTATTCTTAACCTGAGCCCGACCTATCCGCGCAGTGAAAACGGCTTCGATAAACAGGCGGCGGAATACGCAGATTTGTTCTACAACCGCAGCTTCCTCGATCCGTCCGTTAAAGGCACGTTCCCGAAAAAACTGATTGATACGCTGGAACAATACAACCATTTACCGTCCTGCACGCCGGACGATTTAGCCGTCATCCGCGACAATACCGTTCAGATCCTCGGCCTGAATTATTACGAGCCGCGCCGGGTCAAAGCGCGCTCTGCCGCCGTGAATCCGCAATCCCCGTTTATGCCTGAATGGTTCTTCGAAAGTTATGTGATGCCGGGCCGTCGTTTTAATCCTCATCGTGGCTGGGAAATTTACGAAAAAGGGATTTACGATCTCTGCATCGATATCCGTGATAATTACGGCAATATTGAATCTTTTATTTCTGAAAATGGTATGGGCGTTGCCGACGAACAGCGGTTTATTAAAAACGGCCAGGTTCAGGATACTTATCGAATCGGATATATCAAGAATCATCTGATCTATGTACATCAGGCAATCAGTGAGGGCTGTAATATAAACGGATACCATTTGTGGACCTTTATTGATTGCTGGTCGTGGATTAATGCCTATAAAAACCGTTACGGGCTGGTGGCATTAGATCTCACTTCACAAACACGCACGCTTAAATTAAGCGGTGAGTTTTATAAAAAGCTCAGTGACGAAAATGGATTTGAATTCGACGGATTCTATACCGAATTCTGACAGGGAAATAATCATGAAACTGATGGATAAAGCCGTGCTGGTGGCCCAGCATATCGGCGGGCAGGTGCATCTGCGCTCATTGCGCGATGCATTTGCCTCGCTGATGCCGTTTTTTGTTCTGGCCGGACTGATGGTGTTGCTCAATAACACTCTGTTAAAACCGGACGGGATATTGTCCGGTTTTGTTAATCCGATGCATCTGACCGAGGTTCAGACCATCGGAAATTCGATCGTCAACGGCTCGCTGAATTTCATTTCCATTCTGATAGCGGCGGCAGGCGCGTATCACCTGTGTCAGAACAAAAACTACCAGAATGCTATTGCGCCGGTGCTGTTATCGGTTTCCGTCGTGGTGATTTTTATGCCTGAAACCGTCCATCTGACGGCGCTGATTTCACAGCAACCGGTGGAAGTGACCGGCGGCATCAGTTTCGCCTCGACCGGTTCCGCCGGAATGTTTGTCGGCATTCTCACCGGGCTGATGGTGGCGTCGCTGTTTATCCGTCTTGCGGGCAATAAACGCTTGCAGGTCAATATCAGCGGCGGCGCAATTCCGCCAGCGGTTATCAATTCTTTCAACACGCTGATCCCGGTGATGCTGACTATGATTTTCTTCGCGGCCGGGTCGTTTGCCATCAAAACGCTGAGCGGCCTGGATGTGAATACGCTGATTGCGACGCTCATCCAGCAACCCCTGAAATCCGTGACCACCAGTCTGCCGGGCTTTCTGTTTATCACCACGGTCGCCAATCTTTTCTTCTCGGTGGGCATCCATCAGGGCGTGATTTCCGGTGCGGTGCTTGATCCCTTCCTGCTGAACAACATGCAGGAGAACACCTTAGCTTTTGCGCAGCATCAGGAAATTCCCAACATTATCTGTATGGCGTTTAAGGACACGTTTGGCGTGATGGGCGGTTCGGGAAACACCCTCGGTTTACTGATTGCCATCTTCATTTTTAGCCGTAAAAAGGATTACCGCGATATCGCCAAAATGGCGACCGCGCCGTGCCTGTTTAATATCAGTGAACCGATTATTTTCGGGTTACCCATCGTATTTAATCCTGCGCTGATCGTCCCGTTTGTGCTGGCGCCCGTCTTCAGCCTGACGATCGCCTACTACGCCACGGCGTGGGGCTGGATTAATCATGTCACCGTGCAGATCCCGTGGACCACGCCGCCGCTGCTTTCGGGGTTTCTGGCAACCGGCGGAGACTGGCGCGCTGCGGTTTTGCAGGGCGTGCTGATCGCGCTGACCGTCATGTTCTACCTGCCATTTCTCAAATTTGCCGAACGCGTCGCGATGGCGCAGTCAACTCACTCATAAAAGGACGTAACCATGATCAAAATTCTTCTGGTGTGCAATGCAGGGATGTCGACCAGCATGCTGATGGGCAAAATGACCACGGCGGCAAAAGAGCAAAATATCGAGGCTGAGATCTGGGCAATTCCGGATGTCCGGCTGAACGAAGAGTGGGCGAAAGCCGATGTGATCTTGCTCGGGCCACAGGTGGCGTATCTGAAAGCGCGGGTCGAAACGGTCACGCAGGGAACAAGGCCGGTGGCCGCCATCGACATGATCAGTTATGGCCGGATGAACGGAGTCGCAGTTCTGGCGCAGGCGATTGCTTTAAAGGGTTAAGTCAGATTCGCTGCTTGCCGTGAGGTGAAACGCATGCTTAAGTTCCCGTGAGGAGTGCCTCAGGCAGGGTGAAACTTAAGGTTAACTTTCTGATTGAATGAAAAAAATGCCCGATGCAGCGCACCGGGCATTTTGAAGGCAAACAAGTATTAACGTAAGCCAGAAACGCAGAGGGTCAGGCTTTAAGGATTACGTCAGCCATTGGCGGAATGTATCCGTAATCATATTCATCGACCACAAAAGTGCGATCACCCTTAATCTTGATTTTGACCGTTGGTGCTTCCGTGCCGCCGATGCGGTAATCCATACCGGTGGTAGTTTTGTCTGCAGGGACGCTATCAATGAATGACGTCACTAATCCATTGGGCATGACGTAGTGCGAGTAGGTCTGGAAAGGCTGAGATGGCGGATTCCCCAGCACTAATGCTGAACCGTTGAGCGGAACATAAGGTCCAAAAATCTCGTCGCTGACAAAGCCATAGACCCCATCCGGCCCTGTTAAACCATCACCATAAGTAAATTTATGGCTGATTGTGAACAGATAATATTTACCGTCCTGGAACACAAAATGCGGGCGCTCGGTCTGGTCGTTCACGCCAACCGCGGTCACCAGCGGCGGGAGCAATGTCCAGATATCCCCATTGTCGTCATCGGCTTCTGCAATACCAACGCAACCTGTCTGATAACGTGAATTACCCACATTTTCATAACCCGGCGGAACATCTCCGATCTCGTCAGGGCCGACAATATGTGTACCCCGCGCACCGGCCACATTTCCTTCAAATAACATATATAATTTGCCGCTTTTTGGATCGCGGAAGGGGAACGGGTCGCGAAAACCCCAGTACGGGTTTTGTGCTTCTGTCTGGTAAAGATTGCCGTCAGCCTCGAACAGTGCCTTCACGTCTGTAAAATCGCTAAGACTCACACCTTTATTAGAGGTCGTGATGCGGCCACGGACTTTGACAATCGTAGCGCCCGGCGTGACCGCTGTGTAATACAGATCAATCTCACCCTGATTATTTAACAAAATAGGTGAGCCAGCCCATTCGCGGGTCGTAGGAGAAACGCCTTCTTTCATTACGCGGCCGCCAAACTTCCAATTCTTCCCTGTTTTGGAATACCAGAAACACATTTTTGCACGGCCATGACGATTATTCCAATCCAGAGCAATATCGTAGTTACCATTGGCATCAATATAGTCAGGATTTTCAGGCTCACGATCAGCAGTCAGTGTGAAAATAACGGACCAGCCATTAACTGAGAGTACTTTTCCGTCAATATCACGCAGTGGCATGGTATCCCAGATGAACACAGTGTCACTCATTACCGGGAAATCAGAACTGACCAGCGGTTGCGTTGTTGTCGGGTCATTTTCGTTCACTTTCAAGGCGTCTGCACGTGTCCAGATGCTTGAATTTTTCGCCGGTTGTTCCTGCAAATCGTTGTCATAAATCTTACTCATAAACCACCTCATCATTTTCAAAGTAAAAATTAAAATCCAATTTATTAACTCACCATTTTGCCCGTCAGATTTATAAATTCAGGACCATCTGGCAGGATTAATATTGAAGAATAAAAATAATCTGATAAAGCAGATCGGGTTGTGTGAGAGACGGCAGGGCGCGGAGTGAATTAAATGGAATAAATATGAATTGGTATTTTTTTCTTAAAAGTTATCCGGGTACATACAGAGGAACAGCCGATTTGTAAGAGTTTGAAATATAAAAACCCATAACGAAGGCCTTATTTCGAGTTGCAGAAGTTACAATGCTTTAGAAAAATTAATGAATTCTTTTTTATCAACATGAAATCTTCCTGATTCAGTGGTGAAATTTTTTAGTTATAAAACCTGCTTTTTCTTGTCTGAAACAATAATATTGTGGAAAAAACTTGTTCGCTACGCATACAGGAAAGTGTATCTTCGTAAAAACAAGCAAATATTCCTGATAACAACGCCAGCTTCTACCTGACAGGCTTCCTTGTTACTTGTTTGTGGAAAAGATACACTCTTTCGTGTGATTTAATTACAGTGGCTACCTTGTTATGGACTTCATAGAGTTAACGTTTATTAACACGCTCGTGGGTATATGCATCACCTATACTTGTATCTCCATTCCATTGATAAACTACAGCGCTGCTCTGAGTGAACACGTATCATTGAAAATATTGCTAGGAATAGTCCTGGGTTTGGCTAGCATTTATTTATTCAATTTCGGGGAGCAACATAATACAAGTATTTACAGTGTTGTTATATCCCCAATCACTTTTGGCCTTATTGTCTTCGGGTATCCGACATTCTTTGCAAGCCTGATTGTCAGTGCTGTTTTTTTATTTGGGATATCGACATTCTATGATGCGTTTTCTCTTGTTTATTTTGTGATGTTACTCCTCTTTAATCTCAGGGGACGGATGCGGATCCGTTACGTAATATACTCATACTGCATTGCACAAGCCTTTAATTTGCTCACGCACATCAGTGCCCTCAATGAAAATGGCTACTGGACTCTTGCCATAATTAAAACCATTCTGAGTTTGCTGTATATCTCGCTGGTTTATGTTTTTTTAAATAACTTAATTAATTTATCTAAAAGAGAGTTGTTTTTCAAAAAGGCTTCAAAAACAGATCCGCTTACAGGGATCAACAACCGGAGAAGTATTGATGCCTATATTGAATCACTGAATGAATCTTATGGTGAGAAATTTTGTGTGCTCATGCTGGATATTGATAACTTTAAATATCTGAATGATACCTTCGGGCATCCTTTTGGCGATAAAGTGATTAAAAGAATTGCTTATCTTGTGAAGGAAAATGTGAGGGACAATGATTTCGTCGGCAGATATGGCGGGGAAGAGTTCATTGTTTTTATAAACGCTGATTTAGCGAATGCAGCCAGGATAGCAGAGGACATCAGGCTTGTTATTCAGGACAGCAATATAAAGTTAGACAGCCATGAAGTACATGTCACCGTTTCCATAGGCCTGGCTGAGCACATTGAGACACAATCTGTGCTTGAAACCATAGCAGCCGCGGATAACGCGCTATATACAGCCAAAACGAGCGGAAAAAATAAGACCATGACACTCAGTGAATCCGCCGCCTGACATTGTTGCTTTTACGTCGCGGCAGATGACTCATTTATCGCTATCGTTTACAGGATAGATTAGCTTATTTATAAATGCGTTTGACCTTTCCCGGGCATCAGTATTTCAATATCTTCCAGGGGAACGGATGGGAACAGAAAACCTTGTGCACAGGAGACGCCGCTATATCGCAGATTTCTTAGCTGGGTTCCGGTTTCAACACCTTCAACAATGATTGAGCTGCAATACTGGCTGATATTATCGATAATGGTTGGCCACATGACGGAATCACCATTTTCCCAAAAGAATTTTTTATCTATTTTGACTGATTCAAATTGGGTGTTTTTCAGCGTATTGATATTGCTGAAATCAGTACCGTAGTCGTCGAGCCATAGTTTATATTTGCCGGACAGCGTGTCTACCAGAATATTGCCTTCTAATTTATCTATTTTGGGGAAACGTTCAGATATTTCCAGTCTTATAAAATCATTACTGTCCAGGATTTCTTTTATATGATGATCTTCCAATATCATAATTGCCATGCTTTGGTCGATATTGAGGGAGCAAAGCAATTTATTTCGTTTAAAAAACGGGGATCGCGCGTTAATTTCAGTGAGCTGTGCTAGCAATAACTGGTGTTTAGATTTTGTATCCAGGGAACTGATAAATTTTTGAGGTTCGATTTTTCCGCCGCTGTATCCACCTTCGAAGCCAGTTAATAATTCGACTGCGTGTAGTAAACCTCCGACACTATAGATAGGCTCACATCTGAATTTGCATGAGACTTGAAAATTTAAACGCAACATCATCTCCTCCTTAAAAGTCCGCCATTTCGCAGAGGTGATCATTGATCACTTTCGCGAATTAATAAACACATATCGATCGATCTTTCCTATGATAAAACCTATTGATTAATATCTATTGATCGATGAAACAAATCTAATTGACTGATTTTAAGCGTTATATCTTTTTAAAAAACGGATAAAAACATTAGCAATCATAATATTTTCGAGGGCTGTCCGTTATGGATATTTCCGCGCACACCACCGGCACGGGTTTTCTATTAGGGATCTGTTCACAATACGGTGTGGGCAGCATGCGGTAGCTGACGCCGACATTTACTGGGAAACTTTATAATGTGGCGATAGGATGTGATGTGACGCCAATGTTGTCACCTTTGTCAGGCTAACGAAGGTATGACCACAGGCAAGGGAATAGAAAAGACTCATTACAACGGAGTATTGCTATGTTGACTGATCTCAGCAGCGATGAAAGTAAAAAGCGCGCAGCGATAAACCTGCTCAAGAGCCATGATGAGGTCCGGGATGAGGCGTTAAAAAAATATACACTTTTGGCCTGCCAGCTTCTCGATATGCCGATGTGCTTTGTTTCAGTTCTGGATGATGAAAAACAGTACATCAAATCCGCCCAGAATATGACGGTAACGGAAACGAGCCTCGGCGAAGCGTTTTGCACAATCACGCACGAACAAGGCGAAACGTATATTTGCCCGGATACCCAACGTCATCCGGATTTCAAAACTTATGACGCCGTTACTGAGGCGCCTTTTGTTCGCTTTTATGCCGGTTGCCCGCTCAAAACGCAGGATGGGGTCGCCGTAGGGACATTGTGCCTTTTAGATACCCAACCGCGCACTCTGTCCGGCGAGCAGATTAATATTTTTGAACAGCTGGCCGGGTTAGTGTCGGGCTTTCTGGCGTCCTGGCATAACGTCGGATATATCGACATTGTGACGCTGCTGCCGAACCGGCAGCGGATGCTTAAAGATATCGCTGTGTCAAAAGAGAACACGTTCAAACTCGTCATCATTGACTGTATCGACATGCCGTTTGCGTACGAAATGGCGCGGTCACTGGGCATGACCGCCGTGGAAAATTTATTGCGCGACATGGCGGTGCAGCTTCAGGCCCGGCTGCAACTGACCGAACAACTTTACGCCGTGGCGGTGGGGCGGTTTGCCTATTTCACTCACGATAAAGAGAATTCGGCCCTCGAAAATGTCGCCCGCTGTCTGCGGGGAATACAGGCCAAAATCAACCCTGAGGTTCCGCTGGATCTGGATATTCATATCGGCGATTCAGGCTGCTGTGATAACGCCATGATGCCAGGTGAAATCCTGCGTCGCGCGGTGAGTGCATTGCATGAAGCGATAAGTCACGGGCACCGGTATATGACCTACGATGAAGTGCTGGATAACCGTAAGAAGAATGATTTCAGCCTGCTCACGGGGCTGAGAGAGGCGCTCCACGAAGACCGGGGATTGTATCTGGTCTATCAGCCGAAAGTTTCGCTGCTGACCGGTCAGATTACGGGCGTCGAAGCGCTGCTGCGCTGGAAGCATGCTACGCACGGTGAGGTTTTACCGGGGTTGTTTATCCCGCTGGTGGAACGGACCAGCCTGATGCGGGAACTCACGGGGTGGGTGATTGATCATGCCATCGCCCAGTTAGGACTGTGGCGCGATCAGGGAATTTCTCTGCCTGTTTCAATTAATCTGGCCGCCAGTGATTTTTCGCGGCCCGATTTTGCGGATGAACTCGACCATAAAATGCGAAATGCCGGGCTGACACCCGCTTTGCTGGGTGTGGAGTGTCTGGAAACGGAGAAAATGCTGGAAAGCCCGGCGGCTCTCAACGGGCTTGAGATGCTGAAGTTACGCGGATTTAAAATTTCACTGGATGATTTTGGTTCGGGCTACAGCAATATCAATTATCTGCGTCAGATCCCCATGGACATCATTAAACTCGACCGTTCGATAGTCAGTAAAATTGCCAGCGATAAAGCCAGCCGAATCATTGTGCGCAACGTTGTCAGGTTGCTTAAGCAACTCGATTACGTAGTACTGGCCGAAGGTGTGGAAGATGACCAAACGGTCGACATCCTGCGTGGGTTGGGGTGTGACGAGGTACAGGGTTATGTTTACGCCAGGCCGATGAGGGCCGGTGATTTGGAAGTCTGGTATCACGACAGAAATAAAAGTCAGGTTTAATCCAAAAGCAAAACGCCCGCTTAAGTTTCCTTAAGCGGGCGTCTCTAATATGGCTCCTCTGACTGGACTCGAACCAGTGACATACGGATTAACAGTCCGCCGTTCTACCGACTGAACTACAGAGGAATCGTTGGAACGGGGCGAATAATAGCGACTGGCTGTGGGCATGTCAAAGGGTTAACGCAAAAACTTGCCTGAGTGCTCTCTTAATATCCAACTTGTTGACTCTTAAGACAAAGTGATTAAATCCTCTCCCATTTTTACTTCTTTTCTCATCTTCCCGTAAACCCTTTGCACTAAAAACAACCACAAGTTGCCTGATTGTTGTGCAGTGGTTGCGTGTAAGCAGCGTTTTACAAATTTCCAAGCACGTTCTTTGCCACTTTTTGTTCATTAAATCGTCACAAACTCCGATCTGCTGCACAAATTTCACACATTTGTGGGAACTGGCACACCCCGTGCATTGTTATTTTACTAACAACGGCTAGTTTTTTGACAATGAAGCAACAAAAGCAGCAACAGGGGATTAACCGATGCAGCCAGCGCAGGATGTGATTGAACAAATCGAAGCGTCATTCTCCGCGCAAACGCCGACGGGGAAGCGCATTGCCGCATATCTGCTGGCGAATCTGGCGCAAATTCCGTTCGAAACCGCCGACAGCATTGCGCGCAGCGCGGCGACCAGCGGCATTTCTGTCGGGCGTTACCTGCGCAGCCTGGGCTACCGCAACCTGGATGATTTCAAGCAAACGCTGCGCCAGCAAAGCGGAACTGCCTATCAACCGTGGGTCGTCACTGACCGCCTGGGCGCTTACCGCGAACGTAGCAAACAGCCGCAACAGGAAAAATTAGAGCAATCGCTGACGCTCGAACTTGAAGCCATTAATCATGTTTATCAGCTGGCGCAGACCGACAGTTTTGCGCAGGTCAGCCGCCGTCTGGCAGAGGCCGACGCGGTGTTTATTCTCGGCATTCAGTCGGTGCGGGGCATCGCCAATAATTTTGCGAGCTATCTCGAATATCTTCGCCCGAAAGTCTATTTCGCCGACGGGCTTTCCGGCACTTACGTGGAATCGCTAAATTCGGAATTCGCGCAGCCTTATCTGGTGGTGACCGATACCCGCGCTTACTCAAAAATGGCGCAAACCTATTGCGAAGCGGCCTGCGAACGTGGCCTGAACGTGGCGCTGATCACCGACATTTACTGTCCGTGGGCGCGCGATTATCCGGTCGATTTATTGCAGGTGAAAACGGATACCGGCCAGTTCTGGGATTCGATGGCGCCGCTCAGCTGCCTCTTCAACCTGCTGTGTTCTTCGGTGCTGGAACTGCGCGGGAACGATGTGGAACAGCGGCTGGCGAACAACCGGATTTTGCAGAAACAGCTCGGACAATTTGAATCGTAATTTTCTAAAACCAGCGGACAGAGTTTATTGATGAACACAAAAATACCCGACGTTGCCCTGATTGATCTGGCGCAAAGCCTGCCAGACGCGGTGATCGACCTGAAATATGCCACCGCCGATAACCTGACCGGTCAGCCGATTTACCGTGAATCGCGCTGCCTGCTGCACCCCGACGCGGCCGCTGCGCTGGTGCGCTGCAATGCGGTCGCGAAGCTGGCGGGATTCCGGCTGAAAATCTACGACGCCTACCGGCCGCAGGCGGCGCAGGCCTGTTTATGGGCGGCATTCCCGAATCCGGATTACGTCGTGGATATCAAACTCGGTTCGCACCACAGCCGGGGCGTGGCGGTCGATCTGACGCTGCTTGATGAACAGGGCGATGTGCTGGATATGGGCGCGGGATTTGATGAAATGACCGAAGTTTCGCACCCGTTTTACCCGGATTTGCCGCCGGTGATCCAGCGAAACCGTTTACTGCTCAACGCCGTGATGGCGTCGGGCGGTTTTAAAGGCATCACCAGCGAGTGGTGGCACTTCGAATTACCGGATGCCAAAACGTATCCGTTGTTGGACGAGCGGTTCGGCTGCTATCCGCCGGTTAACGCCGCGTAATCATTGCAAGTCTCTTATCACTTTTCATGAAGCCAGGAGTTCTCCGATGAGCAACACAGCAATCAGCACGTTCCGTAAAACCCATAAAACACGGATCGCCGGTGCCATTTTTCTCGCCCTGTCAGGTTTGAGTTTTGCCGCGCAGGCCGCCGTTCCGAAAGACATGCTGGTGATCGGTAAAGCCGCTGACCCGCAAACGCTGGATCCGGCGGTGACAATCGACAACAACGACTGGACGGTGACGTATCCGGCGTATCAGCGTCTGGTGCAGTACAAAACCGAAAACGGCAAAGGCTCCACGCAGGTGGAAGGGGACTTAGCGGCCAGCTGGACGGCGTCGCCGGATCAACTGGTCTGGACATTTAAACTCAAGCCGGGCGCGAAATTCGACGACGGCACCGACGTCAATGCCGGTGCGGTGAAATGGTCGTTTGAGCGCCTGATGAAAATTGCGCAGGGGCCGTCGGAAGCCTTTCCAAAAGACATGACGGTGACGGTGGTGGATCCGCTGACTGTCACGTTCACGCTGAAAACGCCATTTGCGCCGTTCCTGTATACGCTGGCCAATGACGGTGCGGGCATTGTGAATCCGGCAATTTCCAAAGCCAATCCGGCTGATGAAGGCAAGGCCTGGCTGGCCGGTCATACCGCCGGTTCCGGCCCGTATAAACTTGATCGCTGGCAGAAAGGCCAGCAACTGGTGCTGGTGCCGAACCCGCACTACAACGGGGCAAAACCGGCCTTTAAGCGTGTCACGGTCAAGATTATTGGTGAGAGCGCCACGCGCCGTCTGCAACTGTCGCGCGGTGATCTGGACATTGCCGATTCCCTGCCGATGGACCAGCTGGCGGCGCTGAAGAAAGAAGACAAAGTAGCGGTTGAGGAATTCCCGTCGCTGCGCGTGACGTATCTGTATCTCAACAACGCCAAAACGCCGCTTAATCAGGTGGATTTGCGCCGCGCGATTTCTTCTGCGGTGGATTATCAGGGCATGGTGAAGGGCATTCTCGGCGGTAACGCCAAACAAATGCGCGGGCCGATCCCGGATGGCATGTGGGGTTTTGACCCGACGGCCAAACAATACACCCTGGATCTGACACAGGCGAAAGCCGATCTGGAAAAAGTGAAAGACAAGCCGCAGGCGCTGGATTTCCTCTATTCCGATAACGATCCGAACTGGGAATCCATCGCGCTTGCCGTACAGGCCAGCCTCGGTCAGGCCGGGATCAACGTGAAGCTGGAAAAACTGGCGAACGCCACCATGCGCGACCGTATCGGGCAGGGCGATTACGACATTTCGATCGGTAACTGGAGCCCGGATTTCGCCGATCCGTACATGTTCATGAACTACTGGTTCGAGTCCGACAAAAAAGGGCTGCCGGGCAACCGTTCGTTCTATTCCAATCCTGACGTCGATGCGCTGCTGAAAAAAGCGGTGTCGGTAACGGATCAGAAACAGCGGACGGATTACTACCAGCAGGCGCAGAAAATTGTCATCGACGAAGCGGCGTATGTCTATCTGTTCCAGAAAAACTATCAGGTCGCGATGAACAAAGACGTCAAAGGTTTCGTTTTCAACCCGATGCTTGAGCAGGTCTTTAACGTTGCCCAAATGAGCAAGAAGTAATTATCCGCAGGATTTCCGCTTTAAACCCAAAATAGTTCGGGTTGCGGAAAGGCGGCAAGTGAAGGAATCCCCGGGAGCATAGTGAACTATGTGACCGGGGTGAGTGAGCGCAGCCAACGCATCAGCAGCGCGAAATATGAAGGGTTTTAAGGGGAAATATGACTTTCTGGACTCTTATCCGTCAGCGATGCTGGGGTTTGATACTGGTGATGGCGGGCGTTTGCGTCATCACTTTTATCATTTCGCACATGATCCCCGGCGATCCGGCGCGTCTGCTGGCGGGTGACCGTGCAAGCAACGAAATGGTCGAACATATCCGCGAGCAGCTCGGGCTGAATCAGCCTTTGTATGTGCAGTTTTTCCGTTATGTGAGCGACCTGTTGCACGGCGATTTGGGGACGTCGATCCGCACCGGCAGGCCGGTTCTCGACGATCTCAGGGCTTTCTTCCCCGCCACGCTCGAGCTGGCCGTCAGCGCGTTGTTTCTGGCCATCGTGCTGGGTATTCCGCTGGGCGTGCTGTCGGCGGTGTACCGCAATAAATTCCCCGATCATCTGGTGCGTTTGCTGTCGGTTCTGGGGATTTCCACCCCGGCATTCTGGCTGGGGCTGGGCGTGATAATTCTCTTCTATGGACATCTGAACCTGTTGCCGGGCGGCGGCAGGCTGGACGACTGGCTGGATCCGCCGGCCAATATCACCGGCTTTTATGTGCTCGATTCGCTGCTGACTGGTAACTGGGACACGTTCTGGAACAGTCTTCAGCATCTGGCGATGCCCGCGCTGACGCTGGCGTTCGTCCACATGGGTATTGTGGCGCGGCAAATCCGTTCTGCGATGCTTGAACAACTGAGTGAAGATTATATCCGCACCGCGCGTGCCAACGGCTTATCGCGCTGGCGGGTGATTCTGAGTCACGCGCTGCCGAATGCGCTGATCCCGTCCGTGACCGTACTCGGGCTGGCGATGGGCGATCTGCTTTACGGCGCGGTGCTGACCGAAACGGTTTTCGCCTGGCCGGGGATGGGCGCTTATGTGGTGAATTCTATTCAGGCGCTGGATTTCCCGGCGGTGATGGGCTTTGCGGTGGTGGTGTCGTTTGCTTACGTCATCGTCAATTTGTGCGTGGATTTGCTGTATGTGTGGATTGACCCGCGCATTGGCCGGGAGGGGTGAGCGAATGTCTGTAATTGAACCTGGCGTGAATAATCACCGTGCGGGTATTGTGCCGCCGGACGTCAAACCGCGCTTCGCCACCTGGCGGCGGACGTTCCATCTGCTGAGCCGCAGCCCGCTGACGATGCTCGGGCTGGCGATCATGCTCATCGTCCTTTTTATCATGATTTTTTCGCCGTGGCTGGTGCCGCACGATCCGAACGCCATCAGCCTCACCGACCGCTTGCAGGCACCGTCTGCCGCGCACTGGTTTGGCACCGATGAAGTCGGTCGCGACCTGTTCAGCCGCGTGCTGATCGGCAGCCAGCAATCGGTTGCCGCCGGGCTGGCGGTGGTGATTATTGCGGGCACGATTGGCTCACTGCTTGGCTGTTTTTCCGGCGTGGTCGGCGGTGTGGTGGACGCGCTGATTATGCGCTGCATGGACATCATGCTGTCGGTGCCGTCGCTGGTCTTAACAATGGCGCTCGCGGCGGCGCTCGGGCCGAGTCTGTTCAACGCGATGCTGGCGATTGCCGTGGTGCGCATTCCGTTTTACGTCCGGCTGGCGCGCGGCCAGACACTGATGCTGCGTCATCAGGCGTACATGCAGGCCACGCGCACCTTTGGCGCATCGCGCTGGCATCTTATTACCTGGCACGTTTTGCGCAACGTGATGCCGCCGCTGGTGGTGCAGGCATCACTTGATATCGGCACCTCGATTCTGATGGCCGCAACCTTAGGGTTTATCGGCCTTGGCGCACAGCAACCGACCGCCGAATGGGGCGCGATGGTATCGAATGGCCGCAATTATATTCTCGACCAGTGGTGGTATTCCGCATTCCCCGGCGTGGCGATCCTGATCACCGCCACCGGTTTTAACCTGTTCGGCGACGGTCTGCGCGACCTGCTCGATCCGAAAAGCAGAGGGCGCTGAAATGGCGGAACAAAACAACGCGCCGGTTCTGGAAATCGACAACCTGCAACTGGTTTTCCCGGTCTACGGCGGCGAAGTGAAAGCGCTCAATCAGGTATCGCTGTCGGTCCGTGCGGGCGAAATTGTCGGCGTAGTCGGTGAATCCGGTTCCGGTAAATCAGTCACGGCGATGATGGCGATGCGTCTTCTGCCACCGGACGGTTTTACCGTGACGGGCGGCGAATTACGCATGCTGGGCACCGATGTGGTCCACGCCAGTGAAGAACAGATGCGTACGCTTCGCGGCGCGCGGGTGGCGATGATTTTTCAGGAACCGATGAACGCGCTGAACCCGACGCGCAAAATCGGGCGGCAGATGTGCGAGGTGATCTGCCTGCACCAGAAAATCAGCAAAGCGCAGGCCTGGAAAAAAGCCACCGGCCTGCTGGAGGATATGCAGATTGCTGACGCGGAGCAGGTGATGTCGCGTTATCCGTTCGAGCTTTCCGGCGGCATGCGCCAGCGCGTGCTGATTGCGATGGCGTTTTCCTGCGAACCCGAACTGATTATCGCCGATGAACCGACGACTGCGCTGGATGTCACCGTCCAGCGTCAGGTTCTTCGCCTTTTGCAGCGTAAAGCCCGCGCCAGTGGCACCGCCGTCTTATTTATCACCCACGACATGGCGGTGGTTTCACAACTTTGCGACCGCGTGTACGTGATGTATGCCGGGCATGTGATTGAAAGCGGCAATACGACGGACGTGATCGACTCGCCGTCGCACCCGTATTCCATCGGCCTGTTGCAGGCAGCGCCTGAAAATGGCGAACCGCGCAGCCTGCTCAAAGCCATTCCGGGCACTGTGCCGAATCTCTCGAAACTGCCGCAGGGCTGTGCGTTTCGCGGACGCTGTAATCACGCCGATGACCGCTGCACCCAAACGCCGGGGCTCGCGCCGTTGCCGCAATTTCCGCGTCAGTCGGTGGCCTGCTGGCATCCGCAAATCCCCATCCACCGCACTGAGGAGATTTCCTGATGATTGCTGAAGCGTTAGTCGAATTGCAGGATGTCCGCGTGCGTTTCCCCGCCAGTTTTAACTGGCGCGGCAAACCGACCGGTTACGTCCACGCGCTCAACGGGCTGGATCTGAATATCATTCGCGGCGAAACGCTGGGGATAGTCGGCGAATCCGGTTGCGGTAAAAGCACGCTGGCTCAGTTGCTGATGGGGTTGCAAAAGCCAAGCAGCGGAGAAGTTCACCGGGCGCGTCATGATAATTCGTGGTTCGGTTCCGGCATGCAAATGGTGTTTCAGGATCCGCAATCGTCGCTCGATCCGCGTCTGCCCGTCTGGCGAATTATCACCGAACCGGTATTTGTGCAGAAACACAACAGCAGCCGCGAACGCCGCGAACTTGCCGCCACGCTGGCCGAGCAGGTCGGCATCCGCAAAGAATATCTGGAACGTTTACCGCATGAATTCTCCGGCGGTCAGCGCCAGCGCATTTCCATCGCTCGCGCGTTGTCGTCAGAGCCGGACATCATCGTGCTCGACGAACCTACCTCGGCGCTGGATATTTCCGTACAGGCGCAGATCCTCAACCTGCTGGTGGAACTGCAACGCCAGCGCGGCCTGACGTTCGTGCTGATTTCCCATAACGTTTCCGTCGTGCGCCACATGAGTGACCGCGTGGCGGTAATGTACCTCGGGCAGATCGTCGAACTGGGCGCCGCAGAAAAAGTGCTGACAGAACCACAGCATCCGTACACCCGTTTGCTGCTCGATTCCGTGCCCCGCGCCGGACGGCTGTTAGATGACGGCGTCGTCGATAAAAAAGGGGAGTTACCGAGCAACCGGAACCTCCCGATGGGATGCTATTTCCGGGAGCGATGCCCGCTGGCGGGCGATGGATGCCAATTACCGCAGGATCTGCGTGGGGGAAATGAGGGGATCAGTGTGAGATGTCATCGGGTTATGCCGGAGCGGGCATAAGAGCGCTTTGTAACCGTAATAAACATCAAAACCTTGGGTTGCCACCCAAACTGGTAAAACCTTGGGCTCGCCGCCCAAACTGGCCCAAAGGGCGCGTAAGCGCGCGCCCTCTGGACACCCGCGCTTTTTTAACTGCGCGCTGCCGCTCGCTGGCTATGTTCCAGAAGCTCCGGCTAGTGCCGCAAACGCCGCCGCTGCGCGGTCCTCTCATTTCGGATTCGAACCAGCGAGAAAAGAGACTCTCGCCGTTTCTCACCTCTCACTCAACGTCGTTTTGAAAGCGGCCAATGGCTTTCTCAATTCAAAAGCGGACTGGTTTTATCTTTAAGAAAGGCAAGCTGGCGCGCTCAGAAATTTTGCTGACCGAGGGTTCGAGACCGCAAGGCTCGAAGCCCGTTGGGAAGGCACCGCGAAGCGGCAAGATTTTGCGCCACACGCCGATATGCCAGAACATGTCCGTCGACCCAGCGATAGCGCGCAGTTAAAGAGCCCGGGATTCTCAAGGGTGGTGGCGACAGACCACCCTTGAGGCCGGTTTGGGTGGCAACCCAAGGTTTTGACCTGAGTTGAGCGATCACCGCAATTGAAAAACCGAAACTTTCCCGGTCAAACGCGAGCCTCTCACTGCAAGTGTAAAACCGAAACTTTCCCGGTCAGCATTTAGAACCGCCAGTTCGTGGCATCCGTACATTCAAGCCGCTTTATGTCCGGCCAGACATAATCAGATCCACCATACTCACCCAATTAAACGGCTCAAGGTCCGAATACCTCACCCCTTTTGCCGCCAGTTCATCAACAACCCCTTGTTGCACGCGCACAATCCCACTGCTCATGGCGCCTGCGACGCCGGCATCTTCCAGGGTTTTTACCACTTCCCGCATTTCCTCGGCGCGGCGCTTTCCGTGTTCGGCAATCCGGCTGATCAGGTAATGCGGCAATTTGTCGTCCCAGCCGAGTGACGGGAAACTGGCGTGCAGCGAGGCCAGCACTTCGTTTTCGACACCGTACTGACGCGCAGCGCTCAGGCATTCGGCGGTCAGGGCTTCCAGCCCTTTGATCATCACGCTGCGGCACATTTTGATGGCCGATGCTTCGCCGACCACGTTGCTGTGGACTTTGCTGTTAAACCCGCACTGGTTCAGCCATTCGCTGACGGTATGCGCGTGTGTGCCGCCCAGTAATAGCGGTGTTTTCAGCCGTGCGGGCGGATAAGGGGCCATGACGGCGACGTCGATGTAATGGCCGCCAGCCTGTTCTATTGCGGCCATCGCGGCGCGTTTGGTGTTCGGGGAAACGGAGTTCAGATCGAGAAAGGTGTGCTGCGCCGTGATATGAGGCGCAGCGGCGGTGGCGACGTTCAGGGATTCCGCTGCGGTCACGGCGGAGAAAATAATCTGGCTGCCTGCGAGCGCTTCGCACAGTGAATCTGCCAGCCGGATCCCTGCGCGTTGTGCGCGTTCGCGGATGATGCCGGAGCCGGTTTGTTTATCGAACGCGACGATGTCCGGCGCCGGATCCTGCTGTTTCAAATCGGTGGCAAGGATGGTGCCGACCTCGCCTAAACCGATTATCGCTATACGGGTAATGTCAGTCATGCTCTGCCTCCTGGTGGCCGCTCCAGACGCTGGCGGGAATGGCGACGCGGCCTTCAAAAATCAGGCGGGCGGTGCGCAGAAGGGCGCATCCGGCCAGCCGTTGTGCGCCGTCTTTTGCGGGGTCGAGTTGCAGCTCTACGCTGAATTCGCCGGTCGGGTGTTCCACACTGATAAGCGATGCCGCGCCATGAATCTCGCCGGACGGCGTGTGCGCCAGCCCCTCAGTCACCGAGCCGGGGATCAGACAGGCACCGGCGACGCTGACCGCACCGAGCACGCCAATCGAGGCGTGGCAGCGGTGCGGAATGAACGTCCGGCTGGAAATTGCGCCGCCGTTTCGCGGTTCCGCGATGAGCGTCATTTTAGGCACCGTACGTTGTGAAACGTCGCCGAGATTCATTTTAAAACCAGCCTGTAAACGGATCGATTCGAGACGCGCTTTCAGCTCAGAATCGGCGTCGAGCTGTTCACGGCTTTCATAGCCGCTGCGGCCTAAGTCTGCCGCGCGCAGCAGAACCACCGGCATGCCGTTATCGATACAGGTGACTTCGGTACCGTCGAAAACGTCCCGCGCATTGCCCGTAGGCAGTAATGCGCCACAGCTGGAACCGGCGATATCCGCAAATTCCACGCTGATTTTTGCCGCCGTGCCCGGCACGCCGTCGATGCGCAAATCGCCCTGATAGCAAACCTGACCGTCTTCAACCGGGACATGCGCCGTGGCAATCTGCCCGGTGTTTTCCATATAAATACGCACCGGCGTGATGCCGTTTCGGGCGGCAATCAGATTCCGTTCGAGGGCGAACGGGCCGACGGCGGCCAGAATATTGCCGCAGTTCTGGCCGTAGTCCACGACGGCGTTGTCCACGTTAACCTGCGCAAACAGGTAATCGACATCGGCGTCAGCGCGGGCAGAAGGGCGGATAACGGCCACTTTGCTGGTCAGCGGATCGGCACCGCCCAGCCCGTCTATCTGGCGCGGATCGGGTGACCCCATAACGGCCAGCAAAACGCGGTCGCGTAAAGCCGGGTCCCGCGGCAGATCGTCAGCCAGAAAGAAGGCGCCTTTAGACGTGCCGCCGCGCATTAACAGGCAGGGAATTCGGGTCTGTGGCATAACGGTTCCTCAGCGTTTGGCGGCCAGTTCCAGCTCCGCGGTAGAGTCGTAATATTTCAGCCCTTTTTCGGCCAGACGCGGACGCATGTTGTAAATATCCAGCCCGAGTTCGCCATCGGCCATCCGCGCCCGTTTGCTTTCTTCCAGCGCTTCCCGCTGGCGGCTGGCTTCACGCACCCGCGCGACGTCTTCGCGGCGAACCACTACCACGCCGTCGTCATCCGCCACAATGGCATCGCCCGGATACACCAGCTGACCGGCGCAGACCACCGGAACGTTGACCGATCCGAGCGTTTCTTTCACCGTACCCTGCGCATAAACCGCCCGTGACCACACGCGGAACCCCATATCACGCAGCGTTTTGGTATCGCGCACGCCAAGATCTGCCACCAGCCCGACCACGCCGCGTGCTTTCAGCGAAGTGGCCAGCAGATCGCCAAAGAATCCGTCGGAGCAGGGCGACGTCGGTGCGACCACCAGAATATCGCCCGGCTGACATTGTTCGACGGCGACGTGGAACATCCAGTTATCGCCCGGTGCGGTGAGCACGGTGACGGCGCTGCCGGAAATAGCGCAATCTTGCTGGATCGGCCGGATTGCCGGATCCAGCAATCCGGTACGGCCCTGCGCTTCGTGAACGGTGGCCACGCCAAAAGCGGCCAGCGCCGTGACATCAACAGAATTTGCCCGTGGAATATTGCGCACCACCACGCCTTTTTTGCCGGTTAAGCTCATGCTAAATCCTCCGTCACGCGCGGGAAGATGCTCTGATAACCTTCGCCGTAAACGATGTTTTTGGTGCTGGTGATGCCGACGTTGCGCTTGGCCTGAACGCCGCGCTGCTGGGCGACGCGGGTGTAGTATTCCCACAAATGTTCCTGACCGGCCATGCACTGAATCGCCTGATATTTTTTGTCCCAGACGTCAGTGATGTCGAGCAGCACGTCAGGTTTCCATTCGCACTGTTCCGGCTGATGCGGCTCGAAACAGTAAACCGGCGGTGCGCCGACGATGGTTTCGCCGGGTTTATAACCTTCAGCCTGGGCGATAATCCGCGCTTCCTGCGCCAGATGGGTGGCCATCGGATGATCGTAGTTGTACGGGTCTTTCAGGGAATGCGTCAGAACGAAATGCGGCTGCACGCGGCGGTAAACATCGGCCAGGCTGAACAGCGATGCTTTATCAGCACGCAGCGGATAATCGCCCATATCAAAAAACTCGACGGTAGCACCCAGAATTTCAGCCGCGGCCATCGCTTCCTCGCGACGGGATGCTTTCACAATCTCTTCGGTCATATTGCCTTTGCGCCACAGCTTGGCGGATTCGCCGCGCTCGCCGAAAGACAGGCAAACGATGTGAACGGCGTAACCGGCCTGCGTATGTTTCGCGATGGCACCGCCTGCACGCCAGACGAAATCGGCGGAGTGGGCGCTGACGACTAATGCACTTTTGCTTTCATCTTTTTTTGGCTGAGTCATGGATAGATCCTGGGTTTAGGGTGATCAGATTGCCTGAGTTCCATGCTGTCAGTCCGAGCCTGCGGCGGGTAATTCATTTGATTGCAGGGGGTATGCGTTTTATTTATATTGCTGAGGGATGTCACGAAAAAAAACCTGACGGGAGAAGGGGATGGCACAAGACGAGATGCTGAGTAACCTGATGCAAATACGCGCTTTTTGTCAGGTGGTCGATCAGGGAAGTGTATCGCGTGCCGCCGATGAGCTTTACCGCACGCAGTCGGCGGTGACGCGGGCGATCCGCGATCTGGAACAGGCTCTCGACGTGCCTTTGTTTGAACGTCATGCCAACGGAATGCTGCTCACCGATTTTGGTAAATGCGTGCTGCCGCGTGCGCGCCGGGCAATTGCCGAACTGCGGCTGATCCCGTCGCAGCTGGCGAAATTACACGGCAAAGCCGGGCAAACGCGCAGCGAAACTGAACCGCTGTATCTGTTTAACGTGCGTCGTTTACAGATTTTCATTTCGCTGTGTAAAACGCGGCATATGCAGACGGTCGCCACGCTGCTCGGGCTGAGCCAGCCTGCGGTTAGCGCGGCATTAAAAGTGCTGGAAAACGGTGCCGGTCTGGCGCTGCTGGAACGCACGCCGCACGGCATGATGCCGTCGCTGGCAGGGCAGGATATCGTGCCGAATTTGCGTCGTGCGCTTAACGAACTGCGGCATATTCCCGCCGATATCGCCGCCCGTCGTGGCGTGCTGGAAGGCACCGTGCAGGTCGGCGCGCTGCCGCTCGGGCGAACACGTTTGCTGCCGCAGGCGATCATCGGGCTGACGCAGCGTTACGGCGGCGTCAAAGTGATCACCAATGAAAGCGCGTTCAGCGCGCTGGCGTCTGAGTTGCGTTCGGGCGAGGTGGATTTCATATTCGGCGCGCTGCGTTCGAGCGATTATGCGGCGGATATGGTGACAGAAACGCTGTTCACTGAAAGCATGGTGATTCTGGCGCGAAAAGGGCATCCGCTGCTCAGTGAACCGGTAACGCAGGAACATCTGCGTACCGCGCGCTGGGTCTTACCGCGGGCGGAAACCCCGGCGCGACGTTTACTGGACAACAGCTTTACCGCGATGGAAATTCCGCCGCCCGATCCGGTGGTGGAAAGCGGCGATCTGGGCATCGTGCGCGGCTTGCTGCTCGGTTCGGATATGCTGGCCGCCGTTTCCGCCCGCCAGCTTGAGCATGAACTGGAAAGCGGCGAGCTGATAAAACTGCCGCTGGATCTGGCCGATACACACCGCGCCATCGGCCTGACTTTCCGCGCAGGAAGCCTGCTTTCCCCCGCCGCACAGGCGCTGGTGGAGGAAATCCGGCAGGTTTGCAGCTAGCGGTTCACTGACTCAAGTTCACCACCGCCTGGCGGATGGCGTATTCGTAGCCCTGAATGCCGAAACCGCAGATGACACCGACGGAAACGTCGGAGAGGAATGAGTGGTGGCGGAACGCGTCGCGTTTATGCACGTTGGTGATATGCACTTCGTACAGCGGCAGGCTGACGGCGGTGACGGCGTCGCGCAGGGCGACAGACGTGTGGGTCCAGGCGGCGGCGTTCAGCACGATGGCGTCGGTGGTGCCGCGGCAGGCCTGAATGCGGTCGATCAAATCGCCTTCGTGGTTGGTCTGGAAAAATTCGATTTCCGCACCGCAGCTTTTCCCGGTCTGATGACACAGTGTTTCGATGGTGGCCAGCGTGTCATAACCGTAAGTTTCCGGTTCGCGGGTGCCGAGCAGATTCAGGTTCGGGCCGTTAAAGACGGCAATTTTGTAGTTCATCGGGTCTTCCTTTCTTCAGTAATCTGCAAAACCAAACAGGTCTTTTGGCGTCTGCCACAGGATCTGGTGCCGCGTTTTCTCATCCGGGAATAAGTGTTCCACCAGCATCAGCAACGTGCCGAGATCCATCCGGTGTTCTGCGCGCAGGAACGGCCAGTCGGAACCCCACATGCAATGTTCCGCGCCGAATGCCTCAAGCAGCGCGTGCTGATAAGCGTGGCCGTCCTGATACGGAAAAGGCTGACGGCTGAATTTCGATAAGCCGGACAGTTTCACCCAGGTGCGTTGCTGGCTCGCGAGCTGTAACAGCGCCTGAAACGCCGGTTGCTGCAAGCCCTGCGTCACATCGGGGCGGCCGGAGTGATCGATGAGCAAACGGGTTTTCGTGCGGTTGATCAGCGGCAAAAGTGCCAGCAACTGGTCGCCTTGTACCTGAATGGCGGCGAACATGTCCAGTTCGGTCAGGCGTCCCATCAGGGCGTCGAGGTGTAAAAAAGGTGCCGTGCCGAGCATCGCCACATTCATCGCGATACCGACCACGCCGGCCTGTTTGAGCGCGGCGAGTCTATCCAGCGGAAGTTCAAAAGGCACCACGGCGATGCCCCTGAAGCGGCCATTGCCTTTTTCCAGCGCATCCAGCAGGCATGAGCTGTCGGTGTTATACCCTGACGTCGGGCCGACAATCAGGGAGTGGCGGATGTTGTAGGCTTGCATCACCGCGCGGTAATAATCGGCGGTGCCAATCTCGTGTCCTTCCGGACGGTACGGCGTGTCCGGAAGGTACGGGAAGCGCGCCGGATCAAACACGTGATGATGGGTGTCGATCTTGGGTTGCTCAAATATCGTCATGCTTTCGCTTTACCTGCTACCGAGTAGAGAACTTGCTGATTGCGGGTCTTCTGGAATTCCTCCAGCGTTTCACCGCGCATCGCGGAATAAATATGTAAGTTGGACACGCCCACCACGGCACCGAGTTTTTCCAGCAGGAAGAAGCTCACGCCGTAATGAATCATCCCGCGCCAGTCGAGTTCGCGCAGGAGTTTTTGTTCATCAGCGGTCAGTTTGTTTTCGGCAAACATCGCGTTCTGGTCAGTGAGGAAACGCTCGCGCCACGCGGGCTGGATCAGGCGATGCAGGAACCGGTTCATGCGGAACGCTTTCAGGCTGCGCGCCTGAGTAAACGGATAGGTGCCCGGCAGTTTTTCCACGCCCGCCAGCTGTTGTGCGATTTTATCGCGCTGACGCTGCTGCACGTCCACCGGCGCTTCGCGGGACTGATTTTCGAGGATCAGCGTCGCAATACCGGTCATCGACGGCAGGTAATAGGCCTGATGCAGTTTCTTCACGTTGGCGGAAAGTGCGCCGCGCATCACCAGCCACATGATGACTTCCGAACCTTCCAGCCCGCCAAGCGTGGCGAATTCCGCCAGCGTCATTTCGGTCAGACGTTCCGGGTCGTTCACGATCATATCGACAAACTGTTCGTCCCATTGCGGGTTGTTAAAGCCGCAACGTTCGCCGTGAACCTGATGGGAAACGCCGCCGGTGGCGACAATCGCCACGTTCAGATCTTCCGGAAAACTTTCGATGGCGCGGCGCAGCGCCTGACCGAGTTTGTAGCAACGGCGCGCCGTCGGGATCGGGAACTGCAACACGCCAATTTGCAGCGGAACGATTTGCGTCGGCCAGCCGCTTTCATGCGGCATCAGTGCGGAAAGCGGCGAGAACAGGCCGTGATCCAGCGGTTTGTCCTGGAAGAACGACATATCAAATTCGTCTGCCATCAGGCTGGCACCGATGTGCTGAGACAGCGCCGCATGGCCTTTCACCGGCGGCAGGTCGCGCGGGCCGCCGCCTTCATCCGCGACTTCGTAGTGATCATCAATGCCTAACGTAAACGCCGAATAGTGATCAAAGAAAAAGGACGTGACGTGGTCGTTGAAGATATACACCAGCGCGTCGGGTTTCTTTTCTTCGAGCCATTTTTGCATCGGCGCAAAACTCTCGAAAATCGGTGCCCAGGCGCTTTCGTCCTGTTTGTTGTGATCCACTGCAAAACCGATAGTCGGGGTATGTGAAACCGCTAAACCGCCTATGATCTTAGCCATCTTAAATCCTCTGAACTTTTTGTAGGGTAATCGCAACGCAGCCGCTGCGTCAGTGTATTTATGTTTCTAATTATCAGGAGGCTAACGCAAGGTTAGCGGATGTTCATGGTGCGCGACAACTCCGGGATGTCAGTAATATCAACGCCTTTGATCATCTCGGCCGGGTGTGCCGCGCGGTGCAAAAGAATACTCAGGCCGGCCAGCAGGGCAGGCAACGCCAGAATAATGAAGATCATGTTCTCGCCGGAGAAAACCCCCAGCAGGATGCCGCCCATAGACGAGCTGATAATGGCGCCGCTGCGGCCAATGCCGTGCATCCAGCAGACGCCGGTGGCCCGCATTTCGGTCGGGTAGAAGGCCGGGGAAAACGCCTGAAGCCCGGTCTGTGCGCCGTTAATACACACGCCGCTGATGAAGACCAGAAGCGCCAGCACGTCCGGGCCGAAGTTGCCGATACCCTGCGACAGCAGGCTTACCATGCCCATGATGTAGAAACCGGCGATGACGCGTTTCGCGGTGAATTTGTCCATCAGACCGCCAACCATCAGGCCGCCGAAGGTGCCCCCGAGCTGGAATAAACCGGCGACGATGGCGGCGCGTTCCAGCGAGAAACCGCCGTTACGCATAATGGTTGGCAGCCAGCCGTTGAGCAGGTAAATCACGAACAACCCCATGAAATACGTGACCCACAGGACAACCGTGCCTTTGGCGTAACCGTTGGTGAACAACTGGAAGACTTTGGCTTTTTTCTGAATCACCGGCGCCTTGAGGACGAATTTAGTTTCCGCGCTGAACAGGCCACCGGCGCGGGTCAGTACTTTGGCGATCTTCTCTTTCGCAACGTTGCGCACCACCATGTACATCGCCGATTCCGGCAGGATCCACATCAGCAATGGCAGCATCAGCAGCGGCACAATGCCGCCTGCGAAGATCACTGCTTTCCAGCCAAAATGCGGTAACAAACCGGCGGCGACAAAGCCACCGGCACCGGAGCCGACGTTAAAGCCGCTGTACATCACGGTGATCATCAGGCTGCGGCGGCGCTCAGGCATATATTCCGAGACCAGCGTGACGGTGTTGGGCATGACCGCGCCTAAACCGAGGCCGGTGAGAAAGCGCAAAATGGCCATTTCCATCGGCGTGCGGGCGAAAGTGCTCAGCAGGCTGAACAGGGCGAAGCAGAGAATGGACCACATCAGGACGCGTTTTCGCCCGAACCGGTCGGCGTTTGGCCCGGCAATCAGTGCGCCGATGGCGACGCCGAACATGGCGGCACCCAGGATCGGCCCCATTTCCGCACGGCTGATGCCCCAGTCTTCAATCAGCGCCGGGGCGATAAAACCCATCACCGCCGCGTCGTAGCCGTCGAACATAATGATGATGAAACACAGCCCCAGAACCACCCATTGATATTTTGATATCGGGCGTTCGTCTATCCACGTTTTAACATCCACGATGGTGTTGTTGCTCATAGGGTACGCTCTCTGTTTTTTTTATTAATATGTGATCGGATTAAAACTTTGAAAAAATACTCACTGACTTCCGGAGCACACCGGCGCGCCGTGATGGGGTTTTATTAAGATTATTTTATTTATTAAACAATGAGTTGGTTATTCATTGTGGTGCTTCCTGATAACCAACTTAGGGGCTGGAAAGCGCGCTGTCTGCCATAAAATCATTATGCAGGTATGAGTTTTGTTTATCACGACGGGTAACCGAATAACGGCAGGCTGGCTGCCGTCGGGGGAGGTTAATGTGAAAATGAAAAGAGAGCGGGGAGAAAAGGGCGGAGGAAATTTATTCCGACATGTCCCAAAAGCAGTCGTCATCGAGCGTGACGGAGGCGATTTTTTGCACCGGTCCGCGCATGCTGACCTGAAAATCACCGCTGAAGCTTATCGCCAGTGTGCCGCCCGGCATATGCACCGTGACGTTGTCGTCCACGTGTCCGAGTTTGCGCATGGCGCTGGCGGCGGCGCAACTGCTGCTGCCGGATGCCAGCGTGTAACCGGCCCCGCGTTCCCAGATCCCGATGCTGATATTGTTGCGGTCCGTCACTTCAACAAACTGTACGTTGGTGCGTTTCGGGAAAATCGCCAGCGTTTCTATTTCTGCGCCCAGTTGTCTGACTAAATCCAGGTCGAGCTTTTTCACCAATATCACGCAATGCGGATTGCCCATCGACACCAGTGTGGCGCTGAGCTGATGCCCGCCGACGACCAGCGGTAACGCCAGCGCGTCGTCGCCTTCGATGTTCGCCGGTAACGCCGACGGCGAAAATTTTGCCTGCCCCATATCCACAATCACCTGATGCGCGCCTTCGGTGACTTCGCAACGCACCTGACCGCCCAGCGTATTCACCAGAAACGGCGCATGCCCGACGCGGCCAATATCAAACAGATAACGGGCGTAAATGCGCAGGCCGTTGCCGCTTTTCTCCGCCTCGGATCCGTCGGGATTGATGATGCGCAATGTCGGGATTTCTGCGTCATCGATGTCGATCAGTAATCCGTCAGAACCGATGCCGTAATGGCGGTCACAGATGCGCTGAATTTGCTGATTTGTCAGCAGGCTGGCGACGCTGTGGTGGCAGACCAGATAATCGTTACCCAGCCCGTGATAGCGGTGAAAAAGCATGTTTGTGATCCCAATATATTCATCATTGATATGAATACATGTAATGGGAAAACGGCGGTTTGTCAGCTTTATTTTGACGGGATTTACCACGCGGATTTCCGGGCTGATGAGTTCACGAATGTAAAATTCGCGCCGCGTGTGGTAATAAACACTTTCGCCGGTTATTCCGCGAGCCACAACAAGGAGTTATTCATGGAAATCTTTACCGTTCCGGTGGCCTTTCCGCCACTGAAAATCGTGACTCCCCGCCTGACGCTGCGGCAGTGGCGCGACAGCGATGCCGATCCGTTTGCCGAAATGAATGCTGACCCGCGGGTGATGGAGTTTTTTCCGTCCACAATGACCCGTGAAAAAAGCGACGAGATGCTCACCCGTTGCCGGGATTTGATTGCAGTGCGCGGCTGGGGGATCTGGGCGGTTGAGCTGCGTGACACCGGTGAGTTTATCGGTTTTGTTGGCCTGCATACGCCCGGTTATGATTTGCCGTTTACGCCGTGTGTGGAAATCGGCTGGCGGCTTCGTGCTGACGTGTGGGGAAAAGGCTATTGCAGCGAGGCGGCGCATGCAGCGCTGAATGCCGGATTTGAACAGCCCGGGCTGGATGAAATCGTGGCCTTTACAGCCCTGCCGAATGTGCGTTCGCAGGCGGTGATGAAGAAAATGGGGATGACGTGTGATATCAGTGAAAACTTCAATCATCCGGCGGTGGAGAAGGGAAACTGGCTTGAGGAGCATTGCCTGTACCGGCTTAAACGCGGGAATTTGGCATAAAGAAAAGGGCCTGAGCGGCCCTTTTGCTGTCTGCCGGTTTAACTGCGCGCGCATCCCGGTTTCTGAAACGCCGGTTTTACCCCCGCTGCGCCGCTGAAGGGCTGGCCGTCGATGGCGTCGTGCGTTCTCAGGCCGGAAGGGCGGATCCAACGCTGTACCCGGGAAGGCATATCAAAACCAATCAGCAAAATAACGACAAACGTCAGGCTGAATGACAGCGAACCCAGCGCAGTGCCGAGGCTGAGATGCTGAGAAATCGACGCGCCCAGTATCGGTGCCAGTGCGCCGCCCAGCGCACCGACGTTATAGGTGAAACCCAGACCGGCCGCGCGCTGTTCGGTATCAAAATATCCGCCGAGCAGTTTAGGCAGTAAACCCGCAATGCCCTGACCGAGCATTTGCTGTAAGAACAGCAGCCCGCCGAGGAAAAGCATGTCCGAACCTTTGATGGCGAACAGCGGAATAATCAGCAACTGAGAAATCAGCAGGCTGGTGACGTAGGCTTTGCGTGTGCCCAGCCAGTCGCCGAGGAAGCCGCCGACGCAACAGCCGACCGCCGCGCCGAACCCGCTGAAGAACAGGACGTTGCCGACGGTATGCGGGTCATAACCCAGATCTATTTTCAGGTATGTCGGTAACAATGCCTGGATCGGCCACGAATACAGAAAGGCGCAAAACACCACCAGCATCAGCATCACACCGGTCGGCCAGCGTTCGCCGCTGGTTTGCACCATGAAGCAGATGAAAATGGCGGCGCAGGCAATGCCGAGCACGGCGATGAAAGGCGCAGACACCATGCCGGTGAAACAGGCGTACAGCGCGGCGGCGGCAAAAAGAGTCAGCCCGATGTTGAGATAACTGAGGCGGCTGCGATAGAGAATATCGACCATATTGCGGTCACTGGGCTGTTTGCTTTGCTGGTTTTGGCGCTGAGATTCTTTCCAGTCTTCGGCTTCGGGCAGATTTTTACGCAGCCACAGCGCGAAAACGATCGGCAGTAATCCGATGTAAAACAGCATCCGCCAGCCGAAAGCCGGAACGATGTAGCTGTATGCCTGCGCCGCCAGCACGGCACCGATAGAGAAGCCCGAAATCAGAAATCCGCTGGCTTTGTTACGCATGTTTTTCGGCCAGCTTTCCATCACATACGTTGAGCTGGAGCCGTACTCGCCCGCCATGCCGATGCCGATAATCAGGCGCGCGATAAATAATGTGGTGTAACCCGGAGCCAGCCCGCAGGCCAGCGTGCCGCAGGAAAACAGGACGATGCTGGTGATCATCGCCAGCTTGCGGCCATACCGGTCGCCCATCGCGCCGAGCACTAATCCGCCAAACCAGCGGGAGATGAAGGCGGCGGAAATCAGGCTGCTGGCCTGTAAAAGCGTCAGGCCGAACTCCTGTTTAATGTCCGTCAGCACCAGCGTGATAATCACAAAATCAAACCCGTCCAGGGCGTAACCGACCCAGGCGGCGGCGAAGGCTTTCCATTGCGCAGGTGACAATTGTTTGTACCAGCGGGGCGCTTTTGTCTCTGGCCTGTCAGCATGAGGTCGTAATGAATTGCTCATATCGTCGCTCTCTCCACATCCCGTCGGTCACGGGCAAAATTGTTGTCAGGGGTCGCTCATCGTCTCTGTTTTTGTCTTCTGGTCGTTTCGTGTTTTGCTCCAAGTGAAATGTCAATTAGGAGTAAAACTCCACTTGAGTGTATTCGATCGCTCCGGCATTTCAATCACGGACTGAGAAAAGTGTGATAAAGAAGGTGAAATGCTGAACAGGGAAAGATAAGCAGCAGGATGGAGAGGTCAGAAGGCGCGCTGAAAAAGGATCAGCGCGATGAAAGCCTGAAAATGCGGCAGGAAATGGTTTTAGCGGGTGCCGTGCTGGCTGATGGCCTGCGTGGTTTTACGTTTGGTTTGCTCCGCCTGCACCGGATCGGCTTTCACCAGCAGCGCGTAAATCAGGTCGAGAACGAACAGTTGTGCGATTTTGGTGCCGATGGAGTCGCCCTGCAACTGACCCTGCTTGTTGCCGTTAATCAGCACGTAATCGGCCATGTCGGTGATGGGAGAACCGACATTGTGAGTCAGCGCGACGGTGGTCGCTCCGGCTTCTTTCGCCAGTTTCAGCGCATGCACCGTTTCGGCGGAGGTGCCGGAATGGCTGATGCCGATGGCGACATCGCCGGGCTTCATCAGCGAAGCCTGCATGTACATGAAATGGTTGTTGGTCGCCGCGTCAACGCGCAGCCCGATACGCATGAGCTTGCTTTTGGCGTCTTCAGCGGTGATGCCGGAAGAGCCCAGCCCGAAAATACAAATCCGGTCAGCGGGGCGCATCAGTTTCACCACCTGTTCGACGTTTTCCATCGACAGCAGATTGATAGTTTCGGTCAGCACGTTATTGATGGCCGACTGCAGTCTTCCGGCAATCGCCTGCGGGCTGTCGGCGTCCTGAACATCGGCGTCCAGCAGGCTTTCTTCAGGATCCGGACGCGTCGCCACTTCGATCGCCAGATCCATTTTGAAATCCTGAAAACCTTTGTAACCCAGCGTGCGGCAGAAACGAATAATCGTGGCTTCACCGGCCTGCGTGAGGGTGGAAAGTTCAGCGAGGGAAAGTTGCGTGACTTTGGAAGGTTCGGCCTGAATATAAACCGCAATGCGCTGCGCGGAGCGGGTCAGGCTGTTTTGCATCGCCCCCAGAGCATCAAGAATTTTACCTGGTTTGAAATGTTGAGCACCCGTTTTCACGTGGACACCTCGGGGGAAAAAGTGACAGAAACAATGATTTAACCGGTGCACATCATTACATAGTTGGCTGATTCCGTGAAGCCTGATTACCGCCGCGCAGGGCTACAGCGTGGCTCTGGCCCATAACGCTGCGCCGATTAAACCGCTGTCTTGCCGGTGATGCGCCGGAAGCAGCGCAACCCGGTAAATCGCCGGTAACTGGTTAAGCGCATGCGCCACTTTTTCCCGATACCCTTCCGCCAGCCCGACGCTGCCGCCCATTATGACGACGTCCAGATCCAGCGAAATATGCATGTCTGCCAGCATTGACGCAACGGCGGCCGCTGAACGGCCGATCACCCGTTGCGCCTCGCTGTTCCCCGCGCGGGCGCGTTCGAAAACCTGTTCCGCGCCCAGCGGACTGGCATTCTCCATCATCGCATGGCCGATGGCGGTGCCCGATGCGACGCTTTCGACACAACCGCGACGCCCGCAGCCGCAAAGTCCGCCTTGCGGATCAAACGCGGTATGGCCGATGTGCCCGGCCAGTCCGTTGCGGCCGGTTAATAATTTTCTGTTCCAGATAATTCCGCCGCCCACGCCGGTTGAGACGGTGACAAACAGCGCGTTATCGCAGGTTTCCTTCACGGTCTGATATTCCGCCCACGCCGCGGCCTGTCCGTCATTGAGCACGACATTCGGTAAATCCGCTACGGCGCGGATGCAGTCCTGCAAAGGAAACCCCGCCAGCCCGCCGAGATTCGCCGGGTTCAGCGCGGTCAGCCGCCCCTGGCTGATAATGCCGGTCGAGGCGACGGCAATCAGATCCACCCGGTTACGCCACGGCGTAATCAGTTTTTCCAGCGCGCCGGCTAACCCGGCGGCATCACCGCGGGGCGTGGCGATCTGCTGACGTTCCGACAGCGTGCCGTCTTCCGCCACAATGGCCGCTGCAATTTTTGTCCCGCCAATATCCAGTGCTAACGCGTTTCCCATCTGAGTTTTCCTCACAAAACTGAATGCCGGTCACTAACATGAAGCGGTAACGGCGATTTGCGCCATTGCGCCCTGAGAACAAAAGATCTACCATGATTGGAGTTATACTTCATTTAAAATTTAATATTGGAGTTTTAGGTTCATGGTAAAGATAAACGTGCGCAACATGAATGATCTCCTGACCCGGCTTGCCCGCGGGCTGATCGTTTCCTGCCAGCCAGTGCCCGGCAGTGCCATGGACAAACCGGAAATCGTCGCCGCGATGGCGTGCGCAGCGCTCGACGGCGGGGCGGTGGCGCTGCGTATTGAAGGCATCCGCAACATTGAAGCGGTGCGCCGGGCAACGGATGCACCGGTTATCGGCATTATTAAACGCGACCTGCCGGATTCTGACGTGCGGATCACGCCGTGGCTGGAAGACGTGGACGCGCTGAGCGCCGCCGGAGCCGACATTATTGCTTTTGACGTCACACAGCGTTTTCGCCCCGTGCCGGCTGAGGCGTTGTATCAGCGCGCCCGCGAAGCCGGGTGCCTGACAATGGCCGACGCATCATGCCTCGAAGATGGCCTGCTGTCGCAAAAACTGGGCTGTGATTTTATCGGCACAACGCTCTCGGGCTATACCCAAACGCCGGTGCCCGAAACGCCGGATATCGCGCTGGTCCGCGCACTGGCGCAGGCCGGATGCAGGGTGATTGCCGAAGGCCGTTACAACTCCCCCGCGCTGGCCGCTGAAGTGATGGCGGCGGGCGCTTACGCCGTTACCGTCGGATCTGCCGTGACGCGTATCGAACATATTTGCGGCTGGTTTTGTGAGGCCATTGCGCAAAACGAAAAGAACAAACTGACCGGTTTCTGAAAAAACGGACTGATTCCCTTAACTTCCCATTGATGAGAAAGCACATGAAAAAATTAACAGGTCTGATTGCTGCTCCACACACGCCGTTTGATGCGCAGGGTGAGGTGAATTTTCCGGTCATCGATCAGATAGCGGAACATCTGGTGAACGATGGCGTTAAGGGCGTTTACGTCTGCGGAACTACCGGTGAAGGCATTCACTGTTCAGTTGAAGAACGTAAAAAAATCGCCGAACGCTGGGTGAAAGCCGCGCAGGGCAAATTAAGCATTACGCTGCACACCGGTGCACTTAGTATTAAAGATGCGGTGGAATTATCGCGCCACGCCGAAACGCTGGATATTTTTGCCACGTCGGTTATCGGGCCGTGCTTCTTTAAACCGGCAAACGTGGATGACCTGATTGATTACTGCCAGGCGATAGCGTCGGCGGCACCGTCAAAAGGTTTCTATTATTACCATTCCGGCATGTCTGGCGTGAATCTGGATATGGAACAGTTCCTGATCAAGGGCGAATCCAAAATCCCGAACCTGTCCGGTATTAAATTCAACAGCGCAGATTTGTATGAATTCCAGCGCTGCCAGCGCGTCAGCGGCGGTAAATTCGATATTCCGTTTGGCGTCGACGAACATCTGCCCGGCGGTCTGGCCGTCGGTGCCACCGGCGCAGTCGGCAGCACCTATAACTACGCCGCGCCGCTGTTCCATAAAATCATTGATGACTTTAACGCCGGGAATCAGACCGCCGTCCGTCAGGGCATGGATCGCGTTGTGGCGCTGATCCGCGTACTGGTGGAATTCGGTGGCGTCGCCGCAGGCAAAGCCGCGATGAAACTGCACGGCATCGACGCCGGCAACCCGCGCCTTCCGCTGCGCGCACTGACCGGGGAACAAAAACGAACCGTCGAAAACCGCATGCGTGATGCATTAGGTTTATAGCCCGGGAGTTCGTTGCTAAACCCCCTCCCAACCTCCCCCTTCGCAGGGGGAGGAGCAAAAACTATCCTTCTATTCTCCCCATCACCGATGCCCCTACCAGCCCGCCAGCTGTCAGAAATTTCCCCGGTACCAGCAGTGTCTCCGCATAATTATGTAAAACTCCTTTACGCACCGTCTGATCCAGCGCCGCCATCAGCGCCGTTGCAGACGCCAGGCCGCCGCCCGCGACAATCCGTGAAGGGCCGAGAATATTCACCAGCAGCGCCAGCGGTTCGGATACGATTTGCAGCCAGGCGTTTACCGTCAGCCCGCAGGCCGCATTACCGTCTTGCCAGCCGCTGACGATCTCCAGGCTGGTTTTATCCTGCTGATGGAAATGCTTATGCAGGCGTTCAAGGCCGCGCGCGGCACCCAGCATATCGAGGCAACCGGTCTGACCGCAGCCGCATTTGAGACGCGGAACCGCATAGGTTTCGCCGTCAATGATGACTTCGGTGCGCGTGATGGCGCCGTGTCCCCATTCACCGGTGACGCCACCGTGGCCGCGAACCAGATGGCCGTTAATGACCACGCCGCCACCGACGCCGGTACCCAGAATAATCGCCACAACCACCGCATGATTTTGCGCGTTTCCGGCATGGGCTTCGGCCAGTGCAAAACAGTCGGCGTCGTTGGCGGCGGTAACCGGGCGGTTCAGCGCCGCGCTCAGATCTTTTGCCAGTGAACGTCCGGTAAAGGCCGGAATGTTGGTCGCCAGCAGTTCGCCGGTTTGCGGAGAAACCAGCCCGGCGGTGGAGATCGCCAGCGGGGCAGACGCGGGTAAATCACCGCCAAACTGTGTGATGAAGTTTTGCATCGCCGCCACGAAATCATCCCACGACGAAACGGGTGTCGGTACTTTGCCGCATTCTTCCACTTCGCCGGAAGCGCGTGAAACGCCAAACTTAATAAATGAACCGCCGATATCGGCGCAGAAAACCGCAGAACTCATGAGCGTGTGTCCAGTAAGTCGCGCAGCCCGTCGCCCAGTACGTTAAAACCAAGCACGGTCAGCATAATGGCCAGACCCGGGAACAGCGAAAGGTAAATATTAATGCCGAGGAAGTTACGGCCATCGCTCATCATGGTACCCCATTCCGGCATCGGCGGCTGCACGCCCAGACCCAGAAATGAGAGGCTGGCGGCAGCGAGAATAACGGTGCCCGCCGTCAGCGTCGATTGCACAATGATCGGGCCGATGGCGTTGCGCAGAATGTAATGGACGATAATCCGGTAATTCGACAAGCCGAGCGCCTGCGCGGCTTCGACATATTCCATCTGCTTTAAACCGAGCGTGAGGTTACGGCTCAGACGCGCATAGACCGGGATCGCAAACAGGGAAATGGCGATCAGTAAGTTAACCAGCCCGCCGCCGAGAATGCTGACCACCAGAATCGCCAGCACGATGCCCGGAAACGCAAACAGCATGTCCATAAACCACATGATGATCATGTCGGTATAACGACCGGCCATACCGGCAATAATCCCCAGCGGAATGCCGATAATCATCGCCAGTCCGACGCTCAGCACCACTTCGACAATGGAAATCCGGGCACCGTAAATGACGCGGGCAAAGATATCGCGGCCATAATCGTCGGTGCCAAACCAGTGTTCAGCGTTTGGCGCGAGCAGGGTATCAATCAGATCCTGTGCATAAGGATCGTGGCGGGCGATCAGCGGCGCGAATAACCCCATCAGAACGATCAGGCCGACAATCAGGCCGCCGAGCGTCACCGCAGGATGACGCCAGCACCAGCGAAACAACCTCAGCGTGCGCGGTTTGCGACGGGGTAATTGCGTGATAATGGCAGACATTAGTCGAACCTTATTTTTGGATTCAGGAAGGCTATCAGTAATTCACCGAGCAGGTTCATCACCACCACGCCGCAAACGGCCACCAGCGCGACGCCCTGGATCACCGGATAATCACGATAGCGCACGGAATCGACCAGCAGCCGGCCAATACCCGGCCAGTTGAAGACGGATTCCGTGACCACCGCGCCGCCAATCAGACTGCCGAAATTGAGCGCCACAATGGTGACAATCGGGATCAGTGCGTTGCGAAAGGCGTGGCTGCAATAAACCGTGGTGGCGGATAACCCTTTGGCGCGCGCGGTGCGGATGTAATCTTCCGACAAGACGTCGAGCATGCTCGAACGCGTCATGCGTGCCATCACGGCCATCGGTAAAACCGCCAGCGTGACCGAGGGCAAAATGTAGCTTTTCCACGACGTCGCGCCGAGCAGCGGCAGCCAGCCGAGATTCACCGAAAAGGTATTCATTGCCATCAGCCCGAGCCAGAAGTTGGCGATGGACGCACCGGCAATCGCCAGCAGCATCACGCCAAAATCCGGCCAGCGGTTGCGGTAAATCGCGCCTATCATGCCCGCCGGAACGCCAATCGCTACCGCCAGAAAATATGACAGCACGGCGAGCATCAGGGTGTACGGCATACGCTCGCCGATTTCCTGCGTCACCGGTTGTTGCGACTGCAACGAGACGCCGAGATTGCCGTGCAGCACGTTACCGGCAAAATGCAGATATTGCGTGACCAGCGGCTGATCCAGTCCGAGGCGCACGCGCATGGCGTCCACCGCTTCCTGTGTGGCTTCAGGCCCGGCCATCAGGCGTGCCGGATCGCCCGGCAGCGCACGGATGGACACAAAAATCAGCATCGAAACCCCGATCAGGATGATCGGGAAAGCGATTAGCTTTTTGGCAAGATAGGCTTTCATCACTCTTTTCCACCGTAAATGACGCTGTTATTTTTTCTGTGCGTCTTTGACCACGATCTGACCGCCCGGAATCATCGTCACGCCGGAAATCCCGGTGCCGGTGGCGTACAAATCATTCTGGTAATACAGCAAGACCTGCGGCGCCTGCTGGTTGATTTCTTTCTGCGCCTCGACGTAAATCGCGTTGCGGGTATTTTCATCCAGCGTTGACGCGGCTTTATCTAACATTTCATCGAGTTTCGGATCGTTAAAGAAGCCGAGGTTTGCGCCGCCGGGTGCGAAGCTTTTGCTGTAATACAGCGGACGAAGTTGCAGGTCTGCGCCGTTCGCGCCGGAAGACCATGACGCCAGAATTGCGCCGGTGTTATCGGCTTTTTTTCCGGCCTGATCGGCAAACGCGGCTTTGGTCCACACGCCGCTTTCCATAATGCGCACGTCCAGTTTCACGCCAATTTTCGCCCACATGCTTTGCAGCACCTGGCCGATCCGCGCGTCCTGACCTTGTACCGCAATCGACATGCTGAATCCGTCGGCGACACCGGCTTCTTTTAACAGCGCTTTGGCTTTGGCGAGATCCAGCGGATACGGGTTCAGCGTTTTGTCATAACCGGCGGTAACCGGTGCCAGCGGGGAATTCGCCGGTTGCGCGAAGCCGGACATGATGGCGCGCACCAGCCCGTCGCGGTCGGTGGCGTAGTTCAGCGCCTGACGGACGCGAACGTCGCTAAGCGGTTTGAGATCGGTGTTGAGCGCGACCCAGAACACGGCGGCACCCGGGCTTTCATGCAGGCTGAATTTCGGATTGTTTTTCAGCACGCGGGCGAACTGCGGCGGCACCGGGTTGATGACGTCGGTTTCACCGGCCTGCAACGCCATGTTCATGACTGACGGTTCGGCGCTCCACGTCCATTTGATGTCGTCCGGCCCGGCGGCTTTATCGCCCCAGTAGCCCGGATATTTTTCTTCCAGCACGAATTCGCCGGTTTTGTATTGCACCATTTTGTACGGGCCGGTGCCGACGGCTTTGCTGTCGAGCGTGCCGGTTTTATCCGCCGCCGGGCTGACCATCAGACACGCGCCGGTGGTGAGTAAATTGAGGAAGGCCGGATACGGTTTTTTCAGTTTGAAGACAACGGTGGATTCGTCGGTTTTGGTCACGCTGTCGAGGAAGGTGCGAAGACGTCCGCTGGCGGCCAGCCCGCGTTTGGTGTCGAGATGGCGGGCAAAGTTGGCGACTACGGCGTCGGCGTTAAACGGCGTGCCGTCGTGGAATGTCACACCGCTGCGCAGTTTGAATGTCCAGACCAGACCGCTTTCATCGCTGCTCCATGAGGTGGCGAGCGCGGCTTCCGGTTTCAGCTGAGGCGACATGCGCAGCAGACCTTCGTACATCGGGTCCAGTACCGTGCCGGTAAACGTGGCGGTCTGGTTGCCCGGATCCATGCTGCGCGGCGCTTCGTTTTGCATCACGTTCAGCGTGGCGGCGAAAACCGGCAACGAAAACGCGGCGAGAAGGGCGCTGCTTAGCAGTGATAACTGCACGGGACGCCGGATGTAACGGGTAATCTTCATGTTCTGCCCTCTGCGTGAAAAATCGGATTAAGTGGTTCTGGCTACGTCGTTTTATTGCGTTATTCGACAGATCTCATTACAAGACATTTTTTAACAAATAGTTCATATGAAATACTTATGTCGAAACATTTAGTTTATTTTGTGAACTAATTGGCATTGATATATCCATTTTTACCGTTTAATGTCAATGCGGATGAGCCAAAACTGAGAGCAGCGAAACGAATATGCTAACAACTTTGCAACGTCAGATATTGGGGGCGGTCAACGCCTCCGGCGGCATCAGCCGCACAGAGCTGGCGCAGCTTTCGGGAATGAGCAAGGCGGCGATAGGCGGCGTGGTTCGCGAGATGATCGACGCCGGTTTTCTGCATGAGGCCGAAACGGTGCCCGGCAGCGGGCAGGGAAGGCCGTCGGTGCGCCTTGTGGTTCACCCGGACGGCGCGTGGTTTGCAGGCGTTTCTTTGCTGCAAAATCCGGCGCAGATGGCGCTGATCAATCTGCACGGCGAAATTCTCTCGCGGGTGTCTTTTGCGGCTGATTCTGACCCGCAGCGGCTGGCGGAAAACATCGCGCTGGCGCTGCCGGCCCTACTTGAACCGCATCCTGAAGCGGCCAAAAAAATGGTCGGGCTCGGGGTGACGTTATCGGGCCTGATTGATGAACATCAGTCCACCTGCGTGCAGTCGGCGCTGCTGGGCTGGCGCGATGTGCCGCTGGCGAAGCTGATTTCGCAGGCCACCGGTATGGACGTGGCGATTGAGAACGACGCCAAAGCGCTGGCGGTGAGTGAGAAAAACTTCGGTCAGGCGCGTGATCTGAGCAGTTTTACACTGGTCAGCCACGGTGCGGGGATTGGCAGCGCGCATTTCATTGCCGGAAAACTGCACCGCGGGCTGCACGGCGGTGCCGGGGAAATTGCCCACTGCACGCTGGAGCTCAACGGTTCGCCGTGCCGCTGCGGAAAGCGCGGTTGTCTGGACACGCTGGCCTCGCTCAATGCGATTGCGGAAATGGCCAGAGCCGAAGGGCTGGACGCCACCACCATCGGCGGGCTGGAACAACAGGCGATGCAGGGTGTCAGCGCGGCTATCCGCATTCTGCATCGCGCCGGTTCTGCGCTTGGCCTGGCCATATCCCATCTTATTCAGATTAACGACCCGGACATGATCCTGATTGCCCATCAGGACGCGGATTTTTCCGGCCTGTTTGGCACTGTGGTTCAGCAATCTATCGAAGCCAACGTGTTGCCGGGTAACGCCGGGAAAACGCCGGTTCGCACTTTCACCCTAAACGACGACACCTGGGCGCGCGCGGCGGCAAGCATTGCTGCGCACCGCTTTCTTGTCGGCCTGAAGCCAGTCTGAGGAATCATCAACATGCGTATAGCTGTCAGCGGTATTCATATTGAATGCAGCACTTACAACCCGGTTCTCAACGAGGAAAAGGATTTCACTGTGGTTCGTGACGCCCAGCTGCTGGCGTCGCCGCGTTTTCGTTTCCTGCAAGATTATCCGGCGACGTTTTTGCCGACAATCCACGCCCGCGCCATTGCCGGCGGGCCGGTCGCGCGGGCGACTTACGACAAATTCAAAGCGGAAATGCTGGCCGGGCTGGACGCGCAAAAACCGTTTGATGGCCTGTATCTGGCGATGCACGGCGCGATGTATGTCGAGGGGCTGGAAGATGCGGAAGGCGACTGGATTGCCGCTGCGCGCAAAGCCGTCGGGCCGGATTGCCCGATCAGCGTCAGTTACGATTTGCACGGCAATGTTTCGCAGCGAATTATCGATGCCATTGATATGTTTTCAACGTACCGCACCGCGCCGCACATCGACGTGGAAGAAACCATGCGCCGCTCGGTGGCCATGTTAGTGAAGCATTTGCAAACCGGCGAAAAACCGACGCTGCTGTGGGTACCGGTTCCGGTTGTGCTGCCGGGTGAACGCACCAGCACGGAAGATGAACCGGCGAAAAGTTTGTATGCCCGTCTGCCGGAAATGGATGAAGTGGACGGCGTTTGGGACAGCTCGCTGATGGTCGGTTATGTCTGGGCCGATGAACCGCGTGCGACGGCGGCGGTGATCATGACCGGCACGGATCGTGCGGCGCTCGAAGTTCAGGCAACCACTCTGGCGCAAGCTTACTGGGATGCGCGTGAAGATTTCGTGTTCGGTTGTGAAACCGACACGGTGGAAGCCTGCGTGCGCAAGGCGATTGCCTGCGAAACCCGTCCCGTGGTGCTGGCAGATTCCGGCGATAACCCGACCGGCGGTGGCGTCGGTGATCGTGCTGACGTGTTGCAGGAACTGATTAAGCAGTATGCGCAAAATGTGGTGGTGGCCGGAATTGCTGACGCGCCTGCGACTGACGCGGCGTTTAACGCCGGTGTCGGGTCAGTATTAACGCTGACACTGGGCGCTTCGCTGGATCACTCCAGCCCGCAGGTGAAAGGCGAGTTTGAGGTGATTTTCCTGCTCGATGCGCTGGCACCGGCTGACCGCCAGGCGGTATTGCGCACTGGCGGCATTGACGTGGTGGTGTCGGCGCGCCGTCGCCCGTACCACAACATCAGCGATTTCACTGTGCTGGAGCTGGATCCGCATACCGCCGATATCGTGGTGGTGAAATCCGGTTATCTGTCACCGGAGCTGGCGCCGATTGCCAGCCCGAATCTGATGGCTCTGTCGAACGGTGTGGTCGATCAGTTCGTCGAACGTCTTCCGCGCAACCGCAAGGCGCGCAAAACTTTCCCGTTCGACCGCGATTTCAGCTATGTGCCGCAGGTTCAGCTGTCGGCAAGGAGCAAATAAGATGAACGAGCCGCAAAACCGTCAGCCCGTGCTGAGCGTTAAGCATCTGACCACGTCCTTTCGCGGCGAAGACGACTGGCTGCCGGTGGTGCGCGATTTGTCGTTTGACGTTTATCCCGGCGAAACGCTGGCGATTGTCGGCGAATCCGGCTCGGGAAAAAGCGTAACGTCGCTGTCGGTGATGCGTCTGCTCAAGGCGCAAAACAGCCAGATTGAAGGAGAAGTACGGCTGAATCAGCGCAGTTTGCTGGCGTTATCGGACAAGGAGATGCGTGATATTCGCGGCAACGAGATGGCGATGATTTTTCAGGAACCGATGACGTCGCTCAATCCGACGTTCAGCATCGGGCGGCAAATCGCCGAAAGCCTGAAACGTCACCGGGGAATGTCCTCTTCGCAGGCACGGGCGGAAACGCTGAAACTGCTGGAGAAGGTGCGCATTCCCAATGCGGCAAAACGGTTTGATGAATACCCGCATCAGTTTTCCGGCGGGATGCGTCAGCGCGTGATGATTGCCATGGCGCTGGCGCTGAAACCCAAACTGCTGATTGCCGATGAACCGACAACTGCGCTGGACGTGACGATTCAGGGACAGATTCTGGACTTGATCAAGACGTTGCAGGAAGAAGAGGACATGGCCGTTTTGTTCATCACGCACGATATGGGCGTGGTGGCGGAAATCGCCGACCGGACGCTGGTGATGTATCGCGGCGAAGCGGTGGAAAGCGGGGCGACGGAGGATATTTTCCATCGCCCGCAACATCCTTATACCCGCGCGCTGCTGGCCGCCGTGCCCAAACTCGGATCAATGCGTGGCCGCGACTGGCCGCTGCGTTTCCCGCAAATCAATCTGCAAACCGGTGAGGCGAATACGCCGCAGGAAGTGTCCGGAACGGTCGATGCCGGGGTGACGCCGCTGCTTTCGGTGAAGAATCTGAGCGCGCGTTTTCCGGTCTATGGCGGGGTGTTCAGCCGTCAGGTCGGCGCGGTGCATGCGGTTGAAAACATCAGCTTCGAATTATTCCAGGGCGAAACGCTTTCACTGGTCGGGGAATCCGGCTGCGGAAAATCGACGACCGGCCGCGCCGTGACGCGTTTGCTAAAACCGCATAGCGGTGCGATTGATTTCGACGGTTTTGATGTGATGAATCTGGGTAAACGCGATATTTTGCAAATGCGTCAGCGTATCCAGATGATTTTTCAGGATCCGTTTGCCAGCCTGAATCCGCGTATGCGCATTGGCGACGCGCTGATCGAACCGATGCTGCAACACAAACTGCATAACCGCAGTGATGCGCGGGAAAAAGCGGCGTCGCTGATGCAAAAAGTCGGGCTGTCGGCGGATATGATGCGTCGTTTTCCGCATGAATTTTCCGGCGGGCAGCGTCAGCGAATTTGTATCGCCCGCGCGCTGACGTTGGATCCAAAAGTGATTGTGGCCGACGAATCGGTTTCCGCGCTGGATGTGTCAGTGAAAGCGCAGGTGGTCAATCTGCTGCTCGATTTGCAGGAAAGCATGAATCTGTCGTATCTGTTTATTTCGCACGATATGGCGGTAGTAGAGCGGGTTAGCCATCGCGTGGCAGTCATGTATCTGGGGGAAATTGTGGAGATCGGACCGCGTGCGGCGATATTCGATAATCCGCAGCATCCGTACACGCGCAAACTTATGGCGTCAGTGCCGGTGCCAGATCCGTCGCGCAGAATGCTGAAAAGGCAGATGCAGGTCGATGAGCTGAAAAGCCCGGTGCGCGATAACGGTTATATTCCACCGCAAAGGCAATATCAGGAAGTATCAGCGGGACATTTTGTTCAGGTTTGAATTGGAATCTGGAAAGGTGCTTTTTGGAGAAGAGACTCAGGGATGAGTCTTGAGATGGTGGTGGGGGAAGGATGACTCGGCCTGCGTCCTCGCCCTTCGGGCCGTTGCTGCGCAACGTTGTCTCGCTTCGCTCGGCTCGAACCTTCGGGTCGAAGATTCTCTATCCTTCCCGATTTGTGCTTTACTTGATTTTTTGTTTTTACCGGAAGGTATGGCGAACTACTTGAGATGGTGGTGGGGGAAGGATTCGAACCTTCGAAGTCGATGACGGCAGATTTACAGTCTGCTCCCTTTGGCCGCTCGGGAACCCCACCACAATTTTCGTGGTCTTTACTCTTTTAAAATCATCATGCGCTACATGGATGATTTCTCGTTACAGCGGTTAGCTGCGAACGGGGCGCATAATACCAAATGAAACGGATGTGTAAAGCGCTGAAAGCGATAAAAAAGTTCGTTTGCGGTTTTTTTGCCCTTAACGGTGCTTCTCTGAGCGAAAAGCACCGTCAGGCGCGCGGATTACAGAATAACGGTGCGGTTACCGTAAACAAATACGCGCTGCGCCAGCACGCGGTATAACGCGCGGCTGAGCACATTTTTCTCAACGTCACGGCCTGCACGCATCATATCTTCAGCGGTATAGGTGTGATCGACGTTGATAACGTCCTGCATGATGATCGGACCTTCGTCCAGATTGTCATTAACGTAGTGCGCCGTGGCACCAATCAGTTTCACGCCACGTTCGTAAGCCTGATGATACGGACGTGCACCGATAAAGGCCGGCAGGAATGAGTGGTGAATGTTGATCACCTGATGCGGGTAATGCTGGACAAAACCTGGCGTGAGGACGCGCATGTATTTCGCCAGGACCACATAATCAGGCTGGTACTGGTCGATTTGCGCAATCATAGCGCTGTCGTGCTGTTCGCGGGTCAGGCCATCGTGGCTGACCAGATGGAACGGAATATCAAAACGCTCAACCAGCGTTTGCAGTGTATCGTGGTTACCGATAACCGCAGCAATTTCCACATCCAGACCGCCGTAAGCCGCTTTCATCAGCAGGTCGCCCAGACAATGTGCTTCCTTGGTGACCAGAATCACGATGCGGCGACGCCCGGTGCTGTTGAGTTCACGCACTGAACCGGCAGGCAGCGCGCTGTCCAGATCGGCGAGCAAGGTGTTGTCGTTGAAGATCCCTTCCAGCTCGGTACGCATGAAGAAGCGCCCGGTGCGGTGATCCACAAATTCGTTGTTTTGCACGATGTTGAGTTCGTGTTTGTAGCAAATGTTGGTGATTTTGGCGATCAGACCTTTTGCGTCAGGGCAAATGGTGCGTAACACCTTAGTTTGTACGTTCTGTTGCGGCATGAGGGTGTGGATCCTGTCGAATTCTCGTATTAATTAAGCAGCCGGTTTATTTACCGCAGCACTTCTTATATTTTTTACCCGATCCGCACGGGCAGGCGTCATTGCGGCCTGTCTGCGGTTTAATTCCGTCGATATAGTACCAGCGATCTTTCAAACGAAGAAATCGCGAGCGTTCATGGATGAGATGAACTTTTTCATCACCGGGCTCGGTGAAACGCGCTGCAAACTCGACAAAGCCTTCGTTTGCATCACGTCCGTCCTGCGACGCAATAACCTGCAATCCTTGCCAGTGCGTATTGGCGAAGCCTTCCTGTAAACTGCTGCGCCATTGTTCGGGCTGACAGTCCGGGTGCCAGGTGGCGATCAGATAACTCGCATTTTGCATCGCATACGCGGTGTACCGCGAACGCATTAAGGCCGACGGAGTGGGCGCCACTTCGGTCTCAGAAAGGTATGGCTGGCAGCATTCTTCATAGGAAAGGTTGCTGCAACAAGGGCAAAGTTGTGACACGGGAACTCCTGAATCGGCTGCCGGTGCGCAGGTTGCGCTATTGAATGCACCAAAGTGATATGTTACCTAACAAACTTGCCGGGTGACAACGCGCTTCCCGGCCGATTCTTCACTATTGCGCAATATTAAGGTCATCAGATGAGCAGAAAAGTCACCATTGGCCTCGCGTTAGGCTCCGGCGCAGCAAAAGGATGGGCACATATCGGGGTGATCAATGCCCTGAAAGATATGGATATCGAGGTCGATGTGGTGGCCGGATGTTCCGTCGGCGCGCTGGTGGGCGCGGCATATGTCAGTGGCCGCTTGCCGTCGATGGAAAGCTGGGTGCGTTCGTTCAGTTACTGGGACGTACTGCGGCTGATGGATTTCTCCTGGAAACGCGGTGGCCTGTTGCGCGGCGAGCGCGTGTTTAACGCCGTCGGGCAGATTATCCGCATCACGGATTTTGAAAAGTGTTCGAAGAAATTCGGCGCGGTGGCGACAAACCTGAGCACCGGGCGCGAGTTGTGGCTGACCAAAGGGGATTTGCCTGAGGCAGTGCGCGCGTCCTGTAGTATGCCCGGCCTGCTGGCACCGGTCTGGCATAACGGTTACTGGCTGGTCGATGGCGCGGTGGTGAACCCGGTGCCCATCTCGCTGACCCGCGCTTTGGGGGCGGATATCGTGATTGCCGTCGATTTGCAGCATGACGCTCATCTGATGCAACAGGATTTACTGACCGTACAACCTACCGGCGAAGCACTGGATACTGAGAAAGATCTGAGCTGGCGTGACAGAATTCGCCAGCGCCTGACCCGGCCAAACGCGCGCAAACCGAATGTCAGCCCGTCGGCGATGGAGATTATGTCCACGTCCATTCAGGTGCTGGAAAACCGGCTCAAACGTAACCGTATGGCAGGGGATCCGCCGGATGTGCTGATCCAGCCTTATTGTCCGCAAATCTCGACGCTGGATTTTCATCGTGCTGAAGAAGCGATTGAGGCCGGACGCCTCGCCGTTGAAAAACAGAGAGAGCATTTGCTGCCCCTGATAAAAAATAGACAGTTCTGAATGGTTTAAAATGTGATTGCCGGAATCTGACAATTCTGCCAAGCAGAAACAGGCTTTATGAGCCACTATTAGAATAAGAAATTCTGGGGGACCCTGATGGACAAGCCACTTACAAGCAAGCATATTCTCATCGTTGAAGACGAAGCGGTTTTTCGATCTCTCCTTGCTGGCTATGTAAGTTCCCTGGGTGCCACCTTTACAGAAGCGCAAAACGGGCTGGAAGCATTGTCTCTGGTCGAAGATTATCCCCCTGATCTCATCCTCTGCGATTTAGCGATGCCCGAAATGGGCGGCATGGAGTTTGTCGAAAACTTAAGATTGCAGGGCAATAAAATCCCCGTTCTGGTGATCTCCGCGACCGATAAAATGACCGACGTGGCGTCGATGCTGCGGCTTGGCGTCGAAGATGTTCTGCTCAAACCGATTAATGATCTCCAGCGTTTGCGCGAGGCGCTGCTCTCTTCTTTATATCCCAAACTGTTTTCATCGCAGGCGATGGAGGAGAGTTCGCTGGTCCAGGACTGGGAAGCGCTGTGCCGTAATCCCAACGAGGCGCAGCGTTTATTGCAGGAATTGCAGCCGCCGGTTCAGCAAACGCTGGCGCATTGCCGGATTAATTACCGGCAACTGACCACGGCGGATAAGCCGGGCCTGGTGCTCGATATTGCGGCGCTGTCTTCGAAAGATTTGGGTTTTTATTGTCTGGATGTGACGCGTGCAAATGAAAATGGCGTTCTCGCGGCATTATTACTGCGCGCTATTTTCAACAGTTTGTTGCGGGAACATTTGAGTAATCAGCATCAGCGTTTACCGCAAATGTCGACATTACTGAAACAAGTGAATCATGTATTCAAACAAGCCAATCTCGACGGACAATTCCCGTTGTTACTGGGTTATTATCATGCTGAACAAAAAAACCTCATTCTGGTGTCAGCGGGATTACACGCGAACGTAAATACCGGGACAAATATGATTCAGCTAAGTAATGGCGTTCCGCTGGGCACCACCGGGGCAACGTATTCCAATCAGATCAGTCAGCGGTGTGAGGCGTGGCAGTGTCAGGTGTGGGGATCGGGTGGACGTCTGAGATTAATGCTCTCAGTTGAGTGAGCAAATTCTGACGTATTAATAACAATGTCTTCATAATATTGAGTATTTTTTCCGCAGGTTATTTTGCCTTTCTGTTTTATCCCCTTCTTCTAAGACCTATCTTATGCAAAATATGCCTTTCCAGCGGCACGAGCGGCTGAAACTGGTATAATCCGGTTCGGAATTTTGGCTGTCTATTTTGCGTTGATTATAAATAACAAATAGGAATTCGCTGATGAAAGTAACAGTTTTTGGTATCGGTTACGTCGGACTTGTTCAGGCGGCGGTTCTTGCTGAAGTCGGGCATGAAGTATTGTGCATCGATGTTGATGCTAAAAAGGTAGAAAACCTGAAAAATGGGCAGATCCCAATTTTCGAACCAGGTTTAACTCCGCTGGTTCAGCAGAACTATGAAGCAGGGCGTTTGTTGTTCAGCACCAATGCGGCTGAAGGCGTGGCGCACGCAACGGTTCAGTTTATTGCTGTCGGTACACCTCCGGATGAAGATGGCTCCGCAGACTTGAAATATGTCACGGCTGTGGCGCGCACCATCGCCGAGCACATGACCGAACCTAAAGTGGTCATTGATAAATCCACCGTTCCTGTTGGCACCGCCGATAAAGTTCGCGCTGTGATGACGGAGAAACTCAAAGAACGCGGCGTTGATATCGATTTTAACGTGGTCTCCAACCCTGAATTCCTCAAAGAAGGCGCGGCAGTGGCTGACTGCATGCGACCTGAGCGTATCGTTATTGGTACGGATAATCCGGATGCCATTGACCCTATCCGTGAACTGTACGAGCCGTTCAACCGCAATCACGACCGCATGATCCTGATGGATATCCGCAGCGCAGAGCTGACCAAATACGCTGCAAACTGCATGCTGGCGACCAAAATCAGCTTTATGAATGAGATGTCCAATCTGGCTGAAATGCTGGGCGCAGATATCGAAAAAGTGCGTCAGGGTATTGGTTCTGATTCCCGCATCGGTTACCACTTCATTTATCCAGGCTGCGGTTACGGCGGTTCCTGTTTCCCGAAAGACGTTCAGGCGCTGATCCGTACCGCTGAGCACATTGGCTACCAGCCAAAATTGCTTCAGGCTGTTGAGCAGGTCAATTATCAGCAAAAATATAAATTGCCAACGTTCATTCAGCGCCACTTTGGTGATGACCTGAAAGGCAAAACATTTGCGCTTTGGGGCCTGTCATTCAAACCAAATACCGACGACATGCGTGAAGCATCCAGCCGCATATTAATGGAACAGCTCTGGGCTGCCGGTGCAAAAATCAAAGCGTATGACCCGGAAGCGATGAATGAAACTCAGCGTATTTACGGGCAACGTGACGATCTGGAATTGATGGGGACAAAAGAGTCCGCATTACAAAATGCCGATGCGTTGATTATTTGTACCGAGTGGCAGAATTTCCGCGCGCCAGACTTTGATGCCATTAAAAAGGCATTGAAAGAGCCGGTCATTTTTGACGGTCGTAATTTATACGATCCGGAACGTTTGGAAAAACGCGGATTTACTTACTATGGCATTGGCCGTGGTGCATCAATCAATCCCGTTTTGTAAGGAGACTTCATGAAATATCTGGTAACCGGCGCAGCGGGCTTTATTGGGTTCTATGTGTCACAACGTTTGCTGGCGGCAGGCCATTCAGTTGTCGGTCTTGATAATCTGAATGACTATTATGACGTCAACCTCAAACTTGCCCGGCTCGCTCAGCTTGAGAATAAAGACGGCTTTACGTTTATTAAGCTGGATTTGGCTGACCGTGAAGGTATGGCGGCATTGTTTGCAGAGCAGCGTTTTGAGCGCGTTATTCATTTGGCTGCGCAGGCTGGTGTCCGATATTCCATCGAAAACCCTTTAGCGTATGCTGATTCTAACCTCATCGGTTTTGTTAACGTTCTGGAAGGTTGTCGTCATAATAAAGTCGGGCATTTGTTGTATGCCTCGTCCAGCTCGGTTTATGGCCTGAACAAAAAACAGCCTTTCTCAACGGATGATTCTGTTGATCATCCGGTTTCATTATATGCCGCGACCAAAAAAGCCAACGAATTAATGGCTCACACTTATTCACATCTTTATGGTATTCCTACGACCGGATTACGATTCTTTACCGTATACGGTCCGTGGGGCCGTCCGGATATGGCATTGTTTAAATTTACCAAAGCCATGATTGCCGGGCAGAGTATTGATGTTTATAACCGCGGCGAAATGTACCGTGACTTTACTTATATTGATGATATCGCGGAATCGATTGTACGTTTGCAGGATGTTATCCCGCAGCCTGATGCAGAGTGGACAGTAGAAAATGGTTCTCCGGCAAGCAGCTCTGCACCATACGCTGTTTATAATATCGGTAATAACAATCCGGTTAAGCTGATGACGTATATCAGCGCGCTGGAGAAGGCTCTGGGTACGGTGGCGGATAAAAACCTGCTGCCGATGCAGCCTGGTGATGTAAAAGACACCAGCGCTGATACAGCGCCGTTGTATAAGGCTATTAACTTCAAGCCTGAAACACCGGTGGAGCAGGGCGTGCAGAACTTTGTCGACTGGTATCGCGGGTTCTATCAGGTCTGAGTTTGTTTTTTCGATGAAGGCTGCCTGTGGGCGGCCTTTTTTATGAATTCAGCTTATTCTGATGGTTATTTAATCGTGCTGATTTATTGCTTTGCGTAGTTTAAAAGCGTGAATTGCGAATGAGAAAACGCGCGGTTTTAAAAGTAAAAAAAAGCCCGTCAGTGATGACGGGCTTTTTGTATTAACATTGCTGTTAATAAGGGCAATTACAGCAGGAAATCGTCCAGTGATTTACCTTGCTCTTCGATTGCTTTCTTGATTACAGCTGGAGTACGACCCTGGCCAGTCCAGGTTTTGTTTTCGCCGTTCTCATCAACGTATTTGTATTTAGCAGGACGTGCTGCACGTTTTGCTTTACCGGTTGCTTTAGTAGCAGCCATAGTTTGCAGCAATTCGTTAGGATCAATACCGTCAGCAATCAGCATTTCGCGATATTGTTGCAGTTTACGTGTGCGCTCTTCAATCTCAGCAGCTGCCTGAGAATCTTCTTCGCGACGCTCGTTCACAACAACTTCTAATTTTTCCAGCATCTCTTCCAGAGTTTCCAGAGTGCATTCTCTTGCTTGCGCACGCAGAGTACGGATGTTGTTCAGAATCTTTAATGCTTCGCTCATTATACTAGTCTCGAATTATATTGGTGGGGGGCGTTTGGCTAATAATAGAATGCTCTTTGCTATTCTGCAATAGCCAATTTGTTTGCCTGACCTTAATTTACGCATTTAAAGCAAATAGTGTTTATCGTATGAAAATATAGTTGGGGCCAGACCGGCTATTTATCTGGGGGCCATAACCCGCGTTTCAATACTTTGCCAGGGGTTATTGTTGCTTTTCATAGGGAGTTTTATAAGCATGCGATTGTTCACAAAATTAAAGGATAAGTGAAGACATTCAATGTAAAGATATGGCAAATGAGCGCGCGAAGATCCTGCCCGGCGAATGATCAATACATTGGATCTCCCTGGGATCGCCCATTAATGTATAGACAATACAATTATGGCGACCCTGTAACATATAAGGAGTACATCCGTAGGTAATGAGTAACGTTAACTAATTATCATCTAATGCTTTTATAATCTCTGTTTGTAAGTTTCTGTGTTTTTTTCAAATGCAATGACACATCGACAGGAAGGGGATAATCCCTTTCTACTTATTGTTATAGGCTGGCTGGCGTGTGGTACAATAGCCGCCGAAAATTTATGCCATCCAATACATTATGGGGTCACTGTTTCATGGCTCAGCTTTATTTTTATTACTCGGCAATGAATGCCGGTAAGTCTACCTCGTTGTTGCAATCTTCATATAATTATCAAGAACGTGGTATGCGTACACTGGTGCTGACCGCAGAATTAGATCATCGCTTTGGCGTTGGGAAAGTCAGCTCCCGTATCGGGCTGTCGTCCGATGCAGAGCTTTATAACAAAGACACTGAGCTCTTCAATCTGATAGCGCAGGAGAACCGCTCACAGCGTCTGAGCTGCGTTTTGATAGATGAGTGCCAGTTTCTTACCAAGTCGCAGGTATCGCAGCTCACAGACGTTGTGGACGATCTGGATGTGCCTGTGCTTTGTTATGGGCTGCGGACGGATTTTCGTGGCGAGCTTTTTGAGGGCAGTGAATATTTACTGGCCTGGGCGGACAAGCTGGTTGAGCTCAAAACGATTTGCCATTGTGGCCGTAAGGCAAACCGTAATCTGCGTTTAGATGAAAATGGCAATGCGCTGCATGATGGCGCACAGGTTGTTATTGGCGGGGATGAAAGCTACGTTTCCGTGTGCCGTAAGCATTACAAAGAGGCGATGGCGGCTATTGACACGAAGGATGACCCTAAGTCCGTCTGAGGCCATTACAGCGCTTCTGGAAAGGATGATGTCGTCAGGATAAACCGTTTAGCCTAATTTGTTTCCTGAAATAAAAAACCCGCCTTCCGGCGGGTTTTTTGCTATCAGAATCTAAGCAGATTATTTTTTGCTGGTTTTCTTCTCAGCTTTAGGCGCTGCAACAACCACTTCTTCAGCAACTTCTTCGCTGAATTCGCGACCATAGTAGGTATCCATCAGAATCTGTTTCAGTTCTGCAATCAGAGGGTAACGTGGGTTAGCACCGGTACACTGATCATCGAACGCATCTTCAGACAGTTTATCTACTTTAGCCAGGAAGTCTGCTTCCTGAACGCCAGCTTCACGGATAGACGTTGGGATGCCCAGTTCCGCTTTGATTTCATCCAACCAGTTCAGCAGTTTTGCAATTTTCTGTGCAGTACGGTCACCAGGAGCGCCCAGACCCAGATGGTCAGCAACTTCTGCGTAACGGCGACGCGCTTGCGGGCGGTCATACTGACTGAAAGCAGTCTGTTTGGTTGGGTTATCGTTGGCGTTGTAGCGGATCACGTTAGAAATCAACATGGCGTTAGCAAGGCCGTGTGGGATATGGAACTCAGAGCCCAGTTTGTGGGCCATTGAGTGGCAAACCCCCAGGAAGGCGTTGGCAAACGCGATACCCGCGATAGTTGCCGCATTGTGAACACGTTCACGAGCTACCGGGTTTTTAGCACCGTCTTTGTAGCTGGCTGGCAGGTTTTCTTTCAGCAATTTCAGTGCCTGCAGAGCCTGACCGTCAGAATATTCATTAGCCAGTACAGAAACGTAAGCTTCAAGTGCGTGAGTCACTGCATCCAGACCACCGAAGGCACACAGTGATTTCGGCATGTTCATGACGAGGTTTGCGTCAACGATAGCCATATCAGGTGTCAGTGCATAGTCAGCCAGTGGATATTTCTGACCAGTTGCATCGTCGGTGACAACGGCGAACGGAGTGACTTCAGAACCGGTACCGGAAGTGGTGGTGACCGCAATCATTTTTGCTTTCACGCCCATTTTCGGGAATTTGTAGATACGTTTACGGATATCCATAAAGCGCAGCGCCAAATCTTCAAACTGAGTGTCCGGGTGTTCGTACAGAACCCACATGATCTTCGCGGCATCCATTGGGGAACCGCCACCCAGAGCGATGATAACGTCTGGTTTGAAGGAATTCATTTGCTCAGCACCTTTACGAACGATGCTCAGTGTTGGATCCGCTTCAACTTCGAAGAACACTTCAGTTTCAATGCCATGACCTTTCAGAACGCTGGTGATCTGGTCAGCATAGCCGTTGTTGAACAGGTAACGGTCAGTCACGATGAAGGCGCGTTTCGCTCCATCCGTTGCCACTTCTTCCAGCGCGATTGGCAGTGAGCCACGGCGGAAGTAGATTGATTTCGGAAGTTTATGCCACAACATGTTTTCTGCTCGCTTCGCTACAGTTTTCTTGTTGATCAAGTGTTTAGGACCGACGTTTTCAGAGATGGAGTTACCACCCCATGAACCGCAACCCAGCGTCAGAGAAGGAGCAAGTTTGAAGTTATACAGGTCACCGATACCACCCTGTGAAGCCGGGGTGTTGATCAGGATACGTGCGGTTTTCATTTTGTTGCCAAAATAGTTCACACGTTCTGGTTGGTTGTCCTGGTCTGTGTACAGACAAGATGTGTGGCCGATACCGCCCATTTCTACCAGTTTCTCAGCTTTGTTTACCGCATCTTCGAAATCTTTAGCACGGTACATTGCCAGGGTAGGGGACAGTTTTTCGTGTGCAAACGGTTCAGATTCGTCAACAACGCTGACTTCGCCGATTAACACTTTGGTGTTAGCAGGAACTTTGATGCTGGCCATTTCAGCAATTTTCACTGCTGGCTGACCTACGATAGCAGCGTTCAGGCCACCGTTTTTAAGGATGATATCAGAAACCGCTTTCAGCTCTTTGCCCTGCAGCATGTAGCCGCCATGGGAAGCGAAGCGTTCGCGAACTGCGTTATAAGCAGAATCAACGACGATAATGGACTGTTCAGAAGCACAGATTACGCCGTTATCGAAGGTTTTAGACATCAGAACAGAAGCGACAACACGTTTGATGTCGGCAGTTTCGTCAACAACAACTGGGGTGTTACCTGCACCTACACCGATCGCTGGTTTACCAGAGCTGTATGCGGCTTTAACCATGCCAGGACCACCGGTTGCCAGAATCAGGTTCAGGTCAGGGTGATGCATTAATTGGTTAGACAGTTCTACACTTGGTTCATCAATCCAGCCGATGATGTCTTTTGGTGCACCAGCAGCGATAGCGGCTTGCAGCACGATATCAGCAGCTTTGTTGGTCGCATTTTTTGCACGTGGGTGCGGGGAGAAGATGATGCCGTTACGGGTTTTCAGGCTAATAAGCGCTTTGAAAATCGCAGTGGAAGTCGGGTTGGTGGTTGGAACGATACCGCAGATCAGGCCGATTGGCTCAGCGATAGTGATGGTACCGAAAGTATCATCCTGACCCAGAATGCCACAGGTCTTTTCATCTTTGTAAGCATTGTAGATATATTCAGAGGCGAAGTGGTTTTTGATCACTTTGTCTTCGACGATACCCATTCCGGATTCTTCAACAGCCAGTTTGGCAAGGAGAATTCGAGAATCGGCAGCAGCCAGGGCGGCGGCAGCGAAAATCTTATCTACTTGTTCTTGACTGAAGTTGGCATATTCGCGCTGTGCCTTCTTGACTCGTGCTACGAGTGCGTTTAGTTCAGCGACATTTGTTACAGCCATAATGCTCTCCTGATAAAGTTAAACTCTTTTAGTAAATAATCCGCCAAAGACTAGTATAGACCTGCTATCAGTCACCGTGAGAAACTAATTAATGCTAAGGATCTCAATGTGTTGTCTTTGTCTCTTTATTTGCTCAAAGAGCTTTCAGTTGTGAAGCACCGGGTAAAGTCGATATCTTTTAAATCACCTTTATCACTGAACGTTTTGTCTTCAAGTAACGCTGAGTGACTATGTACTGAGCTTACCTATTTGTAGGCAGGGTGAATTTGATCTGGATCACTAAATACCGATGCTGACACCTTTCAGCAGGGTGTTGTTGAGAATGATTATCAAATTTACCCATGGATAATACAGTTTAGTAGCTAAAGTTATCAATAAAAAAACTCATTTTTAACAAAAGCCTTATTCACTACCTTTATTTCGAAATCTGGTGATAAAAACTATGAAACGGCGTGGCGCCTTTACGGGGATTCCAGTACATTAGCGCCCATCAAAACCTTCTTCTGCTGGCATATTTGTGCGGAGTTCTGCGTGAGCCAATCTTTATTAGATTTTTCAGGGTATATCAAATTTTTCGTCGGCCTTTTTGCACTGGTCAACCCGGTGGGGATCTTGCCGGTGTTTATCAGCATGACCAGCTATCAGGCAGCGGCAGGGCGTAATAAGACCAACATGACAGCCAACCTGTCAGTGGCCATTATTTTGTCGACGGCGCTTTTCCTTGGCGATGCGATTTTGCACCTGTTCGGGATTTCCATTGATTCGTTCCGTATTGCCGGCGGTATCCTGGTGGTGACGATAGCGATGTCGATGATCAGCGGCAAGCTGGGTGAAGATAAGCAGAATAAACAGGAGAAGTCAGAAACGGCGATCCGTGAAAACGTTGGCGTGGTTCCGCTGGCGTTACCGCTGATGGCCGGGCCGGGTGCGATAAGCTCGACGATTGTCTGGAGCTCACGCTACAACGGCTGGCAGAATCTGCTGGGGCTGACCGTTGCCATCATCTTCTTTGCATTTTGTTGCTGGTTGCTGTTCCGTGCGGCACCTTTATTAGTCCGCCTGTTAGGGCAAACCGGCATCAACGTCATTACCCGTATCATGGGTCTTTTACTGATGTCACTCGGTATTGAGTTTATCGTCACCGGTATTAAAGCTATTTTCCCCGGTTTGCTCTGATTCTTAGCCTGCAAATTCTCGCGGATACATTAACGTTATCCGTGAGAATTATTACCCCTTCTTATAATACTATGCATTAATATAGTGCAGCTAATGGCTTAATTGAGAGCATTTGCACCCTAATGTGGCGTAAATCTACGTCTCACCTTCCTTTTTAATCCAAGTCTCCATTTATTCTAATAAACTTAGCTAATTCTTCGCTAAATACTGTTATTTATTGCCCGTATTGCCGTTAATTTATCCACATCATTCTGTAAGGCTTGTGCAGGCCGTACCGAGATGTTATTAGTGTTAACACAGCAGTTAACAGCGCTTTATCCTTGAAATCATCCCATTGTTAACTGATTGTGTCAGAGCAGTTCCTGAACAACCGCCTTTACAAAAAGGTGTGAGAAACAGCGTGTTAACTCGACATATAACAATGGGTTAAGTGTCATATCTGATGCGAGGTCGTGGGTGTCCTTCTGGCACACTTAACGCATAAAAGAGAATTACGTAACAAATTTGCAAAATTTATTGGCGCCCGTATCAGGCTTCTGATAATTTTCAAATCGTCTTCAAAAATGGAATTTTGTTTAGAGTCATGCTCTGAGTGAGAATGAATCTTGCCAGGCATAGAGAGATTGAAGCAATTTCATTTGTTTTGGAGAGTGTCGTGTCATCATGCGTATCACAAAATTATCCTCGCTCGCTTTCCGTGAAAAGAAAGTCAGGCACTGAGATGACGACAATTAACAACCTTGTGTTGACTCTCCCGATTCAACAAAACAAATCTTCAGTACTTCTTCTGATTAAAATGAATGACAGCGCTTAACTGCGACGGATTTTCTATCGCCTTAATTCGGGTTAAAAGAAAATAATCGGGTGAAGTACAGAAATAACAGAATGTGATTGCCTGGTGTGCGACTGAACATTGTGGAGTGGCGTACGGGGTTATCAAATGGAGTGGGATCATCCTCAACGATCCCGGAAACCGCACGGCGAATACAGCCTGACGTTTCATCAAACCTGAGATGTAGCAACATGCAGTAATAGGGGACAGCCATCTGCGGGTGGTACTACATGGGGGGCCTTTCTCGAGCAATTCGTTCCTGCTTTTGAAACCCATTGACCCAGCAAGGGTTTATCTTGCACCCGGGTGTGCAAGTTCATAATAAAAATTGGAGTTAAATAAAAATGACCAACATCACAAAAAAAAATCTGCTGGCTGCATGCATCATGGCTGCAGTGGGCACAATTTCTGTCAATAACGCATTTGCGGCCAATGTGCCTGCTGGCGTGACACTGGCTGCAAAACAAGAACTGGTGCGTAATAACGGTTCTGAAGTTCAGTCACTTGACCCGCATAAAGTTGAAGGCGTGCCGGAATCAAACGTAATCCGTGATCTGCTTGAAGGCCTGGTCAATACCGACAGCAAAGACGGCAGCGTAATCCCTGGCGTAGCAACCAGCTGGGATAACAAAGATTTTAAAGTCTGGACCTTCCACCTGCGTCCGGAAGCTAAATGGTCAAATGGCGATCCTGTCACTGCAGAAGATTTCGTTTACAGCTGGCAGCGCCTGGCTGACCCGAAAACCGCTTCTCCATACGAGAGCTACCTGCAATACGGCCACATCGAAAACATTGATGACATCATCAGCGGCAAGAAAAGCCCTGATACCCTGGGTGTGAAGGCGATTGATGACCATACCCTGCAAGTGACACTGACCGAACCTGTTCCATATTTCGTAAAAATGCTGTCTCACACCGCGATGAAGCCGGTAAATAAAAAAGTGGTTGAGAAATTTGGCGACAAATGGACTCAGCCTGAAAACTACGTGAGCAACGGCGCGTACACCCTGAAAGCCTGGACCGTCAACGAACGTATCGTTCTGGAACGCAGCCCGACTTACTGGGACAACGCGAAAACTGTAATCAACCAGGTGACTTACCTGCCAATCTCTTCTGAAGTGACAGACGTAAACCGCTACCGCAGCGGCGAAATCGACATGACTTACAACAACATGCCGATCGAATTGTTCCAGAAACTGAAAAAAGAAATCCCGGCTGAAGTTCATGTTGACCCGTATCTGTGTACTTACTACTACGAAATCAACAACCAGAAAGCACCATTCACTGATTCCCGCGTTCGTGAAGCGCTGAAACTGGGCCTGGATCGCGACATCATCGTGAACAAAGTGAAAGCGCAGGGCGATCTGCCAGCGTACGGCTACACCCCGCCTTACACCGATGGTGCAAAACTGACGCCTCCGGCCTGGTTCAAAGAAACACAGGAACAACGTAACGAGCAGGCGAAAAAACTGCTGGCTGAAGCAGGTTACACTTCCGCTAAGCCTCTGACGTTTGATCTGCTGTACAACACTTCTGATCTGCACAAAAAACTGGCTATCGCGGCTGCCGCTATCTGGAAGAAAAACCTGGGCGTCGACGTTAAACTGGTCAACCAGGAATGGAAAACCTTCCTCGACAGCCGTCATCAGGGCAACTTCGACGTTGCGCGTGCGGGCTGGTGCTCTGACTACAACGAACCTTCTTCCTTCCTGAACACCATGCTGTCTGACAGCAGCAACAACACCGCGCACTATAAGAGCCCGGCGTTTGATAAAGACATCGCTGATACTCTGAATGTGAAAACTGACGAAGAACGCGCGGCGCTGTATCAGAAAGCGGAAACTCAGCTGGATAAAGACTCTGCCATCGTACCTGTTTATTACTATGTGAACGCCCGTCTGGTGAAACCTTACGTCGGGGGTTACACCGGTAAAGATCCACAAGACAACGTCTACGTGAAAGATCTGTACATCATCAAACACTAATTAAATAGTGCTGAGCAGGGCATCCCCGAGCTGCCCTGCTCGTTATATTTTGATGAAGGTAAAGTTTTTAGCGCGAAATTTTCGTGCTGAAGCAAAGAGCCACCACGACGGTAATCACCCGATGGCCGTCGTGACCAAGCCATAAACTATCAAGCTGTAGTGACAGGCTTAGAAACAGGTACGGGCAATGTTAAAGTTTATTTTACGCCGCTGTCTGGAAGCGATTCCGACGCTATTCATTCTGATCACCATTTCGTTTTTTATGATGCGTCTCGCACCGGGCAGCCCTTTTACGGGTGAGCGTAATCTTCCGCCAGAAGTGATGGCGAACATTGAGGCGAAATACCACCTCAATGACCCGATGTATAAGCAATATTTCCACTATTTAGAACAGCTGGCGAAAGGCGATTTCGGCCCGTCGTTCAAGTACAAGGATTACACCGTTAATGATCTGGTTGCGGCCTCGTTCCCGGTTTCCGCGAAACTCGGGCTGGCGGCATTTATCATGGCGATTTTCTTTGGTGTCTCGGCGGGGGTTGTTGCTGCGCTGAATCAAAACACGAAATGGGATTATACCGTGATGGGCGTCGCGATGACCGGGGTGGTTATCCCCAGTTTCGTGGTTGCGCCGTTACTGGTGCTGATATTTGCGATTACCCTGAAATGGCTGCCGGGCGGTGGCTGGAATGGCGGCGGAGCGAAATACATGATCCTGCCGATGGTCGCACTCTCACTGGCGTATATTGCCAGTATCGCGCGTATCACCCGCGGTTCTATGATTGAAATTCTGCACTCCAACTTCATCCGTACGGCTCGCGCCAAAGGTTTACCGCTGCGTCGCATTATCCTGCGTCACGCACTGAAACCCGCGCTGCTGCCGGTACTGTCTTATATGGGGCCGGCTTTCGTTGGGATTATCACCGGTTCTATGGTTATCGAGAGCATTTTCGGATTGCCGGGCATCGGCCAGCTGTTTGTTAACGGAGCATTAAACCGTGACTACTCGCTGGTTCTCAGCCTGACCATTTTGGTGGGCGCATTGACCATTTTGTTCAATGCAATCGTCGACGTGCTGTACGCCGTCATCGACCCGAAAATCCGTTATTAATGCCGGAGTACGTCAATGATCTTAAGTAAAAAAAATAGCGACGTCGTCGAAAACTTCAGCGAAAAGCTGGAAGTTGAAGGCCGCAGTTTGTGGCAGGATGCGCGACGCCGGTTTATGCATAACCGCGCTGCGGTTACCAGCCTGATTGTGCTGGCATTTATCGCACTCTTCGTTACGTTTGCGCCGATGTTGTCACAGTTTGCCTACGACGATACTGACTGGAACATGATGTCTGGCGCGCCTGATTTCGCCTCTCACCACTATTTCGGCACCGATTCTTCTGGCCGTGATTTGCTGGTGCGTGTGGCTATCGGCGGACGCATTTCCCTGATGGTAGGTGTGGCTGCGGCCCTGGTGGCAGTGATCCTCGGAACGCTGTACGGATCTTTGTCCGGCTATCTGGGGGGGAAAATCGACTCCGCCATGATGCGCCTGCTGGAAATCCTTAACTCCTTCCCGTTCATGTTCTTCGTTATCCTGCTGGTGACGTTCTTCGGGCAGAATATCCTGTTGATCTTCGTGGCAATCGGGATGGTGTCCTGGCTGGACATGGCGCGTATTGTTCGCGGCCAGACCCTCAGCCTGAAACGCAAAGAATTCATCGAAGCCGCGCTGGTGAGTGGTGTGAACACGCGCAATATCGTTTTGCGTCACATCGTTCCTAACGTGCTGGGCGTTGTGGTGGTGTATGCGTCACTGCTGGTTCCAAGCATGATCCTGTTCGAATCCTTCCTGAGCTTCCTGGGTTTGGGTACGCAGGAGCCACTGAGCAGCTGGGGCGCGTTGCTGAGCGACGGCGCCAACTCGATGGAAGTTTCACCCTGGTTGCTGCTGTTCCCGGCAGGTTTCCTGGTTGTCACTCTGTTCTGTTTCAATTTTATCGGCGATGGCCTGCGTGATGCCCTCGACCCGAAAGATCGTTAAGGAGTGCGACCATGAGCACAATTGAACATTCCACATTTGCAGCACCTGCCGCAACTGAGGGCACAGCGTCGCCGATTCTTTTAGATGTCAAAGACCTGCGCGTGACCTTCGGGACACCGGACGGTGATGTTACCGCCGTTAACGACCTTAACTTCGATCTGCGTGCCGGTGAAACGCTCGGTATTGTCGGGGAATCCGGTTCCGGTAAATCCCAGACCGCCTTCGCCCTGATGGGGTTGCTGGCCAGCAACGGCCGCATCGGCGGAACGGCGAAATTCAACGGTCGCGAAATCCTGAACCTGCCACAACACCAGCTGAATAAGCTGCGTGCAGAACAGATTTCGATGATTTTCCAGGATCCGATGACGTCCCTCAACCCGTACATGCGCGTTGGCGAACAGCTGATGGAAGTCCTGGTTTTGCACAAAAAGATGAGCAAACGCGAAGCGTTTGAAGAGTCCGTGCGTATGCTGGATGCGGTGAAAATGCCGGAAGCCCGCAAGCGTATGAAAATGTACCCGCATGAATTCTCGGGTGGTATGCGCCAGCGCGTCATGATTGCAATGGCCTTGTTGTGCCGCCCGAAATTGCTGATTGCCGATGAGCCAACCACGGCGCTGGACGTGACCGTTCAGGCGCAGATCATGACCTTACTCAACGAGCTGAAAGCTGAGTTTAATACCGCCATTATCATGATTACCCATGACCTGGGTGTGGTTGCCGGTATTTGCGACAAAGTGCTGGTGATGTATGCCGGTCGCACCATGGAATATGGCCGCGCACGCGATGTCTTCTACGAACCTTGCCATCCGTATTCCATCGGCCTGCTCAATGCAGTTCCGCGTCTGGATGCCGAGGGTGGGGCGATGCTGACCATTCCTGGCAACCCGCCGAACCTGCTGCGTCTGCCGAAAGGCTGTCCGTTCCAGCCACGTTGCCCGCATGCCATGGATATTTGTGCCTCTGCGCCGCCGCTTGAGCGTTTCGGTGATGGTCGCTTACGTGCCTGCTACAAGCCGCTGGAGGAACTGGTATGACAGACAACACAGTAATGAACAGTGCGGCTATGAATTCGTTCGCGCCCGAGAAAAAAGTCCTGCTCGAAGTGGCGGATCTTAAAGTCCATTTCGACATCAAAGACGGCAAACAATGGTTCTGGCAATCGTCCAAAACGCTGAAAGCGGTAGACGGCGTGACGCTGCGTCTTTACGAAGGCGAAACGCTGGGCGTGGTAGGCGAATCGGGTTGCGGCAAATCGACGTTTGCCCGCGCACTGATTGGCCTGGTTAAAGCCACAGACGGGCGTGTGGCCTGGCTGGGCAAAGATCTGCTGAACATGTCTGACAGCGAATGGCGTCACACGCGCAGCGATATCCAGATGATTTTCCAGGATCCGCTGGCGTCCCTGAATCCGCGTATGACCATCGGCGAAATCATCGCTGAGCCGCTGAAAACCTATAACCCGAAAATGCCTCGTACCGAGGTGAAAGAAAAAGTGAAGGCGATGATGCTGAAGGTCGGGCTGTTGCCTAACCTGATCAACCGTTACCCTCACGAATTTTCGGGCGGCCAGTGCCAGCGTATCGGTATTGCCCGCGCGCTGATCCTTGAGCCAAAACTGATTATCTGTGACGAACCGGTTTCAGCGCTGGACGTTTCTATTCAGGCGCAGGTCGTCAACCTGTTGCAGCAATTGCAGCGTGAAATGGGCCTGTCACTGATTTTCATCGCGCACGATCTGGCGGTGGTTAAACATATTTCTGACCGTGTTCTGGTGATGTATCTGGGCCACGCGGTTGAGCTGGGCACGTATGACGAGGTGTATAACAATCCTCAGCATCCGTATACCCGCGCGCTGATGTCTGCGGTGCCGGTTCCGGACCCGGACAAAGAGCGCAACAAAACCATCCAGCTGCTGGAAGGGGAGTTGCCTTCGCCGATCAACCCGCCATCCGGGTGTGTGTTCCGTACGCGCTGCCCGATTGCCGGTCCGGAATGTGCGATAACCCGCCCGTTGCTGGAAGGCAGTTTCCGCCATGCGGTTTCCTGCCTGAAAGTTGATCCGCTCTGATGACCAGGCGCCAAAACTGACGCATAAAAAAACCTGCCATTGGCAGGTTTTTCTTCTTCAGCATCCAACTAACCCTAAATCATTCAAGCTATATCAAGGCGGCAACTGAATAAATTCCCGGGAGCATACATAAGTATGTGACCGGGGTGAATGAAGGCAGCCAACGCAGGGACAGCTTGAAGGATGACGGGTAAGATTATTCTTTCCAGAGGATGTGACACAGCTTGTGATCTTTCTCGCGGCACAATAAAACGCGTGCGAAAATATCATTAATCGGCTGGTCTTCCGCATCGGCCAGGCCGATGACGACTTCGGCGAAGAAATCCGGGTTTAAGTCGAAATCAACATGCTCAACCCAGTCTTCCGCCGGATCATATAATTCAGCGCCGCCGCGTTCTTCAAATTGCAGATTGAAGATCAGGATATCTGCCGGATCAAGGTTATCTCCGGCCAGCTCCAGAAAGATGTCATAGGCTTGTTCAAGCGTTTCGTCTTCGGTCAGGCGATTATTCAGGTCCATATTAATTCTCGTTTACAGATGAATGTATTCAGGCTTATACAAGCCGGTACTGCGTGTATTACATCACGCCCGACGCGGCTTTTACAGCAGCGGACTGAAAAAGTAGAACAAACGTTCGACGATGCGGTGCCAGAAAGGCCGTTTCAGCCACGCCTCAACATCCAGCAGATGCGAACGGGCAATATAATCTTCCTGAACACGCCCCAGATCATCACCAAACCCGGCATCATCAATGACCAGCGTAATCTCGAAATTCAGCCACAGGCTGCGCATATCCAGATTCACGGTGCCGACCAGACTGAGCTGGCCGTCGACCAGAATACTTTTGGTATGCAACAGACCGTCTTCAAACTGATAAATTTTGACACCAGCTTCCAGCAGTTCGCCAAAGAATGCCCGGCTCGCCCAGCCAACCATCATTGAATCATTCTTCATCGGCAGAATAATACTGACGTCCACGCCACGCTGTGCGGCGGTACAAATCGCGTGCAATAAATCATCGCTCGGCACGAGATAGGGCGTGGTCATCACCAGTTGTTCACGCGCAGAATACGTGGCGGTCAGAAGCGCCTGATGGATCATATCTTCCGGGAAACCCGGACCGGACGCGATCACCTGAATCGTATGGCCGCTTTCCTGCTCGAACGGCATCTGATTGAGATCGGGTTCGGGCGGCAGAATGCGTTTACCCGTTTCAATTTCCCAGTCACAGGAATACACAATGCCCATGGTGGTCGCCACCGGGCCTTCCATACGTGCCATCAGATCAATCCACTGACCCACGCCGGCATTTTGTTTAAAGAAGCGCGGATCGACCATATTCATGCTGCCGGTATAGGCCACATAGTTGTCGATGAGCACGACTTTACGGTGCTGACGTAAGTCCATGCGGCGCAGGAACACGCGGAAAAGATTCACCTGCAACGCTTCCACAACTTCAATACCGGCATTGCGCATCATGGCCGGATAAGGGCTGCGGAAGAATGCGACGCTGCCTGCGGAATCCAGCATCAGACGGCAGTGGATCCCGCGACGCGATGCGGCCATCAGCGATTCTGCAACCTGATCCACAAGCCCGCCGGGTTGCCAGATGTAAAACACCATCTCGATGTTGCTGCGTGCCAGACCGATGTCGCGCATCATGGCTTTCAGCACGTCATCACTGGTTGTCAGCAATTGCAGCTGATTGCCTTTAACACCGGCGATGCCCTGGCGGCGTTCGCAGAGCTGAAAAAGTGACGCGGCAATTTCGCTGTTTTCAGTGGCAAAAATACGTTTGCAGTCTTTGAGATCGTTCAGCCAGCGCGCCGTTGAAGGCCACATGGCTTTTGCTCGCTCGGCGCGGCGTTTACCTAAATGCAGTTCACCGAATGAAAGATAGGCAATAATACCGACCAGCGGAATGATGTAGATAATCAGCAACCACGCCATGGCGGAAGGCACTGCGCGGCGTTTCATCAAAATGCGCAAGGTCACGCCGGCAATCAGTAACCAGTAACCGAAAACCAGAAGTCCGCTGATTACCGTATAAAATGTTGTCATAAAGGCGAAAAATCCTGTTCGCAAGCTGTCGAAGTGAGTGTACGGGAAAGGGGGGAACATTTAACCAACTTTATCCCACCAATCAATCAGCTACCTCTTAAATCTGTATCCGATTAATAAAACTTTCACTGTCCTGACATCAAGGTTAGCTGATAACGCTGAATAAGGGAAAAACAAGACTTGGATCACAACGTCATCGGCCTATAATGTCCCCGCAGTTTTTTACGATGAGAAATTTTCCGGCTAAGAAACGCTTCCGTTAATAACGGTCATCACGGGACACAGGTGAATGAAACGCAGTAAAAATGAAGTCGGCCGCTGGCGCATGTTACGCCAGACTCAGCGCCGGAGAAGCCGCTGGCTGGAAGGTCAGTCGAGACGCTATCGTCACATCTACCGAATTCGTCAGATTCATCATCAGCAACATCAGCGTTTGTCATTGTATGCCGTGAACTACGAATGGAATGCGTGATTAGCGGGATTTAGGCTGAAACAGCGCGCCACATTTTTTACACACCAGCGTGGAGTTTTTGCGAACTTTAGCGCTCATCTGTTCAGAAACGTAACCGCATTCCGGGCAGGTGACCTTCGTGGTCGTACTGGTTAGAAACTTCAATCCGTCGAAGAATGACATAGTGCTTACCTCGTGGGCAGGGGTAGGCATCCTAACACACAACGGATGAAAGCAATGTGACGGCTTTGGAGAAATGGCGCCAGAGCGTTTCTGCTGCGGCGCGCGCTTTCCGTTACTCAGTCGAAAAGCTCAGAAAGAAAACTCTTCTTTTTATACGGCTTTTGTGAGGAATAGTGCCCGCGATTGTTATGCTCGCTGTGATGGCGGTGATCGTCGCGGCGCGCAGGTTCTTCATAGCGCGGTGCGGAAGGGCGTTCCGTCTGCTGAATCACAGCGGATTTCTCGATGATTTTATCCAGCTCTCCCCGATCCAGCCAGACGCCACGGCAATCCGGGCAATAGTCGATTTCTATCCCCTGACGTTCTGACATAACCAGCTGACTTTCTTTGCATACAGGACATTGCATATCGGGCTCTCCGCTCGGTATTGATTAATAAGTGATGCAGTGAATGTTCAGGTAACCGGATATTTAGACAATCAATTGCTGTAAGCAAAAGTAAAGTTGCTTAAAAGAAGGGCAGCGGCAGGGATGAAGCGCAGATAAGCAGAAGGCGGGCAGCATGAGACTGCCCGCCGGAAATCAGAATACGCGTTTGAACGGTTTCACCGTCACCGATTTGTAGACACCTGCGGCAACATACGGATCAGCGTCAGCCCACACTTTGGCGGCTTCCAGCGTTTCAAATTCGACGACTAGCAGGGAACCGGTCATTCCCGCAGCGCCCGGATCTTCGCTGTCGATGGCCGGTGTCGGGCCGCCAATCAGGACGCGGCCTTGTTCCTGTAATATTTTCAGACGTTCGATGTGCGCCGGGCGCGCAAGCGTGCGTTTTTCCAGTGAGTCGGAAACGTCTTCAGAATAAATAACGTAAAGCATGAGTCACCTTTAATGGGTTTTTATTGAGCAATTTCTGGCCGCCATCGGCAGTCAGATCATTTTGCAGAATCAACATAGCTAAACCTGAAGCCCGGGGAAAGTGCTTTGCGTGGGATCAAAGCAAAGGTTATTTGAGAATAGTTGTCATCTCGGTGTTGAATATGATTGCTATTTACATTTAAACTTGCGGCTTCACGGGGAAAATGAATCATTATGCCGCTAAAAAAGTTTAGATTTATCCGCAAGGTTACGTTGCCTGCCGTTCTTTCTGTCACTTTGCACGTTGCTGTTATTGCGGGTGTTTTGTACATGGCAGTCGGTGAGTCAATCAAGTTGCCGACGCAGGAACAAAAAGTCATGAGTGTGACGATGGTCAACCCGGCTGACTTTGCGCCACCTCCGCCGCCACCACAGCCTGAGCCAACACCGCCGGAACCTGAGCCTGAACCGGAAGTGGTGCCAGAGCCTCCGCCGCCGCCGGAAGCGGTTGTGATCCCGGAACCGCCGAAGCCTAAACCTAAGCCGGTGAAAAAACCGGTCGTGAAGCCAAAAGTGAAACCGGTTGAACGTCCGGTAGAAAAACCAACGCAAACGGTACAAACCGCGCCCGTCACCAGCAATCAGCCGGTGACGAAGCCAGTGAGCCAGCCACCTGCGTCCACCAATGCCCAGAGCAATACCGGGCCGCGACCGCTGCAACGTGGTGAACCCATGTATCCGGCGCGTGCGCTGGCGCTGCGTATCGAAGGGCGTGTCCGCGTGCAGTTTGATGTCGACGGTGATGGCCGCGTACAAAATATCCGCGTCCTTTCCGCTGAGCCGCGCAATATGTTTGAGCGTGAAGTGAAACAGGCGATGGGGAAATGGCGTTACGAACCGAAGGCCGCCAGCAACTTAGTGGTTAACCTGGTGTTCAAAATCAAAGGCGGCACCACCGTCGAATAAAGCGGCATCGTGCCCGTTGCTCCATAAAAAAGGTCGCCTTCATGGCGACCTTTGTCTTTCATACTGTTCGTGTTCTGTTTAATCCTGAGAAACACCGCCAGAATCGACACTGAAATTGCTGCGGCCATCAGGCAGCTGGCGGGATTTTCCAGACTCATCTACCGCAACGTACGTGAACACCGCTTCAGTGGCTCTGTAGCGCTGTCCGATAGGCTCAGAGGAGACCTTCTTCACCCACACTTCAACGTTGATGGTGATCGAGCTGTTGCCGGTACGAATACAGCGTGCATAACAACACACCACATCACCTACCGCTACTGGCTTGAGGAACGTCATGCCGTCCACACGAACGGTCACTACGCGGCCTTTAGCGATTTCCTTCGCCTGGATCGCGCCGCCCATGTCCATCTGTGACATCAGCCATCCGCCAAAGATATCGCCGTTTGCATTGGTGTCAGCCGGCATGGCCAGCGTGCGCAGTACCATTTCACCATTGGGTAAACTTTGTTTTTCGTTCATGTTTGATTGCTTCACAGTGATCAATGTTTTATTCAAAACAACGAAGGCCTTCAAAAGAAGGCCCGTGCAGAAGAATGCTTATTTTTTTTCATCATCCGGCATGTGCCGGTAAATATAGATGCCGCTGAGCAGCGTGAAGACCAGCGTCAGAACAGTCAGCCCGAACACTTTGAAGTTAACCCAGATATTCTGTGGCAGCCAGAAAGCCACGTAGATATTTGCCAGACCGCACAGCAGGAAGAAAATCGCCCAGCTGACATTCAGCTTATTCCAGACGTGGTCGGGAAGCGTCAGCTCTTTGCCCAACATGCGCTGAATCAGAGGCTTTTTCAGAACCAGCTGGCTTATCAGTAAAGCGCCGGAGAACAGAACGTAAATGACGGTGACTTTCCATTTAATGAATTCATCATTATGGAAGACCAGCGTCAGGGTGCCAAAAACAGCCACCATGGCGAAGGTGATTAACGTCATTTTCTCAATTTTGCGATACATCACCCAGGTGATGACTAACGCCAGCGCAGTGGCAGCGATCAACGCGCCTGATGCGACAAAAATGTCGTAAAGCTTATAAACCACAAAAAAGACAATCAGGGGAAGAAAATCGAGGAGCTGCTTCATACTTCATTCCATGTTTTATGTTTGTGATGACTATACCGGAATCATTTACCGGACAAAAGAAAAGGGCGCCGGAGCGCCCCTTAAAAAGTTATGTCACTATTAAACATGTAATTTCATGTAAAGACGGAACAGATAAATCAGGATAAATGCCGTGATGACATTGCTGAGCGCGCCGAAAATCACCGCGCTTATCATCGGATTCAACGCACTTAACGCGCCGACGAAAAGCATCAGAACCACCTGCGCCAGAATCCACATCAAAACGCCCGGCGCAACCAGGCGCACATGGCTGAAGGCCAGACGGGTGCTCAGGCGCATGGCTTTAAACATCCCGACCTGCTCTTTACAGGCGATGATTGGCGACATTGACCAGGCAATGGCAATCAGAAATGCAGGCACGAAAAGCAGTGCCAGACCGAGACGGAACATCACGCTGAAGACGAACAGCAAAAGGATTAAGCGCGGCAACACAGGCAAAGAAGCGGTCACCACCTGGGTTACGCTGGCGCGCACGCCCTGTGAAACCAGCTGGATCAGCGTCAGGATCCCGCCAACCAGAATCACATTTCCGGCAAGCGTTGAGAACAGCGCCGCAATGCTGTAGCGGAAAATGGCGCTTTGCTGTTCCGGCGTGACCTGTTGTTCAATGAAACCCATCATATCGGCGACGCTCATGCCCGCCATGTTGTTCATAAGTTGCCCGATAGCATCAAGCTGATCGGCTGACGGGCTTAAAATCCAGCTCAATATGACGGTAATTAATGCGGCCAGCAGGGAAAGCGCGAAAACGCTACTCAGCTGATTACGCGAAAAATTATAACTGTCACGGTACAACGTACTGGCCGTGATAGACATGGACGCTCCTTGGCACAAGCTAAAAATAACAAGGCGGGGATTGTAACCTGTAATAGGCCCCCGCCGATACTTTTGCGCTGACTTCCTGTCAGTCAGCCTGATGAACCTCTGCCAGCACTGGCGTGAAAGCCCCGACATCAATCATCGGTAAATCCACATCCAGCGGCGGCAGGCCGTAACGCGCACGTGCGCGATCGCAGGCCGTATTGGCGACACCGTTCAGCCCCGACTGATCAAACTCGCGGCAGGGTGTCGGGCGGTTAAGGTAAACAGAACAGGAAACCGATTGTCCCACTTCCCCTTCCAGAGCCACACAGCGAGGCGTCTTGCTGTTGGTGCCTTTCATGCAGCTCAAAAAAGGCGTGACTTGCTCTGTCAGTGCCTGCGGAACAACGCCGCCAGCCTCTTCAGATTCAGCCCAATAAAATGAAACACGGAAATAGGCGCAGCATGCGCCACAGGTCATACAAGGATTATTAATTTCGCTCATCTTGGGAAGCTACCGACTCCTTACGGCACCAAACCAAAACCAACAGGGTTCATGCAAATTACGCAGCGGCATTTTTTTTAGCAACTGAAATTTCGGGCTTTCATGAAACAGCAAAATCCCCTCGTTTTTGATGCAGATCAATTCCTTTGTTTTTAGAGATTTAGATCGGATTGAGAAAGATGCAATTTCTGGAAAATTGTTTTAAAGATGTGATCCCGCATTGATCAAACCGTACCAAAGAGTAGGTATCATTCGCGCGGCCAATAAATAAACCATACAAAGGGAAGGGACAATGAAAGCAGCATATTGGGCATTAGTGGCAGCAGCGGCATTTCCGGCAATCGCGAGCGCACATGAAGCAGGGGATGTGATTGTTCGTGTAGGGACAGCAACCGTTCGTCCAACCGAAGGTTCAGACAACGTGCTGGGGCTGGGTTCTTTTAACATCAATAACAACACGCAGATGGGTTTGACGCTCGGCTACATGTTCACCGACAACATCGGGATGGAACTGCTGGCTGCGACGCCGTTCCAGCATAAAGTCGGTCTGAATAGCACCGGAACAATCGCTGAAGTTAAACAGTTACCGCCGTCATTGATGGCGCAATACTACTTCGGGGATAAGCGTGACAAACTGCGTCCGTACCTCGGTTTGGGTATCAACTACACCACGTTCTACGATACGAATTTCAACCAGACCGGGCGTGATGCCGGGCTTTCTGATCTGAGCGTGAAAGATTCCTGGGGCGTGGCCACGCAGGCGGGTCTGGATTATAACCTGGATGATAACTGGCTGATCAACATGTCCGTCTGGTGGATGGATATCGATACAGAAGTTAAATTCAAAGCGGGTGGCGAGCAGCAAAACATCAACACCCGGATTGATCCATGGGTCTTTATGTTTGGCGTCGGCTATCGTTTCTGATATTGCGTGTCACGTTGCATAAAAAAAGAGGCGCTCTGGCGCCTCTTCGCATTTCATCAGAAAGATCTCTGATTATTTCAGTCGCATATCGTTCTCGATGGAACGTACACCCGCCACGCCACGCGTGACTTCTACCGCACGGTTTGCATCTGCCGTTGACGTCACGAAACCACTTAACTGAACGCGGCCTTTGAAGGTCTCAACGCTGATTTCCCGTGATTTGATGGTCTTATCGGCCAGCAGGGCGGATTTGACTTTCGTGGTGACTACGGTGTCATCGATGTAACCACCCGTGCCTTCAGATTTTTTTGTCGGTGCGCAGGCAGCCACGGCCATGACGACCACAGCGGCAATGCAGAAAGCAGACAATGTCTTGAATAGCTTCATAAATAACTCTCCATGCTTTGTTATAAAACCAAAAGTCACCCGATTCAGACTCAGGCAAACAATACTTCGAGCACCCGTATTGTTATTGATTTGCCGAGTGATTTTAGTTTGGATTATTGGCGGGGTTTATACAAATCGAATGGAGAAAAAAAACGTAAGAATTTAAAAGAAACAGAACCTTAGTCAGGCATTGAATAAGGTTCTGTTCGCCGAAACGCTTGTGATTATGCGCGGGTGGCGGCTTTCATTTCACTGACGAAACGGGAAAGCTGAGCCAGCATTTCTGATGGCTGATGCTGATTATTCTCGATGATGCGTACCGTCGCGGAACCGGAAATCGCACCCGCCGCACCGGCGGCCAGCGTTTCTTTCACCTGTGAAGGTTCAGAAATACCGAAGCCCTGCAAAGGCGGCGCTGCGTTATATTCACGCAGTTTATCCACCAGATGATTCAGCGGTGTCAGGGCGCGTTTTTCCGTCCCGGTCACACCGGCGCGTGACAGCAAATAGGTGTAGCCGCGGCCATGAGAGGAAATCTCACGCAGCAGATCGTCTGACGCATTCGGCGGGCAGATGAAGATCGGCGCGATGCCGTGACGTAACGCCGCCGCACGGAACGGGGCAGATTCTTCAAACGGCACGTCGGCAACCAGTACGGAGTCTACGCCCACTTCAGCGCAACGCTGGTAGAAAGTTTCAATGCCGTTATGGAACACCAGGTTGGCGTACATCAGCAGGCCAATCGGGATATCCGGATGTTTTTCGCGAATGCGCGCCAGCATATTGAAGCATTGCGTTGGCGTCACACCGGCGGCAAACGCGCGCAGGTTGGCGTTCTGAATCGTCGGACCATCGGCCAGCGGATCAGAGAACGGAATGCCCAGCTCGAGTGCGTCGGCACCGGCTTCAATCAGCGTGTCAATAATAGAGAGCGACAGTTCAACGCCCGGATCGCCCAGCGTCACGAAGGGAACAAAGGCACCTTCTTTTTTGCTTTCCAGACGCTTAAATAATTGCTGATAACGTTCCATTAAATTTCTCCCCGGGCAGTCAGGATGTCATGTACGGTGAAAATATCTTTATCGCCGCGGCCAGAAAGATTCACCACCAGAATTTGTTCTTTCTCTGGCGTTTCCTTGATGAGTTTCAGCGCATAAGCCAGCGCGTGTGAAGATTCCAGTGCCGGAATAATCCCTTCATGGCGGGACAATTCTTTAAAGGCGTCCAGCGCTTCATCATCGGTAATCGACACATATTCCGCGCGGCCGATGCTGTTCAGGAAAGCATGCTGCGGCCCGACAGACGGGAAATCCAGACCGGCAGAAATGGAATAAGATTCTTCAATCTGGCCTTCTGAGGTTTGCATCATCGGGGCTTTCATCCCGAAATAGATACCAACGTGTCCGTGTTTAAGCGGCGCGCCGTGTTGCCCGGTTTCGATACCCAGCCCGCCCGGTTCAACACCGATCAGCTTCACGCTGGTGTCATCGATGAAATCAGCAAACATGCCGATGGCGTTAGAGCCACCGCCGACGCAGGCGATCACGGCGTCCGGCAGACAGCCTTCGCGTTCCTGCATTTGCGCTTTGGTTTCTTCGCCAATCATGCGCTGGAATTCACGCACAATCGTCGGATACGGATGCGGGCCCGCAGCGGTTCCCAGCATATAGTGAGCGGTTTCGTAGCTGCCAGACCAGTCGCGCAGCGCCTCGTTACAGGCATCTTTCAGCGTGGAAGAACCGCTGTGAACCGGGATCACTTCAGCGCCCATCAGACGCATACGGAACACGTTCGGTGACTGGCGTTCAATGTCTTTCGCGCCCATATAAATCCGGCATTTCAGGCCGAGCAGGGCACAGGCCAGAGCGGATGCCACACCGTGCTGACCGGCACCGGTTTCAGCGATGATTTCGGTCTTGCCCATGCGCTTTGCCAGCAACGCCTGACCCAGCACCTGGTTTGTTTTGTGTGCGCCACCGTGCAGCAGATCTTCACGCTTGAGATACAGCTTGGTTTTAGTGCCTGCGGTCAGGTTTTTACACAATGTCAGCGCCGTCGGGCGGCCTGCATAGTTTTTCAGTAAATCGATGAATTCAGCCTGAAACGCCGGGTCACGCTGCGCGCTGACAAAAGCTTCTTCCAGCTGCACCAGCGCAGGCATCAGAATTTGCGGGACGTACTGGCCGCCAAATTCGCCGAAATAGGGATTAAGTAAAGTCATGTGATTCCATCCTGTCTGTCAATTTTTGCGTCACTGCGGGGAATTAATAAGCCCGCAATGTCTGGAATACGGCGGTAATTTTACCCGCATCTTTAATGCCCGGTTCGCTCTCGACGCCTGAATTGAAATCCAGACCCGCACACCCAAGTTGCGCGGCTTCGACGCAATTATCTGCGCTCAGGCCACCGGCCAGCAGAACATTGCTCAGGTCTTGCCCGGCCAGCTTGCTCCAGTCGAAACGATGCCCTGTTCCACCTTTACCGTTATCGAGAACATAACGGTCAACGTGATTCAGATTGCGTGCCGGCATCGTGTCTTTCACGCTCAGCGCTTTCCAGATCTGCACCGCAGAAGGCAGCTCGCTGCGCAGGGCGTCGATATACGCCTGATCTTCATCGCCATGAAGTTGCACGGCGGTGAGATTCAGCGCCTGAGCGGTTTGCGCGACGTCAGCCAGTGGCGTATCGCGGAATACGCCGACGTATTTCAGCGGTGCGCCGTTTTGCACTTCTTTCGCCTGCGGCTGCGTCACGAAACGCGGAGAGGCGTCGACAAAAATTAGTCCGCCGTAAATCGCACCGGCATCATGGGCGGCTTTCGCATCCTGCGCACGGGTCAGGCCGCACACTTTGTTGTCGCCAAGCAGCACACGGCTGACGGCGGTGTTCAGGTCTGGCTCTGACATCAGCGCGCTGCCAATCAGGAAACCGTTGGCAAAACGGCTGAGTTCGCGGATCTGGCCGTAGGTATTAATGCCGGATTCGCTGATGACCGTCACGCCGTGCGGCACGCGGGGTGCCAGTTCACGCGTACGGTTCAGGTCAATCGACAGATCGCGCAGATCACGGTTATTGATACCGACCACTTTCGCTTTCAGATTCACCGCACGTTCCAGCTCTTCTTCATTACTGGCTTCGGTGAGCACGCCCATATTCAGGCTGTGTGCGACGGCGGCGAGCTGCACGTATTGTTCATCGTTGAGTACGGAAAGCATCAGCAAAATGGCATCGGCCTGATAAAAGCGCGCCAGATGAATCTGATACGGGTCGATAATGAAGTCTTTGCACAGCACCGGCTGCGTGACGGTTTTGCTCACCAGCGGCAGAAAATCAAAGCTGCCCTGGAAGTATTTTTCGTCCGTCAGAACGGAAATGGCCGATGCGTAGTTTTTGTAAACACCGGCAATTTCTACCGGATCAAAGTTCTCGCGGATCTTTCCTTTGGAAGGAGAAGCCTGCTTGCACTCAAGAATAAAAGCCGTTCTTGCGCCCTGAAGCGCGTCGTAAAAACTGCGCTGGCTTTGAGTTATTTCGTTCTGAAAGCTGGCCAGCGGTTGTTGTTCTTTACGTTCCGCGACCCAAACTTCCTTATCGCGAACAATCTTGTGGAGCACGGTTTCCTGCTGCATCACTTATCCTCTTGCTGCCAATGCAGTCACGCGCTGGTACGGTTCACCGCTGCGCATGACATCTAAAGCCTGTTGAGCGTTTTGCTTCAAATCTTCCTGGCCGAAAAGACGCAGTAACATCGCCACATTGACGGCTACCGCGGCTTCATGGGCCGGATCACCTTTACCTTGTAATAAGCGTGCCAGAATGTCACGGTTTTCTTCCGGCTCGCCGCCCAGCAGGGATTCGATCGGATAATTGTCCAGCCCGAAGTCCTGCGGTGTCACTTCATAGGTGGTGATTTCGCCGTCTTTCAGTTCAGCAACCTGTGTTGCCGAGTGAATCGCCACTTCATCCATTCCGCCGCCGTGAACCACCGCCGCACGCTCGTAACCGAGGGCGCGCAGGGTTTCTGCAATCGGCTTCACCAGTTCCGGGCTGTACACGCCAATCAGTGCCAGCGGCGGACGCGCCGGGTTAATCAGCGGGCCAAGCACGTTGAACAGCGTGCGGGTTTTCAGCGCTTTACGCACCGGCATCGCATGGCGGAAACCGGTGTGATATTGCGGTGCGAACAGGAAGCACACATTCAAGTCGTCCAGCGCCGCGCGGGACTCTTCCGCTGGCATATCCAGACGAATGCCGAAAGCGGCCAGTAAATCCGATGAACCTGAACGGCTGGACACGCTGCGGTTGCCGTGTTTCGCCACGCGTGCACCACAGGCTGCCGCCACAAAGGCGCTGGCGGTGGAAATATTAATGCTGTTGGTGCCGTCGCCGCCGGTGCCGACGATATCCGCGAACGGGTAATCAGGGCGCGGGAACGGCTCGGCGTGTGCCAGTAACGCTTTTGCGGCACCGGCGATTTCAGCGGGCTGCTCGCCGCGCACCTTCATGCTGATCAGCGCCGCCGCTAACTGCGCGGGTTCCAGCTCACCGTTCACGATGGCGGTAAATAATTGCTGGCTTTCTTCCTGTGTCATCGCCTGAGCCTGATACAGATTTTCGAGAATGCCGGGGATAGTTTGCGTTTTCATGACAGTTCTCCTTACGCCAAAGCCCAGGCCAGTGTCTGCTCAAGCAGACGCGCACCCTGTGAAGTTAAAATGGATTCCGGATGGAACTGGAAGCCGCAAACGCGATCTTCTTCGTGACGCACCGCCATCACCATGTCGCCGTAACGGGCGTTAACCGTCAGCCCTTCCGGGATCTGACTGCCGACCAGCGAGTGATAACGCGCCACCGGCAGCGGGTTATTCATCCCCGCAAACATCGCTTCGTTGTCATGCGTAATAGAAGAGGCTTTACCGTGCAGGATTTCACCTGCCTGACCGACGAAACCGCCGTAGGTTTCCACAATCGCCTGATGTCCGAGACAGATACCGATAATCGGTAACTGACCGCGCAAGCGTTTCAGCAGTTCCGGCATACAGCCCGCTTCAGACGGTGTACCCGGGCCCGGAGAAAGCACCAGCACCGGTTTTTCCAGCTGGCTGAGTTTTTCGATAATCACGTCAGCCGGGATCTGATTGCGGTAAATCACCACGTTATGGCCGCTTGAACGCAGCTGATCGACCAGGTTGTACGTAAAGGAATCCACGTTATCGATGAGTAAAATGTCGGCCATCTTAAAATACCTCTTTCGCATTGTGGGCAGTGGCGATGGCACGCAGCACGGCACGGGCTTTATTACGGGTTTCGTCAGCTTCGGCTTGTGGAACGGAATCGAGCACCACGCCGCCGCCCGCCTGAACGGTGGCAATGCCGTCTTCCACATACGCGGAGCGGATGACGATGCAGGTGTCCAGATCACCGTGTGCGGTGAAATAGCCCACTGCGCCGCCGTAACTGCCTCGACGGGTTTGCTCAGAGGCTGAAATCAGCTGCATGGCGCGGACTTTTGGTGCGCCGGTCAGCGTGCCCATATTCATGACGGCCTGATAAGCGTGCAGCACATCCAGATCGGCGCGCAGCGTACCAACAACGCGGGACACCAGATGCATCACGAAGGAATAACGGTCAACTTTGGTCAGGTCCGCGACGTAACGGCTGCCCGGCTCGCAGATACGCGCCAGATCGTTACGCGCTAAATCCACCAGCATCAGATGCTCGGCCAGCTCTTTATGGTCGGTGCGCATTTCCAGTTCGATGCGGCTGTCGAGATCCAAATCCAGCGAGCCGTCAGCACGGCGACCACGCGGGCGGGTACCGGCAATCGGGTAAATTTCAATCTGGCGGTTAGTTGCATCGTATTTCAGTGCGCTTTCCGGTGACGCGCCGAACAGCGTGAAATCGTTGTCCTGCATGAAGAACATATACGGACTTGGGTTGTTGTTTTTCAGCGTTTCGTAGGCCGCCAGCGGAGCAGGGCATGGCAGGGAGAAACGGCGTGACGGCACAACCTGGAAGATTTCACCGGCGCGGATCGCCACTTTCATTTTCTCAACCACGGCACCAAAAACCTCATCGGTCTGGTTCACGCTCAGCTGCATTTCCGGCACGCTCTGGTGCGGGATGTTATGTGGCGGCAATTGCAGCTGATGTTGCAGCTGTTCCAGACGCTCATGCAGACGCTGTTTTTCCTCAGAAGACGGCGTAAACAGGCTGGCCTGCAAACGGCAGGTGCGGTTCTGGTGGTCGAGCACCAGCAGGGTTTCTGCCAGATAGAAGCAGAAATCCGGGCAACGCTGGTCGGACGCTAACTGCGGCAAATCTTCAAAACCGGCAACAAGGTCATAAGCAAACAGGCCGCCGAGGAACATCGCTTCACGCTCGTGTGCCGGTGATTCCACCGAAGTCAGAATGCTGCGCAGGGCGTCGAAAACAGAGCGGGAACGCAGACGGGCATCTTCATCCTGCATCTGGTCGATCGCCGGGAAAGTCAGTTCGCGGCCATTCGGGCGAACGTCATTGCGAATTTCAGACGGCAGCGCGCTGTCGATCAGCGGCAGCAACGACGCACCGTTCGGTGTCAGTGCCTGAATGGAAACCCGGGAACCCAGCGCGGTGATGCGCAGGGCGCTGTCGACAATCAACAGGCTCTTCAGGTTTTCCTTGCTGGTGACTTCTGAGGATTCCAGCAGCAGGGTCGCCGGACGCGCGCCGCACAGTTGATGAAAGATGGCCGTTGGATCGCCGCGGTAACATCCTTGTGCGGTCAGCAATTCTAAACGTGGTTTTTGAATAGTCATTTTGCTTCCTGAAATTTTCTGAACGTTTTCAAACAGACGGCCACAAAAAAGCCCGCGTTAAGCGGGCTTCGGAAATCTTGCAGCGTCTGATGACAGCTATGCGTGATTACTCCGCCCGACAAGGGGAAGTACGCCACCAGCTGAGAACCGCCATCATGTGAGTTTTCATCATCAGACACTCTTTTTAAGTTTGGGAAAGTTCGTGTTTATAAGAACTGCGCGTTCTTAAAACCTAAACTTTCTGAATTCGTTTGTCACGCCGTTCATTACTGAATCATCCCGTGAACTTGCGTACTAGTAAACTAGTTCATGAAGGCAAAGTCAACCCTCAATTTGTCTGATTTCACACCTTTAGTGCGGTCAGATTGTTATCGCACCGTAACCGTGCGTAAAAACCGGGTGAAATCATCCCTAACGTGCACAGCGCTAACGCGTTATGATAAGTGCTGCATTCAGAAACAGGTTAAATCCCCGACGTGACGATGACTTCGCCAACAACAGCTTCACCCTCAGCAGACGATCAGACTTCCGGCACTGCATTCAGGATCTACGATCTCCACAGCCACACTACCGCATCGGACGGCTATTTAACGCCCGAAGCGCTGGTGGCCCGCGCCGTTGAAATGCGGGTTGGCGTTCTGGCGATCACCGATCACGACAGCATCGAAGGGCTGGCGCGTGCAGCGCAGGCGATAGCCAGCAAGCAACTTCCGCTGCAACTGGTGAACGGCGTTGAGATTTCGACGCTGTGGGAAAACCATGAGATTCATATTGTCGGATTAGGCATTGACCCTGAACATCCGGCGATGGTGAGTCTGCTGAAAAGTCAGGCTGAACTCCGCCAGCAGCGCGCGCAGGAAATGGGTCGCCGGTTGGCGAAAGCACGCATCGAAGGTGCGTGGGAAGGAGCGTTGCGTCTGGCGCAGGGCGGTGCGGTCACACGCGCACATTTTGCCCGGTATCTGGTTGAATTTGGTGCGGCGGATAACATCGCGCAGGTCTTCAAAAAGTACCTCGCCAAAGGCAAGACCGGCTACGTTCCGCCACAGTGGTGTACAATAGAACAATCTATTGAAGCTATTCATCAGTCTGGCGGGCAGGCCGTTGTCGCGCATCCGGGACGTTATGACCTGTCGACAAAATGGCTGAAACGCCTGCTGGCCTATTTTTCTGAGCATGGCGGTGATGCGATGGAAGTCGCGCAGTGTCAGCAGGCGCCGAACGAACGCGCGCAGCTGGCGGCCTTTGCCCGCGATTATCAACTGCTGGCTTCGCAAGGTTCTGATTTCCATCAGCCCTGCTCGTGGATTGAACTGGGGCGCAAACTTTGGCTTCCCGCAGGTGTGGAACCGGTGTGGAAAAACTGGCCGGTCACCGAAAAAAAGCCAGAAATTGAACTGGTCTGAACCCTGCTTTATGACGTCATTTTTTACGCTGACGTCACAGAGGGCAGACCTGAAAAGAATTGAGAGGAACAATGAGTCAATATTTCTATATTCATCCTGAAAATCCGCAGCCACGTCTGATCAGTCAGGCGGTTGAATTGCTGCGCAAAGGGAATGTGATCGTTTACCCGACCGATTCGGGCTACGCGCTGGGCTGTCGCCTGGAAGAAAAGAACGCGATGGAGCGCATTTGCCGTATCCGTCAGCTGGACGGTAACCACAACTTCACGCTGGTCTGCCGCGATTTGTCTGAGCTTTCCACATACGCGTACGTGGATAACTCAGCTTTCCGTCTGATCAAAAATAATACGCCGGGTAACTACACGTTTATTCTGAAAGCGACGAAAGAAGTGCCGCGCCGTCTGATGAGCGAAAAGCGTAAGACGATCGGTTTACGCGTGCCGTCCAACCCGATTGCAATTGCACTGCTCGACGCGCTGGGCGAGCCGCTGATGTCCACCACGCTGATGCTGCCGGGCAATGACTTTGCGGAGTCTGATCCGGAAGACATCAAAGATCACCTGGGCAAACTGGTCGATCTGGTCATTGACGGCGGTTCGCTGGGCCAGCAGCCGACCACGGTCATCGATCTGACCGAGTCATCGCCGGAAGTGGTCCGCGAAGGCGCGGGCGATCCCACGCCGTTCCGGTAACTGCTTGTTTGAAAAATAATCAGCCCGCAAATCCCTTAGCAGGATACAAATTGCGGATAAATGTGTATAATGGCGGGCTGACTTTTTTGTAAGTCGTTGTATTAAAGCGCAATAAACGAATTTTGGCGGGCAGACAATGGGTCACATTGTGCTGCCGGCTCCCCCCGACGCCTGTGAAGGCGACAAATGAGGCTGCTCAATGAGCGAGAAGTATAATTCCCAGAAGCACACCAGCGACAAATCCAAACCGGCACGTTCGTCTGGTGACAAGCCTAAAAGCGGCAGAAATTCCGGCGCAGCGAAAAGCCGTCCGGAACCGTCGCGGGCTGAAAAGCGTGGTGAAAAGCCACGTACCGATAAGCCACGTTCTGACAAACCGCGTACCGATAAACCGCGTGCTGACGCAGGTCGCAGCGATTCACGTTCTGATTCCCGCATTGAAAAACCCCGCATGGGCAAACCGGCACGTCCGGACAACGCGCGTGATGATAAAAAGCGTCCGCTGAAACCACGTGGCACCAAGCCTAAAGCTGAAGCACTGTTTGATGAAAACGGTGACGAAGAAGAAGTGAAGTACCAGAAGCCGAAAAATGCGCTGGACAGCACCGAAGGGCAAACTGAAAAACTGCAAAAAGTTCTCGCGCGTGCGGGCCACGGTTCACGTCGTGAAGTTGAAGCGATGATCCAGGCTGGCCGCGTCAGCGTTGACGGTAAAATCTCAACGCTGGGCGATCGTGTTGAAGTCACCGGCGGGACAAAAATCCGTCTCGACGGCCACATCCTGTCGGTGATGGAGTCTCAAGACACCGTCTGCCGCGTGCTGGCGTACTACAAACCGGAAGGCGAACTGTGTACGCGCAGTGATCCGGAAGGGCGTCCGACCGTCTTTGACCGTTTGCCGAAAATGCGCGGTTCACGCTGGATTGCCGTGGGTCGTCTGGACGTTAACACCTCCGGTCTGTTGTTATTCACCACCGACGGTGAACTGGCTAACCGCCTGATGCACCCGAGCCGTGAAGTGGAACGTGAGTATGCGGTACGTGTATTCGGTCAGGTTGATGATGAAAAAATCAAACAACTGAGCCGTGGCGTTCAGCTGGAAGACGGCCCTGCCGCTTTCCGCTCCATCAAATTCCAGGGCGGCGAAGGCCTGAATCAGTGGTACAACGTGACCCTGACAGAAGGGCGTAACCGCGAAGTTCGCCGTCTGTGGGAAGCCGTTGGCGTTCAGGTGAGCCGTCTGATCCGCGTGCGTTACGGTGACCTGAACCTGCCTAAAGGCCTGCCTCGCGGCGGCTATAAAGAGCTGGATCTGCCGGACATCAACTATCTGCGCATACTGGTCGATATGACCGAAGAAACCGTCAGCAAACTGCCGGTTGAGCGCGATCGTCGTCGTGTTAAAGCCAACCAGATCCGTCGCGCCGTGAAGCGCCACACGTCTGTGGCTCCGGCACGTCGTACCACCGGACCGGCTAAACGGGGTTAATCGCTGACAAGCGAAAGGCTAACCGTTATGCTCATAAACCGCAGCTCTCACCGGCTGCGGTTTTTTTTGCACAAAAATCAGGGCGAAACATGATTGTTCGCTCAATCCAAAGGGAGCCGATTATGATGCTGATTACCGGCGGTGCGCGCAGCGGTAAAAGTCGTTTTGCTGAACAGATCGCAGAAAAGCGGGGCGGAGACGTGTTGTATATCGCCACGTCAGCGGTGACGGATGCGGAAATGGCCGAGCGGATCCGCTTCCACCAGCAGCAGCGTCCGGCGCACTGGCACACGTTTGAAAGTCACCGTGATTTAGGCGACGTTGTGCGCCTGAAGCAGACTGAATTCCCGACGATCGTGATTGAATGCATCACAACGCTGATCACAAATCTGCTGTTTGATATGGCCGGTGAATCTGAGCCGGAAGCCATGGATTTCACCGCCATCGAACAGCATATTCTGGCGCAAATCACTGGACTGGCGGACGCCGCGCAGCATTGTGAAACGGAAGTGATTATCGTCACCAATGAAGTCGGTATGGGGATTGTGCCGGATAACCTGTTGTCGCGGCGCTTTCGTGACATCGCCGGGCGGGTGAACCAGCAACTGGCGGCTGCGGCGGATGACGTATATCTGGTGGTTTCCGGGATCCCGGTGCCGGTAAAAACTTCTGCGTAAAAAGGATATTACGATGATGACATGGCGTCTGTTTCTCGCGACGTTGCAGTTCCTCACCCGCATACCGGTAAAAGAACGCTGGTGTGACGGTGTTGAAATGAAAGATTACCCGCGCGGGATTGTGTGTTTCCCATTCGTCGGGCTGGTAGTCGGCCTGCTTTCTGCGCTGGTCTGGGGGATTCTGGTTCCGCACGTTGGCGCATTTCCGGCGGCGGTTGCCGCGGTTATCGCTCACATTATGCTGACCGGCGCACTGCACCTTGACGGGCTGGCGGACACCTGCGACGGGTTGTTTTCGGTACGCAGCCGGGAGCGCATTCTGGAGATTATGCGCGACAGCCGCATTGGCACCAACGGCGCACTGGCACTGATTGTCGCTATTTTGCTGCGCGCGACGCTGATTTATCAGTTAAGCGCCGACGGGCTGGCAGTGTTTGCAGTGCTGGTCGTAACGCCGGTTATCGGGCGGGGAATGATGTCCGTCATGATGTTCAGGCAGTCTTACGCGCGGGAATCGGGCATGGGCAACCTGTTTATCGGCAAAATCAGCGAAGGGCGCTTTTATGCGACGCTGCTGCTGATGGCTGCGCTGGTTTTGTTTATCGCCGGTTTCTCCACGCTGTTTGCCCTGCTGGTGACGCTGTGCTTTACCTTTGCCTTCCGCCGCTTTGTCGCCAGCCGCATAGGCGGACAAACCGGTGACACGTTAGGCGCGGCCTGCGAATTAAGCGAACTGGTTTTTCTGTTCTTACTTTTATGGCACTGAGATCCGGAAAAAATAAATGAAACTGTATCTGATACGACACGGACAAACTCAGGCAAACGTTGACGGCGTTTTCTGCGGCAGCAGCGATATCGCACTGACCGCGCAGGGCGAAACCCAGGCGCAGCACGTCGCCCGCCAGCTGGCGCAAACACCGCTTGATTGCGTGATCCACTCCGGCATGCGGCGCAGCCTGGCCACGGCAGAATTTATCGTTAAAGGGCGCGAAATCGCTGTAGAAAGCCAGCCTCTTCTCCGGGAAATGGGATTCGGCGAATGGGAAATGCGCCATCACAAAGAGCTGGAGGCCTCGGAGGCAGAAGGTTATCAGCAGTGGTGTCAGGACTGGCAAAAAGCGGCAGTGCCTCAGGGCGAATCCTTCACTGAATTCACCGGGCGGATCCGTCAGGCGTTGCAGCAAATTCACCTGCGTCCGCAGGGAAACCGCGTGGCTATTGTGGCGCATCAGGGGTCGCTCAGCCTGCTGCTGGCGATGATGCTCAAACTCGCGCCCGCTGACATGTGGCGCTTTCCGTTTAAACAAGGCTGCCTGTGCGAAATCGATTTAAGCCCGGGCGCCTGTGTTATCCAACGTTTCAACGACAGCGGTATTTAACTTTTTAATCACGATAAGGAACACCGATGGCTTCGCTGGCAAATATCATCCGTCAGATTGCTGAACCCGACGCAGAGGCCGCACGGGCTGCCGCAGAGCGTCTGGACAGCCTGGTTAAACCGCTGGGCAGTCTCGGGCGTCTGGAACAACTGGCCGTTCAGCTGGCGTCGATTCGCGGTAAAGCACCACTGAAATTCCCCAGCAAAGAAATTCTGGTGATGGCCGCCGATCACGGCGTATGGCACGAAGGCGTAACGCCTTCGCCGCAGGTCGTCACCGCAATTCAGGCGGTGAATATTGTGCAGGGAAAAGCCGGTGTTTCCGTGCTGGCGCGTAACGCCGGTGCGCAGGTGACGCTGGTCGACTGCGGGATACTCGGCCCGGACATTCCCGGCACGCTGAACCACAAAGTCGCGCAAGGCACCGGCAATATTGCGACCGGCCCGGCGATGACCCGTGAGCAGGCGGAATCGCTGCTGATCTGGAGCGCAGAGCGTGTGATTGCAAAAGCGGCAAGCGGGTTATCTCTGCTGGCGGTCGGTGAGCTGGGCATGGCAAACACCACGCCCGCGGCGGCGATGGTGGCGGTGCTCACCGGCGCAGCCCCTGCGCAAACGGTCGGGCTGGGCGCTAATCTTCCGCCGGAGCGGTTGGCCCATAAAATCAGCGTGGTGGAAAAAGCCATTGCGGTGAATCAGCCGGATGCTGCGGATGCGCTGGATGTGATGGCGAAAGTCGGCGGGTTCGAGCTTGTCGGTATGGCGGGCGCAATGATCGGTGCGGCGGCGGCGGGAATTCCGGTGGTGCTGGACGGTTTCCTGTCTTACGCGTCGGCACTGGCGGCCTGTCAGATGGCACCGGCGCTGAAACCGTATCTTATTCCGTCACATCTTTCGGCGGAGCAGGGCGCGACAATTGCCCTTGAGGCGCTGGGTTTGCAGCCTTATTTTGATCTGAGTTTGCGTCTGGGCGAGGGCAGCGGTGCCGCGCTGGCGTTACCGCTGATTGATGCTGCCTGCGCTGTTCATAATGAAATGGCGACACTGGCGGAGTGTCAGATAACGCTCTGAAACTTAAGTTTTAACGCTTACGTTTAAAAGCAAAGCAGGGTGTTACCAGTCAATGCCCTGCTGCGCCATAATGCCCGCATCAAAAGCATGCTTCACCGGACGCAGTTCGCTGACGGTATCGGCCAGCTCCAGCAGATCCCGATGGCAGCCGCGGCCGGTGATAATCACCGTCTGGTGCGCCGGACGGGCATTAAGCGCATCAACCACTTCCTGCAAATCCAGATAGCCGAAACTGACCATATACGTCAGTTCATCGAGCACGACGAGATCTAACGTGGCATCGGCCAGCATGCGTTTTCCATGCTGCCAGACGGCCTGACAGGCGGCGGTGTCTGTTTCTTTATTTTGTGTTTCCCAGGTGAAACCGGTCGCCATCACCTGAAATTCGACGCCATGCGGTTCCAGCAGATTTTTCTCGCCGTTCGGCCATTCGCCTTTAATAAACTGGATCACCGCCGCGCGCATTCCGTGCCCGACGGCGCGGGTTACTGTCCCGAAAGCGGCAGTGGTTTTGCCTTTGCCGTTGCCGGTAAACACAATCAAAATACCGCGCTGCTCTTTTGCCGCGTCAATGCGCGCATCAACCTGTTCTTTCAGCTTTTGCTGGCGCTGCTTGTGGCGATCTTCAGTCATGTTCGGCTCCGTTATTCGGCCGGACCGGCTTTACGGCCCGGCTGGGCATCAAAACTGATACCGGTTTTACGACGGCTGTCATCGCCCATCAGGTAGAGATACAGCGGCATGATGTCAGCCGGTGTTTTGAGTTTATCTTTGTTTTCATCAGGGAACGCCGACGCGCGCATGCCGGTGCGGGTTCCGCCCGGATTAATGCAGTTCACCCGCAGACCAGTGTGTTTATGTTCTTCGGCCAGCACCTGCATCATGCCTTCGGTGGCGAATTTCGATACCGCGTACGCGCCCCAGCCGCTGCGGCCTTCGCGCCCGACGCTGGACGTTGTGAACACCAGCGACGCGCTGGCCGGTTTGAGCAGCAGCGGCAGCAAGGCCTGCGTCAGCATAAACGTCGCGTTGACGTTCACCTGCATCACGTTCATCCAGTCCTGCAATCTGATTTCGGCCATCGGCGTAATCTCCGTCAGCAGCCCGGCATTATGTAAAACGCCGTCGAGATGCGGCACCCATCCGGCAATCTGGCTGGCGACGCGCTGGCAATCCTGCTCGCTGGCGGTCAGTAAATCGAGCGCATAAATGAACGCAGGACGCAGGTTTTTCGCGGCAATTTCCTGCTGAACGCTGGCCAGTTTGCTTTCGGTGCGTCCGAGTAAAATGACCTGCGCGCCAAAGCGGGCGTAGGTCAGCGCCGCTTCGCGCCCGATGCCGTCACCTGCGCCGGTGATCAGAATAATGCGGTTGTTGAGCAGGTCAGATTTCGGATGGTAATGCATGGGCAGTCCTCATAGTTCGGGGCGCGATGTGGCGGCGATGGCCGTCTTCACATCAGGGGCGCTGAGTATCAAAAATGCCGGGAACGGGAGAAGTTGCGCTCGACCGGAGCCCGACATTTTGGCGTGAATTTGGGGTGTTTCGGAATTGATCACCGGTTATATGCCTTAAATGGGCTGGAGTTTCAATAATTAACCCAAAAACAGACAGCTCTTTTGTAACAAAATTGGAACAATGGCGCACTCACTTTTAGTCTCTGGCATGATGTCATCTTCGAACAAGACGACGCGGCGCCGATTGTCTAGAATGTTCAGCATCTTTCATAACGGTTTTATTACCACATCGAAAAGGCGGTTTGTGTGGATTTACTTTCTCTTTATGGGCTGTTTTTGGCCAAAGTAGTGACCGTAGTGATCGCCATTGGTGCGCTGGTGGTATTGGTGGTTGGCCTTCGTCATCGCAAATCTCACGGAAAAGGTGAGTTGCAGCTGGTCGATTTAGGGGAGCAGTACCGCGAAATGCAGCGTGAAATGCGCAGCGCGCGTCTGAGTCCTGCGGAGCTGAAAATCCGCAGTAAAGAATTGAAGAAAAAGGATAAAGCGGAAGCGAAACAGAAAAAATTACAGGCAAAAGCAGGGGGAACCAAATCTAAACCTTGCCTGTATGTTCTCGATTTCAAAGGCAGTATGGACGCGCATGAAGTGACTTCGCTGCGCGAAGAAATTTCAGCCGTGCTTGCGGTGGCCACGCCGGAAGACGAAGTGCTGTTGCGCCTGGAAAGCCCGGGCGGCGTGGTTCACGGTTACGGTCTGGCCGCTTCGCAGCTGGTTCGTCTGCGCCAGAGCGGGATCCGCCTGACGGTAGCGGTAGATAAAGTCGCCGCCAGCGGAGGATATATGATGGCCTGCGTAGCTGACCGCATTGTCGCCGCACCGTTTGCCATTATCGGTTCAATTGGCGTCGTTGCGCAGATCCCTAACTTCAACCGCTTATTGAAAAAGAACGATATTGATATCGAACTGCATACGGCGGGAGAATTCAAACGCACCCTGACGCTGCTCGGTGAAAACACCGAAGAAGGGCGCGAGAAATTCCGCGAAGATCTCAACGAAACGCACGTGCTGTTCAAGGAATTTGTGCATCAGAATCGTCCTTCACTGGATATCGATACCGTGGCAACCGGTGAACACTGGTTTGGTACGCAGGCGCGTGAAAATGGGCTGATTGATGCCATCGGCACAAGCGATGATTTACTGATTGCTGAAATGAAAAATCATGAAGTGATTGCGGTGCGTTATGCCCGCCGTAAACGCATGATGGACAGATTCACCGGCAGCGCGGCGGAAAGCGCTGACCGTCTGTTCCTGCGCTGGTTGCAGCGCAGTCAGAAGCCGTTGCTGTAAACGGTTTGCCTCATTAAAAGCACAAAGAAAAAGGGACTTCGGTCCCTTTTTTTATCGGCTCGGTTTACTGAGAAAGCTAACCGGTTGCGCTTTCATTTATAGCGGATTTTTTATCTCAATCTTCGAGATGGTATTTTTCTGAAAAAAGATGGGCCAGGTGTTTAAACATATTAAATACCGCGGTGGTTTTTCGGGTCGGTAAACCGTTTTCATCCATGAAGAATTCACCGCGGAAAACCAGCACATTGCCTTTCTGTTCAACTTCTGTCGCAGCCATTCCGCTAAGATACTCATCGTGCTCACGGATAACCTTATTCGCCTCTGCCAGTAAAGCTTCGCGACTTATTGCCGATGTATTTTCGTGCATGATATTTACTCCCCACTATAATTGCTGACGTTATTGTAATCCTGACGTTGTTAAAACCGCAAATCGGCTGTGGGTAATGGCTTTACGTTATGGTTATTATTTGAACGATTCGCCGAAAAGATTGAACACATTGGCGAAAAGGGCGTTTCCGTGTTAATTAGTTTGCGTGACGATTTTAATCAGGTAGAGTGTGGGATTTTGTGGCTTCAGGTGGAATGTTTTGTTTACGCTTGGTCATTATTTGACATAGGAAAAAGCACATTCTGCTGAACCCTGTCTGGTTAATCCCTCGCAGAATCAGTGTTTTGAACCTCTGGAAGTCAGTTTGCTCTTTCTTTTAAAGAAATGAGTTGACGTTCTGACTCACTGCCGCAATATAAAAAAAGACGTGATATTGTGCCGCGGCATAACTAGACAAAATCTTCTTCAGATGATGAAGAATCATTCAGGTAAAGGTAATTATGGGTAAAGCTCTCGTAATAGTTGAGTCCCCGGCAAAAGCCAAAACGATTAATAAATATTTAGGAAATGACTACGTGGTTAAGTCCAGCGTCGGTCATATCCGTGATTTACCAACCAGTGGATCCGCTGCTAAAAAGACCGCCAACTCAACCGAAGAAAAAACAAAGAAAAAAGTAAAAAAGGATGAGAAAACCGCGCTGGTCAATCGCATGGGCGTCGATCCGTATCATGGTTGGGAAGCGCAATACGAAATACTTCCCGGTAAAGAAAAAGTCGTTGCTGAGTTAAAAGCGTTAGCGGAAAAAGCTGACCACATCTATCTCGCAACCGACCTTGACCGCGAAGGAGAGGCGATTGCCTGGCATTTGCGGGAAGTGATTGGCGGTGATGACAAACGTTTCAGCCGCGTCGTATTTAACGAAATTACCAAAAACGCGATTCAGAATGCGTTTAAAGAACCGGGCGAGCTGAATATTGATCGTGTTAATGCTCAGCAGGCGCGTCGCTTTATGGACCGCGTGGTGGGTTACATGGTTTCCCCGTTGCTGTGGAAGAAAATTGCCCGTGGTTTATCCGCTGGCCGTGTTCAGTCCGTAGCGGTTCGTCTGGTGGTTGAGCGCGAAAAAGAAATCAAAGCGTTCGTGCCGGAAGAATACTGGGAGCTGCACGCTGATTTGCTGGCGAAGAAAGAAACCGCCCTGCAAATGGAAGTGACACATCACCTCGATAAACCGTTCAAACCGGTCAATAAAGAGCAAACCCACGCCGCTGTTTCGTTGCTTGAAAAAGCGCGTTATCAGGTGGTGGATCGTGAAGATAAGCCGACCAGCAGCAAACCGGGCGCTCCTTTTATTACCTCCACGTTGCAGCAGGCGGCAAGCACGCGTCTGAGCTTTGGCGTGAAGAAAACCATGATGATGGCGCAGCGTCTCTACGAAGCCGGTCATATCACCTACATGCGTACTGACTCCACCAACCTGAGCCAGGACGCGGTAGAAATGGTTCGCGGCTACATCGGCACAAACTTTGGCGATAAATACCTGCCGAAAGCGCCGTTGCAGTACAGCAACAAAGAGAATTCTCAGGAAGCGCACGAAGCGATCCGTCCTTCTGACGTTGCCGTGGTTTCTGAGCAGCTCAAGGATATGGAAGCGGATGCGCAGCGTCTGTACCAGCTGATCTGGCGCCAGTTTGTGGCCTGCCAGATGACACCGGCGCAGTACGATTCCACCACGTTGACGGTGAAAGCGGGCGATTATTCCCTGCGCGCTAAAGGCCGTACGCTGCGTTTCGATGGCTGGACGAAAGTCATGCCAGCGTTGCGTAAAGGCGACGAAGACAGAACGCTGCCAGCCATTGAAGTCGGCACCGAACTCGAACTGCAACAGCTGCTGCCAACCCAGCACTTCACCAAACCGCCTGCGCGTTTTAGCGAAGCGTCACTGGTGAAAGAGCTGGAAAAACGTGGCATTGGCCGTCCGTCTACCTATGCGTCGATCATTTCGACCATTCAGGATCGTGGTTACGTTCACGTTGAAAACCGCCGTTTCTATGCGGAAAAAATGGGTGAAATCGTCACCGATCGTCTGGAAGATAATTTCCGCGAACTGATGAACTACGATTTCACCGCGCGTATGGAAGACGGGCTGGATCAGGTCGCGAACAATAAAGCGGAATGGAAAGCGGTTCTGGATGAGTTCTTCACCGAATTCAGCAAGCAGCTTGAAACCGCCGAGAAAGACCCTGAAGAAGGCGGTATGCGCCCGAATCAGATGGTACTGACCAGCATCGAATGCCCGACGTGCAGCCGCCCGATGGGTATCCGTACCGCCAGCACCGGTGTGTTCCTCGGGTGTTCCGGTTATGCGTTGCCGCCGAAAGAGCGCTGCAAAACCACCATCAACCTGATTGCAGATGCTGAAGTTCTGAACATCCTTGAAGGTGATGAAGCGGAAGCCAATGCGCTGCGCGCCAAACGTCGTTGCGGCAAATGCGGCACGGCGATGGACAGCTACCTGATCGACAACCAGCGCAAATTGCATGTCTGCGGTAACAACCCGGAATGTGACGGCTACGAAATCGAAGAAGGCGAATTCCGTATCAAGGGGTATGACGGCCCGATCGTTGAGTGTGAGAAATGTGGTTCTGAAATGCACCTGAAAATGGGGCGTTTCGGTAAGTACATGGGCTGTACCAACGACGAGTGTAAAAATACCCGTAAGATCCTGCGTAACGGTGACGTTGCGCCGCCGAAAGAAGATCCGGTTCCCTTGCCGGAGCTGCAATGTGAAAAGTCTGACGCCTATTTCGTTTTACGTGATGGCGCGGCGGGTGTTTTCCTGGCGGCCAATACTTTCCCTAAATCGCGCGAAACCCGTGCGCCGCTGGTGGAAGAACTGAAGCGCTTTAAAGATCGTCTGCCGGAAAAACTGAGCTATCTGGCCGATGCGCCAGTTGCTGACCCGGAAGGCAATAAATCGATGGTGCGTTTCAGCCGTAAAACGAAGCAGCAGTACGTGTCTTCAGAAAAAGATGGCAAAGCCACTGGCTGGACGGCATTTTATGTCGACGGTAAATGGGTCGAAGGTAAGAAATAGTATTATTTAGCCGGAACCCATTGTTATTCGATTGTAAAAAACCAGTCCTTCGGGCTGGTTTTTTTATTGCATTAAGATCTATCATCGACAAGTTCTTCGCGAATATCTTCTCAGGGCAGTACTGCCTGCTGTAATCCTTATGTTATCTGGCTATACAATGTGTCATTTCTTGATATAATTGTTATATAAAATTTGTTTTTATTCACATTTGTAATAAGCTAATGCGTCTGTGACATAAGACGACGCAATACAGACTTCGGGCATTCAATAAAAATCATTTCCAGTCTGTTCAGCCAGCGGGTGAACAGGGATGGTGACAGGGTTTGAAACCAGGGTGGTATGAGATATGAAATTGCAGCAACTGCGCTACATCGTAGAGGTTGTTAATCACAATCTGAACGTCAGTTCGACGGCAGAAGGCCTGTACACGTCGCAGCCAGGGATCAGTAAGCAGGTGCGCATGCTCGAAGATGAGCTGGGTATCCAGATTTTCTCCCGCAGCGGTAAACATCTGACGCAGGTCACGCCCGCCGGGCAGGAAATTATCCGCATCGCGCGCGAAGTGCTGTCGAAAGTTGACGCCATTAAAGCCGTCGCGGGCGAGCACACGTATCCCGATAAAGGGTCGCTTTACGTCGCCACGACACACACTCAGGCACGTTACGCACTGCCAAACGTCATTAAAGGTTTCATCGAGCGCTACCCGCGCGTTTCACTGCACATGCATCAGGGTTCGCCAACGCAAATCGCCGAAGCGGTCTCGAAAGGTAATGCTGATTTCGCGATTGCCACCGAAGCACTGCATCTTTACGACGACCTGATTATGCTGCCTTGCTACCACTGGAACCGTGCGGTTGTGGTTCAGCCGGATCATCCGCTGGCGGGCAAAGATAAAGTCACCATCGAAGAGTTAGCGGCGTATCCGATTGTCACCTACACCTTCGGGTTCACAGGCCGTTCTGAGCTGGACACCGCGTTTAACCGCGCCGGGCTGACGCCGCGTATCGTCTTTACCGCCACCGATGCTGACGTGATCAAAACCTACGTCCGTCTTGGCTTAGGCGTCGGCGTTATCGCCAGCATGGCCGTCGATCCGATTCAGGATCCGGATCTGGTGACGGTCGATGCGCGTGATATCTTCACGTACAGCACCACCAAAATCGGTTTCCGCCGCAGCACTTTCCTGCGCAGCTACATGTACGATTTTATCCAGCGTTTTGCGCCACATCTGACGCGCGACGTGGTGGACACCGCCATTTCCCTGCGCTCGAATGAAGATATCGAAGAGATGTTCAAAGACATTAAGTTGCCGGTGAAATAAACCGTCACGCGCTGCTGAAAATCTCCGTCCCGCGACGTCTTACGATGCCGCGGGATTTTTTTTGCCTGATGAACACTTCGTGTTGTTATGAAAATGTTAATTGAATTTTGTGTTATGTTTAACTATGCACTTATAAGCTTGCGGGTTATTCCCGGATAGCCACGCAGGCGCGAGAAATGAGCAGTAAAAGGAGAAGCTATGTCGTCCGATATTCGTGAGAAAAGTCTGGATAAACTGGCAGTCCAGAACAAGGAGTTTCATTACTACAGCCTGCCGCTCGCAGCCCAAACGCTGGGTGATCTCCAGCGCCTGCCAAAATCCCTCAAAGTTTTACTCGAAAATTTACTGCGCCACGTGGATGGCGACACCGTAACGGAAAGTGATTTGCGCGAACTGGTCGGCTGGCAGAAAACCGGCCACGCCGATCGTGAAATTGCTTACCGGCCTGCGCGCGTCCTGATGCAGGATTTTACCGGCGTACCGGCGGTGGTGGATTTAGCCGCCATGCGACAGGCGGTAAAACGTCTCGGGGGGAATGTCGACCAGGTGAACCCGTTATCGCCTGTCGATCTGGTTATCGACCACTCGGTGACGGTAGATGAATTTGGTGATGACGAAGCGTTTGATGAAAACGTCCGGCTGGAAATGGAACGCAACAACGAACGCTATCAGTTCCTCCGCTGGGGCCAGAAAGCCTTCAACCGCTTCCGCGTTGTGCCGCCGGGCACCGGGATTTGCCATCAGGTTAACCTGGAGTATCTCGGGCAGACCGTGTGGTACGAAGAGCAGAACGGTAAAACGGTCGCCTACCCGGACACGCTGGTCGGCACCGATTCGCACACCACCATGATTAACGGTCTGGGGATCCTGGGCTGGGGCTGCGGCGGGATTGAAGCGGAAGCGGCGATGCTAGGCCAGCCGGTTTCCATGCTGATCCCCGACGTTGTTGGCTTCAAACTGACCGGCAAATTGCGCGAAGGCATCACCGCAACCGATCTGGTGTTAACCGTCACGCAGATGCTGCGTAAGCACGGCGTGGTCGGCAAATTTGTTGAATTCTACGGCGACGGGCTGGCGGATTTACCGCTGGCCGACCGCGCCACGATCGCCAATATGTCACCGGAATTCGGTGCCACCTGCGGGTTCTTCCCGGTGGATGACGTCACGCTCGGTTACATGAAACTGAGCGGCCGCAGCGACGAGCAGATCGAACTGGTCAAAGCTTATTCGCAGGCGCAGGGATTATGGCGTAATGCAGGCGACGAGCCGGTATTCACCAGTACGCTGTCGCTGGATATGGGGAGCGTTGAACCGAGTCTGGCTGGCCCGAAACGTCCGCAGGATCGCGTGGCGCTGCCGGATGTGCCGAAAGCGTTTAAAGCAGCCACTGAACTGGAACTGGGAAACAGTAAACCGGGGCGCAGCGACAAGGAAACCTTCACGCTGGAAGGGCAGCATTACGCGCTCACGACCGGCGCGGTGGTGATTGCCGCCATTACGTCCTGTACCAATACGTCAAACCCCAGCGTGCTGATGGCGGCCGGTTTGCTGGCGAAGAATGCCGCTGAAAAAGGGCTGACCCGCAAACCGTGGGTGAAAACCTCGCTGGCGCCGGGTTCCAAAGTGGTGACCGATTATCTGAATGCTGCCGGTCTGATGCCATATCTTGAACAGCTCGGCTTCAATCTGGTGGGCTACGGCTGTACTACCTGTATCGGTAACTCCGGGCCGCTGCCGGAACCGATTGAATCCGCCATTAAATCCGGGGATTTAACCGTTGGCGCGGTGCTTTCCGGCAACCGGAACTTCGAAGGGCGCATTCATCCGCTGATCAAAACCAACTGGCTGGCGTCTCCGCCGCTGGTGGTGGCGTACGCGCTGGCCGGGAATATGAACGTCAATCTGACCCACGATCCGCTGGGGGAAGATGCGGATGGCAAACCGGTGTATCTGAAAGATATCTGGCCGTCGGCGGCAGAAATTGCTCATGCGGTCGGGCAGGTCACCACCGCGATGTTCCATAAAGAATATGCGGAAGTGTTTAACGGTGACGCCAGCTGGCAGGCGATTCAGGTTGAAGGCACGCCGACCTACACCTGGCAGGAAGATTCCACCTACATCCGGCATCCGCCGTTCTTCAGCGACATGAAAGCGGAACCGGATGCGCTGGAAGACATCAACGATGCCCGTATTCTGGCGATTCTGGCGGACTCCGTGACCACCGACCACATCTCGCCTGCCGGGAATATCAAAGCCGAAAGCCCGGCGGGGTTATATCTGAAACAGCACGGTGTAGAGCCGAAGGCATTTAACTCCTACGGTTCGCGGCGCGGTAATCATGAAGTGATGATGCGCGGGACATTCGCCAATATCCGTATTAAAAACGAAATGGTGCCGGGCGTGGAGGGCGGATTTACCCGCCATATTCCGTCGCAGGATCAGCTGGCGATTTACGATGCGGCGATGCGCTATCAGCATGAAAGCGTGCCAACGGCAGTGATTGCCGGTAAAGAGTACGGTTCCGGGTCGAGCCGTGACTGGGCGGCGAAAGGGCCGCGTTTGCTGGGTGTTCGCGTGGTGATTGCGGAATCCTTCGAACGTATTCACCGCTCAAACCTGATCGGCATGGGGATTTTACCGCTGGAATTCCCGCAGGGCGTGACGCGCAAGACGCTGAAACTGACCGGCGATGAGCAGATCAGCGTCCGGGGTTTGCAAACCCTGACGCCGGGGCAGGACGTCGCGGTACACATCACCTTTGCCGACGGGCATACGGAAACGGTGAACGCGCGCTGCCGTATTGATACGGGCAACGAGCTGACGTATTTCCAGAACGGCGGCATTCTGCATTATGTGATCCGCAAAATGCTCTGAATTTGTTATCTGCCGAAAATCCATGAAAAAGGGCACCGTTAAGGTGCCCTTAATATTTCTGTCATATCCTGAAAAAATTACTTATCGAGCAGGTGGCCCATTTTGGCCGCTTTGGTCGAGAGGTAACGTTCGTTTTCCGGATTACGACCCACGATCAGCGGCACGCGCTCGGTGATATTAATGCCAGCTTCAGTCAGGATTTCGACCTTTTTCGGGTTGTTGGTCAGCAGGCGGACAGAATCAACGCCCAGTAACTTGAACATATCCGCGCACAGGGTGAAGTCGCGTTCATCAGCCGCAAAACCGAGCTGATGGTTGGCTTCGACGGTGTCGTAGCCTTTGTCCTGCAAAGCGTAAGCGCGGATTTTGTTGAGCAAACCGATGTTACGGCCTTCCTGACGGTGATACATCAGGATGCCACGGCCTTCTTCGGCGATGTGATTGAGTGCGGCTTCGAGCTGAAAACCACAGTCACAGCGCAGGCTGAATAAGGCATCGCCGGTCAGACATTCCGAGTGAACACGCGCGAGAACCGGTGTTTCACCGCTGATGTCGCCAAAAACTAACGCCAGGTGGTCGTGCCCGGTGGCCAATTCTTCAAAACCCACCATCAGGAAATCGCCCCAAGGTGTTGGCAGATTGGCTTCTGCCACCCGTTTCAGCTGCATTTTACGCTCCAAAAAAACCACAAAGTGTCTTCATTTACAGTGAGTATTTTACTTGTTGATGCGCATCCTACGTTCAGATGCGGCCTCTGGATAGGGAATCGGTGCCTTTCCATCACGACAGGGCGTTATTTTGCCACAGATTGGCACAGTTTTTAGCGCGAATATTTGAACGATTAGTTCATAACTTATGAATTATAACCGCTTCTTCAACAATCCCCGCTTAGGGAATGTGAAGCGGTAACAACGTTGCTACACTCCAACTCTTTTATCAATGACGGAAGGGACGACTATGTTTGATATCGCCAGACGCACCGCATTCGGGGCGGTTCTTTTATTACTGATGCCCGCAGCGGTTTGGCTCAGTGGCTGGTTATGGACGCCGGGCGGTAATCCGTCATTTTTACTCCCGCTGTATTGGGTCACCGAAACGGTCAGTCAGCCCTGGGGCATTTTAACCACGGTAATCCTGTGCGGGTGGTTTTTATGGTGTTTGCGCTTTCGTCTCAAAGCGGCGATCGGGCTGGTGCTGATGATTTCGGTGGCGCTTCTGGTCGGCCAGTCAGCCAAGACTTACATCAAAGGGGAGGTGCGCGAACCACGGCCTTATGTGGCCTGGCTGGGTACTGACCATCAGATGAACGTTGAGGAATTTTACGGCCTGAAACGCAAGGCGCGCAGCCAGCAGGTCAAAGACGTCCTCGGCGATAACGCTCAGATCCCGCACTGGCTGAACAAAAGCTGGCAAAACGACACCGGCTACGCATTTCCTTCCGGCCATACTATGTTCGCCGCGACCTGGGCATTGCTGGGCATCGGGCTGCTGTGGCGGCGTAAACACTACAAAACGGTCACCTTCCTGATGGTGTGGGCGGTTGTGGTGATGGGCAGCCGCCTGATGCTGGGCATGCACTGGCCGCGTGACCTGATGGCGTCCGTTGGGATCAGCTGGATCCTGGTGACACTGGCCTGCTGGCTGACCGAACGCTATATCGGGCCGCTGACGCCGCCACCGGCAGAAAATCAGGAAATCGCCCAACGCGACGGAGAATAAACACCGGCAATTTCAAAGGGGTTTAACAAAACCCCTTTAATTCATCGCTTTCCGTCCCCATATCTCTTCCATATCGTAAATTGCAGCGATATTTGCGACACGCCGCAAAAGTTGCACGAAGTTCCAACAACCTGCATTTAAAGCCTCCGCAATGTTTCCCAGCTTTGTTTGGAAATGCTAACTTATTAGGTCGGGACGAGAGTTTTTGGCATAATTCATCCGGTACATCCGGCATTACAGGAATGAATGTGAAATATCTGCTGATTTTTTTATTTTTGCTGGTCATCGTGGTGATTTCTATCACTCTGGGTGCCCATAACGATCAGACTGTGACCTTCAATTATTTGCTGGCGCAGGGTGACTATCGTGTTTCCACACTGCTTGCCGTGCTCTTTGCCACCGGTTTTATTCTCGGCTGGGTCATCTGCGGTTTGTTTTACCTGCGTGTCCGTTTATCTCTCGGGCGTGCGCAGCGTAAAATCAAACGCCTTGAACAACAAATTGAACCCGCGGCTGCCGTTACGCCGCCAGCAGCATCTTATGATGTCAGCAAGGAATAACCCTCTATGTTAGAACTGCTGTTTCTGTTGTTGCCCGTTGCGGCCGCCTATGGCTGGTACATGGGGCGCAGAAGTTCTCAGCAGGACAAACAGGAAAATGCTAACCGCCTGTCGCGTGAATACGTAGCAGGGGTTAACTTCCTGCTTTCCAACCAGCAGGATAAAGCGGTCGACCTGTTCCTTGAGATGTTGAAAGAGGACAGCAGTACGGTCGAAGCGCACCTGACTCTGGGGAACCTGTTCCGCTCCCGTGGCGAAGTCGATCGCGCCATCCGCATCCACCAGTCGCTGATGGAAAGTGCCTCGCTGACCTTCGAACAGCGTTTGCTCGCCGTGCAGCAGTTAGGGCGCGATTACATGGCTGCCGGTTTTTATGATCGTGCGGAAGACATGTTTAATCAGCTGGTGAAAGAGCAGGACTACCAGCTGTTTGCGCTGGAACAGTTGCTGATCATCCATCAGGCAACCAGCGACTGGCAGAATGCCATCGATGTGGCCGAGCGTCTGGTCAAGCTGGGCAAAGAAAACCGTCGCAAGGAAATCGCACATTTCTGGTGTGAACTGGCGCTGCTGGCGATGGTGGCTGATGATTTCGATAAGGCCACCGGCCTGCTGAAAAAGGCCGCGGCGGCAGATAAACTTTGTGCCCGCGTGTCTATCATGCAGGGGCGCATTTTCCTGGCGCAGGGCGAATACCGTAAAGCGGTTGATGCGCTGCAACGCGTGCTTGAGCAGGACAAAGAACTGGTCAGCGAAGCGCTGCCGATGATGCAGGAGTGCTACCAAAACCTGAAAGATACGCTGGGCTGGGCAGAGTTCCTCAAACGCTGTGTCGATGAAAACACCGGCGCGACGGCAGAACTGATGCTGGCGGAAATCATCCAGCAGGAAGAAGGGCGTGAAACGGCGCAGAACTACATCAACCGCCAACTGCAACGTCATCCGACCATGCGGGTGTTCCATCACCTGATGGATTACCATCTGGCCGATGCAGAAGAAGGCAGGGCGAAAGAGAGTCTGGTTTTACTGCGGGACATGGTGGGTGAGCAGATCCGCACAAAACCGCGATACCGCTGCCACAAATGCGGGTTTACCGCGCATTCGCTGTACTGGCATTGTCCGTCATGCCGCGGCTGGGCGACGATCAAGCCTATACGTGGTCTCGACGGGCAATAATTTTTCCCGTCATACTTCGCGCTGCAGGTGCGTTGGCTGCTTTCTGTCACCCGAATCACTTACTCAAGTAAGCTCATCGGGTTCCTTCAATTGCCGCCTTCCTGCAACACGAATTATTTAGGGAAAATCGGCGATACAAAGGCTTAAATTACTTCTTCTTACCGGTGGTTTTGCGGGCGCTAAGTAACGTACGCAGTTTCTTAATTTCTTTTGCCGTCAGCGCCGGTTCAGAATCTTCAGCAAGATGCTGATTATCAATCTCATGCTCGGTGGCTTTCGCCGCCTTTTTCCCCTTAGGTGCCGCCGGACTAAAGCTCTCTTCCAGACGTGCTGCCACTTCCGCACTTAAAGAATGCTCAGCCTCAGCGGCGGCGTTCTTGATCAGTTCCTTCAATTCAACCGGAATTTTGACGGTCAGGGTTGTTATCTCACTCATTTTTCAGCCTTTCCTTAGAGTAAAGTTACAAATTATGCCAGCGTTGTGTCGGCGTCTAGTGCATCACAAAAATTTAATAAAACTGTCACATTATGTGTAGCTGTGAATTCAGCCTTTTGCCATGTAAAATGCGGGCGGCAGAAAACAGGCTTTCCCTTCCTGAAATGAAAAAACACAAGAGGCTGAAGATATGACGTCAGAAAATAACATTAACAACAACGACTTAAATTCCTCACCTATTGTTGTCGCTCTCGACTATGCCGATAAATCTGCCGCGCTGGCTTTTGCAGATAAAATCGATCCCCGTGATTGCCGCCTGAAAATTGGTAAAGAGATGTTCACGCATTTCGGCCCGCAGATGGTGAAAGATTTGCAGACTCGCGGTTTTGACGTCTTTCTGGATCTGAAATTTCATGACATCCCGAACACCACGGCGCATGCGGTTGCCGCTGCGGCGGAGCTGGGCGTGTGGATGGTCAATGTGCATGCCAGCGGCGGTGCGCGCATGATGACCGCAGCAAAAGAAGCGTTGCTGCCGTTTGGTAAAGACGCGCCGTTACTGATTGCCGTCACCGTGCTGACCAGCATGGAAGGCAGCGATCTGGCGGATCTGGGCATCACGTTATCTCCGGCAGATTACGCCGAACGTCTGGCGCGCCTGACCCGTGACTGCGGGCTGGACGGCGTTGTATGTTCCGCGCAGGAGGCCACGCGCTTTAAATCGGCGCTGGGGCAGGACTTCAAACTGGTCACGCCGGGGATCCGCCCGGCAGGCAGCAAAGCCGACGACCAGCGCCGCGTGATGACCCCGCAGGAAGCGCTGGCGGCGGGTGTGGATTACATGGTGATTGGCCGCCCGATTACGCAGTCCGCCGATCCGGCGCAGACGCTGCGTGATATCCGTACATCACTGCGATAAGCAGGAGAATTTATGAGTAATGACAACAACAGCCGGTTAGTGTATTCCACCGACACCGGCAGAATCGACGAGCCGAAAGCCGTTGTGGCGCGTCCGAAAGGTGACGGCATTGTCCGCATTGCGCGTCAGACCAGCGGGCGCAAAGGGAAAGGCGTTTGTCTTATTACTGGCGTCGATGTCGATGATGCTGCGCTGGAAAAACTGGCGGCTGAACTGAAGAAGAAATGCGGTTGCGGCGGTGCGGTGAAAGACGGCGTCATTGAAATTCAGGGCGATAAACGTGATTTGCTGAAACAGCTGCTGGAAGCCAAAGGGATGAAAGTCAAACTGGCGGGTGGCTGATAAAACAAGATGCTGCGCCATTGATGAGCGCAGCGTCTTACTGTTTTTATCTGTTCTTATTTACTGACCTGATGACCCACAATACCACCTACTGCTGCGCCGCCTAACGTACCTAAAGTACTTCCGTCAGTCAGAACCGCACCACCAAGTGCACCGGCACCGGCACCAATCGCCGTGTTACGGTCACGTTTAGACCAGTTACCACACGCGGTAACAGACATCGCAAGAGTCAGAACCAGTGCAATACTGGCAACGCGTTTATTTACGAGCATCATAGTTATCTTCCTCAAAGGATTAACGTTCAGCATCATCGATAAGTATAGGTAACTTGCAGCGTTCTCACTGTATTTTACCGGGTGATCCTTCACACAACTTATGATTTTTTGAGCTGTTCCGAACCTTTATTCATAATTCGACTCATCCGGACGCACTTTTGCATCCGTTAACTAAAAATAGTGAAATTAGTATCCATTCACTAGGTGAATAATCTTAATTCACCATCAAGCCGCACTCTCACCACACAATTAACTAAAGCATTGCACCTGCGTGCCCTGAATGTGGCACAAACAGGCACTTTCGCGTTTGCAGCAGAACCTTACGCACTCTTTAGCGATTTGCCCCATACCGGCACCCGCCCGCCGACCAGACAATAAAGCATCGACAGATGAGGAAACCGAGATGCTTAAACAACTGAAAGAGCAGGTACTGGAGGCCAACCTGGCACTGCCGCGCCATAATCTGGTGACCTTTACATGGGGAAATGTCAGCGCCGTGGACCGCCAGCAGGGGCTGGTCGTCATCAAACCGTCAGGCGTGGAATACGATCATATGGGCGTCGAAGACATGGTGGTGGTGGAACTGGAAACCGGGAAAATCGTGGAAGGCAGCAAGAAACCGTCTTCGGATACCGACACGCACCGCGTGCTCTACCTTAACTTCCCGCAGGCGGGCGGCATTGTACATACCCATTCCCGCCATGCGACCATCTGGGCGCAGGCCGGGATTGATATTCCGGCCTGGGGTACCACGCATGCGGATTATTTCTACGGCAACATTCCCTGCACGCGTTTAATGACCGAAGCAGAAATCGCCGGTCGCTACGAGTGGGAAACCGGCGAAGTGATCGTTAAAACGTTCGCGGAACGTCATCTCGACCCGGCAGATATTCCGGCGGTGCTGGTGCATTCGCACGGGCCTTTTGCCTGGGGGAAAGATGCCGATAACGCCGTACACAACGCGGTAGTGCTGGAAGAAATCGCCTACATGGGCATTTTCTCCCGCCAGTTAACGCCGCAGCTGCCGGATATGCAGCCGCAACTTCTGGATAAACATTATCTGCGTAAGCACGGCAAGAATGCCTACTACGGGCAGTAATCCGCGCCGTACCTGGAAAATCACATGAAGAAGTCAGCCGACGAGGCTGACTTTTATGCCTGAGTGCGTCAGTTGCTGGCGGAACGTTTCCGGCAGGGCTTCGTCAGTAATGACATGACTGAAAGCGCTGACCGGACCGAGCGGATTGAGATTGATCTGGCCGAATTTCGAAGAATCCGTCAGGACGATATTTTCCGCGCCTTTCGCCACGACCGTGTTCACCACGTCGGCACGCAACATGTCACGACCGGTAAAACCGGTGGTATCAGTAAATCCGTCAATCCCGATAAAGGCTTTGCTGAAATTCATCTGCTGCAAACACAATCTTGTCAGCGGGCCGACCACCGTCTGGCTGGTCTTCTGGTACATTCCGCCGAGCAGCACCACGTCACACGGCATACTTTTCAGTAACGACGCCACATAACTACTGACGGTGATCACCGTGAGATTCTTTTTATCCGCCAGATATTGCGCCAGCAGGGCAATGCTGCTGCCGCTTTCGAAAAATACCGTTTCGCCATCCCGGATTAACGATGCTGCGAATTTTGCCAGTTTTTGCTTCTGTGCGAAGTTCGACATCATTCGGGTATCGACGTCATCGGTCTGAATTGCGACGGCAAAACCGTGCGCGCGGCGCAGATAATGGCGTTGCTCAAGCTGATTGAGATCGTGACGGATCGTCACTTCTGAAACCTGACAAATCTGCGACAGCTCACTCACGCTGATCCGCTGTTTATCGTTTACCCATTGCAAAATGACTTGCTGTCTGTCGTTCATAAGTGCCCAAAAATACGGGCAGCGCAGGCTGCCCGTCAGCTGAAGTGAATTCTGTCTCGAAGATTACAACGTATGTTCCGTTCGCGCGATAATATCATCTTGCGCTTCCGGCGATAAAGCGGTGAAGAATGCCGAATAACCGGCCACGCGCACCACCAGATCCCGGTAGTTTTGCGGTTCCTCGCGCGCTTTCAGCAACGTCTCGCGGGATACAATATTGTACTGCACGTGCCAGCCTTTATGATCCTCAAAGAACGTCCGTAACATCAGCATCAGCGTCTGGCGGTCGGCTTCATTTTCAAGCGATGCCGGATTGAGTTTCTGATTCAGCAGTACGCCGCCGAGGATCGCTTCTGTCGGTAATTTCCCCAGCGAATTAAATACCGCCGTTGGCCCCAGATGGTCTGTGCCGGAAGCCGGGCTTGCGCCTTCGGCCAGCGGGGTGAACGCTTTACGTCCGTCAGGTGTCGCCGTGGTCGCAGCGCCAAACGGCACGTTAGCGGAAATCGACGAGGTGCCGGCGTAGTATGTTCCGCCAATCGGGCCGCGCCCGAAACGCGTGTTGTGATAATTCGACAGCTCGTCGATGTAACACTGATAGGCGCGTACCAGAAGATTATCCACGCCGTCATGGTCGTTGCCGTACTTATCCGCGCCGTTAATCAGCCGCTGGCGTAAACGCTCGCCATCCAGCCCGTCGTAGTCAGAAGCCAGCGCAGCCGCCAGTTCCTGCTGGCCGACAGAACCCTGTTCGAAGACCAGCTTTTTGACCGCCGCCAGACTGTTGCCGAGATTGGCAATCCCGACCTGCAAGCCGGAAACCCAGTCGTATTTCGCGCCGCCTTGTTTGATGGTTTTGCCGCGCTCGATACAGTCATCGACCAGCGCGGAACACAAAATATCCTGCGCGTTTTCTTCCAGAACGGTATCGACGACGCATTCAATTTCAATCGATTTACGCGTGTAATAACGGATTTGCTCATCCCACTGCGCGAAAACCTGCTCAAAGTTTTCAAAGTTGCCCTGAGACAGCCCGCGTTCCTGCGGGAGAAATTGCGACTGGCTTTTGGCGTCATGCCCCTGTTCGAGCGCAGCCAGCATAACGCGGGCAAAGTTGATGAAGCTCATGCCGGTGCAGCGGTAGCCCCATTTTCCGCCGACGGCGGTTTCGATGCAGCCGATGGCGGCGTAATCATAGGCATCTTCTTTCTCAACGCCGAGTTTGATGAATTCAGGGATCACGATTTCATCATTGTTAAACGCGGGCATCCCGAAACCGCAGCGGATCACCTGCACGCAGGCATCCAGAAAATCGCTGCTCATGCCTGCGTGATAACGCACGCTGAGGTTTGGCTGTGTGGAACGCAGCTGACCGCACGATTCAAGAATGGCGTAGGAAAGCGGATTTACCGCATCGGACGCCACGCCGTGATGCAGTTTCTGGCCGCCGATGGTGACGTTCTGATACAACGGGCTGCCCGCCGACGCTTTGGAGTGCGTGCCGGAGCGGATTTTGTTCACTTCCAGCAATTTCAGCCAGCAGCTTTGCAGCAACTCAATGGCGTGACCGCGCTCCAGCGTTTGCTCAAGTTCGACGTCACGGCGGTAGAACGGGTAAAGATACTGATCCATACGGCCAAACGAAACGGAATGCCCGTTGGATTCGATCTGCAAAATCAGCTGGATGAAATAGCACAGCTGCAACGCCTGCCAGAAGCTGGAAGGCGGCTGATGGGCAATCGCATGACAGTTTGCGGCAATCGCCAGCAGCTCATCGCGACGGTTCTCGCGCGGCTCAGCGGCGGCCATTTCCTGCGCCAGATCGCCAAAGCGAACGATATGATCGCTGACGGCGGCCAGCGTGATATCAATGGCTTTCAGCAGTTGTTCTTTATGCAAATCTTCCCAGTCAGTCAGATTAATGCGGCTGCGGCGTTCATCGACTTTATGGCGCAGTCCGTCCAGCCCCAGTTCGAGCAGCAGCGGGAAATTCACCGCCAGATGGGCATCGCCGGACGTCATATTGCCTTCGGCTTTTACGATGCCGCTGTCGAGCAGCGCCTTCTGCTCATCGGTAAACATACCGTAGCAGCGATCCTGCACCGTCTGTCCGCGCCACCACGGGCAGATTTCGTGCAGGACATTCTTATTCTTTTCACTCACCGCGAAACCGGCTCCCGGCCGGTCAGCCAGCGCATCAATTTCGTTTTCAATCCAGCCGACGGTGTATTCCGGGAAAATCGGCGCGGCACGTACTTCGCTGGCCTGATTTCCGACGATCAGCTCGTCATGTTTGATCCAGACAGTCCGTTTCTGGAGATGTTCAGCCAGTGCCAGCGCGCGGCGGACGGCCAGCGGCTTATCCGCATGTTGCTGATAAATTTGTGTGTAATGCTGCGCGCGCTCGGTACACACCGGCGGTTTTACGATGTGGATCAGCGCGTCTTTATGGGCGCGGATGCGGGCGGAGAGGGTATTCAGATTCAATGTCGTCATTATTTTTATCCTCTTAACTGGGCACAAAGACCTTTTCCGGCGGCGTACTCTTCGGCAAACGTCAGCAGATCCGGGTCATTTAAAGGCTGGCGCGGGGCCAGATAGGGTTCGCCGAGCAGGACATATTTATTGATGCCCAGCGTGTGATAAGGCAAAAAGTGGATGATTTCACAACCGGTTTCCGCTGCGGCGAAATCCACAATCTGGCGGATGGACGCCCGGTCGGCGTTAAAATCAGGGATCAGCGGCACGCGGACAATCAGCTTCTGACCGGCAGTCGCCAGACGGCGGAAATTGTCCATCACGCGTTTTGCTGAGCCGCCTGTCAGGCGTCTGAACGGCGCGTCGGCGACGTGCTTCAGGTCGGCCAGCAGCAAATCCAGCGCGCCGAGAGAAGGCTCGATATATTTCCAGGGAACGTGCAGACAGCTTTCCGCCGCCGTATGCAAACCCTCGTGGTGACAGCGTTGCAGCAGATTCAGCGCCGTCTGTGGTTGCATAAAAGGCTCGCCGCCGGAAAGCGTAACGCCGCCGCCGGTGCGCTGATAAAACGGCTTATCGCGCAGGATTTGCTGCATCAGGCTCTCCATATCTGCGTCTTCGCCGCAAACGCTCAGCGCACCGGAAGGGCAAACCTGTTCCATCTGACATAAATCTTGCGCAGAGAACGCCTCGCGACACAGGCTGATCCCGCCATTTTCGGCGGTTACCGCGTTGAGAAATGCCTGCGCACAATGCTGACAACCGGCGGTACACAGCCGCGAATCAAACAGCACGTCGGGTTTCTCAGAACGGCTTTCCGGGTTCTGGCACCAGGTGCAACTCAGTGAGCAGCCCTTGAGAAAAACAACCGTGCGGATCCCCGGCCCGTCATGGGTGGAATAACGTTGCACATTAAAAATCATCGCGGCGCTCCCTTATTTTCTTCTTTCGTAATTTATATGCTTTCATTCGAAAGTCATTTTGATGACGATCAATAAACCCGCCGCTTGCAGGGGTACACTCTTCGATACTTTGCATTCGCTCACAGGTTTAAGGAGAAAGTTATGGAGCTGTATCTCGATACTGCCGATGTTGTTGCGGTGAAACGTCTTTCGCGAATTCTGCCGTTGCAGGGGGTCACGACGAACCCGAGCATTGTGGCGAAAGAAGGAAAATCCCTCTGGGAAGTGTTACCTGCACTGCGTGATGCCCTCGGCGGAACCGGGAAATTATTTGCCCAGGTGATGGCAGCGGATGCAGAACAGATGATCGCCGAAGCCCTGCTACTGTCGCAGCGGGTGCCCGGTTTAGTGGTGAAAATCCCCGTCACGGCGGAAGGGTTGGCGGCGATTAAAGCTTTAAGAAGCATGAATATTCCGACGCTCGGCACGGCTGTTTACGGCGCAGGTCAGGGGCTCTTATCCGCGCTGGCGGGTGCTGAATACGTGGCGCCTTACGTGAACCGTCTGGACGCGCAGGGCGGTGAAGGCATTGCGATGGTCAGAGAATTACAGACGCTGCTGAGCCTGCACGCGCCGCACTCAAAAGTGCTGGCGGCCAGTTTCAGAACGCCGCGTCAGGCGGTGGATTGCCTGCTGGCGGGCTGTCAGTCGGTTACGTTACCGGTGGATGTTGCTGAACAACTTCTCGGCACGCCAGCGGTTCAGGCGGCGGTACAAAAGTTTGACGCCGACTGGCAGCAGGCTTTCGGCACGACATCTATAAGCTAAAAATTCCCGGCATTTCAGAAACCCGCACAGGCAACTGCTGCGGGTTTTTTTGTTTTTGTGCCGCAGAAAAATCCGAATTTGTGATTTCGCTCCGAAATTAAATATTGACGGAAATATTTATTAAAACTACCGATCTAAAAAATAGAAACAACGTTTCAATTTATGAGTTGCATCACTTTTATAGCCCTGAGAAATGGATAACGTAGCGGCATTCGGAAGTCCGTTACTTTTAAATCAGGTGAAAAATAATGCACATTAAACGAGCGATAGAAAAAATCCCTGGCGGGATGATGTTAGTGCCTCTCTTCATCGGTGCGCTGTGTCATACCTTTGCGCCTGATTCCGGTAAGTATTTTGGCTCCTTCACCAACGGTCTGATCACCGGTACGGTGCCGATTCTGGCCGTCTGGTTCTTCTGCATGGGGGCATCGATCAAACTGAGCGCCACCGGGACGGTTCTGCGTAAATCCGGCACGCTGGTGGTCACAAAAATTGCCGTCGCCTGGATTGTCGCGGCAGTGGCGTCGCGCTTTATGCCGGAAAACGGCGTCGAGTTTGGCTTCTTCGCCGGGCTATCCGTTCTGGCGCTGGTCGCGTCCATGGACATGACCAACGGCGGGTTGTACGCCTCGGTCATGCAGCAATACGGTACAAAAGAAGAGGCGGGCGCCTTCGTGCTGATGTCTCTGGAATCCGGCCCGCTGATGACCATGATCATCCTCGGTACGGCGGGCATTGCCTCGTTTGAACCGCACGTTTTCGTCGGCGCCGTCCTGCCGTTCCTGATTGGATTTGGTCTGGGGAATCTTGACCCGGAATTACGCGAATTCTTCAGTAAAGCCGTTCAGACGCTGATCCCGTTCTTTGCATTCGCATTGGGTAACACCATCAACCTGAGCGTTATCGCACAAACCGGTTTGCTGGGTGTGATGCTGGGCGTTTCAGTGATTATCCTCACCGGTATTCCGCTGATTCTGGCCGATAAATTCATCGGTGGCGGTGACGGCACCGCAGGGATTGCCGCCTCCAGTTCCGCCGGTGCCGCGGTTGCCACGCCGGTACTGATTGCCGAAATGGTGCCACAGTTCAAACCCGTCGCCCCGGCCGCCACGGCGCTGGTCGCCACGTCAGTGATTGTCACCTCAATACTGGTGCCGATTCTGACCGCGATGTGGTCGCGGAGAGTGAAGAATAAAGCCGTGAAAGGCAAAGTGGCGATGGATCCGCCGATGGCGAGTGTGAAGTAGGCTGAACGGGTGGGCGTTCAATCACCCAAATGACCGGGAAAGTTTCGGTTTCTTGCTCGCCGTCAGGGCTGGAAGACGACCGAGGAAGTTTCGGTTTCTCAATAACTGTGATCACTTAACTTCCTGCGCCGAAACCGACAAAAGGGGGCTATGACGAGCCCTCTTTTGAATCTCCGCGTCTTTTTTACTGCGCGCTACCGCTGGCTGGCACTGTTTCAGCAACTCCGGCTAGTGCCGCAAAATCCCGCCGCTGCGCGGTTCCTTTCAGTCGGATTACAAACCGCGCGAAAAAAATACGCGGTTTTCCACCTCTCCTTCCAGCGTGATTTTTGAAAGCGGCCAATGGCTTTTTAGTTCACAACCTCACTAATTTTGGTCTGCTCCTTCCCCTCTCACGAGGGGAAGGCCGGGATGGGGTGTTGGTTGTAGCGGTTCAGTGGTCTGCTAAACCCCCTCCCGTCCTCCCCCTTCGCAGGGGGAGGAGCAAACCAAACCACTGTAATAGGGTGAAAAAGCCATTGGCCGCTTTCAGAAAGCTTGCTGAGCGAAGTGTTTCGAGACCTGTGGCTCGAAACCGAGTGAGGGAACCGCGCAGCGGCAAGTTTTCGCGGCACTAACCAGAGCCGCTGAAACATAGCCAGCGAGCGGTAGCGCGCAGTGAAAGAGCCCGGGATTTTCAAGGGGCGCGGCGACAGGCGCTCCTTGAAGCCAGTTTGGGTGGCAACCCAAGGTTTTGAACTTGACCTTGACCTTAGAGCCAGTTTGGATGGCAACCCAAGGTCTTGCCCCTCACAGCCAGTGAGAAAATCCAAAATTTGCCAATCTTAAAGCACCTTCTCCAGGAAGGCTTTTGTCCGCTTATGCACCGGTCTGTCCAGCACCTGCGTTGCACTCCCGCTCTCGACAACGGCGCCATCCACCATAAACACCACCTGATCGGCGACCTGCCGCGCAAAACCGATTTCGTGCGTTACCACCACCAGCGTCACACCGGACTGCGCCAGTTTTTTGATGACGTCCAGCACTTCGCCGACCAGTTCCGGGTCGAGTGCGGAGGTGGGTTCGTCGAACAACATCACTTTCGGATTGAGCGCTAAGGCGCGGGCAATGGCGATGCGCTGTTGCTGGCCGCCGGAAAGATGGCGCGGCCAGGCGTGGGCTTTTTCGCGTAAACCCACGGTATCCAGCAGCTCATAAGCGCGGGCGATGGCCTGTTTGCGGTTCAGCAAGCCGTGAACCACGGGCGCTTCGATGATGTTGTCCAGCACCGTCATGTGCGGGAACAAATTGAAATTCTGGAAAACGTAGCCGACGTGGGTACGCTGTTTGAGGATTGCGCGTTCCTTCAGTTCGTACAGCGTGTCGCCTTTGCGGCGGTAACCGATGTAATCGCCGTCAATCTGGATAAATCCTTCATCGACGCGTTCCAGGTGATTGATGGTACGTAATAGGGTAGATTTCCCCGAGCCTGACGGGCCAAGGATCACCGTTACCGTGCCAGGTTCGATGCTCAGGCTGACGTTATCCAGCGCTTTATGCGCGCCGTAGTATTTGCTCAGGTTATTGATCTCAATGCGCCCGACGGTGGCGGCCTGTAGCTGGCGCGGAAACAACCGTTCAACGGATGCGTCATGAGGCGGTTTTACGAATAAATCAAAGGCTTCAGACATAGAATTCTCCAGAATTATGAACGGGCGACACGCCACTGGCGCAGACGCTGCAACGGCGTGGGCGCAACCTGGCGCACGGTGCCGCGTGAGAAATAACGCTCGACGTAATATTGCAGCACCGACAGCACGGTGGTGATCAGCAGGTACCACACGGTTGCCACCATCAGCAGCGGGATCACCTGCTGCGTGCGGTTGTAAATCACCTGCACGGTGTAAAACAGCTCCGGCATGGAAAGCACGTAAACAATCGATGTGCCTTTCGCCAGACTGATCACTTCGTTAAAACCGGTCGGCAGAATCGAGCGCAGTGCCTGAGGCAAAATGATGCGGAACGTCCGGCGGTAGGCCGGCAAACCGAGCGCGGCGGCGGCTTCGTGCTGGCCGTGTTCGACGCCTAAAATCCCGCCACGGATAATTTCTGCGGTATAGGCCGATTGCACCAGCGAAAGCCCCAGAACCGCGACCGAAAACTGATCCAGCAAATTCACGGTTGGCGTGCTGAAAAAGGAAATGGACGTAAACGGAATGCCGAGCGACAGGTTGTCGTAGAGATACGAAAAGTTGTAGAGGATGATCAACACCAGCAACAGCGGCAGGGACCGGAACAGCCAGATATATCCCCAGGCCAGCGCATTCATCAGATAGGATTTTGACAGGCGGGCGAGGGCCAGCGCCGTCCCTAAAATAATGCCAAAAAGCGTACCCAGTAAGGTCAGCAGCAGCGTTTTCCCCAGCCCGGAAAGAATGACCGGGTCAAAAAACCACTGGCGAAAAACGCCCCATTCCCAGCGGGCGTTGGTAGCGATCGACTCAACGATGCCCAGCAGGATAAAAACTGAAAATATCGCGCCAGCTACCCGCCACGGATAGCGTGCCGGGACCACTTTCAGCGGCGGATGATTCATGGAAGTCGGGGCGTTTTCGCTCATGGTGTTCTCTTTCTTATGGCAATTTCAGGTGACAGGGACGTCAGCGGTCAGCGCCTTGGTAAACGGCAGACGACCGTCGTACGGCGGGCGGGAATAGACATCCGGGTCGAGACGCGTGTCAAATAAAGGCTGATAACCGTGGGACAAATAGAGCCCGACAGCTTCCGGCTGGCGGAAACCGGTAGTGAGGAAAACCTGCTGATAACCGTAGGCAGCGGCGCGGCGTTCCAGCTCAAGTAAAACCTTTTGCGCCAGCCCCTGACGGCGCAGTTCGCGGTGCGTCCAGATGCGTTTCAGCTCTGCGGTTTTTTCGTCGTAGCGTTTGTACGCGCCCATCGCAATGGGCGCTCCGTCTCTCAGCAGTACAATAAACGTGCCGTCCGGTTTTGAAAATACGCTGTCATCTTCCGGCGGCTGGCTGGAGAAATACTCGCCGTAGCGCTCGCGATATTCACCGAACAGCCCCTGAATGAACGGCGCAATCAGCGGGTCTTCCGGCACGGTCTGGATAAAAACGTCATCGCTCATGATGCAATCCTCTTTACTCAGTCGCCCAGTCCTGGCGGGTTAATTTCGGAGTGGTCGATTTTCTCAACGCTTTCACCCCAGCGGTTAAGCACCTGCAAATAGGTGCCGTTGGCGATGGCGCTGTTAAGGGATGCCTGAACCGCGTCCACTAAGCCGTTGCCTTTTTTCAGCGTCACGGCAATGTTTGCAGTTTTCGGCCAGCCGCCCGGCACGGTGCCGACCAGTTTGGTTTTGCCGGTTAACAGCGCTTTGTAGGCACCGGTGACGTTCGGCCCGAAGGTCGCATCGGCGCGGCCAGACTGAATCGCCAGCGTCGCGGCGGCGTCGTCAGTGACGTACTGAGGTTTCAGCGCCGGTAAGCCTTTGGCCTGATTCTCTTTATCCCACGCCAGCAATACGGCTTCCTGATTGGTGCCGGAGCCGACAATAATGCGTTTCCCGGCGATATCCGGCGCGGACTGAATCGAGGTGATTTTGCTGTCGGATTTCACGTAGAAGCCCAGCGTATCTTCGCGATAGGTGGCGAAATCGAACTTGGTTTTACGGTCTTTGGTAACGGTAATGTTGTAGATGGCGGCGTCGTATTTACCGGAGGTCACGCCCAGCGGCCAGTCTTCCCAGGAAGCCGGCACCACTTTCAGTTTCAGGCCCAAACCGTCGGCGACCAGGCGGGCGATATCCGCTTCGCTGCCGATCACGGTCTTATTATCGCGGGCATACAGGCCGAACGGCGGGGCGCTGCCCAGCACGGCGAGCGCCACGGTCAGCGTGCCGGGTTCAACAAACTTAAAGTTAGCCGGGATTTTTGCCACAGCTTCCGGGCTTTTCGGCGCATTAATGGGTTTTTCATTCGCAATCAGATCGATGCCCGGTGCGGCCTGTGCCAGTGCAGAAAGACTTAATAAAGCGGCGATGGTGGTTAATTTAAGGCTGTGTTTCATCATTATTTTTATACCCTGCATTCTTATTGTATGTGGTGATGACAGTGAGACGACAATTTCACTATTCCCGAGTGTTACAGGGATGTAAAACAACAAAATTAAATAATGAAAGAGATAAATTGGAAATAAAGCGCTGTCAGAAATAACCACGCAAAACGCCCGGATTACCGGGCATTTCAACAGTAATGAAATTAAAGAGGGTTATTTTCCGGTTAATTCCCGCAGGGCTTTTTCAGCCAGCTGCTGGAAATATGCGGCTGCAGGATAAATAGCGGATTCGTCAGGATTAAATTGCGGGTGATGCAAACCAAATTCACTGGCGGAACCGATGCTGACGAACGCGCCGGGGACGTGATGCAGATAAAAAGCAAAATCTTCGCCGCCCATCTGCGCCGTCGCGACTTCCGTTTTATAGCCAAATTCAGCCGCGGCTTCCAGGCTGAAATCCGCCCAGCGCGGCGTATTCACCACCGCCGGTGGCCCGCCAAACCAGTGCAGTTCGGCTTTCGCACCCAGTGCCGTAGCGACGCCAGAAATCACCTGACGGATACGCTCCGGGATCTGTTCGCGGACAGCGTCGTTATGTGTGCGGACGGTGCCTTCGAGTTCGACGGTTTGTGGCAACACGTTCCAGGTATTGCCGCCTTCAATGCGCGTGACACTGACCACCGCCGCTTCCTGCGCGCTGACGTTGCGGCTGACCACGGTTTGCAGCGCCGAAATGATGTGGCTGGCGGTGACAATACTGTCGACGCCTTCCTCGGGATGCGCGGCGTGTGCGCCTTTGCCGGTGATCGTGATACTGAACCGGTCAACGTTGGCATAGAACGCGCCGCCTTTGGTGGAAAAGGTGCCGACCGGCAACTCAGGCGCATTGTGCAGGCCGAAAATGACATCAACGTTTTCCAGCGCACCGGCTTTAATCAGCTGCGATGCGCCGCCAAACCGCTCTTCCGCAGGCTGGAAAAACAGACGCACGCGGCCCGGAAGCTGGTCTTCGCGGGCTTTGAGTAAATACGCCGCGCCCAGAATAACGGACGTGTGAAAATCGTGGCCGCAGGCGTGCATCACGCCGGGATGTTGTGAGCTGAAAGGCACGCCGGACGCTTCTTCAATCGGTAGCGCATCGATATCACCGCGCAGCGCCACCAGCGGGCCATCCTGCGGGCCGATTTCGGCCACGACGCCGGTTTTCAGCCCGAGATCCAAAATCCGTACTCCGGCCGCATTCAGCCAGCCGGTAATTCTTTGCGTGGTCGCAAATTCCTGATTCGATAATTCAGGGTTCTGATGTAATTCACGACGATGGGCGATGAGTTTGCTTTCTAATAAGGATGAACCGGACACTGTCCCGGTGCGCTCTTCATTGGCAAGTGAAATGCTCATTATTCGTAGCCTTTTATAAGGTGTGGTTGCAGTCATTTCATCGTAGACAGGAAACCCCTTTTCGCTAAAGACTCTGTGGCTATATTTTATAAGCAGTTTTCTTCTCAGGGCGCATAGCAAAATAATGGCTATCGATGCGCAATTTAATTATTTAGCTTTGTCCTCACTTCGTGGAACTCTTTTTAACATGAACTGACTTTTTTCATGAATTGAAACCTGTGGATAAAAGGAATACCCCGAGTGAATTACCGACTGAGCTTATTAGACCAAAGCCCGATAAATGAAGGACAACGTGCGGAACAGGCACTGGAGGCGACGCTGACGTTTGCGAAAACGGCAGAAAAACTCGGTTATCACCGCCTGTGGGTTTCTGAACATCACGACACAGAAAAGCTGGCAGGGAGCTCGCCGGAAGTGCTGATTGCCTGGCTGCTGGCGCAGACCTCGACGCTGCGGATCGGCTCCGGCGGCGTCATGCTGCAACATTACAGCCCGTACAAAGTGGCTGAGAATTTCCATCTGCTTTCCGCGCTGGCGCCCGACCGCGTGGATATCGGCATCGGCAAAGCGCCCGGTGGTTTACCGCTTTCAACCAAAGCGCTGCGGGGCCATGCTCCGGCAGATTCTGCACCCGGTTTCCCTGCGCAGTTACAGCAACTGACGCATTATCTGACTCATCTCGACGACAATCTGGCCGGTGTTGAAGCCCGCGCATTGCCGCAGCCGCCGGTTGCGCCGCAGCGTTTCCTGCTGGGTGCCAGCAAAGAAAGCGCCCGTCTGGCGGCGTCGCTGGGCTGGAATTTTGTCTTCGCCGGTTTCATTAACACGTCCGCAGAAGTGATGACCGAATCGGTGCTGGCGTACCACGAATATTCCGCCGGACAGGGGCAGGCGCTGGTCAGCCTTGCGGTGCTGGCCGCCGAAACGCGCGAACAGGCTGCCGCGCTGGTGGCAGAGCAACATAATTTCCGCGTCACCGTCGGCGATAAACATGTGACCGTCGGCACCCGCGAACAGGCCGAAGCGTTCGTCCGGCAGGCCGGGGCGACGCAGTACCGCATCGAACAGCAGCAGATCAGCGTGCTGCACGGCACGCCCGCCGATATTCATGAACAGCTGCGCGACATTCAACGCCGTCTGTGCGTTAACGAATTCGTCATTCATACCCCGCTTACAGATGCCGCCGTGCGTCTGAAGTCCATCGAATTGCTGGCTGGCCAGCTGTAAGGAGATCTCATGAGCCATTCAAAAAGTATCAAGCTCGGTCTGATGTTGCACGGGGCAGGCGGGCATATGAATTCGTGGCGTCACGAAAAAGCGCCTGCCGATGCCAGCGTGAATTTTCCGTATTTTCGCGATTTAGCGTTGCGCGCCGAAGCCGCCGGTTTTGATTTCCTGTTCGTGGCCGACGGTCTGCACATCAACGAAAAATCGCTGCCGCATTTCCTCAACCGTTTTGAGCCGGTTGCGTTGCTGTCGGCACTGGCGTCCGCCACCCACAGCATCGGGCTGGCCGGGACGATTTCGACGTCGTACAGCGATCCGTTTACCGTGGCGCGCCAGCTGGCGTCGATTGACAACATCAGTCAGGGGCGTGCGGGCTGGAACGTGGTGACGTCGCCGCTGGCCGGTTCGGCGAAAAACTTTGGCAAAGATCACCCTGAGCACGCGCTGCGTTACCAGATTGCGGAAGAGTACATCAGCGTGGTGCAGGGTTTGTGGGATTCGTGGGAAGACGGCGCGTTTGTGCGTGACCGTGAAAGCGGCGTGTTTTTCGATGCCGCTAAACTGCACAAACTCAATCATCAGGGGCAATTCTTTTCGGTCGAAGGCCCGCTGAATATCCAGCGTTCGCCGCAGGGGCAGCCGGTGATTTTCCAGGCAGGCGCTTCTGATGCGGGTATCGCGCTGGCGGGTAAATCTGCCGATGCGGTCTTTACCAATGCGCGCACGCTGGAAGAGGCGCAGGAATACTCCGCCAAACTCCGGGCACAGGTGGCAAAAAATGGCCGTCATCCGGTGGGAATATTCCCCGGTATCAGCCCGATTGTCGGCAAAACCGAAGCAGAAGCCGAAGCCAAGTATCAGTACCTGCTTTCGCTGCTGTCGCTCGACGACGCGCTGGCGTATCTCGGCCGCTTCTTTGACCATCACGATTTCAGCCAGTATCCGCCGGATGGCCCGTTCCCCGAGCTGGGCGATTTAGGCCAGAACACGTTCCGTTCCACAACCGACAGCATCAAGAAACAGGCGAAAGAAGAAAACCTGACGCTGCGTGAAGTGGCGTATCAGACTACGCTGCCGCGCGGTGAGTTTTTCGGTACGCCGGAACAGGTCGCCGACCGGCTGATCCGCTGGGTGGAAGAGGGCGGTGCGAGCGGGTTTATCATCAGCGGACCGGTGCTGACCGAAGCGCTCGACGACATCACCCGTCTGGTGCTGCCGGTGCTGGCGGCGCGTGGTTACTGGCATCCTTCCGAAGCGCATACGCTGCGCGAGCGTCTGGATATTCCGTTCAAAACCAACCGCTACAGCGTGCAGGAAACTGTCCGTGAGGCAGTGAGCGCGAAATAGTTACAACATACTGATAGTTACAACATACTAATAGTTGCAAAAAGCCCGCCCGGTTCAGCCGCAGCGGGCTTTTTGCTGTTCAGGGGATGACGGGGTTGCCTGCGCAGGGAATTGGGCGTAGGCTTTTGGCAATTAAAAAACGATCGGTCTAAATTATGAGTGATGCACTGACAATCCCGCAGGAAGCCCCGTCAGAGGCAGCTAAAAAGCCCCGCCGTGGTCGTCCGCCGAAAACCGAACGCGAGTTTGCGGATACGCGTGAAGCGCTGATCCGCTCTGGTCTGGAAGTCATCACGGAGATGGGCTATCTGTCTGCGGGCATCGATGCGGTGATTAAAAACATCTCTGTGCCCAAAGGATCGTTCTACCACTATTTCGCCAGCAAACAGGATTTCGGCATGGCGGTGCTGACGTCCTACGGCGCGTTCTTCGCCCATAAGCTCGACAAATTTTTACTCAACGACGCGTTGCCACCGCTGCAACGCATCGGTGCATTTGTCGGTCACGCCGGTCAGGGCATGGCGAGATTTGCATTTAAACGCGGCTGCCTGGTCGGCAATTTATTACAGGAATCACCGCTGCTTCCCGATGATTTCCCGGAAAAGCTGAAAGCGATTTTGCAGGAGTGGGAAAGCCGCGTGGCGCATTGTCTGGAAGAAGCGCAGCGGGCGGGCGACATAAACTCCGACATGCCACCGGCGCAGCGGGCAGAGATTTTCTGGTCGGGTTGGGAAGGGGCGGTGATGCGCGCCAAACTGTTCCGTTCAGCCGAACCCCTGAATCAGTTTTGGGCCTATTTTCAGAAAAGCCTTCAACAAGAAATTCAAAAATAGAAGAAATTCAAAAATAGCACCTGCAATCATTACGTTAGTCATCGCATTTCTAACGACAACTCTTCGAAATCCTGAATAATTAAGGGAAAAAAATGAAAGCACTGGTTCTGGAACAGCAAGACAAAGCCACACTGGCCGAAGTGAAAGAGATCGCACTGCCGGAAATGGCGGAAGGCGATGTGCTGGTGGATATCAGCTGGTCCGGTCTGAATTACAAAGACGCGCTGGCGATCACCGGCAAAGGCAAAATCATCCGTCAATTTCCGATGGTGCCGGGGATCGATTTTTCCGGCCGCGTCAGCCGCAGCAATGACGCCCGCTTTACGGCCGGTCAGCCGGTCATTCTCACCGGCTGGGGCGTGGGCGAAACACACTGGGGCGGTCTGGCAGAACAGGCCTGCGTGAAAGGCGATTGGCTGGTGGCTTTGCCGGAGGGGCTGGCGGCGCGTAATGCGATGATCATCGGCACGGCAGGTTTCACCGCCATGTTGTGCGTGATGGCGCTGGAAGACGCAGGCGTTAAACCGGAAAGCGGAACCGTCGTCGTGACCGGTGCCAGCGGCGGCGTGGGCAGCACGGCTGTCGCCTTGCTGCATACGCTCGGTTATACCGTTGCCGCCGTAACAGGCCGTGAATCCACGCATGATTACCTGCGTAAACTGGGTGCCAGCGAAATTCTCTCCCGTGATGATTTCGCCGAAACCCGTCCGCTGGAAAAACAGATCTGGGCGGGCGCAGTGGATACCGTCGGTGACAAAGTGCTGGCCAAAGTGCTGGCGCAAACTAACTATGGCGGCTGCGTGGCGGCCTGCGGGCTGGCGGGCGGTTTTGGTCTGCCGACCACCGTAATGCCGTTTATTCTGCGCAACGTGCGTTTGCAGGGCGTCGATTCTGTTTCTGTCCCGGCTGACCGCCGTTCTGCCGTCTGGGAACGTCTGCTGAAAACCCTGCCGCAGAGTTTCTACGAGCAGACGGCGACTGAAATCACGCTGGAACAGGCTCCGGCCGTGGCGGCGGATTTCCTCGATAATAAGATTCAGGGCAGAACGCTGGTAAAAATCGCCGGTTAACCGTTTTTTCCGGCATCTTACGGGTGCCGGATCCCTTTCTCCTGCTCAATTTCCTCTCTGCACTAAAGAATTTCCCTGTCCGAGCCGATAAATAAGCAGTCCCTCTGAGAAAAAAAGAAAATTAATTTCCTGTTTTTCCGAATGACGCGCACGGCAAACGCACACGAAAACTAATAACGAAGGCATGGGGAAAGTATGGATAATTTTCAGAAAGAAATTGATGAAAGAACAAATCTCACTTCATCAAACCGGTTTGAATTACTGTTGTTCCGTCTGGGCTCATCGCCTGATGAAGAGCAGTCAGAATTATTTGGCATCAATGTCTTCAAACTGCGTGAAATTGTCCCTATGCCGACGCTGACCAAAGCGGCGGGAATGTCATCGCCGATGATGGGGATGACCAATATTCGCGGTGAAATTATCCCGGTAATTGACCTGCCTGCGGTCGTCGGCTGCGTGCCGAAAACCGGGCTGAATATTTTGCTGGTTACCGAATATGCCCGCAGCACGCAGGCATTTGCGGTGGAATCGGTGGACGATATTGTTCGTCTGGAATGGAGCCAGGTGCTGGCGGCAGAATCCGGCGTGAAGAGCCGTAACATCACCAGTATTGCGCGTCTGGATAACGATAAATCCAGCAACCGTCTGGCGCTGGTGCTGGACGTCGAGCAAATCCTGCACGACATTATTCCAAACAACAATATCGACATGGATAAAAAGAAAACCAGCTCGTTCAAGATGAAACCGGGCACGGTGGCGATTGTTGCGGAAGATTCCAAAGTCGCGCGCCAGATGCTGGAAAAAGGCCTGAACATGATGGAAATCCCGGCGCAGATGCACGTAACCGGTCTGGAAGCCTGGAATAAAATCCGCAAAATGGCCGAAGAATGTAAAGCCGCGGGCGTGCCTATTTCAGACAAGATTTCCTTTGTGCTGACGGATCTGGAAATGCCGGAAATGGACGGTTTCACGCTGACGCTCAATATCAAGCGTGACGAATTCCTGAAGAATATCCCGGTGATTATCCACTCCTCGCTCTCGGGCAGCGCCAACGAAGATCACGTCCGCAAAGTCGGTGCCGACGGGTATGTGGCGAAATTCGAAATCAACGAACTCGAAGCCGCAATTCATAAAGCACTGGACGCGAAGAAAGTGGTTCACGCATAACATTGAGCTTCTCTGTAAAAAGCCCGCTTCAGAAAATCTGAGCGGGCTTTTTTCATTTTGCGACACCGAAAGAGAAGCCTTTCACTTTAACTGGCTATTCTATAATCAGTGTCGGGATTCAGAAATTGTGGAAACTCGCAGAACGAACGCTGAGAAGGAAGGGAAGGTCTATCAAATGCATAGGATGTTCCAGATGTGACTGGCTTAAATCCGCGTATAGAGTAGCAATGAGACTACATAACAGGAGTGTGAGCATGAGCAGTTCTATTGATGAAGAAGCAAACGACGCAAAACCCATTGTTGAAGCAGACCGTGAAGCCTCCGCCGGTAAGTGTCCTTTTCATGCAGGCAAAAGCAATGAAACGTCTGGCGGCGGGACAAGCAATCGCGACTGGTGGCCAAACCAGCTCAGAACCGATTTACTGAACCAGCATTCCGCCCGCTCAAACCCGTTGGGTGAGGCGTTTGATTACCGCAAAGAATTTGCCAAGTTAGATTACTCCGCGCTCAAAGCCGATATCAAAGGCGTCCTGACCGAGTCGCAACCCTGGTGGCCCGCCGACTGGGGCAGCTACATTGGTCTTTTCATTCGTTTAGCGTGGCACAGCGCCGGGACATACCGTTCCGTTGACGGCCGTGGTGGTTCAGGCCGTGGTCAGCAACGTTTTGCTCCGCTGAACTCCTGGCCGGATAACGTCAGCCTCGACAAAGCGCGCCGCCTGCTCTGGCCGGTGAAACAAAAATACGGCCAAAAAATTTCCTGGGCCGATCTGTATATTCTGGCAGGTAACGTCGCGCTGGAGAATTCCGGTTTCCGCACCTTTGGTTTTGGTGCCGGGCGCGAAGACGTCTGGGAACCGGATCTGGACGTGAACTGGGGCGACGAAACCACCTGGCTGGAACATCGTCATCCTGAAGAACTTGCCAAATCTCCGTTGGGCGCAACGGAAATGGGGCTGATTTACGTCAACCCTGAAGGCCCGAACCACAGCGGCGATCCGGCCTCTGCGGCACCGGCTATCCGCGCCACTTTCGGCAATATGGGCATGAACGACGAAGAAATTGTCGCGTTAATCGCCGGCGGTCATACGCTGGGTAAAACACACGGCGCGGCGGAGGCCAGCCATGTGGACGTTGATCCGGAAACCGCACCGATCGAAGCGCAGGGTCTGGGCTGGGCAAACAGCTACGGCAGCGGTGCCGGGCCGGATGCCATTACGTCCGGTCTGGAAGTCATCTGGTCGCAGACGCCAACCCAGTGGAGCAACTACTTCTTCGAAAACCTGTTCAAATATGAGTGGGTGCAGACCCGCAGCCCGGCGGGCGCTATTCAGTTTGAAGCCGCCGATGCGCCTGACATCATTCCTGATCCGTTCGATACGTCGAAAAAACGCAAACCGACCATGCTGGTGACTGACCTGACGCTGCGTTTCGATCCGGAATTCGAGAGAATTTCTCGCCGTTTCCACAGCGATCCGCAGGCCTTTAACGAAGCCTTTGCCAGAGCCTGGTACAAACTGACCCACCGCGATATGGGGCCAAAAGCGCGTTATATCGGGCCGGAAGTGCCGAAAGAAGATTTAATCTGGCAGGATCCGCTGCCGGTGCCGGTTTATCATCCGACCGTTGCTGATATCGCCGTGCTGAAAGAGAAAATTGCGGCGTCCGGCCTGACCGCTGGCGAACTGACGTCGGTAGCGTGGGCATCGGCCTCGACGTTCCGTGGCGGTGATAAACGCGGCGGGGCAAACGGTGCGCGTCTGGCGTTACTGCCGCAAAGGCAATGGGACGTTAACGCCGCCGCAGTGCGCGTGTTGCCAACGCTGGAGTCCATTCAGCAGTCGCATCCGAAAGCGTCGCTGGCGGATGTGATTGTGCTGGCGGGCGTCGTCGGTGTGGAAAAAGCAGCGAAAGCGGCTAACGTCGACATCGACGTGCCGTTTACGCCGGGGCGTGTGGATGCGCGTCAGGATCAGACCGATGTTGAGTCGTTTGATTTGCTTAAACCGAGAGCCGATGGTTTCCGTAACTATCGCGGTGATACCGGCAAAACCTCGACTGAAAATCTCCTGATCGACAAGGCCCAGCAACTGACGCTGACCGTACCGGAATTAACGGTGCTGATTGGCGGATTGCGTGCGCTGGGAACCAACTTCGACGGCAGCCAGCACGGCGTATTCACAGATAAAACCGGCGAGCTGAACGCAGACTTCTTCACCAATCTGCTCGATATGCGCACCGAATGGAAAGCCACTGATTCCACCGGTGAACGTTTCGAAGGGCGTGACCGCGTCAGCGGAGAGTCTAAATTCACCGCCACCCGTGCCGATCTGGTGTTTGGCTCGAATGCCGTTCTGCGCGCCAGCGCCGAGGTTTACGCCAGCAGCGATGCGAAAGAGAAATTCGTGAAAGACTTTGTAGCCGTCTGGACCAAAGTGATGAATCTGGACCGTTTTGATATTTGAGATGTGTTGAGTTGAAGTATTAAGTTGAAAGCCCGCCCGGATTGATCGGGTGGGCTTTTTTATATCGTTAAATTACTTCTTCTTATTCAGCATCGACTTTAAATCAGCAAACGGATTATAGGTTGCCGCATCCACATCATCTTGTGCGTCTTCGCCCGCGACTACGCGGGTGCCGTACTGATCCGCTTCGGTGTATTTTGAGTGTTCGTGGTCATGACAATACAGACACAATAATTCCCAGTTACTGCCGTCTTCCGGGTTATTGGTGTGATCGTGATCGATATGGTGAACCGTTAATTCCCGCAGGTTTGAATAAACAAATTCCCGCGTGCAGCGTCCGCAGACCCAGGGATAGATTTTGAGGGCTTTTTCACGATAACCGCTTTCCAAGCGCGCGTAGTTTTTTGGGATCAGAGCCATTGGCGATGTTACCTTTCATAAAAAGATTGCCCGTAATATATCCCATAACGGCGCAGTCGCCCAATGCTCTGCCTGTGACGGAGAGTCAGAAACTGACACTGCTGAAAACGCGGTGCGTTCATCAACAGTGAACAGGTGAAAAGGGGATTCAGACGGTGATATTGATATTGCGGCCAATTGCCGGATTAGCAGGCAGCTGCGGGATTGATTCGATGAGGCTGCTTGCGGTTGACTGCTGGTTATCCAGGGTCTTTTTCAACATCAGGGTGTCAACTTTGTTGCTGAGATCCAGATTATCAAGCCCGGTCGCCAGCGAAGCAATTTGCGATACATCCATTTCGTTCTCCTGTTCGGTACAGCAAAAAAGGAACTCTCAGGGAAGTTGTCGGCATTCCGGGGGAAAACTTTAATGTGTTAATTAACTGACCGTATGAGGCAGACGTTGAAATATTGCGGTGATATGGAAAATATATAGCAGCTCATTTAAGGTAGACGGCTTTCCCCTTATTTGCATTCTCAGGAGCAGGACTGATGAAAACTGACTGGCACAGTGCATCACTCACACCCGCTACGGTCGTCGATAAAGAGTATAAAAACACGCAAAACGTTCGTCGTTTCATGACTGAACATTGCGGAGAACAATTCCGGTTTGACCGCGATTTTATGGCCTGGATCCGCAATGATATTCCAAAGACGTTGGGCGATGTCGTGGATGAATGGAAACGCCGGCAGTAAGCGTGTCTCAGGCGGTGCAAAACAGGGATGTCGTTTACCGTCAAATAGATGATTTTTTTGTCGCGTAAACAACGGTATTTGGTTTAGTTTTATACGGTTTGATGACAGACAGGCGCGGGGAATAATGATGAGTGAACGTATCGACTATCAAATCGAAAAATATCAATTTGCGGCAATTGACGAATCTCCCCGGCTAACGCAGCAGTGGGCGGAAGTGACAGAAGAGTGCAGGCAGATAAAAGCCGGAAGTGAAGAGCGGCTGCATCTTGCGTTACTGAATGTGGATTACGTCACCAGCTTTGAAATCCCGTTTCGCCTCCAGCTGATCCGCGCCCCGCAGCTGATAGATCAACTGCGTAAAACGCTGCCATTGGGCCGCAAGCCGGTCAATATCAGCGAAAACCGGTATGGCTGTGTTTATAGCATCAGGGCCGATCTGAACAATGTCCCCGATGCTTTTCGCTACCGTTTTACCCACCGGATCCGCCGCGTGACGGCGGATGGCGTGACAACGACCGCGTATCAGGACATTGCAAAACAGGTTAAAGCACCTCGTGAACGTCTGCGCCTCGCGCTGGAAGCCGGTTTATCTGTCAGCGCTCTGGACGGTTTATTCTGGTTCGGTATGCAGCGTATCGCCGCTGACGTTTCAACGCTGAGAAAGTCCGGCATGCGGATTTCCACCGCCGGGGCCGAAGCATTCGATAATCTGACCGGGACCACACGGCAGATCCCTGTCTACCGGTTAGCGCTTCCTCTGGAAAATAAAAAGCCCGCTTAGTTTCCTGAGCGGGCTTTTCTGAATTTGGTACCTCTGACTGTGATCTCTGCAAAGTAGAGGCCGCCGGGACGAGCATCAAAAAGTCGGCTTGAGGCAAGGTTGTGGTCATAAATGTCTGGCAGTTTGTTGTGAGCCAAAAGCGGACGTTATTAACTTAAAGTCCTATCTAAACTTGGTGTATGTCGATGACCTCTTTTTGCACTTGCCACAAAGCGTAGCTCGTTCTTAACGATAGATAAATCTCGGTAAACGTTCAATTGCTCGGTGCCTGACAAAAAGGTTATGCAACTTCAAGGTGAACGACCTTCATTTCAACAGGGAGAATTATGGCTCACATCAGCGCCATCGTGACGTTACGACCAATCCGATTCGCATTCCTCGTAAAACCCAACGATAATCAACGATTAATAGAAATCTTACAAATAAATACCTGCCTGTGGGGTGGCCAATTTAACCCAATCATTCCCATTTTGGGTCATGTCCCCAAATGGTGGAATCGGAATGATTACAAACCAGAGAGCGCCTTGCAGATCGTAAATGGCTATCTTGATGCTTTCGAGCCTGATTTCCTTGTTGAGGCTGAGGCGGGATTGGCTACAGGATTAGGCTTTGATCCAGACCGGATAGTGCAACTGTCAGACATGCTAAGGCGAGCTGACGAACCGCGTGGCAGAGCGGGCCTTGATGTCTTCGACTTATATAAAGATCTGTATAAGAAGCAATTTCAATTCGTACGTAGGCATGATCACAATATTGTTGATGTTATACCACAGACGAAATCTTTTAAGTCATTCTGTGCCTGCCTTTTTGGTAGCTTTCCCGAGGCTGATGACCTTGAATATTTTGGTCAAGGATTCCGGGATGCATTTGACCCCAAACAGATCGAACTTACCGCAGAAGTACTCACTGAACTGTACAAGGATGGATTTAAGTCAGCTTTACAAATCGGCCACTCAAATATTGACATTAATTATGACGACCATGCAGATCCAACGCTCTTCGTCATGGATGCACAGGATTCACGCGATATCATCGACTACTGGAACCTTCGTGCTGTAAGGAGAAATCTTCGCGCCATTCCAGTCCAATGGCTTGAACAACTTTCTCCTTCGTGCAGAGATTATATTGAGCATTGCCATCGACCACTTCCAGGAAATTTGCACGGTGTAATGACCCACGCAACCGTATTGTTTGGAAGGTCACTCCCTTCGGTAGACATTGAAAAACTGTACGCTAACTACTTACGAGTGGAACGTGATGGGGCAAATGTCCGACAAGATTGGTACCCTCCAATTTGGCGTCCGTCCCCACATTTTGCCGTTCGTAATACGCGCCCCATTCTCTCTGCAGCAAAGAAAACGTTCGACACGCAAATTGAGGGGGATCGTACTGAACTTCGATTCGACAATCTCCATCCAGATTTTGCTGATAGATATGGCAACAGCGACGCTCGTTGGACGAACGTTGTGAAACTTCAAAATTGGTCAAACACAGACCGAATCGCAACCGTCTTTCCAAGCGATTTCCGGGCGCCTAAGTACCCTCGTTTCAAATCTATACAGAGCAAAATATTACCAACGACAGAAGGATTCGTTGTCTTTTGCCGTTTCAAAAATACTTCAGACTTCTGGCAACTGAATGATGGCACTGTCGCAATCAGTGAATGGCTAAAAACTAATGGAATCGAAAGCCAGGTCTCCGATGCAGGACAAGCCACACAGCAAATTGTTAACACACTAGGTGGTTTCTGGGGCATTAGCAGTTTTGCTCACGCAGAGATCGTGAAGCTTCTGAATAAGATCTCGCGGAGTCCCATCTCACCCTCAATTCAAAACCAGGAATTTCAGAACAAAATTAAAAACGCGGTCAAGGGTGATATATGGCGAAATAAAAATGCAGAAACTTTAATTGAACGTGGTGCTGTTGAACTTGGCTTAGAGTTGAAGTGTTCAAAATGCTCAACTTGGGGATGGCATGCACTTCGCGAGCTGGATCATGAAGTAGCATGCAGCCTTTGCCTAAAAAAGTTCCGTTTTCCATCCCTAGATCCAAGTTCAAGTCAGTTCTCTCGTTGGGCCTACAGGCTTATTGGTCCGTTCGCACTCCCTGACTACGCTCGTGGAGGATACGCCGCATCACTGACATTGAGATTTCTCGCTAAAACATTCGGAAATCATGACGCTAATGTCACATGGTCAACTGGCCAAATACTGAAGTTGGCCCCAAAAAATCACATTGAAGCTGATCTCATACTTTGGCATCAACGCAAAGTCTTCAATAGACTAGATCACCATGTAGAGCTTGTATTTGGAGAGGCAAAAAGCTTCAGGGGCGAGAATTCCGAAGAGAAAAATGGAGTAGCTGATGCTTTTGAAGTAGAGGATGTAGAAAGAATGAAACATCTTGCTATCCGCTTTCCGGGTGCGATTCTCGTTTTTGCAACCATGAAGCAGGCCGGAGCTCTTTCCCCAGCAGAGATTAAGCGGATTGCAAAACTCGCTGCTTGGGGGCGTGAATACATTCACGATCGCCAGAGAACAAGGGCTCCCGTGATACTATTAACTGGTTTAGAGCTGTTTGCACCATATTCGCTTTCTGAAGCTTGGGATACTGTAGGTGGCCGCCATGCTGAAATGGGAAATGGACACGCCTATACTGATGATCTTCGCATTCTGGCCGATATGACTCAGCAACTGTACCTAAACATGCCGTCCTATAGCGAGTGGTTACGTGCAAAGTGGGAAAAACGGAATCAGCGTCGTCAGTTACGAGCTGCACCTAAGCTTGAACAAGATGCCGGCAAAGAATGATGATGACCCTACTCTAAACCACTCTAGTTTTCTGCAGGGGGCAATGTTCGCTCATCACTCAAAACCGCCACTTAACTCCCACAAAAACCAAAAAGCTCGCTTAGTTTCCTAAGCGGGCTTCTCTAAATTTGGCCCCTCTGACTGGACTCAAACCAGTGAGATACGTATTAACAGTCCACTGTTCTACCGAATAGGTCTTCGAAGGCAGAGGATTTATCCGTGTTTAATTGATTTCGTCGTAACTCACGCCCTTTCGTTGATAATTACTAGTCAGCACTAAGTTATAAGCCCTTAGCAATGCGGAGTAATTAATCGTGAAAGACTCCGGTGGCAAGTGGGCTAGGGTGATTAATTTTCTTCAGTCTGATATTTTTGATGTTATGATTTGAATAGCCGTAATTTGTTTTTAAATTCCCCTTAAATAAATGAAGGTGACTTGTGGTGTACTCAAAATATACAGTGAATCAATCATTCGGTTCCCTGTCTTGTATTTTATTTTTTATAAAAACCCCCTGAAAATATTATGCGTTAGTATATTTAGCAGAAAGTATTATTTTTATGAATAAGATTAATTTTAGTTTAATTTAATGTTAAAATTAGGATGGTGTATATATTCAATGGCAAGTTTCCATTCTTATAAGTTAATTTTTTCCTAGAATATCACCATTTTTATAGAATTGTTATGAACCTTTTGATATAATATTGAAAATAAAAGTAACCATTCGTTCATAACAGCCTACGAATTCGGCTTATACTGCCTACTTGCCGTTTAAATGTAATACGGTCAGTTAAGTCTGATATCTAAGGTACATGGCCCATTTTGCTGGGATATCTATAGGATAAGACTGATGGATTTATATACTAACCGTACTTCAAAGAATGACTTCATTAAACACGGTATCATCAACCATATTGAAGATGGTATGGATCTATTTATTGCTTCAGCATTTTTTACTGAGTCTGATGTTGTTGATGAACTCCTTGCTAGAGGGTGTCATTTGAGAATAGTTGTTCGCCTCGGTTTTCCAACCTCGCCAGCAGCACTTGAAAAGCTACTAAATCACAATAAAGTAGAAGCAAGATTCTTTACGAATAATTCTTTCCATCCGAAACTATACATTTTTGGTGATAAAACAATCTTATTGGGTTCTGCTAACCTAACCCGTTCTGCAATTTTATCTAACCAAGAAGTTATGGTAGGGCTAGACTCTGAAGATCATCGATTCGCTGAGCTACAAGAATTGTTTGCTGAATATTGGGATGAGGCTGAAGTTCTAACCAAAGATGCCATTAAAAAGTATCGCAGCATTTATAGTAAATTCTCTAAAATAAACAGAGAGTTGTCAGAAATGGAAAACACTGTTACTGAGATGATGGGTGATGTAAACTTCTCTAATATCAACCGCGGAAAAAAGAAATCTACTATTAAATCTATCTTTTTGGATACTTACCAGAAATCTTATCAAGAAGCTGTAACTGCATTCCGTCGAATTGAAGATGTATACAAAAACCATAATAGGAAAGTTGAGTCAGAGCTAATACCACTGCGACTAGAAATTGACTCTTTTTTTAGTTTTGTTCGAGATTTTTATGCAAAACAAGATACTTGGAAGCATCAACCCCTTGGGTGGAATGAAAAACAAAAATATAGAGCAGAAAATCTTATTGATGAATGGTTAACAACGAAATGGGAGCATTTCGAGGAACGAATCGTACCAATAAATTACCCACTCATCAAACGAGTGCTAGGATCTAAGGAGTCAATAAAATTAGCTTCAATGGGTGATATAGTTGATGCTTTTTGTGTATTACATTCTTTTCATGATCGCTTCCGTTTCTATAAAGGCGGCCTCGAAACACTGAAAACCTTTTTCATTGATTACAATGAAGAGGAACAAGTTAAGAATACTCTGACCTACCTTCTATACGGCACAAAGGACACAGTAGTGCGCATGGCGGATTGTATTTATGATAGTGATTATAAGCTAAACCATTTTGGTAAATCGAATATCCAGGAGCTTATAGGCTGGATTAATAAAGAGGAGTTGCCTGTAATCAATGGTAGGACAACTAAAGTTTTAAGATATTTTGGAAACCAAGTCCGTCAAATAAATGAGTAGTTGTGAGGATATAGTTTATTAGCCTTCTCAAGGGAGCCAATTTAATAATCTCATAAAAACGATGATCACCCAGCGGTGAGTCGCTAACATAACCGGGCTATTCACTTTTAAGCCTCTTTGGTCCTTGTGAAGTCAATTTTTCGTTACCGCTTCTAACTCAATTCAAAACCCAAAACCCAAAACCCAAAACCCAAAAAGCCCGCTTAGTTTCCTAAGCGGGCTTCTCTAAATTTGGCTCCTCTGACTGGACTCGAACCAGTGACATACGGATTAACAGTCCGCCGTTCTACCGACTGAACTACAGAGGAATCGTGTGAACGGGGCGCATAATAACGGGTGATGACGTCGTTGGCAAAGGATTTTTTACATCTGCGTTTTTATGGCGACTATTTGTTCAGGTTATTAAAAAACAAGCAAAAAAGTATGCTCTCCTTCAAATTTATTGAATCCTTATGTTAAACAAATGATATTTATTCTCATCCTGAATCGCGTAGAGTGAATCTATTAATGCGGCCTGGCGGAAAGGGCCTCTTTGCGGATTATCTCCCTGAATATGAGGATGAATACTCGATGAAAAATATTGGATTTTTATCATTTGGTCACTGGACGCCATCGCCACAGTCCGGCACCCGTTCGGCGGCTGACGCTTTGCTGCAATCTATTGATCTGGCCGTCGCCGCTGAAGAACTGGGCGCGGATGGCGCATATTTTCGCGTGCATCACTTTGCGCGTCAGCTGAGTTCGCCGTTCCCGCTGCTGGCCGCGATTGGTGCGAAGACCAGTAAGATTGAAATCGGTACCGGCGTGATCGACATGCGTTATGAAAATCCGCTGTATATGGCCGAAGACGCCAGCGCGGCGGATCTGATTTCCGGCGGGCGTTTGCAGCTGGGGATCAGCCGGGGTTCACCGGAGCAGGTAATTGATGGCTGGCGCTACTTTGGTTATCAGCCTGAAGAAGGTGAAACCGAGGCGGATATGGCGCGCCGCACGACGGAAAAGTTCCTGGACGTGCTGCGCGGTGAAGGTTTTGCGAAACCGAATCCTCAGCCGATGTTCCCGAACCCGCCGGGCTTGCTGCGCCCTGAGCCTTATTCTGAAGGTTTACGTGACCGCATCTGGTGGGGCGCGGGTTCGAATGCGACCGCAGTCTGGGCGGCGAAGCTGGGTATGAATCTGCAAAGCTCGACGCTGAAAGATGATGAAACCGGCGAGCCGTTCCATATTCAGCAGGCGGCGCAAATCCGTGCATATCGCGCGGCGTGGGCCGAAGCGGGGCATACACGCGCGCCACGCGTTTCTGTCAGCCGCAGTATTTTTGCGCTGATGGATGACCGCGATCGTATGTATTTTGGCGGTGGCGGCAACGATGGTGACAAAGTCGGTTATCTCGATGAGAAAACCCGCGCCATCTTCGGGCGCAGCTATGCGGCGACGCCGGACAGGCTGATTGAACAGCTGAAACAGGATGAAGCGATTGCTGAAGCGGACACGTTATTGCTGACTGTGCCCAATCAGCTGGGCGTGGATTACAACGTTCACGTTATAGAGTCGATCCTGAAACACGTGGCACCGGCGATGGGCTGGCGCGACTGAACTGCCTGAAATCAACAGTTAAGCCGGTAACGTTAAGCCGTAAACTTTAAGCCCTAAAAACACTACGCCCGCCGGGTTTTCCTGAGCGGGCATTTTTGCGTCTGGCGGGGAGCAACAGCCCGCATTCATGAATACAGCTCATAATCTCTATCCGATTCCCCGCCATTATCTCCCGCCGTGAACCCGCTAGTATAAAGTCCTCTCCTTATTTCCCGATGGAACACCATGACTGATTCTCAGGCACGATCGCAGATCGCTACCGGAAAAACGACCGGCCTCACGTTTGTACTTATTCTCAGTGCATTAATGGCTTTCACGTCTTTATCGACCGACATTTATTTACCGGCCATGCCACTGATGGCGAAGGATTTACAGGGCGACGCGGAACTGACCATCACCGGGTTTTTAATCGGTTTTTGTATTGCACAGCTGATCTGGGGGCCGGTAAGCGATCATTTTGGGCGTCGTCTGCCGCTGTTTATCGGCATGGTGTTGTTCGTCATCGGTTCCGCCGGTTGTGCGTTATCCACGGATATCGGGCAGATTGTTTTCTGGCGCGTCTTTCAGGCGCTGGGCGCATGCACCGGCCCGATGCTGGCGCGGGCGATGATCCGTGACCTGTTCAGCCGTACCCGCGCGGCGCAAATGCTTTCGACGCTGATGATTATCATGGCGATCGCCCCGATTGCCGGGCCGCTGCTGGGCGGGCAGATGATCAAAGTGACTTCCTGGCATTCTATTTTCTGGCTGCTGGCGGTGATCGGCACATTCATGCTGATTTCCCTGTTCTGGCTGCCGGAAACCTTACCGGAAGAAAAGCGCGTGAAAGCGTCACTGCTCAGTGCCTTTCGCAACTACATCACGCTGCTGAGCAACACGCAGTACATGCGTTTTACGTTGTGCCTGACGTTCTATTACGTCGCGGCGTATGCGTTTATCACCGGCTCACCTTTCGTTTACATCACCTATTTTGGCGTCGAGCCGCAACATTATGGCTGGTTGTTTGCCGTCAATATCGTCGGACTGATGGCGGTGAGCATGGTTAACCGGCGTCTGGTGCATCGTTATCCGCTGGAAACGTTGCTCAGGTACGCCGTGTGTATCGCAATGCTGGCCGCACTGGTGCTGGCGCTGGCGACCGGCGCAGGGATTGGCGGGATCGGCCTGATTGTGGCGGCAGTATTTGTTTTCTTTGCGATGAACGGCGTTATTGCCGCGACATCAACCGCCGCCGCGCTGGACGCCGTGCCGAACGTTGCCGGTTCTGCCTCTGCGCTGATGGGGGCGTTACAGTACGGCAGCGGGATTATCTCTTCATTGTTGCTGGCGCTGCTCAGTGACGGGACGCCGTGGACGATGGGCTGGATTATTGCGGTATTTACCGTAGCCAGCGCCGTGATGGCACTGACTACGCGAGGGGCTAAAACGGCGGGTTAGATATTTTTGTCGAAGAAGGTATCGAGCTTGGTCATTGCCTGATCGACATAACGCGGCACCCAGTACGTCTCGATGTGCGTCGCGCCTTCGATCAGATACAGCTCTTTATTTTGTGTGCCGGTGGCCTTTTTAAATGCACTTTCAGTCATGTAAAGCGAGTCGGCTTTGGTGCCGGCCATCATCAGTAAAGGCTGGTTGATGAGGTCCATACTGGTCGATGCATCAAAACTCATCAGATCCAGCAGGCTGCTGGTGGTGTAGCGGAAGGTCGAGTTCGGGTGCGCGTGAGTTTTTCCGTAGTACTCGAAGCCCTGACGGTACAGATCAAACGGGAGTTTCGCGACCTGTTCGTCGGTGAGCTTCGCGTCGCCCGTATAACTGATTTCGCCCGTGGTGACTTCTTTGATGCGTGCGTCGGTTGCCTGTTTCAGGCGTTCCTGAATGGTGGAAATCTGCGAGTCCTGATAGCCGTTGCGGCGCACCAGGCCGGAGTTAAACATACTCAGCGTTGCCAGTGCTTTGAAGCGCTTGTCGGTCTGGGCGGCTTTCAGGGAATAACCGCCGCCGCCGCAGATGCCCAGCAGGCCGATGCGTGCGGTGTCTACGCCCGGATACTGGCTGATGTAGTCGGCCATGCCGTGAATATCTTCAATGCGGTTTGCCGGTTTATCGACGCTGCGCGGCATACCGCCGCTGGCGCCCTGATACGCCGCATCGGCCGCAATGGTGATGTAGCCGTGTTCGGCGAGGCGCTGTGCGTACAGCCCGGCGACCTGTTCTTTTACGCCGCCGTTAGGGTGCGCGACGACCACCGTCGGGTATTTTTTGGCCGGGTCGTAGTTGGCGGGCGTGTAGACATTCGCGGCAATCTGAATGCCGTGAAGATCGTATTTCACCGGATGAATGTTGACCTTGCCCTGGACGTTTTCGGTGATCGCGCCGTCATAGACCAGCGTGAACGGATTTTTGCGGTAATCAGCCGCATGGGCGGACGTCATTCCGGCAATGGCTGTCAGCAGCATGGCGCTGAGGAAAGTGGATTTCATGGTATCTCCCGAATGTGTGGTGCCCGCTGTCGTTGTGATAACGAAACGGACGTTCGACTGTGAATGAGCCCGGTTCAGGGTAGGGCGGCGGGGCTGTCAGCACCGTGACGGGAAAATAACAATTCTGTCAGTCAGGAAACTACGTAACTGACAGAATTGTCAGGAAAATGTCAGCCAGCTGTAGGGGATGGAACGCTACTATCGCCCCTGCACGCGGGCACAGGAAAGCTTGAGAGGAAATCAGGATGCGACTGTTACTGGTTGAAGACGAAGAAAAAACATCGGCGTATCTGAGCCGCGCGCTGGGCGAATCCGGCTTTACCGTGGATGTCTCGGCGGACGGCGCGGAGGGGCTGCACTACGCGCTGGAATTCGATTACGACGCGATCATTCTGGATGTGATGCTGCCGGGCATGGACGGTTACCGCGTGCTGGAAGGGCTGCGTGCCAGTAAACAAACGCCGGTGCTGATGCTTTCTGCACGGGGTTCGGTAGACGAACGCGTCAAAGGCCTGCGTCTGGGCGCGGATGATTACCTGCCAAAACCGTTTTCCCTGATTGAGCTGGTTGCGCGAATTCAGGCGCTGGTGCGTCGCCGTACAACGGATGGTGCCGATATCACGCAGCTGCAAATTCACGATCTGCATCTGGATCTGCTGGCCCGCCGCGTTTTTCGTGCCGGTGCGCGGCTGGAACTGACGGCGAAGGAGTTTGCGTTGCTGAGCCTGCTGGCACGCCATCAGGGCGAGATCCTCTCCAAAATGATGATTGCCGAACAGGTGTGGGATATGAATTTCGACAGCGATGCGAACGTGGTTGAAGTCGCGATTAAACGCCTGCGCGCCAAGATTGATATGCCGTTTGAGGGCAAGCTGCTGCATACCGTTCGCGGTATGGGCTACGTCCTTGAAGTCAGGCCTGAGTAAGCGAAGGAGAAACGCATGTTCAGACGTTCGATTTCGCTCCACATGGCGCTGATGTTTGCGCTCGCCGCCTTGCTGATTGTCTCGGCGATCGGGATTTTGCTGCGAAGCTCGCTGCATGATTCTTTGCAAAAACAGATGCATAACGAGCTGCTGTTTCGTGAATCGCTGATGAGCCCGTGGATCACCGCGCGCACATCGGCGGAAGGCTGGTCAACGCTGGCCGGTAAATTCACGCTTCTGGCGAGTTCGGAGGGCGAGCGGGTTCGCTACTGGATTGTCAGCGACGATCCGCGTTTCAGCGTGGGCGGCACGCCGCCGGTAGGCGTTACGTGGTCATCCCTGCAAGAGGGATTCAATAAACTGCCCGGTTCCTCTGAAGGTTCCTGTTCGCTGTTTCTGCTGGTGAAAACCCTGCCCGCCAACGGCGACAGACCGGCGCTGCGCTATGTTGTGGCTATTGATTCCACGCCGTATATGGGCACGCTGGATGCGTTTACGCAGACGCTGATTGTGATTACGGCGCTGGGTGCGCTGATTGTCGCCTTGCTGGGATACGCCGTTACGCGAATCGGGCTGCGGCCGGTCGGCGCGCTGAGTGATCAGGCGCAGCAGCTTGCGCCGGGAGATCACGGGCAGCGGCTGGACACCAGGTTTTTACCTCACGAGCTGCAACCGCTGGCCGCCTCGTTTAACGGCGTGCTTGAGCGGCAGGAAATCGCCTGGCGGCAACTGGAAAGCTTTAACGCGGATGTCGCCCATGAACTGCGCACGCCGCTGACCAACCTGATTGGCCAGACACAGCTCGGCCTTTCGCGTCGCCGGTCATATGAGGAGCTGGAAGAGTTGCTCGGCTCGAACCTCGAAGAACTCGGGCGGATGACGTCCATCGTCAATGACATGCTGTTTCTTTCACACGCGCACGCCGGTGAACATGCGTCCCAGCTAACGCGCATTTCCCTGCGTGAAGAAACGCTGAAAACGGCGGAATACGTCGAGCCTTCTTTCGCTGAAAAACAGCTTTCTCTGGAAGTGGAAGGGGATGTCACCGCCCTGATTGACCGGCGTCTGTTCCACCGTTCGCTGGCGAATCTGCTGGAGAACAGCGCCCGACATTCACCGCCGCAAAGCACCGTGACCGTCCGGTTGAGTGAGCAGAATAATCAGGCGTTCGTTGCCGTCTCTAACCCCGGCGAGCCTATCGCGGCGGGGCATCTGCACCGTCTGTTCGAGCGTTTTTACCGGGTGGACTCTTCGCGCACCAAAAGCGATACGCATCATGGCCTGGGGTTATCCATCGTCCGCGCGGTGGCGATTATGCATCAGGGCGATGTGTTTGCCCGCAGCGAAGGCGGCGTCAATACCTTCGGACTCACGCTGGCGATGACGGCTGACAAGATTGTCAGGAGGCCGTCAGCCTGACGACATGTCACCCCCGTTAGAATCATCGCGACGCAGCATCCACATTACTGGCTAAAAGGACGCATCGCATGATCGGGAAAATACGTTATTTCGGGCTGATTCTGCCTCTCATCACTTTTTCTGTTACCGCTCAGGTTCCGCCTGCGCCGGTGCAAATCGCCGCCGCAGGAACGCAAAAACCGGTCACCGGCCCGGCGGAGAATTTCACCGGCCATGTGCGGGTGGATCCTTTATTCCGTGCGGATAAAGACATCAGCGCTTCCGGTGCCTATGTCACTTTCGAACCGGGCGCCCGCTCGGCCTGGCATACACATCCGGCCGGTCAGCGGCTGATTGTCACTTCCGGCGTGGGCCTGACTCAGCAGGAAGGCCAGCCGGTGCAGATCATCCGCGCCGGTGATGTCGTTTCGTGCCCGCCCGGCGTTAAACACTGGCATGGTGCCGCGCCGGGCAGCGCAATGACGCATCTGGCAGTGACCGGAATTGTGCAGGGGAAGAGTGTTGAATGGATGGAGAAGGTGACCGATGAACAATATCACGCGCATTAAAACCCTCGCGGCGGCGGCATTACTGATTTTCGGCTCCGGCCAGATGTCATTTGCCGCGCCGCCCGATACAACAGGAGCCTCAACAATGAACACGCAATCCAGCGTTTCCGAAACATTGTCTGCGCGTCAGCAGGCCATTCCTTTAATCGCCGCGTTTATGGCAGGCAGCCAGATGGAAAAACTCAGCGCCGCGCTGAATCAGGGGCTGGATGCCGGGCTGACCGTTAACGAAACCAAGGAAATCCTTGTGCAGCTTTACGCGTACACCGGTTTTCCGCGCAGCCTTAACGCATTAACCGAACTCATGAAAGTGGTCGAAGCCCGCAAACAGCGCGGCATTCACGACGCTGAAGGCCAGGAACCGGTAAGCCCGGTCCCGGTCGGGGAAGAACTCCGCCGCACGGGAACCGCCAATCAGACCAAAATCTCCGGTGCGCCGGTGCAGGGCCCGTTGTTTGATTTTGCGCCGGTGATAAATCAGTTTCTGCAAACGCATTTATTCGGCGACATTTTTGCCCGCGACAATCTGGACTGGCAGAGCCGCGAGCTGGCAACGGTCGGGGCGTTAGCCGCCACGCCCGGCGTTGAAGCGCAGCTGTTATCCCACACGCGGGCAAGCTTGCGCGTCGGGCTGACGGCGGGGCAGCTGCAACAGCTGGCGCAAACCCTGCGTGAAAATGGTGAAAACGAAGCGGCGTCCCGCGCTGAACATGCGCTGCAACTGGCCACTGCAAAATAAAGGAGAGGGCGATGTCAGAAGAACATGATCCGGCGCGCAGAATCTTGCTCACCGCGCTGGCGGGGTTAACGCTCGCCAATGTCCCGCTGGTCGCGGCGGCCAGCGATAACGCCAATGTACTGAGCAACAACCGCACGCTGGTGGTGTATTTCACAAGAAGCGGCAACACGCGCGTGATTGCGGGCGTCATCCACCGCAGCCTGAAAACCGATCTGTTTGAAATCGAACCCGCGAAACCTTATCCGGAAGATTATTTCCAGACCGTCGCGCAGGCCAAAAGCGAACACGACCGGGGAATTCTGCCCGCCTTAAAAAATACCGTTCCCGACATGGCGGGTTATCAGACGGTCTATCTGGGCTTTCCCGTCTGGGGCACCAGCGTGCCGCCGGTGGTGCAGACTTTCCTGAGCACTCACGATCTCGCCGGTAAGTTACTCATCCCGTTTATTACCCACGGCGGCTACGGAAAGGGCGACAGTGAAGACGTCCTCGCGCGACTGGCGGCGGGCGCAAAACGCGAAAAACCGCTGGTCATTGAAGGCAGTCAGGAAAGAAGAACCACAGAAACCGTCACCAGCTGGCTGGAAACTGTACGCAGCTGATGTCCCGCAATTAATGAATTCGGCTAATGAACCCTATCGGATTAGGGCCTCTAATCCGATTAATCGCTCTGCGTTATGCTTATCTCAGGCACAACACTCAAGGATAACGTCATGCAAACAGTAAAACTGAACAACGGTATTGAAATGCCCCTGCTGGGCTTTGGTGTCTTCCAGATGACGGACGCCGCAGAATGCGAGCGTGCCGTTATCGATGCGATTGAAACCGGCTACCGCCTGATTGATACCGCCGCGTCTTACCAGAATGAAACGCAGGTGGGCAACGCGCTCAGGCAAAGCGGCATTGCGCGCGACGAACTTTTCGTTACCACCAAACTGTGGTTACAGGGCGCAAGTTATGAAGGCGCAAAAGCGCAGTTCGAGCGGTCGCTGAATCGGCTGCAACTGGATTATGTCGATTTATATCTGATTCACCAGCCGTATGGTGACGTTCACGGCGCGTGGCGCGCAATGGAAGAGTTACATCAGGCAGGGAAAATCCGCGCGATTGGCGTGAGTAACTTCCAGCCGGATCGTCTGGCAGATCTGATGGCCTTTAATAACGTCGTTCCTGCCGTCAACCAGATTGAAGTGAACCCGTTCAACCAGCAGCTGCATGCGGTGCCGTGGATGCAGAGCCGCGGGATCCAGCCGGAAGCCTGGGCGCCGTTTGCGGAAGGCAAAAACGGCCTGTTCCAGAATCCGGTGTTAGCGGCGATTGGCGCAAAATATGGCAAAAGCGTGGGGCAGGTGGTTCTGCGTTGGGTCTTCCAGCGCGGCATTGTTTCGCTGGCAAAATCAGTGCGCAAAGAGCGGATGGAAGAGAACATCAACGTGCTGGATTTTGAACTGAGTCAGGACGAAATGATTAAAATCAGCGCGATGGACACGGCGACCAGCGCCTTCTTCTCGCACCGTGATCCGGCAATGGTTGAATGGCTGACGGGCCGCAAACTGGATGTCTGATATCCCTCATTTATAAAACATCCGCGACACTCAAAAGGTGTCGCGGTTTTTTTCTATTCTGAATAACGCAGCGCATCAATCAGCAGCGCAAAAGCGGGCGGATGCTGTTTTCGGCTCGGGTAATAAAGATAATAACCGGGGAAATACGGGCACCATTCTTCCAGAATCTGCACCAGCTCGCCCGATTTCACGAGATCGGTAATCATATCTTCCGGCACGCAGGCAATACCAAAACCGGACTGCACGGCATCGATTCTTTCGGACAGCAGGTTGAACGTCAGTTGGCCTTCAACCCGCACACGCAGCGGTTTTCTGTCCTTCTCAAACTCCCAGTGATACACGCCACCGGCGGTCGGTAAACGCATATTAATGCACTGATGATTCTGCAAATCATGCGGCGTCTGCGGAATGGGATGCTCCGCGAAATAGGCCGGGGAGCCGACCACCGCCATACGGATGTCCGGGCCGATTTTTACCGCAATCATATCTTTATCGACGCTTTCGCCCAGACGAATGCCCGCGTCATAACGCCCCTCGACGATATTCACAAACCCGTTATCGACGACCAGCTCAATACTGATTTCAGGATACTGTTTCAGAAACGGCTTCAGCTTCGGCCACACCAGTTTGCGCGCCGAGTGTTCTCCCGCCGAAAGACGGATATTCCCCGAGGTCTTGCCGTTCAGATGCAGCAGCGTTTCCAGCTCCTGCTCAAGATCTGCCAGACGCGGCTCGAGGCAGGCAATAATGCGTTCACCCGCTTCCGTTGGCGTCACGCTGCGGGTGGTGCGCGTCAGAAGCCGGATATTCAGACGCTCTTCCAGCGCTTTTATCGCGTGGCTGATGGCCGATTGCGAAACATCAAGCTTACTCGCCGCCTTGGTAAAACTTCGCTCTCGCGCTACGACAAGAAACATCTGCAATTCATTAAAGTTTTCTTTCAGCACGGCCATTACCTTTTTCAATACGATCAGCCGCATACAGAACTTACGATGACAGCCGGGGATGGGGTTATTGTAGCGGGAATGGGGGGGGCATGTGAAAATTTGTGTAGTGGCAGTCTTAGGTGTGACTGATTTTATATGTGGTAATAAATGAAATGCCGTTCAATTAAAATAGCCTGAAAAGGAATTTCATATGGTGTGCAACGATATCAAGTTCTTTGCCACTTTATAAGTTTATGGAAGTAGAGCGATTACAATTATGAAAGTGTGCATTATATAGCATGCTATTATTCTATTATATATAATACCACTTGAATTAATTCAATGGCGAAATTACTTTCTTTATTCCATCAGAACTATGTCTAATGTATCATGAAAGTAACTTCCTCTTTCTATCATAAAGCAAGTTGTAAAATTATAGCGTCTTTCCCTTCTCTGGAAAAATGTACTTGCTTGTGGTGATGGAGAGCGATTTCCGAAATACGGCAAAGGATTTCATAATGTCACGTACAGATTTTATTAAGTCATTAGGGGCTGGGTGTAAGAACTGGGCATGGAGTTGGTCATTCATTGATGAAGTTAACAAAAAGATTATTTTTGGTGCATGGGAAGACCTCAAGTCAGTTGATGAGAAAAAAGTTCTGATTTTATCAGATGATTGGAATGAAAATGAAAATGGTAGCTCTAAGTTAGGCTACATTCAGGCTCGTGAGCACTTGAATAAAGTTATGTTGGAAGGCTACCAGCTATACACCTTTAGTCAAAAGCGTAGAAAAGGTGTTGATGAAGCTAAAGCGGCTAAGATTGAATCATTTATTCCGACAATCGAACTTAAGTACTTAGTAAGAGAAGGTAATGGTTGGTATGCCACTGAACAGGAACAATACAGTTATACACCGGAAATATTGGAAGAATACTATGAGGGTGATAAAAAGGAAAAGTGGAGTACCTATTATGAACGAAATCCTAAAGCACGAAAAGAATGTCTTGAGTATCACGGTTACAGTTGCAAAGTTTGTGATTTCAACTTTGAAAAAACCTACGGTATTTTAGGGAAAGATTACATTCATGTTCATCATATAAATCCTATCGCGACTATTAAAAAAAGATACAAAATTAATCCTAAAGATGAACTTGTGCCTGTCTGTGCGAATTGCCATGCTATGATTCATATTGGAACTAAAACTCTATCAATATCGGAACTGAAAAATATAATTCAAAAAAATAAAGTTTAATAGTTCCAGAGAGAATCTGTCCTCCCTGGAACTGTAATGTTCCCTGCTATGACTGTGACAGTTAATGGACGCGCTACAACTTGTACCTTTCGGCCAACAAAGAAACCCAAAAGCCCGCTTAAGTTTCCTTAGACGGGCTGAACTGCTCCCCGTCGATTAGTTCATCCCTATGTAAGTAATGTCTTCATGAGTCACATGAGGACATCCCCATGAAGAAGTGGTTTCCTTAGATTACACCGCTCAGGTCGCAACATATCTGCAATGACCATAGACGGCTTTAATCCTCGTTTTTAAACGAATGAGTTAGAATCATTGCCAGAATGTTCATCAGCCGTTTATCTGCTTCATCGCTGATGAACGAACAGGGCGGATCGCTATTCATACGAAGGAACAAAGATGTTTTTGCCAGATTCAGGTTTTACAAAAAACGCATATCAATCGTCTACAGAAGCATGAACCGACAACTGTTTGTCTCTCTGGACGGGCCCAAGGGAGCCGGTAAAACCACACTGCTGGAAGCCATGACGAAAGTACTCAGGGCAGACAACAAGAAGGTGATCCGACTTTGCGAGAAAAAAAGCGATCCCTTCAGGGCGGAAACAATGGCTCTTGTTAACAGACTCGCCAGAAATCCCTCCCTGGATTTAGAACGGGAAGTTTGTGAGCGCCTTGCGGATAGCCGTGCCTGGATTTCCCGGAATGTGCTGACTAAACAGCCACCGGACAGCATTATCTTGATGGATCGCTGGTACCCCTCAGATGCCGCGTTTCGCAGGATGGTGCCATTCGCAGAGATTTTACAGCTTAATATTGAACGAAACGTGAGAACGCCAGACCTTCATGTCGGGGTTGTTACTGCGCCTGAAATTTCATGGGCGAGAGCCGCGGCCCGGACGCGTGGGCTGAGCAGTACGGTGATTCATAAGCTGGAAGAACATGTCGCTTGTACCCAGGCGTTCGAGCGGGAAATTGCCGGTCAGGGCTGGGTTTTATGCCGTAATGAAGGGACGATTGAAGACGCAACGAGGCAGGTGATAGTTGAGATTTACAAAGCGCTTTGATGCTCCGATGGCACCGGTTTCGCGAGCTAAAAACCAAAAAGCCCGCTTAAGTTTCCTTAAGCGGGCTTTTCTAAATTTGGCTCCTCTGACTGGACTCGAACCAGTGACATACGGATTAACAGTCCGCCGTTCTACCGACTGAACTACAGAGGAATCGTGTGAACGGGGCGCATGTTATCCAGAGGGGCGCGGAGTGTCAACGCTAAAATCACGAAAACCCTCCGACTGCTCAGCAACTAATCAATACGGCGATAAAACAGGACTTTTCCATTGCAAATCGCTGTAGATCACGCGGGTTAACAATCGCAGCGCTGGCCGCGAAGTTGCCTTGCCAGCGGGTCCTGCTGGTAAAAACGGGTGAAATGACCGTATACCAGCGGAAAACGTTCTGAAAGCAGTTCAGGCGCACTAAAAAAGTATTCCGATAACACCGCAAAGCATTCTGCCGGATCGGTCGCGGCGTAGGCGTCCATGCTGGCGGCTTCTTCGCCGACGGTGTCGATTTCATCTTGCAGATTTTGCATGGCGGCCTGCAAATCGTGTTCCCACGCGACCACTTCCCGCAGCGGGATTGGCGGAATGCCGCTGACTTCGCCGCCGTTGCGCATATCGAGTTTATGCGCCGCTTCGTGGATCACCAGATTGAAACCGGAGTTGTCGAACGAATCTTCGATGTCCTGCCAGTTGAGCACAATCGGGCCCTGATCCCAGCTTTGCCCGGCGTGTATTTGCGTACCGGCGTGAACCAGCCCGTTTTCATCCTGCCACGGGGAATCGACGACGAAAGGGGAAGGGTAGAGCAAAATCTCATGAAAACCATCGAGCCAGGATGCGCCCAGTTCCATCACCGGCAGGGCAAACAGCAGGGCGATACGCGCCTGCATCTGTTCCGTCAGTTCGATGCCCTGTAAGGGAACCAGCCGCTTCTGATTCAACAACTGACTGGCGACCTGAACCAGCCGCTGTTTCTCGTCATCGTTTAGGGAGGATAATAGCGGAATATTCAGAGCGTCATTCCACGCGTCTGATTTTTCAATTTTCAGGTCATTCGCTTTCCACGGCCACTTAATCATCATCTTGCTCGCAAAGTGATCATTCGAATTTTCAGCAGGGTTCACTGACAGAGTAGGTCAATACATGTAACTTCAACAAGTTAGCCGCTCTGCCGGGCTGAGTCTGTGTGGATGTTACACATCGGCGGATTTTTAGCAAAAAGCGCACGCATCTTATAAGACGTAGCTCACGTTATTATTCTAGTCGCAGAATATAAGGCTGTTATCGTTGCAGCCATTTTTCCATAAATTCTGTTACCGGCACCGGCTTTCCGAAAAAATAACCCTGAAAATAGTCGAGATGGAAGGGCGTCAGATAGTCGATCTGCTCCTGAGTCTCAATGCCTTCCGCCACAATGACCATCTGCAAACGCTTCGCCAGATCAATCACGTTATCCACAATATGCCCGGCCAGCGCGTCCGTGCCGATGCGGCCAATAAAGCTCTGGTCGATTTTGAGGATGTCGATGTGGAATTTTTGCAGGTACGTCAGGCTGGAATGACCGGTACCAAAATCGTCCATCGCAATCAGCACCCCCATTCTGCGCAGCGCACTGAACAGGCTGTGAGTGATTTCACTCGATTCAATCAGCTCGCGTTCGGTCAGCTCCAGCACCAGCAGGACCGGTTTATCTTTGAACGCGTGCAGAAACGCTTTGCAGTCTTCAACCAGCGTCAGGTCTTTGAAATGCCCGGCACAGATGTTGAAACCGAAATGGAAATTATCCGGCAGTTGCGCGGCAACCGGCCCGAACTGATCGCGCACCTGCGCCATCATCAGGCGGGTCATCGGCACAATCAGGCCGCTCTCTTCGGCCAGCGGAATGAACTGATACGGCGGGATCAGGCCCGACTGCGGATGCTGCCAGCGCATCAGCACTTCGCCGCCGGTAAGCCGGTGATTTGTGCCGTCGACCACCGGTTGCAGGAACGGAACAAACTGCTTTTTCGCCAGCGCATCTTTCAGCGTGGAGATCGGGCTGCCCACGCGGCCAAGCAGCATGTAGGTCATGAACGCGATAAAAATGCTGACCAGCGGGAACAACACCAGGCTGACGGTGGCGTAATCAAATACATAGCGCCACTGGTCACTGTTACGGATCACCAGCCGCATGTTGTAGGGATAACGCGCCGACGCCAGCGCCATTCTTGTGCCATCCGGCCAGCCTTCGCCCTGATGAATTTTGCCCTTGCTGTCCATCCACTGATCGCCGACCTGCAAAATCAGGTAAGCGTGCGTGCTGAGCAGTTCAAGAATGTTATGCAGGAAATAGCCATCCACGCCAATCAGTATGCCGTTGCCCCTGATATCGCGACGATAAGCAATCAGCGGATGGCCCGGCGTGACGGGATTACCGCTCATGAGGAGTAAGGTTTCGCCTGCGTATTTGTCGGTGGAAACGTAGTCGATCTTTTTACCAAACAGCGAGGTGCAGTAGATGGTATCGCCGCGATAAAGGTTAACGGTTCGGACATTCGGCACGCGCGCAACTTCCCAGCGTAAGGCCTGAATGACGTCCTGATCGCAGTCCTGGCCGACCAGGTGCTGGACGGAATCGGCAGCGGTTGAGGCGTTGTTGAGCGTCATGTCCACAAGGCGGACAGATTGCGCCAGACTGGCGGCGGTATCGCGGCGTAATCCTTGCGAGGTTTGCCAGGAAATAGCCAGTACACCCAGTGCAGCCACAATGAAAAATGCCAGAACGGAAAGGCAGATCCGGATATACGGTCGGTTTAACCAGTTTAAGGCCAAAGGGAGTTCCACCAGTGAGCGCCACAGAAAGAAGTTTCGTTAAGTTAATAATAACCTATAAAGACTCAATCCTCTGTGACACCACACTTTTAAGATATTTACCGTCCTGATAATTAACATGCATTTGATGTAAATCATGAATGCTTCACTGTTTCCAAAATTTAGTGTTTTTCCGAATCACCAAGAGTATTATCCCGCCGATCACCTTTCACGAGGTTATTTCGTGTGGGAGAAGGTGAAATTCTCAGATTATTCTAACAGGGATCTTGTTATGTTCAGGAAATTATCTGCCGAGTTTATCGGCACATTTGTTTTGGTATTTGGTGGGTGTGGTAGCGCGATTTTTGCGGCGGGCTTTCCCGGCCTGGGGATTGGCTTTGCAGGCGTGGCGCTGGCATTCGGTCTGACCGTTCTGACCATGGCGTTCGCCGTCGGCCATATTTCCGGCGGCCATTTTAACCCGGCGGTCACGCTCGGATTATTCGCGGGCGGACGCGTTCCGGGCCGCGACGTTGTGCCTTACATCATCGCGCAGGTGATTGGCGGGATTGCGGCAGCGGCGGTGTTGTACGTTATCGCCAGCGGTCATGCTGGTTTTGACGCAACGACCAGCGGTTTTGCTTCCAACGGTTACGGCGAGCACTCACCGGGCGGCTACAGCCTCGCGGCGGCGATGGTGGCGGAAGGCGTTCTGACGGCTATCTTCCTGATCGTTATCCACGGCGCAACCGACAAACGCGCACCGGCGGGTTTTGCTCCGATCGCGATTGGTCTGGCGCTGACGCTCATTCACCTGATCAGCATTCCTGTCACCAATACCTCTGTTAACCCGGCGCGCAGTACCGCGGTGGCGATTTTCCAGGGAACCTGGGCGTTAGATCAGCTGTGGATGTTCTGGCTGATGCCTGTTGTCGGCGGCGTGATCGGCGGCCTGATTTACCGCTGTGTTCTGGCCTCTAAAGACTAAAACCAGTTCGTGCTGTTTCGGTTTTATCGGGTTTTACTGGCGGCTTAAAGTTTGTAGCATAAGACTTTAAGCCGCCTGTCCGATAAACGACAATAGGACTGAACGATGTTTCCCCGTTTGAAATTGCTCTTTTGCGCTGCTGCTTTATCCCTTTGTGTCACCGCGCCCGCTTTTGCGGCCGATGCGCCTTCCTACGGTCCGCAATTACAGGGTTTTGATTACCCTTATCCTATCAAACAATATTCCTTTACCTCGCAGGGTGCGCCGCTGCAAATGGGGTATCTCGACGTCGCGCCGACCGGGCATAAAAATGGCCAGACGGTGGTGCTGATGCACGGCAAGAATTTCTGCGCCGCGACCTGGGGCGATACCATCCGCGCGCTGGCGGTGAAAGGTTACCGCGTGATTGCGCCCGATCAGATTGGGTTTTGTTCCTCCACCAAGCCGGGGCATTATCAGTACAGTTTCCAGCAACTGGCGAACAATACGCATGACCTGCTGAAAAGCCTCAATATCAAGAAAGCGGTGATTGTTGGGCATTCCACCGGCGGGATGCTGGCGACCCGATACAGCCTGATGTTTGCGCCGGAAGTGTCAAAACTGGTGCTGGTGAATCCGATCGGGCTGGAAGACTGGAAAGCCAAAGGCGTGCCTTACCGCACGGTCGATCAGTGGTATGACCGCGAGCTGAAAACCTCGGCGGACAGCATTAAGCAGTACGAGCTGAAAACCTATTACGTGAATAAATGGAAACCGGAATATGACCGCTGGGTTGATATGCTGGCGGGGCTGAATAACGGGCCGGGGCATAAACTGGTGGCGTGGAACTCGGCGCTGATTTACGACATGATTTTCACGCAGCCGGTGTTTTACGAATTTAAAAATATCCGCGTTCCGACGACCTTAATGATCGGGACGTCCGATACCACGGCGATTGGCAGTGATATCGCGCCGCCTGCGGTGAAAGCGAAAATCGGCAATTACAAAGTGCTGGGTAAACAGGCTGCGAAGCTGATCCCACACGCGAAGCTGATTGAGTTTGCCGGATTAGGGCATGCGCCGCAGATGGAAGAACCGGAGAAATTCAACGCGGCGTTGCTGAAAACGCTGGCGCGCTGATTTAAAGAAACTCAGCAGAAAGAAAAGCCGCAGTGCATGACGCGCTGCGGCTTTTTTATTGCGCTAATGACGTGAATTAACGCAGGTTATCCGGGAAGTTAGCCGGTAATTCACTGGCGGCGCAGTCGATGACGGTATCGTTATCGGCACCACAGTCACGTACAAAAGTGATGGTGGCGAATTCGTCGATCACTTCGGTCGGATACGCCGGGCCAGCGTCGCGGTAAGAATTCATCAGCGGAATATGGTCGTTCTGGAAGCAGACGGTTTTTTCCGGATTGTTCATGATCCAGCGCGGGAAGAAGATGGTGCCGTGGAACACGTTGTCGGCCAGATTCACAATCAGGCTGACGTCGGTGCCGGTCGGTTCAGTCCAGGAAATTTTGTAGACGTCGGACGCCACGCGGACGATGTAAGCGCGCTGGTCTTTCACCCAGCGATTACCCACCAGGCCGCTGTGAATGCGGTAGTCCAGCGTTTCGGCGTTTTTCACATAAATTTCGTAATTCCAGCCGTTGTCGTAAGTGTAAACAACGTGTTTGCCCACAAAACCGCTCAGGTCATGTTTATCGAAGCTGCTCATCGTAATTCTCCTTAACTCAGTGTTGGGATGAAACGTTTCATTTCGTTTCGTTGAGAAGAAGATTACACTTCATAAATCAGATATAAAAACGCTGATTTCCGATATAAATAATCTAAAAATCAGAACGGTTATGCGCTGAAAAACGCATTGGACAAGGAGAACTCTATGGCACTTCCGCGTACGACGCTTGAACAATGGGTGGTTTTACAAACGGTTATCGAGCAGGGCAGTTATGCTCAGGCGGCGCAGGTGCTTAACCGCAGCCAGTCATCGGTCAGTTACGCGCTTAGTGGTTTACAGGAACGCCTCGGGCTGTCGCTGCTGGAAATCCACGGACGTAAGGCGGTGCTCAGCGAACAGGGGCGCGCGTTGCTGGTTCAGGCCAGCCCGCTGATCACAGCGTTTTTGCAACTGGAGCATCGCGCCGCCGGTTTGAAAGACGGCGTACGCACGGAGCTTAGCCTGGTGGTGGACAGCGTATTTCCGAAAAATCGCCTGTTCCGCGCCCTGAAAGCGTTTCAACAGCAGTTCCCGGATACGCGGGTTCATCTGACGGAGATCCTGCGCGGGGAAAGCATCGAACAGCTTAACGAGCGGTCGGCGGATTTGTACATCACCACGCTGGCGCCGGAGAATGCAATCCACGGGCGCTTTTTGCTGGATGTCGATTTTGTGCCGGTAGCGAAAAGCGATCATGCGTTGCTGCAACTTCCCGTTCCGCTGACGGCGCAGGATCTGGCGCGTTTCCCGCTGATCAGCGTCGCGGACCGGCATATGCCGCGCACTGATAATCACTCTTCCGGGACGATTGCGAACTGGACATTTACCACCGTTGGCGCAGCGATGGAGGCGATTGCGGTGGGCGTCGGATACGGCTGGCTGCCGCTGGAAAGTGTGCAAAGTGCGCTGGATAGCGGGCAACTGAGTCGTCTTGCGTTATCGGCCAGAACGGTGCGGCAAACGGCGTTGTATATGGTGCTGGATAATGAATCGGAGCGGTTTGATCAGACCGTCAGCGCGCTGGCAAAAAGCATTCTGGCGGAATGTGGTTTGCTGCCCTGAAGCAGGCAGCAAACCCTCAGGTTAAAGCGAGATTCAGGCGTGCGGGGCTTTACAGGCTGCAAGAATATCCAGCTGCGGGTCACGTTCCGTGGTTTGCACGTTCATGACGCTGAGCACGGTGTGGAACAGATTATCCTGCGACACATCGTCTTTTGCCGCACTGGCTTTCAGGCATTGCAGGTCAATGCCCTGCGCTTTGGTGTAGCCGTCTGACAGCCAGAACAGCATCGGAACGTGTGTCTGCTGGGCGGGTGCCACGCTGTATGGCGTACCGTGCAGATACAGGCCGTTTTCACCCAGCGATTCGCCGTGATCGGAAAGATAAATCACCGCCACGTTGTACTTATCCTGATACTGCTTCGCCTTTTCAATCACCTGAGACACCAGATAATCGGTGTAGAGCAGGGTGTTATCGTAGGTATTCACCAGCTGTTCCTGCGAACAGTTTTCGATATCGCTGCGCTCGCAATCGGGCATGAATTTGCGGAATTCCGGCGGATAGCGTTTGTAATACGTCGGGCCATGGCTGCCAATCAGGTGCAGCGCAATCAGCGTATTTTTACCGTCCGGGCGGATGTCGTCGTCGATATTCTGCATCAGCGCCATGTCGTAACAGGTATCGCCATCGCAATATTTTCCGTCTTTTTGGGTGTCGATAATGACGTTCGGCACGCGGTCACACACGCCTTTACAGCCTTCGTCGTTATCTTTCCAGAACACGGAGACGCCGGATTTATGCAGAATATCCAGCAACCCTTCGCTGTTACGCGCACGGTTGGCGTCGTAGTTTGTGCGTTTCATATTCGAGAACATGCACGGAACGGAAATCGCCGTCGCCGTCCCGCAGGACGTCATTTTATTGAAATACACCACATCCGGGATGGCCTGCGTGTACTGATTGGTCGGTTTGGCATAACCGTTCGATGACTGATTTTGCGCACGCGCTGTTTCACCCACGACCAGGAAGACCAGGTTGGGTTTCTGCCCCGGCTGCTGCACCAGTTTTGCGTCGTTGCCCAGCGTCTGGAACGGCACTTTTGGCGTAAAATAACGGTGATTCATATACTGGAAGGCGCTGTACAGGTAATTCGTTGGCACGATTTCCAGATTCAGCGTGCGGTTGTTGCGGCCCACGGAGGCATAATCTTTATAGAACACACCGGCAATGGACGCGACCACCAGCAGGGAAATCACCATCGATACCAGACGCACGCCCAGACGGCGCAGCACGGTTTTTTCATAGGTGACGGGGGTTAAAAATAGCAGGATCGCGGGCAGGATGCCGGTGAAGACAAACCACAGCACCACTTTCAAATTCAGGTAAGACGTCGCTTCGGCAGACTGGGTATCCAGAATGTTTTCGATCATGCCGCGGTCAAACACCACCTGATAGGTCATCATCGCAAAACTGGCCAGCGCACTGACCGGCAGCACAATGATAAAGAAAGGCTTAAGCAGCGGACGGAAAGTGAACGGCGTGAACACAAAGTTCAGCGCGGCAAAAAGCACGACCGGAATGGTCAGTGCGAACAAAAAATTGTAGGCAGGTAACGCATGAAGAATGCGGTAAAAGTGCAATAAAATCGGAAGGTTAACGACAAAAGTAAAATACAGTGTCAACAGTAAAGTCAGCTTGAAATAGCTGATCTTCGGCAATAAATAGCGCAATGAAAACTCCCAACATGCTGAGGTCGCGGGCGTTAATGTGATGGAAACATAACGTGCAGAAATGATTTGCCGCGAATCATATAACTGCAAGCTTAAGAAAGCCTTAATGCTGCTGTAACAAAATACTGATCCTTTCCTTACCGTTTACATTTATAGAAAAGGTTCAGAAAATAAATAAAATATAACAGGCTGGGTTAGCGGCCTGAAACCCTTATGCTGTGCGGCATGGCGAAGTGTGTGGCTGAAAAATAACCGCTTCGTTTAAACCTTTCTGGGTGCGTTTCCTCCGCTCATTTTGACCTTCCCTCCCTGATTAATCCCGACAGGCTTAATTCACTACTGGTAGCGCCTCAGCTGTCAGAAGGATGTACGCGTTGATTTCATCTTCGGCCGCTATTGCGGCCAGCAGTATCATTGAATCCGGTGTCGTTATCGGCCCGCAGGTGGTTATCGGGCCTTTCTGCTTTATTTCCGCCGGTGTTCACATCGGTGAAGGGACGCAAATTGCCTCCCACGTCGTGATTAACGGCAACACCCGCATCGGGCGTAACAATATGATAGGAATGGAATCTTCAATCGGGGAAGTCAGTCAGGATCTGAAATATGCCGGGGAAGCCGCCGGGTTGGAAATCGGCGACGACAACCGGATTGGCCGCCACGCAACAATCCACCGTGGCACCGCGCAGGGCGGCGGTTTCACGCGAATTGGTAACCGGAATATTTTCGACGGCGGCGTGCATATCGGGCATGACTGTCAGGTGGGTAACGACACGTTTATCGGCGAAAACAGCGGGCTGGCAGGGCATGTTACGTTGAGCGACGAAGCGCGGATCGACGCCATGTGCGCCGTGCATCAGTTCTGTATTGTGGGGGCGGGCGCACGGCTTTTGCAAAGTACCTGCGTGGTGCAGGATGTGCCGCCTTACGTACTGGCCGATGGCAACCGCGCCGTGCCGAAAGGCATTCATGAACAGGCGACAGCATTTCACGGCAGCGATGTGATGCAGCAGAAGGTGATCAGGCATTTGTACGATTTGCTGTATCACCAGCAGGCGGCGGTCGACGCGGTGAAGCAGGAGATTGAACGGCTCAGTCAGGAATATCCCTTACTTCGCCATTTCAATGAATTTTTCACCCGTTCAGCGCGCGGTATTATTCGCTGAACGGGTGAAATGAAGGCGTCAGGCTTCGAGTGCTAAAAGCGCAAACGTCGCCAGCCAGTGCTCACCCATATAAGTGCTGTCGAGGTGGTCCAGCGCGCTGTGCAGATGCGCTTCTGCAGTCTGACGCAGCAGCGCCGCACGCGGATCGCCCGCCGGTAATGCCGCTGCAAGGGAACGCTGGCACCAGGCGCGGCTGAGGTTCAGCCCGTCAAGATGGCCGATTTTCCCGTCGCTGCGGTCGGTGACCGTGGCCGGGGTGAACAATGTTGCAGGCTGGCTGTGCGCTAAGTCCGGCAGGAAACGCCCGAACCATGTCACAAACGCATCGTCCGGTAACACGCGGCGCATCAGTTCTGCTTCCATCAGCGACGGCGAAAGAAACTCATCGCCGCCCGGTTCCCACGCCTGACAATGAACATCTTCCAGATGCCAGCGCAGCGCCGTTTCCTCAATCAGTTCCGCCAGTTTGTGATGCTTCACGCAGCGGGCGTAACCGAGCGTCAGTGCCAGCGCAAAGGCCGTATTGAAGTGGCTGCCGACGCGCAGCGGATAGGTGGCTTTCGGCAGGAAATCCGCAAAACTTTTCTCAAAGAACCGGCTCATCGGTGCCAGCGTTTTTGCCCACTGCGCCGCCTGCGGCAACGCCATTTCGTGCAGCTGCTGCGTCAGCGCCAGGAACCAGGCCCAGCCGTAAGGCCGTTCAAATCCGGCGTGCTGCGGCTGGCGCAGATAGGCCATCTCGCCGGCTACGTTCTCGTCGGTGAAATGCGCGCTGACCACGGCGATAATCGCACCGGCTTCCGGTAAATCCGGGAAGCGATCCAGCAAACGTAATAACAGCCAGTAGCCGTGGACGCAGGAATGCCAGTCGTAGCTGCCGTAAAAAATCGGGTGCAGCTGGCGTGGCGACTGCGCATCGGCCGCGCTGCTCATGGCGTGCATCAGTTTATTCGGAAACTCACGCGTCAAATGATTCAGCGCCAGCGAGGCAAAGCGCGACGCCATTTCCGGCGTCAGTGAGGTTGTCATCGTCATCTCATTTCCTTATCAGAAGCGGAACACAAACAGGTACATGAACGCGGTGTTAACCAGCAGCAGCAACACGCCGGTTTTCCACTGCGCCTTGATCACGCCGTTTTTATCCTGCAATTCGAGCAACGCCGCAGGCACGATATTGAAGTTGGCCGCCATCGGCGTCATCAGCGTACCGCAGAAGCCGGAAAGCATACCGATGGCGCCCATAATGGCCGGGTTGCCGCCGAGCTGATTGACGATAAGCGGCAGGCCGATACCGGCAGTCATCACCGGGAACGCCGCAAAGCCATTGCCCATAATCATCGTGAACAACGCCATGCCGAAGGTATACGCCACGACAATCGCCAGCGGTGAGCCGAGCGGAATAATATTTTTGACCAGCTCCGACACCACGCCACCGACGCCTGCCAGCGCAAACAGCGCGCCGAGTGCGGCCAGCATCTGCGGCAGAATGGCTGCCCAGCCGACGGTATCCATCGTCTGACCGCCCGCTTTAATGGCTTTTACCGGCGAATCACGCAGCATCACCAGCGCGACAATAAACGCCACCAGCGTGCCGATCACCAGCGAAATCAGCGTGACGTTTTTGGCTTCGACCAGCGGCGTATATTTCAGCGTCAGCGTGCCAATCAGCGTCACAATGGGAATGAGCAGGGCAGGGATAAACAGCTTATTGCCGAAACGCTTCGCACCGGCTTCGCGTTTTTCCACCAGCTCCGGCTGTTCGCTGTCAGATTTACCTTTGCCGAGCTTGCCGGTTCCGGCAATGACCGCCAGCAAAATGGCCATACAGCCGGTGACGAAATGCGGTAACTCGCCGCCAAACAGGAAAGTGATGCCGTAAACGCCCCAGAACAGCGCGTTGACATAACGGCGTGCATTGCTTTTATCGCGCAGGTTAAAGAAGGCGTAAGCGCAGAACATCAGCCCGGCAAGGATGTACACGGTTTGCAAAGTGATCATTTCGCGGCACTCCCGTGTTGGGTATCAAAGCGTTTTGCCAGCGAACGGTCGAGCAGCCAGAGCCGGATAAAGTGGATAATCAGCGCCGCAATGGCGGTCGGGATCGCCCACACGGAAAGGTGCAGAGGTTCGACGTTAATGCCGTACTGATCCAGAAAACCTTTAATCAGCAGAATGGACTGCACCGCGATAAAGATATCCTCGCCAAAAAATACCGCGACGTTGTCGGCAGCGGCAGCGTGCGCGCGGATCTTCTGGCGTACGTCGTTAGGCAAATCGCCGTATTTGGTGGTAGCGGCGGCTTCGGCCATCGGCGCAATCAGCGGACGCACCATCTGCGCGTGTCCGCCCAGAGAGTTCAGCCCCAGAGCGGCGGTCATCTGGCGCAGAAAAAAGTACAACATCAGCACGCGGCCGGTGGTCGCCGCATGCACTTTGGAAATCAGGTGTCTGGCCTGTTTTTTCAGCCCGCTGCGTTCGAGCAGGGCGATGACCGGCAATGTCAGCCAGATCAGGCCCATATAACGGTTATCGGTGAACGCCTTTCCGAAAGCACTGATAATCTCGACGGTTTGCATACCGCCCGCCAGTCCGGTGGAAATACCCGCCACGGTGACCACTAATAATGGATTGAACCGCAGCGCAAAACCCAGCACGACGATCGGAATGCCAATTAAAACCCACATGATTTGTCCCTCAATAATGTTGTGTTTGCTTTATTTTTTTGGTGAATATCGGCGGTAAAAATACGCAGGTAATTACTGCGTGTAATAAATTAGTGCTAATTAGCATAAAAATGCGTGAGGCGGAAAGTAACAAGCGTTAACAGTGAACGCAAGATGCAAAACAAAAGGGCGTCATAGGAAATTATTCTATTATTCAGAGGCTTTGTTACCGGACAAAATAAACCACTGGCTGGCGATTTATTTCCGGAGAATCTGACGGGTCGCGGCGGGGAATATCAGAGTAATAAACCCGGCGATTTGGCCGGGTATAATGAAAACAAACGACAGAAAACGGGCAAGCGGGAAGGGGGAATAAACCGGCGTTATTCGTCGTCTTCATCACCGTAATATTTGACGCCGAGTTTGATCAGCCCGCGGCCCTGGGATTTTCGGTGCAAGTTGCTGTCGCGTAAGGAGTAAACGCAGCCGCAATATTCCTGCTGGTAAAAGCGTTCCCGCTTGCTGATTTCAATCATGCGCGAGGAACCGCCTTTTTTTCGCCAGTTGTAATCCCAGTAAACCATGCCCGGATAAGGCGCGACGGCGCGCTCGCCGCTGCCGGTAATTTGTTTCATGTCTTTCCAGCGTGAAATACCCAGACAGCTGGTCATTGCGCTAAAACCATGTTCCCAGGCGTACAGCGCCGTGCGTTCGAAACGCATATCGAAACACATTGTGCAGCGCACGCCGCGCTCAGGTTCATTTTCCATGCCTTTCGCGCGCGCAAACCAATTATCCGTGTCGTAATCGGCATCGATAAACGGAATGCCGTGCTGCTCTGCAAACCGCATATTTTCTTCCTTGCGCAGCAGATATTCTTTTTGCGGATGAATATTCGGATTGTAGAAGAAAATCGTGTAGTCGATCCCCGATGCCTGAATGGCTTCCATCACTTCTCCCGAGCACGGCGCACAGCAGGAATGCAGCAATAATTTATCGTGCCCTTTCGGAAGTTCGAGTTTTTCACGGAGTAATTCAGACATACTGTTCACCAGATTCTAAGATTTTCTTTATGTAATGTTCATCGGGGATAATAGAAGATCCTGCCGGACTGTCAAAAATTAGTTAACTGTTTAAGTTTGTGGCGGATTGTGCTTTCCAGTTCGGTGCTATGATGTGATTCATCAGGGTTATGACCGGTACTCAAAGGATTAAGGATGCAGGCAATGCAAATTGTGAGATCGAATCAGATTCGCTGGCTCAGTGTATTCATTGTGATGGGCGGGCTTTTATTGGTTCTTCCTCTTCATTTACTGGCATGTTTTATCGCCGGTTTTTTGGTGTATGAACTGGTCAACGGACTGACGCCGTATTTTCAGAAAATTATCAGCGGCGAACGGGCGCGCTGGGTGGTGGTGGCGTTTATCAGCACGGTGGTGGTGAGTTTCCTGACCATCGCTGTCGCCGGACTGGCCGATTTCCTGATGGAAGACATGAAGAACCCGGTGGCGTTTAACGCGATGGTTTCGCGGCTGCTGACGGATGCACAAAGCCGCTTGTCGCCGGTGCTCCTGCATTACCTTCCGGCCAATATCGAAGAGTTGCAGCGCAGTTTCCTGCAATGGCTGCGTGAACATATCGTGATGATTCAGACCTTCGGTAAGAACGCCGCGCACGTTTTCGTCACCATGCTGATCGGGATGATCCTCGGCGCGATTATTTCACTTCAGCACCACACGCAGGGCGAGCATCACGCGCCGCTGAAAAAAGAGCTGCTTCAGCGCGTACGTTTACTGAGTGACGCTTTCCGAAATGTGGTGTTTGCGCAGTTCCAGATTTCCCTGATTAATACCGTGCTTTCCGCCGTTTTCCTGTTCGGGATTTTGCCGCTGTTTGGTATTCATCTGCCGCTGGCGAAAACGCTGGTCGTTGTGACGTTTGTCTGTGGTTTGCTGCCGGTGGTGGGGAACCTGATTTCGAATACGCTGATTTTTATCGTCGGGCTTTCGCTGTCACTGTGGGTCGGGGCGCTGGTGCTGGCGTATCTCATCATTATTCATAAAGTGGAATACTTCCTGAATGCGCGGATTGTCGGCGGCCGCATCAAGGCGAAATCCTGGGAAGTGTTGCTGGCGATGCTGGTGTTCGAAGCCGCATTTGGCATTCCCGGCGTGGTCGCTGCACCTATCTATTACGCGTATCTGAAAAGCGAACTGAAAGACGCGGGCCTGATCTGAGTTTACGTTAACGTGGCGCCGCACTCTCGCGGCGTCACGGTTTATCCTTTCTTTGTCATCTCTTTGCAACACTCCTCACATCCGCCAAAAATCCTGAAAAAAACAGATTCAGGCAAGTAATGGCGAGAATCGTTATACCTGTCTGTCATCGTAAAGGGGCATACTTTCGCGGTGCCAGTTTCTGCTGGCATGCTGTATTCCGTTAGCCTATCAGGAGATAAAAATGACTCTTAACGTTCGTGGTTTCGCTGCACTTTCAGCGGATGCGCCTCTTGCGCCTCATAATTTTGTTCGCCGTGACCCGCGTGATACCGACGTTGTTGTCGACATTCTGTATTGCGGCGTCTGCCACTCAGATATCCATCAGGCACGTAATGAATGGCATCAAAGCATTTATCCGATGGTTCCGGGGCACGAAATTATCGGTCGCGTGAAGCAGGTTGGCGCGAAAGTGACCGGCTTCAAAGTCGGTGATACTGTCGGTGTAGGCTGTATGGTCGATTCTTGTCAGCACTGTGAATCCTGCGCGGAAAGCCTGGAACAGTACTGTGAAGAAGGCGCTACCATGACCTATAACAGCCATGATCGTCATGACAACATGATGACCTACGGCGGTTATTCCGAACAAATCGTTGTTTCAGAAAAATTCGTTCTGCGCGTTTCTGAAAAACTGGACATCAAATCTGCCGCACCGCTGCTGTGCGCCGGTATCACCACGTACTCTCCGCTGATGCACTGGAAAGTCGGTAAAGGCCATAAAGTCGCGATCGTGGGACTGGGCGGTCTGGGCCACATGGGTTTGAAATTTGCCAAAGCGCTGGGCGCAGACGTCACCCTGTTCACGCGTTCTAAAGGCAAAGAGCAGGAAGCGTACCGTCTGGGCGCAGACCACGTTGTGCTGTCTACCGATGAAGAACAAATGGCTGCGGTGAAAAGCCACTTTGATTTCATTCTTGATACCGTGCCGAATCCACATGACCTGAATCCTTACCTGGATACCCTGAAACGCGACGGTACGCATATTCTGGTTGGCCTGATTGAGCCAATCGAACCTGCGCTGCACAGCGGAAAACTGGTTATGGGCCGCAAAACCGTTGCAGGTTCTCTGATCGGCGGCATCGCAGAAACTCAGGAAATGCTGGATTTCTGTGCTGAACATGACATTTCTTGTGATGTTGAAATGATCGACATGCAGGACATCAATAGCGCTTACGAACGTATGCTGAAAAGCGACGTGAAATACCGCTTTGTTGTTGACATGGCTTCATTGAAAAACGCCGGATAATCAGCCATCTGATTAAATAGCGACCTGATGCGCCTTTCCTGATGTTCATTGCGAACGGCAGGGCGGGCGCATTGTGACGAAATTTACTCTTTACGCATTTCTGTGGCTTCTCGGCTTGTAAGCGCGGTGGTATCCTGCTGCCTTTCGCCGGGCGAAGGAAAACCAGTGGCTAAGAGTTTTGATGAACTCATCAGAGACATGGATCTGATGATTGAACATGTGGACAGGCTGAAAAACTTGCCACCACGGGCAGCTCAACCAACAGCTGCTGACAAACCTGCGTACGACTCTTTCGGTGAGATTTTCGCCCTGAAAGCCGTGATGCGGGCTTTTATCTCGTCAGTTGACACCATTGTGAAAGTGCAGATTGCGAAGAAAGTTGAGCAGGATATCGGCCATCTGGAGAGCACGGTGCGGTCCATTGGCGGCGGCAGCGCTGACGCAGAAGACGTCGCGCAGATTACGGCTTACGTCCGCAATGCTGTCTCTGAGCTGATGGATTAATATTCCGCCAGCACATCACATTTCAACAAACGCCGGTTACACCACGTCTTACAAGACATTGTGTGACCGGCGTTTTTTTTGGCGTCAGCTGCGATAGGCGGCGCGGCAAAAAGCGTTTATTCTTCAGGATATCTTTATTGCGGGTGCTGACTATGTCACAGGACTTTCGTTTTCTGGCTTCCCCACGGCGCAGATGTTACGCGCTTTTATTTGAGCACCGCACGCGCAGCGGCCGCCGGATGGAAACGTTCTGGATTGTGGCGTCGCTGCTCAGCGTGTTTATTTTGTTCTTCGAATCCAGCGCCACCGATTTATTCCCCAATACGCCGGATATTCTCTGGCGGTTCGGTCTGGCCGAAGCCGCCTTTACGGCGCTGTTCACCGTGGAATACGTTCTGCGGGTGTTTTCATCCCCGCGCAAAACGCGTTATCCGCTGAGCTTTTTCGGCATTATCGATCTGCTGACTATATTGCCGATGTACATCATCTGGCTGATCCCATCCTTTGGCACCGCCACGGATTTGATTGTGCTGATAAGGTTGCTGAGGATTTTACGCGTCCTGCGTGTGCTGAAACTGCTGCGGTATATGAGCGACGCCGGGATTTTGTGGCGCAGCCTGATGCGGGCAAAACGCAAACTGGGCATCTTTTTTGGCTTTGTGGCGATTATCTTGTGTTTGTTTGGCGGCCTGATGTTTGCCGCTGAAGGCGGAAAGGACGGATTTACCTCGCTGGGTGCCTCCGTTTACTGGGCGGTAGTGACGCTGACCACGGTGGGGTATGGCGATATCACGCCGCATACGGCAATAGGCAGAATGCTGGCGTCGGTACTTATCCTGCTGGGGTATTCCATCATTGCCGTACCGACCGGGATTTTAACGGCTTATATGTCACAAGAGTTGGAAAAAGGGCGTGCCGCCCGTTCTTGTCAGACTTGTCTGCATTCCGGCCATGAAATTGACGCTAAATTTTGCGCGCACTGTGGCGCGGTTCTGGCCTCAGAAACTTCTCAACCTATTGAAAAATAGCCCGTTAATTGTACGCGAATTGTACTATGTGGTACATAAACTGGCTAATTTTAGACTTTACTCGCGCATTGCATTAAAAAGAGTTGCTATTAAAGGGCAGTCATGAGTAAATACGTACCGGCCTGTGGTACAGACCTATTTATGCACGACATCCTGAGTAAAGTTGTTCCAATTTAAAGCGTTATCCATGATAACCCTGCTCTGACGAATTTCCTTCTTAGTGCCTCCATAAGTAACGACTGAAATCCGGCTATAACATGCCCATGGTGGCGAAATTTATTTTTAAAAGGTAATTCCTATGTCAATGATGAAAGGTCAGGTTAAGTGGTTTAACGAGTCTAAAGGCTTTGGCTTCATCACTCCTGCTGACGGCAGCAAAGATGTGTTCGTACACTTCTCCGCTATCCAGGATCAAGGTTTCAAGACCCTGGCTGAAGGCCAGAACGTACAGTTCACTATCGAGAACGGTGCTAAAGGTCCGTCTGCGGCTAACGTTACCGCTATCTAATCTTGCTTTCTCGCTGTTTCAGCGATAATTGCAAAGATGACAAAAACCCGCATGCGCGGGTTTTTTTACGTCTGTTGTTTGTGATCGGTTGTTTGTGAATAGCGACAGTTTGCGAATATCCGTTCAGAATCCCGCCTAAGCTCCCCGTATCATCCCTTTCTTCGATAAAACTCCCTGAATTGCAGGCAAAAAAATGCCCGCATAGAGGCGGGCAAAAAATATTTCTTATGACATTCATTATGTACTCCCTCGGGGGTGAGCACGCAGGCAGTATAGAAGAAATGAAAGTCAGGATTCTGGCATCAAAATGTTAAGGAAATGCAAATTAGTAACGCAGGGTCATTTTCTCATTTTCAGCCCGACTTTCTGCTTGCGCGGTGCCTTTGTGGGGCGGTCTGTACTACAATAAAGATAATTGAAAACCATGGGATAACCTGATGAAAGTTAATGATCTTGTGACAGTGAAAACCGACGGCGGCCCGCGTCGCGAAGGTAAAGTGTTAGCCGTAGAGGAATTTTACGAAGGCGTCATGTATCTGGTGTCGCTGGAAGATTATCCGGCAGGCATATGGTTCTTCAATGAAGGCGATACCAAAGACGGCACGTTCGTCGAACCGCGCGAAGGCACTGAGTAAATCGCGCATCAGCACAAATTCTGAATAAAAAAATACCGGTAGCCAATGCACCGGTATTTTTTTGTCTTTAAACCGGGTTAACCGGTGTGATGACCCATCAGAACGTTTCCCAGTTTGGCTCTTCGTTCACGTTTTTCGACGCGCGGGCAGAAGGGGATGTGAGCGCGCGCGCGGGTGGCTGGCGCTTTGCAGATGAACTCTGCGTATGCGCATCGAGACGGAACACGGCGACAGCCTGGGTCAGGCGCGCCGCCTGTTCTTCCAGTGACGCAGCGGCTGCCGAGGCTTCCTGCACCAGCGAGGCGTTCTGCTGGGTCACGCCGTCCATTTCTGAAACTGCCTGACTTACCTGGCTGATCCCGCGGCTTTGTTCATCAGACGCCGAGGCGATTTCGCCCATAATGTCGGTCACATGGCTGACGGCGGTCACAATTTCCGACATCGTATCCCCGGCGTCGCCCACCAGAATGCAGCCTTCACCGACGTAATCTACCGATTCTTCAATCAGCACTTCGATTTCTTTGGCGGCCTGTGCGCTGCGTTGCGCGAGATTGCGCACTTCGCTGGCGACGACGGCAAAACCGCGGCCCTGTTCGCCGGCACGGGCGGCTTCGACGGCGGCGTTAAGCGCCAGAATGTTGGTCTGGAACGCAATGCTGTTGATGACGTTGGTAATTTCAGCGATTTTAGACGAGCTGCGCGAAATTTTATCCATAGTCGTCACCACGTCCGCCACGATATCGCCGCCTTTCTGCGCTTTGTTCGAGGCATCTGCCGCGAGTTTGCTGGCGTGATGGGCGTTCTCGGAGTTCTGTTTCACCGTTGCGGTCAGCTGTTCCATGCTGGCAGCGGTTTCTTCCAGCGCGGCGGCCTGCTGTTCGGTGCGGGAAGAAAGATCGGTATTGCCCGACGCAATTTCTGTCGAACCCTGATAAATCGATACCGCGCCTTCGCGCACGGTTCTGACCGTTGAAGACAGCGAGCTTTGCATCTGCTCGACATTGCTGCTCAGCACGCCAATTTCATTGCGGCCATGACTTTCTGCCGGTTGGGTCAGGTCGCCTTCAGAGATTTTCTGAATACGCGTCACCAGTCTGTTCAGCGGGTTGATGATGACTTTGCGCATCACCAGATAAGTGATGAGCGTCAGTACCAGCGCAATCACAAACCCGCCGCCCATCAGCATATAGCCGAGCACCGCATTGCGCTGCGCCTTGTCATTAATCGCATTAGCCGTGTCGGTGCGGTACGCAATCGCCGCCAGCAGCGGGACGTTGTTGGCCAGATCCAGCCCGCGTACGGTCTCCGCTTCCTGTGAAATCACTTCTTCGAAATGCGCCTGCCGCGCGGATTCCAGCATCGGCGCCATGCCTTTGGTCAGATAGGCGGTGTAGGCTTTTTTCAGCGGTTCATCCAGCGCCAGATCTTTGTCTGTCTTATTCGGGCGGTTGATATAACTGTCAAAACTCGACTGCGATTGTTTAATCCGGCTGGCTGCATCAGTCAGGTTTTGTTTGAAGACGTCCTGATCGCCGATCCGCGCCGCGGCTGCTGCCTGAATCAGTAACAGACGTGCGGTGCGTAAATGGTTCGAACTGTTCGACAGCGCCAGACGGATTTGCAATTCCTGCGTGGCATTCGCCAGCGCCGCATTACTCTGCTTTAAGAAAAAACTGGATGACCCGATGGACAGGGCGAACAGAAAGAGGATCCCGGTGAGAATCAGGCTGATCAGGGTGATAAGTCGGATATTACTGATAAAAGAGGTGCGCGTTGTAGAGAATGTAGGAGTATCCATTTTATTTTGTTCCGCTCAATTGATCCTGCATACCGCCTGTTCCCGGCGGTGATAAACAGCGATAAAGGCATTGCCAGCGGGGCAAGTCCGGCCGTGACGAAAAGAAAACGCCATATAAAGGACATCGGCATTTCGCCGCAGGGATTCAATTTATATATGAGAGCTGGATCGCATTTCAGGGTTTAAGTGGGGCGCTACAGGCGAAGCGCGCGCTCAGCCTGTAGCGAAAACCAGAGGTGGGAATATCAAATCGCGTAGATGCCGTTATTAAGCTGGTCGCACAAACGGACGACGTGATAAATAATGTGTTTGTTCGGTGATTTAATCTTCCTCTTAATATTTCCTTTGTATGAAGACACCGTTTTGGTTTTGATTTGTAGTTTATCGGATATTTCAATAGTCCCGTCGCCTGACATCCACATTTTCAGCATCGCAGATTCAGAGCGGCTGAGCATAACCGGCCGGATATCCAGCACGGCACAGCTGGCCGGGTTTTGCGCCTGAGGCAGTGACGGGTGATTTAACAGTTGCTTGAGCGTTTCCGCCTTAATGGATTTCGAGGTGATAATGACGTTCTTACGAACGAAAATATATTCTTCAAAATGAATACGCGTGCGTGACATAAAGATAAAAAACAACGTGTCAGGGTATTCGGTGATCAGTGCGCCCAGACGTTCTTTGCTGTCCGGATGCGAAGACATGCAATCCTCATTAATGAATACCACGGAGGGATTGAGTTTTGCACATCCCGCCTGAAGCTGATCGAAGCGATCAACGTCAGTGATCTCCCGTTCGCTGGTGAGAAATTGTTGCAGGCCGAGTCGGGTATACCGGCATGGATCCAAGATTATCGTTTGCATAGTAAGTCCTCATAGGACGTCCTTGTTCTGCATAATGATTGGACGCGATAGGGTCAGCACATATTCTTAATACAGCGTGCTGAACCTACTTTTTGCATGAAAAACGTCAGCGTGGAAGCCTTATTTTTTGAGGGCTCACGGGGGCAGGTGCTTAGATTAATTTGGTTTATGTCACGTTTAACTTTGATACTGATCAAAAGAATCAGTAAAATTAAGACTATTCCTAATGGATGTAATGACATACAAGAAGTGCTTGTTTCACGGCGTGTTACCGTAACACGAGGGAACTGTTCGCAGTAAAATGATGAGCTTCATTATCCTTTAAAATAATTCACGAATGAAAAATGGCAATAAAACCAGACGCAGCGTGTAAACGCCGCGTCTGAAAACTCACCAGTAGGATTGCCAGCACTGCGTCAGGCGTGTCAGCGCCTCAACGTAAAAGTAATCTCCCCAGCTGCAACATTCATCCACGCCTTTCCCGCTGCCCATGTGATAGACAGAATGCTTAAGCAATCCGTCACAATCTTCCTGATCCACCGCCAGATAACGCTCTGTCAGCGAATCCATGATGCGCAGCGCCATCTCTTCATAATAAGCGCGCTTATCGTCGGTGGCGGGCAGGGTGATGGCCAGTTCCAGCAATCCGCAAACCGCAATCGCCGCCGCTGAACTGTCGCGGACCGCACCGGTGCCCAGCAGCGCCAGATCCCAGTGACACACATCGTCTTCCGGTAAACGATTGAGAAAATAATGCGCCAGACGGCGTGACAGCTCGACCTGCTCCGCATCGCCGGTGTAACGGTAGCTGAGCAGGAATCCGTAAATTCCCCAAGCCTGACCGCGCGACCAGCAGGAATCGTCGGAATAACCCTGATGCGTATTGCCGAAACGCGGCTCGCCGGTCACCGTGTCCATATAAAACGTGTGATACGTCGAGGCATCCGGGCGAACGATATATTTCGCCGCCTGTTCCGCATGTGCCCGCGCGGCGTCGGCAAAGCGCGGTTCCCCGGTTTGTTCACTGGCCCAGTACAGCAGCGGCAGATTCATATTGCAGTCAATAATCATGCGCCCGGCCTGTTCCGGATCGTTCAAATCACCCCAGGCCTGAATGATTTTGGCTTTTGTGTTGAAACGCTCCATCAGCGCTTCGGCTGCCAGCAGCGCAAAACCGCGCGCCTGACGGTTACCGGTCAGCTTAAAAGCGCTCACGCACGACAGGCTGTAAAGAAAACCGAGATCGTGTGTCGCGGTATCCATCCGGTTGGCGATACGGTTGCCAAAAGACGTCACCTGTTTTTCGGCCGCCGCACGATAACGGTCATCGCCGGTCATTTCCCACGCCAGCCACAGCTGTCCGGTCCAGAAACTGGTGGTCCATTCCACATTGTCGGTCAGCGGATAATGGCCTTTCTCGCAGTTTTCCGCCGGGAATTTATCGCCGAATTTATCCAGATTGCGCGAGATTTTGCTCAGCACAGTCTCGCGGGCGCGCTGCATTTTTTGCGCGAAGGCAATCCGGTCCAGCTGGTTAAGTTCTACAGGGCGTAACTTTTCATTAGCGATGTTCAGTGTCATCAGTTCTTCCTTTTTAACGTGTTCAGCGTTTTAACGGTGCCAGTTCAGGTCTGTGTTCAGGAGTTTCAGCGGGGGCCGGTGAGCCGTGACGCAGGCTCTGGCAGGCGGATAACGTAAAGGCGGAAATCAGCGTAAAGCACAGCGCAATACCGCCCATAAACAGATAAGTGTGTTCAAATCCGATGCGGTCGTAGAAATATCCGGCAGGCGGGGCGACGACGATGGAACCGACGTAAATCATCGCCTGGTAGCCGAGCAGGTACATGGTGGCGTTCACGCGTTTGCTGAAATGTTCGGCGATGTATTTGAAAACCGACACCAGCAGCAGCGCGATTTCCAGCCCGTAGAAAGGTTTGATAATGGAAATCAGCAGCGGATCGCTGGTCAGCCCGGACGCAATCAGGCGCAGCCCGACCAGAGCGCCGACCAGCAGCAGGCTCTTTTTGGCCCCGAAATAGTTCACCAGGAACGGGATCACCATCATCATCAGAAACTCAAGACCGGACTGCACGGTGCTCAGATAGCCGTACCACGCGTTGCCTTGCTCTTTGGTATCGAAGAAGGTGACGAAGTAGCGCGAGAACTGTTGTTCGGCGACAAACATCATCCACGCGACACCGGCGACATACAGCGAGAACATCCAGAACTTGCGGTTTTTTAGCAGCAAAATCACATCGCTGAACATGATTTTCTGCTGAGAAATCACATCATTGTCTTTGAGTTCTTCATCACCAATTTTCAGTGACAGCAGGACTGCCAGCATCACCAGTGACGTCGCGCTGCTCAGGCCAAAGTTCCAGGCCGGAGACAGGTTAAACAACACGCCGGAAAACGACGCGGCCAGCGCCCAGCCAAGCGAGCCCCACATCCGCACCTGGCCGAATTCCATGTGATACAGGCGGCTGAAGCGGTCGGCATAAGATTCCGACGCCGCCACACCGGCGTACCAGCCCAGGCTCAGATACAGTGCGCCGACGATAATCCCGGTCATCAGATGGCTGTCGAGCAGCGGCTGATACACGAAGATGAAGAAGGGCGCCATCAGGGCCGAGACCAGCACAACAAAATAGAGCAGGGATTTGCTCATGCCGATCTTATCCATGATGTAGCCGTAGACAGGTTTCATGATCACCGCGAATACGCCGTTGACCGCAAAGACCGTGCCGATGGTGACGCTGTCCAGCCCGGCTTTCTGGCCGAGCCACAAGGCGTAAAGCCCGAAGCTGGAAGACCAGGTGAAAAAGTAGAGAAATATAAAGCCACTCATTTTGTAATACGCCGGTTTACTGGCGGTTTTTATTGCTTTCATAATGACTCCTGAAGACTGTTCTGGCAGCCCTGACGGCGGCTCTTAACGCAACGTGATTTGCCCACTGTGCCCCTGATAGTGCCAGCGTAATTGCTGCCCCTCGCGGATCACTTCCGGCACACCTTGCGTGCAGATATCCTGCGTGGCGGAGGCGCAAACGGCGGTGATCAGCCAGTGCTGACCGGCGGGAAGTGCGCCGGTCAGCACCGGGATCGCGGCGGTTTCGGCAAACATAATGCTGCTGTTCGGCGGGGTGATGACGGTGGCGGCGTTGCGCGATGTGGCTTCTTCGAGACACACAATCCGGCTGATGCCGTTGCGTGCGCTGACGGTGACGGCACGTGTGTCCGCCGTCATCTCTGTGCGCGTCGCCGGTTCCTGAATCACCGCGAAACCGCCTTCCGCGGAGGTCAGTGGCCGCCGGTTTTCGACATGGTGAACGCGCAGATGCCAGTCGCCGCAGGGGATCAGCCAGGTGCGCACAGTGACGTCGTGCCACGGCAGCCAGCGGGAATAAATCATCGATTCCGTGATGCGCGTTTCTGCGCAGTCGCGGCGTCCGCGGTAATAACCGTCGTCTTCCGAGAACATCAGCAGGGAATCGCATCCGGCGTGATTCAGCCCGTAGCGGCCACGGTCAATCGTAAAACCGAACTGGCTGGAATAGGCGAATTTGGTGTATTTGGCTTCGGTATTGACGAAGTTATTCAGCTCGATTTGCCCGGACGTGAGCATCACCACGTGCTGGCCCTGTGCGTCGCGCGTCAGGATCTGGCTGGCGTGCGCAATGCAGTGTGTGGCAGGAATATCGGGCAGCGGCGCTTCTTCTGCCTGCCAGAAGGCGTCGTCGTGCGGCAGCGCCAGCACCAGAAACAGTTTGCACGCCCAGTAAGGGGAGCCCGGTGCGTTGTAGTCTTCGGCCATCGCCAGATTCGGCGCGTGATAGCCAATGCTGAGTACGCCGTCGCGGTCGAAAATCGGCTCTTTCAGCCAGTGCCTCAGATGGCGCAAAATCACCCCTTTCACGATGCCCGGCGTGAACACGTCCAGTTTGCTGTAGGCGGCAGCGCTCCAGAACGCGGCTTCGGCAAAGCGGTAAGTCAGGCTGCGGCCAAACGGTACGGCGGCACCGCTGGCGGAGAACATCGTGATGAAATCCTGCGCAAATTGCTGCGCGCGTTCCCTGAGCACGGCGGCGCGCGGGGCATCCACGTCGGCCATATTCTGTGCGTAAATCAGCCCGTAATAATGAAAGGCCATCGAAATATAGTAATCACGCGGGCGCCCCGGTCCGTCGGAATACCAGCCGTCACCGAGGTAATAGGTTTCCATCAGCGCAAAGCGTGCGGCCACGGCGGATTGATCCCACGGCATTCCGGCATGTTTGAAGCCCATCTGCACCATGATCGGGAAGAAATTCCAGTTGTTATTGGGGATCACGGCGTCGCGTCCCTGATTCAGCCAGTCAGCCAGATTTTGCTGTTCCTGCACCGAAAAATGGCTCAGAAGACGTTTATCCAGCAGGGTCAGCCCGACGCCAAACGCTGCCATTTCTACGCAACGCTGATCGAAATCGCGGATTTTTCCCCAGTATTGCGGGTGCTGCGGATCGGTACCGAACCGGATCGCATTCATGTAAAACGGCAAATCCGGGCATTCACCGCCACCGGCGAGCAGCGGGAAAATCCCCCACAGCATGCGTGACAGCGCTTCCATTTTGGCAATCTCTTTACCGTAATGCGTGGTGGTATTGCCGAGGTCGATTCCACTTTTGCCTTCTTCGGTGTAGGGCGAAACGGCGGCCAGCAGATCGTTTAGAAGATGTTGTACATCGTCGCGGGTACGCAGCGGATTGCTGGTATTTATTTTTTTCAGCGTCATAAAGGGACTCCCGGTGACATGATGGGTACCAGAAAATAAGGGTTTATTAATTTGAAATATTATTTCAGTTCTCTGTGTCGCGAGTGAAATATAGAGAACTGGCGATCTCTGATTGTTACGTGCTTCACAGAATGCGGCGATTTTTGAAATTGTGATTATTAAACTGGCGGTAAAACGGCTTAAATTATAAAAAGCAGACGAAAAATTGTGTTTTGTTGTCCCGGCAAAAATCCGGTGTTAAATAACGCAAGGAACCCCGCAATGGCGGCATCCGATTATCTTGAACGTATTGCCCTTACCGATCGTCAGGTTTCTTTTAACCGGATGAACCGCGGCAGCGCCAATTATTTTCACTGGCACCAGTGTCTGGAATTACTCTTTGTCAGCCAGGGTTACGGCATCGTCATTGTCGATAACCAGCAATACACGTTGCGGCCGGGGCGGTTATTTGTTTTCCCGCCTTTCAAACTGCACAAGGTATTTGTGGAAGCCGATGCGAAAAATGCCTATTTACGCACCACTATGCATCTCGACCACGTTCTGCTCGACGGCTGCCTGCAATCCTTCCCGCAGCGGCGGGCGAGGTTCGCCAGTTTGTGGGACGCCGACCGCGCCGCGCACATTTATGACCTCACCGAACACGCCAGCCATATCGAAGTGATCCTCGAACAGTTCCACCGTCTGCCGGAAAGCCGCCAGCACCAGTGGGAAGAGATCGCCATGCTGGTTTTGCAGCTGATGGCGTTTATGCCTGCGGAAGATGCGTTACCGAAAACGGTCAGCCGCACCACGGCGTCAAAAGTGATGCAGTGGATTGAAGAAAACTACGTGCAGAAATTCTCGCTGGCGGAACTGTCGGCGGCGATTGGCTTATCGGAAAGTTATATTTCGCGGGTGTTTGGTGAGGAAACCGGGGGCTCCATTCAGGATTATCTGGCGACGCGGCGGGTGAAACGCGCCTGCGAACTGCTGCGTTCAACTGATCGTTCCATCGAGGCCATCGGCCTGCAATGCGGGTTTTCTGACGCGCCGTATTTCATTACGCGGTTCAAAAAGATGATAGGTAAAACGCCGCTGCAATATCGCAAGGCGGCGTTTTCGCTACTGACCTGACCCGGGACAACCTGAAAAGTACTGCGGATCAGATCTCCGGGTAGCAGGCTTTCATGGAATTCACAGCCAGCTCAATATCCGCTTCTTCCGTCATCCAGTTCACCAGCGCGGCGCGTATGCCCGGCTTGCCGTTCAGCGAGGTTGACGTACAGCGCACCACACCCGCGTTATCCAGCCGTTGCTGGAACCGGTTGCGCTTCGCCAGCGCTTCCGGCGTGCCGTCGGCACCTTCCAGCGCAAAACACACCACGTTGAGATTAACCGGTGCGAGCAGCGTAAAGCCCGGCGTCGCGGCAAGTTTCTCGCCCAGCAAATGCGCCAGCCCGACGTTGCGCTCCACCACTTCCGCCAGCCCGTCGCGGCCATAGGCTTTCAGCGCCATCCACACCGGCAACGCACGAAAACGCCGTGAGTTTTCCGGCGTCAGATGCAGGTAATTGTCCGGACGCACGCTGGGCAGAACGAGATACGCCGAATGGTTCTGGAAAACCTGAACCTGCAAGGCCAGATGACGCTCCTGAGTAAACTGAACCGCGCTGTCATACGGCACGTTCAGCCATTTATGGGCATCGACCGTAATCGAATCGGCGTCTTCCCAACCGGCCAGAAGCGGGGCATAACGTTTCGAGGCCGCCGCCACACCGCCAAACGCGGCGTCAACGTGCAGCCAGAAACCGTATTTTTCACGCAGCCGCAGCAGGGCGGGCAAATCATCAAACGCGACCGTATTCACCGTTCCGGCGCTGGCGAGCACCATCGTCGGGCGGTCAGGGTCGGCTGCCAGAATGTCTTCCAGCGCCGCCGGATCAATCGCTTCGCTGCCGGGCAGTGTTGCCACCGTCACCAGCGCGTCGCGCCCGATGCCTAACATGCTCAGTGCTTTTACGCTGCTCGAATGCGCGGCGGCGGAAAGCACGCGGATCGGCCCCAGCGCCGCCAGCCCTTGTTGCGCGATATCCACGCCGCACTGCTGCCCCAGCCACTGGCGGGCAATCGCCATACTGACAAAATTCGCCATGGTCGCGCCGCTGACAAACGTGCCGCACAGCGCATCCGGCAGGCCGAATAACTGTTTGAGCTGATCAATAGTGGCCAGTTCGATGGCGGCCGAAACCGAATCAAAATTCAGCTGAGTGTTTTGATCGACGGTGCTGACCAGCCAGTCGGCGGCCAGAGACGCGGGCGTGCCGCCGCCGGTCACGAAACCGAAATAGCGCGGACCGGCGCTGGCGGACATTCCGCTGGCGTACCGGTTCCAGAAATGTTCCAGCGCGGCCTGTGCGCCGATACCGCTTTCCGGCAACCGGTCGTCTCCGTCTTGCAGATTTTGCGCGCTGGCGGGCGGGCAGGTGGAACGCGCAGGCAGCGTTTCGAGAAAAGAAACCGCCGTGTCACAGGCCTGCCGCAGGATTTCAGGCAGGGTGTCCAGATCGTGCTGAAGCAGTGGGTGCATAAAATTCCATTAAGGTTCAGATGATTAATACCATTCTTTAACTTACCCGATTACCCGGCTGCGGCAAATTGACATATTTTCACCTCGCTTATCCTGTTGTGTGAGTGACGTTGTCACTTTCGTAGGAAAGAGATTGGCCGGTAAATAACCTTTCTGTAACAGAATGCTCCTAAAATCAGGCACAATTTCTGCCCTAAAACGGGGCAGTGCTCGCCCTTTGAACACCGGTTGCCCAAATCACGCGCAGCCCTTGTCTGGCGGGGAATGACGCTGTCAGATGTGCTTACTTTTTCAAGTAAAATATTAGCTGAATGCATTCAATTTCTTGTACTCGGCTTGTGAATTTTACGTTAGCCTTAGGGTCGAAATTTTTTGAATACGCGGGGGCCACGTCGTGAGGCGGTGCTCCCAGATTTTTGCCCAGTACAGGAAACGATTCTGGCATGGAACGAAGAGCATTTATTAAAGCATCAATGGCATTCGCCGCCTGGTGTGGTGTGCCGGCAATGTCCACACTGTTCACCCGTTCCGCTGAGGCGGCAGAGGCGAATGTGGCAGACGGCGGCGAATTGCCATTTGATTTCAACGCACTGCAAAAGATGGCGAAAGAGTTAGCGGATAAGCCCTACGGCGGCGCGCCTCTTCCTTTACCCAAGACGCTGGCAGAATTAACGCCACAGGCTTACAACGCCATACAGTACGATCACGCGCATTCCCTGTGGAATGGCCTGCCGGACCGCCAGCTTGACGTCGAATTATTCCATGTCGGCATGGGTTTCCGCCGCCGTGTGCGCATGTACTCCGTCGATCCGGTGAAGCATCTCGCGCGCGAGATTCATTTCCGCCCGGAGTTGTTCAATTATCACGACGCCGGTGTTGATACCAAACAGCTGGAAGGCTTCTCGAATCTCGGTTTCGCTGGTTTCAAAGTCAACAAAGCCCCGGAACTGACGCGCCGCGACGTGGTGTCATTCCTCGGAGCCAGCTATTTCCGTGCGGTGGACGACACGTATCAGTACGGCCTGTCAGCGCGAGGCGTGGCGGTGGATACCTTCACCGACCAGCCGGAAGAGTTCCCGGATTTCACCGCTTTCTGGTTTGATACACCCAAACCGGGCGATACCACCTTTACGGTTTACGCGTTGCTGGATGGCCCGAGCATTACCGGTGCCTATAAATTCCTGATCCACTGCGAACCGACCCGCGTGGTGATGGAGATTGAAAACCATCTTCACGCCCGCGAAGACATCAAACAGCTGGGCATTTCTCCGATGACCAGCATGTTCAGCTGCGGGACCAACGAACGCGGGCGCTGCGACACGATTCATCCGCAGATCCACGACTCTGACCGCCTGCAAATGTGGACCGGCACCGGCGAATGGATTTGCCGTCCGCTCAATAACCCGCAGCGTCTTCAATTTAATGCCTACAGCGATAACAATCCGAAAGGATTTGGCCTGTTGCAGCTCGATCACGAGTTCAATAATTATCAGGACGTGATTGGCTGGTATAACAAACGCCCGAGCCTGTGGGTGGAACCGGTCGGAAACTGGGGGAAAGGGGCCGTCAATCTGATGGAAATCCCGACCACCGGCGAAACGCTCGATAACGTGGTCTGCTTCTGGCAGCCGGAAACCCCGGTGAAGGCCGGTTCTGAATTCAATTTCAGCTACAAACTTTACTGGAGTGGCGAGCCACCGCACCGCAGCCCGATGGCTAACGTACTGGCGACCCGCACCGGTATGGGCGGTTTCCCGGAAGGCTGGGCACCGGGCGAGAATTATCCGCAAGTCTGGGCGCGTCGTTTCGCCATTGATTTCACCGGCGGCGAGCTGAAAGCTTTCGCCGATAAAGGCATCGAGCCGGTGATTAACGTCTCTGCGGGTAAAATTAAGAACATCGAAATTCTGTATGTGCAGCCGTTCGACGGTTACCGGATCCTGTTCGACTGGTATCCGGACAGCGATTCCGTCGCGCCGGTCGAACTGCGCATGTTCCTGCGTTCCGGCCAGAAAGCGTTGTCGGAAACCTGGCTGTATCAGTATTTCCCGCCAGCGCCGGATAAACGCAAATACATCGATGACCGTCAGATGACCAAATAATCCCCTTCATCAATCAGGCCGCAGTGCTGCTGACTGCAACCTGAATGATTTTGAGGATCGAAAGATCAGAAAAACAAAAAGCCCCGACTCGTCGGGGCTTTTGCTTTCTTACTTTTCTGTTTATCTGTCATTTGCAGGTGAACCAGACACAGGATCTTGCAAAAATACTTCAAAGGGTAAAGCAAGGGTAACGCACGGTACTCAACTGCTGAAGGCCAAGATGGCAATCAAAACGCCTTCACCAGCATTCCGTTCTGCGGTTGTTGCTGAGGATTTTTCAGCGCCGCGTCGAAGGATCTCTCGATCTCTTTCAACTGTTGTAAGAATTCTTGTGGCGAGAAATCGTGTGATTTGCCGCTCATGTAGGCCAGGGCCAGTTCTTTGGCGTTGTAACGTTGGAAGTTATACATGCTGTCAGTTCCTTATTAATCAAAAAAATATTAACGGGATGGCGAACAGCGAGCTGGCTTATAACCACTGCTTACGACGTGCTGCCAATGCAATGCATTCTACTGAAAAGATTGATAAGTGAAAGTTGGTGTTGTTTATGCATTCAATAGTTAAAACCTAACTCAGAAGGGGTTTTTGATTGCGAATCTGAATAGTCATTTTTGGTGATTAATTCATCAGGTGGCTATCTGGCGTGGCGAAAAATTCAACTTCATGAAAGATAAAATTTCTTTGCGAGTCATGCTGTTAATGTGAATTAAAAGGGTTGGGCTTTACAACCTGCTGGGGTACCCTCAGTGAAGTTATCCACGGATCATTATCAACGAAAAGAGGTTTTTATCATGAGTAAATTTATCTTCTCTTCGCCAGGAAAATACGTTCAGGGCAGCGGTGTTCTGGATGAGTTGGGTGATTATCTGCCTGCGTTAGGCGGGAAATCATTTCTGATAGCTGATGATGTCGTTTGGGGAATTATCGGCGATCGCGTGAAAGCGTCGCTGAAAAAAGCCCAGGTTGAATTCCATTTCGAACGTTTTAACGGTGAAGCCTCTGCCAGCGAAATTACCCGTCTGGCGGCAATTGCCCGCGAGGCCGGGACCCACGTCGTGGTCGGACTGGGCGGCGGTAAAACACTTGATACCGTCAAAGCCATTGCCGATGAACTGAAACAGAATGTGGTGATTGTGCCGACCGTGGCGTCCACGGATGCGCCGTGCAGCGCGCTGTCGGTGATCTATTCTGACAACGGCGTTTTTGAATCTTACCGTTTCTACCACAAAAACCCGGATCTGGTGCTGGTCGATACCCACGTTTGCGCACAGGCACCGGTTCGTCTGTTCGCATCCGGCATTGCCGACGGTCTGGCGACCTTTGTGGAAGCGCAGGCGGTGTTGCGTTCCCATTCGCAATCCATGGTCGGCGGTGACCCGACAATTGCCGGTATGGCGATTGCCGAAGCCTGTGAGAAAACGTTGCTGACGTACGGTTACAGCGCGTACACGGCGGTTGAGCAGAAACTGGTGACACCGGCGGTGGAAGCCGTCGTGGAGGCCAACACGCTGCTCTCCGGTCTCGGTTTTGAAAACGCCGGTCTGGCGGGGGCGCATGCCATCCATAACGGCTTCACGGCGATTTCCGGTGACATTCACCACCTGACGCACGGTGAAAAGGTGGCGTACGGCACGCTGACGCAGATGGTGCTTGAGCAGCGTCCGGACGAAGAAATCGCGCGCTATGTGCGTTTCTACCGTTCCATCAAAATGCCAACCACGCTTAAAGAGATGCATCTGGAAAACGAATCGTTCGCCAGTCTGGTGAAAATCGGTGCACTGGCAGGCGGCGAGGGCGATACGCTCGGCAACCTGAACCACAACCTGTCTGCCGAAGATGTCGCGAATGCGATTCTGGCCGTGGACGCGTTCAGTAAAACTGTGAAGTAAGGTTACGCAAAGCAAAAAGGCCGGTTATCCGGCCTTTTTTACGCGCTGATTCTGCCGCTAGACCCGCGCCATCACCCACGGGATCGCTGCCGGCAGTTGCGACAGCAGATACAACGCCAGCCCGATAAACGCACCGACCAGCGTGCCGTTGATGCGGATAAACTGTAAATCCTTCCCGATATTCAGCTCGATTTGCCGCGACATATCCCGCGGATCCCAGCCTTTTACCGTGTCGCTGATGTGACGCGTCAGGAATTGCGCGAAGTCCGGTGCCATTTTCTCTGCGATGGTTTCCATTTGCTGATTCAGCGAACTGCGGAGTTTCTCGTCCTGCGCCAGCGCATTTCCCAGCCACTGGCCGGATTCGGTGACTTTCGCAAACACCCGCGAATCTTCACTTTCCAGATCTTCTTTCAGCCAGTTGCGCATGTCGCCCCACAGCTGCAACACGTAAACATTCAGCTTCTCGTCATCTTTCAGATACTGCTTAATCTCTTCGGCTTTCTGCGCGGTTTCCGGGTCGTTTTGCAGCTTCCAGATAAAGTTCTGTACCGAACGGTCGAAGCCTTTGCGGAAAGCATGGGTTTTGTCATTGCCCATATCATCGAGCACCGAATTCACCGCGTTTGACACCAGATCGGCACCGTTTCGCCCCAGCCAGCCGGTGGGAAGAAGTTTGGCGGTCAGCGGATGTTCGCGTTTCATCCAGCCGACAATTTGCGCGGAAATAAACTGCCGCGTGCTGTCCTTGGCCAGCAGGATTTCCAGCTGATCCATCGCCTGATCCAGCAGTTGCTGATGGCGGCCGCCTTTGGTCAGGCTTTCCAGCAGGGTCGCAATAGACGTTGAAAGATCGATTTTATCGATGACGCGGTAAAGCGCGCGGCGGATAAGTTGCGCGATGCGCTGATCGTCCGTGACATCGAGAAAACCGCGGATCATCTTCACCGCGTATTTTGCGAAACGCTGCGCGTTGTCCGGTGCGTTCAGCCAGTCCGTGAGCATCTGCGCCGGATCGTGCTGGCGGATAAGATTGATAAGCGTCGCGGGCGCGAGGAATTTTTCCTGCACAAACACCGCCAGATTGTCGGCAATTTTGTCTTTATTCCTGGGAATAATGGCCGTGTGGGACGCCACAAACGGCACCGGGACGCGGCGAAACAGCGCCACCACGGCGAACCAGTCCGCCATTGCGCCGACCATCGCGGCTTCGGAAATGGCTTTCAGGCCGGAAACCCAGAAGTTGGGCGGCAGGAAAAGGGTGATGACAAACAGGGCGGCGGCAATCAGCAGCAGCCCGAGCGCGTTACGTTTACTTCGGCGAAGTTCTTGTTCTTTATCCATTAGCTCAGTTTAGGAAGCGTCAGGCAGGCTGTCAGCTTTTTTCTTGTCTGCGGCTTTGTTTTAGGAATGCGGCGGAATGCGCGGTGACCAGTTGCCGGAAGGCGCTCAGTGCGGGCGTATCGCTGTCCTGTCGCCAGGCCATATAGATTTCAGCGATGGCGTCAGGGTGGCTGAGCGGGCGGAATTCCAGACCGGGAAAACCCAGATGCCGTGCGCTGTCCGGCACAATCGCCAGCCCGACACCGGCGCGCACCAGCCCGAGAATAGTGTGCGTCTGGCTGCAATGCTGAACGTAATGTGGCACGACGTTCGCCCCGGCAAAAAGCCCGGCCACGCAATCGTAAAAGTATTTTCCCTCAGTCGCGGAATACATGATGAAAGGGAGCCCGGCGAAATCGCGCACGCGCAGCCGGGCTTTGGCTGCAAGCGGCGACGCGGGCGGCAGCGCCACGCACAATGGTTCACGCAACACGCATTGATAGGCCAGCGGGAACAGCGGTACCGGCTGGCGGACAAATCCGATATCCAGCGTACGGGCAGCCAGCGCCTGAAGCTGCGCGGAAGAGACCATTTCTTTCAGGATCAGGGTGATGGCGGGAAGTTTTTGCGTCGCCAGCGCAATAATCTGCGGGATTTGCCAGTAACCGCTGACCGCCGTGAAGCCCATCATCAGGCGTCCCATCTCACCTTTTTCGACACGCTTCACCGTCTCCTGCGCCTGTCCGGTGAATTCAAGGATCATCCGCGCGTCGCGCAAAAATGCGCTGCCGGACGCCGTCAGACTGACATGCCGGTTGCTGCGTTCAAGCAGACGTGCGCCGAGCGCGTGCTCGAGCAACTGAATCTGACGGCTCAGCGGCGGCTGCGTCATAAACAGACGTTTTGCCGCCCGGCCAAAATGCAATTCCTCCGCCACCGCCACAAAACACCGCAGTTGATTTAATTCAATCATTCAATTTTTGACTTGTTCCATTGTCTTTTTAACTTAGACCGTATCGTCAGATGTTTCTACTCTGTTAATTAATTTGGATTTTTTAGATCTGGATGGCGTGGCCCAAACGCAAAAATTTGTGCATCAGGTCACAAAAAGCAGGGAGTGCACTCATAAGTCTGGAGAGAAAACATGACGTCCCCTACAGATGTGTCAGATACCCAAAATACGGCCACCCGTGAAGCCGCAGGCGAAAGTGCCAGACCGGGCCATTTTCGTTATGTCGTCCTCGGAATGATTTTCGCGATAACCGTGATCAACTACGCCGACCGCGCCACGCTGTCGATAGCCGGTACGGAAGTGTCACGGGTTCTCAGCCTCGATCCGGTGATGCTCGGCATGGTGTTCTCGGCGTTCGCGTGGGCTTACATGATTGGTCAGATCCCCGGCGGCTGGTTGCTGGATAAGTTTGGTGCACGGCGTGTTTACGGGTGCAGCCTGGTGCTGTGGTCGGTGTTTACAATGTTGCAGGGCACCGTGGGCTGTTTTGGCGTCAGCGGGATTTCCGCCGCCATCATGCTGTTCTTCCTGCGGTTTATGCTCGGGCTGGTGGAATCCCCGGCGTTTCCGGCCAATGCGCGCATCGTCGCCTGCTGGTTCCCGACCAACGAACGCGGAACCGCCACCTCGCTGTTTAATTCGGCGCAATACATGGCGATTGGCGTTTTTACGCCGATTATGGCGTGGCTCACACACGCGCTCGGCTGGGAACACGTTTTTCTTTGGATGGGCGCGGTGGGGCTGATTGCGGGCATTGCGTGGTTTGCCTTTTATAAAGAACCGCACAGCAGTCCGTACATAAAACCGGCAGAGCTGGAGCATTTGCGCGCCAACGGGGCACTGGTCGACCTGGAACTCAACCGCCGCGCCGCACGGCAGAAATTCACCTTCCGTGAAGTGATGCAATTATTCCAGAGCCGCACGCTGTGGGGCATTTATATCGGGCAATATTGCATCACCTCGATGAGTTATTTCTTCATGACCTGGTTCCCGATTTACCTGATCAAAGGACGCGGGATGACGGTGATGCAGGCGGGCTGGGTGGTGGCGTTACCCGCCATTTGCGGTTTCACCGGTGGCGTACTGGGCGGCGTGATGTCGGATTACATGATCCGCCGCGGGGTCAGCCCGTCGAAAGCGCGTAAAACACCGTTCGTGCTGGGCATGTTTTTTGCCGCCATGCTGGCGATGGCGAATTTTGTGTCCACGGACGCGGCAGTGATTGCGTTAATGACGCTGGCCTTCTTCGGCAAAGGGCTTTCGGCGATTGGCTGGGCGGTGATGTCGGATACCGCGCCGGAAAAAATGATCGGCCTCAGCGGCGGCGTATTCAACTGCCTGGGCAACGTCGCGGGGATTATCACGCCGGTGGTGATTGGCTATATCGTCGCCGTCACCGGTTCCTTTAATTACGCGCTGTGGTTCGTGGGTGCGCACGGTTTACTCGGCATGTTTGGCTATCTGGTGGTCGCCGGAAAATTCGAACGCATGGTGATCCGCCCGGAACCGCGCCTAAAATGAGAATTGTTCTTGATATGACAAGGTGTGTCATTAAACTGCGTGCAGCATTATTCCCCTGCATTCAGAATGAGACCAATTCATGGAGTTGTTACGCGTTGTATTTAAACAATATCGCTGGCCGTTTTTAGGCGTAATGGCGCTGAGTCTGCTCAGCGCCGTACTGGGCATCGGCCTGATCGCGTTCATCAATCTTAAACTGATTGAAACCACGCAGGGTTCCCTGATGGTTTTGCCGCAGTTTCTCGGATTATTACTGCTGCTGATGGCTGTGACGCTCGGCTCTCAGCTGGCGCTCACCGTGCTCGGCCACCACTTTATCTACCGCCTGCGCGGGCAATTCATCAAACGTATTCTGGATACGGACATCGAACGCATTGAGCAAATCGGTAACGCGCAACTGCTCGCCAGCCTCGGCAGCGATATCCGCAATATCACGCTGGCCTTCGTGCGTTTACCGGAACTGGTGCAGGGCATCATACTGACCATCGGCTGTGCGGGCTATCTGGCCTGGCTTTCCCCGGAAATGCTGCTGGTCACCGTTATCTGGCTGCTGATCACCATTTTTGGCGGTTTCAAACTGGTCTCACACGTTTACCGCCATCTGGCGAAAGTGCGTGACGCCGAAGACAAGCTGCAAACGGATTACCAGAAAGTGATAGAAGGGCGCAAAGAGCTGGCGCTGAACCGCGAACGTGCGCGCCATCTGTTTGACGACGTCTATCGCAAGGACGCCGAAGAATACCGCCATCATATTATCCGCGCCGATACCTTCCATCTCAGCGCCGTAAACTGGTCGAATATCATGATGCTGGGCGCGATTGGCCTGGTGTTTTTCATGGCGAACACGCTCGGCTGGTCAAATACGGACGTCGCCGCGACCTATTCACTGACGCTGCTGTTCCTGCGTACGCCGATGTTGCAGGCCGTGGGCGCGTTGCCGACGTTGCTCAGCGCGCAGGTGGCTTTTGGCAAACTGAAAGCGCTGAAACTGGCCGAACACAATGACGCATTCACGCCTGCGGTTGCTGCGAAAAACTGGCAGACGCTGGAGTTGCGCGACCTGACGTTCAGCTATGCCGGGAAAGAAGAGGGGTCTGGTTTTGGTATCGGGCCGCTGAACCTCCGGATTTCCCGTGGCGAACTGGTCTTTCTGATTGGCGGTAACGGCAGCGGAAAATCCACGATGGCGATGCTGCTGACCGGGCTGTATCAGCCGCGTTCCGGGCAAATCCTGCTCGACGGTGTGCCGGTCACGGCGGAAAACGCCGAACAGTATCGCCAGCTATTCTCGGCGGTCTTTACCGATTTCCATCTGTTCGGCCAGCTTATCGGCCCGCAGGGCAAAAAGCCGGATCCGCTGCTGGTGGAAGACTGGCTGCAACGCCTGAACATGAAAGAAAAACTTCAGTTCACCGGCAACGAAGTGACCAACCTTCAGCTTTCTGCCGGGCAGCGAAAACGCGTGGCCTTACTGCTGGCGGCGGCCGAAGGGCGCGACTTCCTGCTGCTCGACGAATGGGCGGCCGATCAGGATCCGCAATTCCGCCGGACGTTCTACCGTGAGCTGCTGCCACAATTGCGCGATATGGGTAAAACCGTGCTGGCAATCAGCCACGATGATCACTATTTTGAACACGCCGATCGTTTGCTGGAAATGCGTCAGGGCAAACTGAAAGAACTGCACGGGCAGGAGCGCGCCGACGCCAGCCGTGATGCGGTCGCACAAATCGGCCTTTAACCGTTTATAAAAAGGAACAGGAATGAACTGGACTGAAGGGGTGGTGTGGGGCGTCAGTGCCGTCGTAACAGGCTTACTGATCGGGCTGCTGCATAAAAAAGGCGTGCTAAGCCGCGTGCCTGCGGTGATCGTGTTTCTGGTGCTGTTTATCGGTGGCAATCTGCTGTGGAGCGCGGTGATAAAGCCGCATCTTGCCGGTAACCGTGAGGAGCAAAAGGTCGATCAGGCGCTGGCTGAACTGCCGCTTTACACCACGATAAAAGCGCAGGAACCGACGCTGTACGCGCAGATCCGCAGCAATATTCTCAAGCTTCGTAAAGAAGGTAAATCGCAGCAGGACGCCATTAATACGGTGAAACCGATGGTCTCTGTATTGCTCACGCAGCGCATCAGCCATGCGCCGGATGCCAACGTGAACGAGGCGATGCAGGTGAATCTGGAAGAGATGCAAACCTTGCAGGCACGCAAGGACGGCAGCTGCTTTAAGTTCCTGTATCCTCAGGTCAGCGGCGGCATTAATACCGCGCAGGTTCTGCCGCCGGAGCTGTTCCAAAAAGATCTCAACACCATGAATGACTTACTGCTGGCGACCGGCAGCGGGCAGACCGAACAACCTGCGGCGGTCAGTACCGAACGCGTGATCGCCATGATGGCTCCGGTGCGTGAGGCGCTGGGCAACATGTACGGCGAGCAGTTGCAGATGTTCAGCGACCTGACCAAACCGGACGTCGATCGCGAGAAAGTTTGCGAGATTTCCATCAGCCTGTATTCCGGTATTCTTGCGCTGCAACCGGCAGACTCGGCGGCAATCTTGCGCCAGATGCTGGGCGCGAAACCCTGAATTTCCCGCCGGGCTGCGTATCTGAACGTGCAGCCCGGCGCGGCCTGACGGCAACATAAACAGACAATCCCTACTATTCTTCTTAACAGGAAAGGGTATTCTTACGCCGTTCATCTAAAACACTTTTGTTTCGTAAAAAATAACGAGCTCCCGGAACCATCCTTCTATGCAAAAAATGTTTAGAGTGCCGTTTTTGTTACTGGCATTGTTGTCATGTCTGCTGTTAACGCCTGCGCTGAGTCAGGCCGATGACAGCACCGGTCAATCTGCCACCGAACAGCCGGTCAAAGTTAACGCCAGCACCGCGCTGCCGGCATTGCAAAAACGTCTGGATCAGCTGAAACAGCAGGTCTCTTCGGCGAAAACCGATAAAAAATTCACCGGCCTGACCGATGCCGCGCAGGCACTGGCCGAAGACGCCGATAAACTGGCGGCAGCGCTCGCGCCCGATCTGACGCAGGTTCAGGCACAGCTCGACGTTCTTGGCCCTGCGCCTGCGCCGGGAACGCTGACCGAAACGCCTCAGGTGATCAGCCAGCGTAATAAACTCAACAACAGTAAAACCCTTCTCACCACGCAGATTGAACAGACCAAAGCCATCGGCGTGGGCGCGCGGAACCTGTCTTCACAGATTTCCGGCCTGCGACGTGACGCGCTGAAAACCCAGATTGCCCTGAACACCGGCAGCATTCTGGGCGGGAATTTCTGGGCACCGTTGTTCCACCCTAACGATGACGATTCTGCACGCTTCAGCGATTTTGGTTCGCAGGTGAGCGATGCCTGGACGCAGGCGTGGAGCCCGGAATGGCGCGCCGGCTCGGGCATATATCTCCTGCTGGCACTGGTACTGGGCATCTTTGGCCGCCGCGTGCTGGATAAACCGATGAACTGGATCCTGCCGCGCTGGTTGCCGCAGGGCCGCTTCCGCCGCAGTTTCCTCGCCTGTTTCACCACGCTGAGCACCACACTCACGCTGGGTTTCAGCGTTCAGCTCATCGGCTACATCTTTACCCGTCTGCCGGATACCTCCGCGTGGGTGAATGAGTTCGCCGAACAGCTAGTCGAGCTGACGTACTTCTCCGCGCTGATTGCCGGGCTGGGGATTGCGCTGCTCTCGAACAACCATCCGTCCTGGCGCTTGCCGGGCATTGCCGATCCGCTGGCCAAAACGCTGGCCTCGTTCCCGGTTTTGCTGGCCACCTTTATTTTCCTGTTCGGCATTATTGAGCAACTGAATAACCTGGTCGGTGCCAGCGTCGCCGCGACGTTATTCGGTAACGGTCTGGCCGCATTACTGGTGGCGCTCAACTGCCTGATTGCGCCGGTTCGCGTCAACAGAATGCGCCGTAAAATGAAAGCCGACGGCGAGCAAACCGAGGCCCGTTCCACGCTGGCCGGGCTGATTCATCTGGTCATCAGCATTACCGCTGTTGTTATCATGCTGGCGCTGGTGATTGGTTATATCCCGCTGGCGCGTTTCGTCACCTTCGAACTGCTGTGGATCGGGCTGGTGCTGAGCTGCCTGTATCTGCTGATCCACTTCGTGGTGGATTTCTTCGAAAGCCTGTTCGCGCCGGGTACGCACAGCGGCAAAATTATCAAAAGCACCCTGAGCGTCAATGATCGCCATCTGTCGCTGGCGGCCACGCTGTTCTCGGCCATCGGTAAAACTGCGCTGCTGCTGTTTGCCGCGGTTGCGCTGCTCAACGGGACGTTCGGCTCCACGACACCGCTGGAATTGCTGGCGAAAATTGTCGATATCTGGGGAGGTAAAGGTCTCGAAGGGGTCAACATTATTCCGGCGCACGCGGTAAACGCGGTGCTGTGTCTGGTGGTTGGCTGGTACATTCTGCGTTCCGCCCGCCGCTGGCTGGATAATGATTTCCTGCCGAAAACTATGATGGATCGCGGGATGCGCGCTTCTCTGGTGACGCTGTTCACCAACGTGGGTTACGTGCTGATTATCCTGCTGACGCTGTCGTCGCTGGGCATCGAGTGGAACAAACTGGCGTGGATCGTGAGCGCCTTGTCGGTCGGTATCGGTTTTGGCTTGCAGGAGATTGTGAAGAACTTTATCTCAGGCCTGATCCTGCTGACTGAACGTCCGGTGAAAGTGGGCGACTTAATCAGCATCAGCGGTGTGGAAGGGGATATCCGCCGGATCAACGTCCGTGCGACTGAAATCCAGCTCAGCGATAAATCCACCGTGATTGTGCCGAACTCCCAGCTCATTTCTCAGAACGTGCGTAACGCCACTATGGGTAATGCGCAGGGCGTGGCGACCATCGCGCTGACATTCCCGCTCGACATCGACCCGGAACAGGTACGTAGTTTGCTGCTCGACGCTTACAACGCGCACGAACAAATCCTCGATACGCCTGCGGCGTCCGTCAGCTTTAAAGAGCTGGGTCCGACCGGCATCATCCTGAGCGTGACCGGCTACGTGAACAGCCCGCGTATTGTGAGCGGGACGCGGAGTGATTTGTTGTATGAGATCCTGAAGATGTTACGCGATGCGGGGATCAGCCTGAGTCAGACGCAGACAATGGTCATTGAGAGACCCGGGAGTGGGAGGAACGCCCAAACAGAGGAGTCGTAAACTCTGTTTATTGGGCTCGCCGCCCGAAGTGGCTTTCAAGTTCAAGTTCAAGTTCAAGGTCGTGGGCGTCGGCCCACACCGACTTGGGGGCCGGCATATCGCCGCCACCCCCCAAGCCCCCCGGGCTCTTTCACTGCGCGCTACCGCTGGCTGGCACTGTTTCAGCAACTCCGGCGAGTGCCGCAAAATCCCGCCGCTTCGCGGTGCCCTTCAGTCGGATTACAAACCGCGCGAAAAGATACGCGGTTTTCCACCTCTCCCTCCGGCGCGATTTTTGAAAGCGGCCAGAGGCTAATAGTTCGCAACCTTGCCATGCCATTCATTATTTAGAAAAACGAAGAAGCATCAGAATCGATTCTTTTGAATGGTGAGATGGCGCGCTCAGAAATTTTGCTGACCGAGGGTTCGAGACCGCAAGGCTCGAAGCCCGTAGGGAAGGTACCGCGCAGCGGCAGGATTTCGCGCCACAGACAGATGTGCCAGAACATGTCCATCGTCCCAGCGACAGCGCGGAGTAAAAAAGACGCGGAGATTCCAAAGAGGCCCCGTCCTGGGCCTCTTTGGTCGGTTTCGGCGCAGTGCGTCAGGTGATCACCGCAATTGAGAAACCGAAACTTTCTCGATCCGCCGACAGCGCCTCACTGCAAGTGTAAAACCGAAGTTTTCCCACTTCTGCGCCTGTGCAACAGCAAATACACCGCCGGTATGACCAGCATCGATAACAACGGCGCACTCAGCATTCCCCCAATCATCGGCGCAGCGATACGTTGCATCACCTCTGAACCGGTGCCGCCGCCCCACATGATGGGCAGTAATCCCGCCATTATCGTCGCGACCGTCATGGCTTTTGGCCGGACGCGCAGTACTGCGCCGTGGTGGATGGCGTCACAGAGTTCTTCCTCGGTCAGCGATTGGCCGGATTTCTGCTGGCGCTGAACGGCCTGATTCAGATACAGCACCATAATCACGCCGAACTCGGCGGCGACGCCGGCCAGCGCGATAAAGCCGACGGCGGCGGCGACGGAGAGATTGTAATTAAGCAGATACAGCAGCCAGATGCCGCCGGTCAGCGCAAAAGGCAACGTCGCCATGATCAGTGCCGCATCGCGCACGCTGCTGAAGGTGACATAGAGCAGGACAAAAATGATGAGAAGCGTGACCGGCAGGACGATTTTCAGTTTTGCCGTCGCACGTTCCAGATACTCAAATTGCCCCGACCAGCTGACGGTGACGCCTTCCGGCAATTTCACCTGCTGATTCACCGCCTGCTGCATATCCTCCACCGCAGATTTCAGGTCGCGTCCGCGCAAATCGACATAAATCCAGTCCGACAGACGGGCGTTTTCACTTTTCAGCATCGGCGGGCCATCTGTGACATTGACCGAAGCCAGCGCCGACAGCGGCACCTGCGCGCCGGACGCGGTCAGCACCGGCAGATCACGCAGCGCCTGCACGTTGTCGCGCAGTTCACGCGGATAACGCAGGTTGATCGGATAGCGTTCGCGGCCTTCCAGCGTTTCACCAATATTTTCACCCCCGACCAGCGTTGAAACCAGCGACTGCAATTCGGCAACCGTGACACCGTAACGCGCCGCTTCACGCCGGTTGATGTCGATATCCACGTAGCGGCCGCCCTCGAGACGCTCGGCCAGCGCCGACGTCACGCCGGGAACCTGCTTCACGATATGTTCGATTTGCTGCGCCACCTGCTCAATCTGCGCGATGTTATTACCGTTCACCTTAATCCCCACCGGGCTTTTGATGCCGGTGGCCAGCATGTCCAGCCGGTTACGGATCGGCGGCACCCAGACGTTGGCGATGCCCGGTAATTTCACCGCGTTATCCAGCTCCGTCACCAGTTTGTCCGGCGTCATGCCGGGCCGCCACTGGTCGCGTGGCTTGAAGCGGATCGTGGTTTCAATCATGGTCAGCGGCGCGGGGTCGGTGGCGCTGTCGGCGCGTCCGGCCTTGCCAAACACGCTGGCGACTTCCGGCACGGTTTTAATCAGCCGGTCTGTTTGCTGTAATAATCTCGACGCTTCACGGGCGGAAATCCCCGGCAGCGTGGACGGCATATACAGCAAATCGCCTTCGTCGAGCGGCGGCATAAATTCGCTACCCAGTTTTGACAGCGGATAAAGTGACACCAGCAGAAACAGGCCGCTGCACACCAGCGTGGTTTTCGGGCGTTTCAGCACCGCAGAAAGCACCGGCTGGTAAGCGGAAATCAGCCAGCGGTTGATCGGGCTGGCGTTTTCATCCGGGATTTTTCCGCGAATAAAATAGCCCATCAGCACCGGCACCAGCGTGATCCCAAGTCCGGCGGAAACGGCCATGGCGTAGGTCTTGGTAAACGCCAGCGGCGAGAACATCCGGCCTTCCTGCGCTTCGAGCGAAAACACCGGAATAAACGACAGCGTGATGATCAGCAAACTGCAAAACAGCGCAGGCCCGACTTCGATGGCAGCCCGTTCGGAAACCTGCCAGTAATCCGCGGATGTCGGCTTCTGGCCGGGATGATCGTGTCGCCATTGTTCGAGCACTTTGTGCATGTTTTCAATCATCACGATCGCGGCGTCCACCATGGCACCGATGGCAATCGCAATGCCGCCGAGCGACATAATATTGGCGCTGACCCCCTGATAATGCATGACGATAAACGCGCCCAGAATACCGAGCGGCAGCGTAATGATCGCCACCAGCGCCGAGCGGAAGTGGAACAGAAACAGCGCGCAGACCACCGCCACGACGATGAATTCCTCCACCAGTTTGTGCGACAGCGTTTCGACGGCGTGTTCGATCAGCGGCTGGCGGTCATACACCGGCACGATTTCCACCCCGGCGGGCAGCGTGCGGGCGAGGGCGTTCAGGCGTACTTTTACCGCTTTGAGGGTTTCCAGCGCATTTTTGCCCGAGCGCATGACGATAACGCCGCCCGCCACTTCGCCTTCACCGTTGAGTTCCGCCACGCCGCGCCGCAGTTCCGGGCCGGTGCGCACGGTCGCGACGTCAGACAGCAGCACCGGAATGCCGCCGTTGACGGCCACGACCACGTTGTTGAAATCATCCAGACTTTTCAGGTAGCCGGAGGTGCGCACCATGTATTCGGCTTCACCCATTTCCAGCAGCGATCCGCTGCTTTCCTGATTAGCGCTTTGCAGGGCGCTGACCAGTTGCTGATGTGTCACGTCGCGTGCGCGCATCCGCTGCGGGTCGGCGACCACCTGATACTGGCGCACCATGCCGCCGATGCTGGCAACTTCAGAAACGTTGGGCACCGTTTTCAGATCATAGCGCAACGTCCAGTCCTGCAACGCACGCAGCTGTTCGAGGCTGTGTTGCCCGGTTTTGTCGACCAGCGCGTATTCATAAATCCAGCCGACGCCGGTGGCATCCGGCCCCAGCGACGCTTTTGCGCCCGGCGGCAGCGAGGACTGCACCTGGCTGAGATATTCCAGCACGCGGGAACGCGCCCAGTACGGATCCGTGCCGTCATCAAACAGCACGTAAACGTAGGCATCGCCGAACATCGAAAAGCCGCGCACGGTTTTCGCGCCGGGCACCGACAGCAAAGTGGTGGTCAGCGGATATGTGACCTGATCTTCGATGATTTGCGGCGCTTTGCCCGGATAACTGACGCGCACGATCACCTGTACGTCGGAGAGATCCGGCAGGGCGTCGAGCGGGGCCTTTTGCAAAGACCAGATGCCCCATCCCGCCATCATCATGGCGGCGAGCAGCACCAGAAGCCGGTTGCGCAGCGACCAGCGGATCACGGTGGCAATCATAAGTGGCTCCCGTGCTGATGGGCATCTGGCGTGGTTTCAGCACCGGCAGCGGCGGGCAGCGCGCTGCGCAGGCTGGCTTCTGAATCAATCAGGAACTGGCCGGAGGTCACGACAGACTGGCCGTCGCTGAGGCCGGAAAGGATTTGCGTCCAGCCGTCGCGTGTTACCCCTGCGGTGACCGTCTGCGGCGTGAAATGCCCGTTGCCGTCGTCGAGCAACACGGTATTGCGGGTGCCGGTCTGAATCAGCGCTTCCTGCGGAATTGCCAGCACCGGCGCTTGTGCCGGTGCGTCCAGCGTCAGGGTGAGATACATGCCGGGGCGCAGCTTTTGCTGCGGATTATCAATCACCACGCGGGCTTTCAGCGTGCGGTTGACGGCGTCGGCGTCGGGCAGCAATTCACTGACCACGCCGCGAAATACGTCGCCCGGCTGGCTGTCGCTGTTGCCGCTGACCTTGCTGCCGACCTGAACCTGCCCGGCGGCAGACGGCGGATAATCCATCACAATCCACACCTGTTTCAGGCTGGTCAGCTCAAACAACGGCTGCGCGGCGGCCACCTGCGCGCCCTCACGCACACTCAGCTGGCTGAAATAACCGTCTTCCGGTGCCACGACGTCAATGCGCGTCTGCGGCTGGCCGGTTTTATCGACGCGTCTGAGAATATCCTCAGGCATAAATTGCAGTGCCAGACGCTGGCGGGCGGCGGCGCTCAGGCTGCGGTCCCCGAGCTGACGCACCGCCAGATATTCCTGCTGCGCGGCGGTCCAGTCGGGGATCCACAGCGTCGCCAGTTTCTGGCCTTTTTTTACTTGCTGCTGGCTGGCGGCAACGTAGAGTTTTTCCACCAGACCGCCTGCGCGGGCAGCCACCGTGCGCAGGCTGCGTTCGTCGGCAGTGACCGTGCCGTAAACATTCAGCGGGGAGGAAATAACGCGGCGCTCAGCTTTCGCGCTGCGCATGCCGAGATTTTGCTGCTGACGGGCGCTGACCGTCACACCGCCGTCATCGGCCACTTCGTCCGCGTAACGTGGCATCAGATCCATATCCATAAACGGCGATTTGCCCGGCTTATCAAAACGCTGATCAGGCGTCATCGGGTCATACCAGTACAACACTTTTCGTCCGGCAGGCGCAGATGCCGTTTTTGATTCATCAGGCGCATTAAGGCGTCCGGCCTGGTAACCCACGGCCAGCGCGGCCGCGACGCAAAGCGCCAGCAGGCCGTAAGTTTTAACGGTAGTCATCAGTTGTTCTCCTGAGGTGCCAGATAGCGCAGGGCGACCCAATAGCGGGCGACGTCAAGTTCGGCATTTCGCTGGGCAATCTGGCTGTCGAGCAGGCTGCGGCGGGCTTCCAGCACGTCATTCAGGCTGCTTTTTCCGGCGCGGTATTGCGCCTGAATCACGCTGACGCGCTGTTGTTGCAGCGGAACAACATCATTTTTCTGCCGCTGCCACAGGGTACTGGCCGCCTGATATTGCGCCAGCAGCGTGGTCAGTTGCGCCTGATGTGTGCGGATGAGCTGCGCCAGCCGGTCATTGCTTTCCATGGCCATCGACTGATCGGCGGCGTGATCTTTGTCCTGACGTGACGCGGTAAACAGCGGCAAATCCACGGTGACCATCACGCCCGCGAGGTCGTCATAATTGTCGGCGCGGCGGCCGTAATAGACTTCAACGCCGATATCCGGCAGTGCGGCAATCGCCGATTCGGATGATTTGGCCTGCGCCACTTCCGCCTCGCGCCGCGCCTGAAGAACTTCAGGGTGCTGGCTGATGCTGTCGGCCTGCGTCGCTTCGGCGGGCAGTTCGCTGACCGGCGGAATGGCACCGAGAATTTCGGGCTGATCGATGCCGGTCAGCTGGCTCAGCCGGGTGCGTGCCAGCTGCACGTCGCGTTCGGCTTCGGTGAGTTTGTCCTGCATGCTGATGAGCGTAAGACGTGCGTCGAGCACCGACGCAGGCAGGGCGCTGCCACTGCTGACGCCGCCGCGCTGAACGCCAATCTGCCGCTGGCTTTCATCCACCAGCGCCTTCAGCTGCTTCACGGTTTCATTGCCGATAGCCAGTTCCATCCAGGCCTGCGCCGCGTCGCGCTGTAGCTGGGCACGGATGCTCTGGCCATTCGCCGCCGCCTGCCGGGATTCGGCGCGCAATGTGTCTGCCTTACGCTCGCGCTTACTGCTGCTCACGTAATCCTGCATGATGCCAATCCGCTCCATGGTCATGCCTTCGCGGGTGAAACGCTGGTCGTTACTGCCGCCGACGGGCAGGTTTTCAATCCCGAATTTCAGCTTCGGATCCGGTAACTGCATGGCGGAATCCGCCCGGTTTTCCAGTGCGTTAATCTGATGACGGCTGGCAGAAAGCTCCGCCGAATATCCCTGCGCGGCCACCAGCGCCTGCGGAAGAGTTACAGGTGTGGCAAAGGCGCTGACCGGCATAAAAGCCAGCAGCCAGTGCCACGTCACCCGGGGGTGACGCGGTAAATTCAACATGGTGTTCTCCCGGTTAGCGTTTCAGCGGTGTCAGTGTCTGCAACTGATAAGCCGTGTCCGTTTTGACAAAGCTGAACGCCACCGGCGTACCGGCGGGCAGGGAGTTCGCGGCGATTTCCGGCGGTAACCGGAAATTCATGGTCATGGCAGGCCATTTAAGGGCAGGAATGGCGTGATGAGAAATCCCCACGCGGTCTGATTGCCACTGCGTGATCACACCTTCAGATTCATAGGCCTGAACGTTTTCCATCGCCATGGTGTGGCCGTCCATTTGCATCGTTTCTGCAAAGGAATAAGCGGAAATAAAGAAAAGACTAAAGACAAAACTATTTAAAATTGTACGCATGGGAATAACTCCAATACTGTCATATCAGATAAACGCCGTTATTACGGCAGATAAATAAGATTATTCAGATGCAAGGAGATGCATCCGCTGACAGCAGGGGCTATTCCCGGTATCGGCAGAACTGAACTTCAGCAGGCGGGGATGTGACTTGTGGCGCTACCCAGTCGGCGGTAGTGACCGCCACGCTGGCATCAAGGGTAATGACGGCGAGTGCCGGGACAACCGGAAGCGCCACAATGGGCACATTTCCGCTGTCAGACTGGGTTCTCTCCGGCACGCAGTGCTTTTCACACAGCACTGACTGGCTTTGCCTATGCTCAGGAGAATCAGGCATTTGCATGTATTCGTTGTGCGACATCGTGGTGTTTTCCACCGGTGGGCGCATGTCGCACTGATGGCTGGCGAGGGCCAGCTGAGAATTCAACAGCAGCCAGCACAACGCGAACAGCAACGCACTGACCCGCTTGCCGGGCAAGCGCAGTGAATGCATAAACTGTGAAATCGCGGAACGCACTGACATATGAAGGTTATTTCCGGAAGGAAAGATGCGAACGAGTATATAAGGAAATAACGCGCAGAGGGAAGGAGAAATAGAATAACCCGGCGGTAAATTTGTCAGGATAATTAAAGAGCGCGAATAACAGCGGCTTCTGTTATTCGCATGTTAATTAACGTGCGGCTTCAGGTAATAATATCAGAGCCAGCCCGATTTTTTGAGTTTCCAGTATAACCATGCGCAACCGGCGACCGTGACACCCAGCGTGACCGGATATCCCCACCAGTCGTCCAGCTCCGGCATGTTTTTAAAGTTCATGCCGTACAGGCTGAATATCACCGTCGGGATCGCCAGAATCGCCCCCCAGCCCGCGAGGCGCTGCACCACTTCATTCTGATGCACCGACACCAGCGCCAGATTCACGTGCATGGCGTTCGAAAGCATTTCGCGCATATCGTCGGTGGTGCGGATCACCTGATTCGCGTGATCCTGCACGTCACGAATATAGGCACGCAGGCTTTTCGGCATCAGCTCTTCATAATGGTGGCTGAGCTGGTTACAGATATCTTCCATCGGCACGGCGGCGTTGCGCAGCGAAAGCAGATCGCGGCGCAGTTTATACACCTGCTGCACGGCCTGCTGGTTAAACGTGTTCTGGAACATCAGCTTTTCGATGGCGTCGAATTCTTCGGTGTAGCGGTGCAGAATTTCCAGGTAGTTATCGACGATGGAATCCAGCACGCAATACAGCGCGTAAGCCGGCCCTTTGCTCATCATGTCCGGGCGTTCTTCGGCGTGTTTGCGGATTTGTTTGTAGCTCGAGGATGCGCCGTGACGGATGGTGATCAGAAAATTTTTGCCGAGAAACAGATGCGTTTCGCCGTACTCGATCGTCTCATTCACCTTTTGCGCGGTGTGCGTGACGATAAACAGCGACTCGCCGTACTGCTCGATCTTCGGCCGCTGATGGGCGGTGAGCGCATCTTCAATTGCCAGGTCATGCAACCCGAACTCTTCCTGAATACTGCGCATGTACGCATCTTCCGGCTGCCACAAACCGAGCCACACAAAGGTGTCCGGCTCTTTCAGCACTTCACTGATATCTTCGACGGTGACATCCTGCAACCGCTTGCCGTCACGGTAGGCAACGCTGTTGATCACTGAATCGCAGCTGGGTTTTTTATCTTCGTTAGAAATGTCGTTCATTTTTTACCCGATTGTTATTCAGACGAAAATCCCGCCCGCAGGCAGGATTATTTTCAATGTCTGAACAGAATAGCGCAGTCTGATGGAAATGCGTTTACCGGGGTTCTGAAAAGGGTTTTTCAGCCATCGGTTGAGCGGCTGAGCGTTTCCCACGCATCAATATCCGCATTCATCTGTAGCAGTTTTTCCCTCACATACGTGACAGCATCGCTGCCCAGCAGCAATGAGGCCGGTGGCGCGGGGCTGTCAATCAGCGACAAAATGGCGGCGGCGGCTTTCAGCGGATCGCCGGGCTGATGACCGCTGCGTTTTTCACGCGTGTCGCGGATCGGGCCGAAAGTGTCGTCATAATCCGCAATGCTTCGCGGTGAACGCACCATTGAACGTCCCGCCCAGTCGGTACGAAATGATCCCGGCTGGATGGCCGTGACGGCAATATTAAAAGGCTTCAGCTCTTTGGTCAGCGTCTCGGAAATCCCCTGCAATGCAAACTTACTGCCGCAGTAATAGCTGATCCCCGGCATCGTAATAAAGCCGCCCATGGACGTGATATTGAGAATATGACCGCGGCGGCGGGCACGGAAGTAAGGCAGAAACGCTTTGATCACAGCCACCGCGCCGAACACGTTGACGTCAAACTGATGTAACGCCTCGCTGAGCGGCGATTCTTCCATAATTCCTTCATGTCCGTATCCGGCATTATTGACGAGGATATCGACAGGGCCGGTTTCGCTTTCAATGGCGTCAGCCAGCGCAGAAATGGCGGCAAAATCAGTCACGTCGTGGATATGCCCAAAACTTCGCCCTGGGGCAATCGCGTCGAATGCTTCTTTGTCCTGCTGGTTACGCAATGTCCCTGCGACACGGTGTCCGGCTTTCAGCGCTTCTTCTGCCAGCGCACGGCCAAAGCCGCTGCTGACGCCGGTAATAAAAAAGAGTTTTGAATGGCTCATAAAATGCTCCTCAGTAACGGGAAACCAGAATAGGGCGCGGGGCGATAAATCCGTAGCCCGGATCCTCTCGTATGTTTGCCTGATCCTCTGAGGCATCTGGACGGGAATATCACCCGCTGCCACACTGTTGTGACTTTTCTGTTCACCTCCGGGGGCAATATGACAATTCCTTCATCCGCAACCGCACGCCAGATGGTTGCGCTTCTCGATAGGCTGACGCCGCGGGAAGGCTACAATCTCACGTCTCTGCCCGATGTCCGTTTTCTGCGTTCGAACCGCCCGCTGATGCGCACGCCGGTTTTATATGAGCCGGGAATTGTGATTGTGGTGCAGGGAAGAAAACGGGGGTTTCTCGGGAATGATGTCTATTTGTATGATGCGCAGCATTATCTGATGGTTGCCGTGCCGGTGCCGTTTACCATGGAAACCGATGCCAGTGAAGATGAGCCGATGCTGGCGATTTACATGCGGCTCGATTTCAGCCTGGCGGCAGATATTTTGTTGCAGCTGGAGGCATATCCGTATCAGCCGGTGGAATCGCCAAAAAGTATGGTGTCCAGCCCGATGGATGAAGCCATGCGCGCGTCCGTATTGCGTTTTTTACAGATTATGGCGTGTCCGCAGGATGCTGAAATTCTGGGAAATGCGATGTTGCGTGAATTGTATTATCGCGTGATGACCGGTGTGCAGGGCGGCGCGCTGCGCAGTGCGCTGACGATGCAGGGGCAGTTCGGCAAAGTGATGAAGGCGCTGCGAAAACTGCATACAGAATACGATACGCATCTGGATGTGAATGCGCTGGCGAAAGAGGCGGGAATGAGCCTGCCAACGTTCCACAGTCATTTCAAAAGCATTACCGATACGTCGCCGATGCAGTATCTGAAATCCACCCGTCTGCATCAGGCCAGATTACTGATGTTACGCAATAATCTGACGGCTTCAGCAGCGGGTGTGCAGGTGGGTTACGAAAGCGTTTCTCAGTTCAGCCGCGAATTTAAACGGTTATTCGGGCTCACGCCGGTAAACGAAGTTGAGCGAATGAGGCAGAATTTTTCATTACCTGCCCCGGTCACGCCTTCGGATTTTATCTCGTCACATTAAACCGCCTTTACGGCGTTATTCCCGACGTCGTTTTGACTTTCACATCCGTTGTTGCCGCCGGACCAAACACGGTGTAGGTCGGCAAATCGACGTTCTGGTACGGCTCCCAGCCGCCGCCGAGGGCTTTGTACAGTGACACCAGATCGGTGCTGGTTTTCACTTTCGCTTCGGCGGATTGCTGATGCGCCTGTGCGAGCTGGCGCTGGGCGTCGAGCACGTTGATGAACGTTGAAAGCCCCTGACGGTAACTGTCGCTGGCGAGATCAAACGCCGTCTGTAATGCTTCGGTCGTCTGGTCTAATCCGTTCACCTGATCCTGATCGGTGCGATAATTCACCAGCGCATTATCGACGTCCTGAAGCGCGGTCAGCACCGTCTGGCGGTAGTTCAGCGCGGCATTGGCCTGCTGCGCGCGGGAAAGATGCACGCTGGAAACCAGACGTCCGCCCTGGAAGATCGGCAGCGTGACCTGCGGGCCGAAGGAGTAGAAATGGCTGCTCCAGTTGTCGAGATAACTCACGTCAGTGTTACGCATCCCGAACTGGCCGGTGAGGGAAATACTCGGGAACATCTGCGCGACTGAGACGCCGATATTGGCCGTCGCCGCGTGAAGGTCGGCTTCGGCTTTGCGCACGTCCGGGCGGCGACGCGCCAGCTGCGACGGCACGCCCACCGGGACGGCGGCGGGCAGGGCAGGCATCGGTTTTGGTGCGGTCAGTTCGGCATCCAGCGAGCCCGGCGTCTGGCCGAGCAGAACCGCCAGCCCGTTCATCGCCTGACGTTCCTGCGCCTGATACTGCGGCAACTGGGCGCGCAATGAACCCAGTTGTGCGCGGGCGTTTTCGACATCGAGCTGCGGCGAAAGGCCGTTCTTCTGGCGGTTTTGCGTGAGATCCAGCGTCTGCTGAGCCACGTCGATTTGCGTCTGAATCGCTGCCGTCACGCTTTGCGCGCCACGCAGTTGCAGATACGCGCGGGCGACTTCGGCTTCCAGCGACACCAGCGCATCGTTGCGTTGTTCGACGGAAGATTGCGTCTGCGCATTGGCGGCTTCAACCTGACGTCGCGTGCCGCCAAATAAATCCAGCTCCCAGCTGGCATCGAAACTTCCCTGATACAGATTGACCGGACGTGTCGCCGTATCAATGGCGCCGGACGCTTGCGGGCTGAGATCGTTCAGCTGCTGTGAAGCGCCGCTGGAATCCAGAATGCCTTTCAGGCCAAGCTGCTGACGCGTGGCTTTTGCGCTGCCCTGAACCGACGGCAGCCAGGCGCCTTCGGCCTGTTTGACCTGCTCGCGGGCGCCGGCAATGCGCAGCACCGCCTGTTGCAGGGAGATATTCCCGGCAATCGCGCGGGTGATCAGGCTGTCGAGCTGCGGATCATTAAACGCTTTCCACCATAACGGATTCGGCTCTGACGGCAGGGCGATGGACGCGCCGTCGGCGTCTTTCGGCTTGGTCATGTCGTTATAAGCGCCCGGCGTGACCGGGTTCGGTTTCTGGTAATCAGGGCCCACGGAGCAGCCCGCCAGCGCAAGCGTGAGAGCCGAAACGGTAATTAGCGTGGTCTTATTCAACTTCCGGGTCGTATTCAACTTAATGTGCTCCGGCATTACCTTCGCTCTTAACCGGCGAAAGCAGGAAACAAAATGGGATCAAAATAACAGCGACGATGGCGCAATAGCCGAACACATCGATGTAAGCCAGGATGCGCGATTGCGAGATCATTTCCTGATACATCTTCACGGTGGCGAGCTGAATCGGGTCGCCGACGATGTGGGCGAAATCGCGTATAGCGGCGGCACTTTTGCTTACGGCCTGATTAAACTGTTCATTGAGCGGCGACATGTTGTGCGCCATGTGTGCGCTGTGTGCCTGCGTTCGTTCGGTCACACCGGCCGTGGCCAGCGAAATCCCGATCGAGCCTGCGACGTTACGGAACATGGTGAACAGCGCGGCGGCGTCTGCGTTCATCCGCTGCGGAATAGTGATGAACGCGATGGTCGTCAGCGGCACAAACAGGAAGCCCAGCCCGATCGACTGCGCGCTGCGGTACATCACCAGCGTTGTGAAATCGACGTCCGGCGTCAGCGTGGCCGAATAGATAAACGACGCGGCGAGCAGGAAGAAGCCGAAGGCAATGATGTAACGCGTCTGCACAATGGGCATCAGTTTCAGCACCAGCGGGATCGACAACACAATCAGCACCGCGCCGGGCGACATCACCAGCCCGGAGAGCGTGGCGGTATAGCCTAACTGCTGCTGCGCCAGCTGCGGAATGACCACTGAGCTGCCGTACAAAATCATCGCCATACCGGCCATCAGTAAACCGGCGACGGCGAAGTTTTTATCCTTCATACAGCGCAGATCGACCACCGGTTTTTTGGCATAAAGCAGCCAGTAAATCGCGCCGACAATCCCGGTTGCCGCCAGCACCGCAAAGGTGACGATGAAGCCGGATTTAAACCAGTCGTCGTCCTCGCCGCGATCCATCATGACCTGCAAACAGCCCAGCCCGAGCGCAATCAGCCCGATACCGATGTAATCAATACTGAGTTTGCCTTTGGCTTTACGCTCCCACGGCGGATCTTCCAGCAACTGATAGATCGCCAGCAGGGCGATAATCCCCACCGGAATGTTGATGAGAAACACCCAGCGCCAGCTGAAATTATCGGTGATGTAACCGCCGAGCGTCGGCCCGACGACGGGGGCCACGATGATGGCAATCGATGAAAGGCCAAACGCCTTGCCGCGATCTTCCGGCTTGAAATAATCCAGCAGCACCGATTGCTGGATCGGCTGTAAACCGCCGCCGAAGAACCCCTGCAACACGCGGAACAAAATCATCTGCCACAGCTCAGTGGCGATACCGCACAGGAAAGAGCAGACGGTGAACATCGCGATACAGATCAGAAAGTAAGTTTTGCGGCCCATCACGCGGCTGAGAAACGCGGAAATCGGCAGCACAATGCCGTTGGCCACCAGATATGACGTTAAAACCCAGGTCGATTCGTCATAACTGGAGGACAGCGAACCGGCGACGTGCGGCAGCGCTACGTTAACAATGGTGGTGTCCAGGATTTCCATGAACACCGCAATGGTTACGACGGCGGCAACTGCCCACGGATTGGCCTTGGGTTTCCAGTAGCTGCGATCTTCATTCATTCGACGGTCACCGTCGGTTCAACAGACAGGCCGAGCGGCAGGTGATGATTTTCATCCAGACCGCTGTCGATGACGATTTTGACCGGAACGCGCTGCACAATTTTCACATAGTTACCGGTGGCATTTTCCGCCGGGAAGGCTGAGAAGCGCGAGCCGGTGCCTTGCTGAATACTGTCGACGTGGCCGTGAAGTTTGATGTCCGGGAACGCATCCACGGTGATTTCGACTTTATTGCCCGGGCGCATCCGCTCAAGCTGCGATTCTTTGTAGTTGGCGGCGATCCAGATCTCTTTCGACACCACCGAGAACAGGGATGAACCGGCCTGCACCAGCGTACCGAGCTGCACATTACGCTTGGTGACGTAGCCGTCGAACGGTGCGCGAACCTGCGCATACGAAAGATTCAGTGTGGCATTTTCGAGTTGCGCTTTGGCCTGTTCAACCTGTTGCTGACGGGCTTCAACGTTGGTTTCGGCCTGACGAATATTAAGCTGAACCTGCGCGGCAACCTGCACCTGCGCTTTGGCATTTTCCAGGTCTGCGGCGGCTGAACGTACCTGTGCGTTGGACGTATCGATATTTTGTTGCGTGGTCGCCCGCGGATCGACACCGCGCTGACGACGGAAATCTGCCGTGGCGTTAAGTAAGTTGGCTTCCGCACGCGTCTGCTGGGCCTTGGCCTGCGCCAGCTGCGCCGGATACTGCACTTTCGCCAGATCATACTGAACCTGCGCCTGATGCAGCTGTGCCACCGCCAGCCCAAGCTGAGCTTGCGCGGCATCGCGCTGCGCGGTGGCATCACGCGGATCGATTTCGACCAGCAGATCGCCTTTATGTACGAACTGGTTATCTTTCACCGCCAGATTAGTGACATAACCGGCGATTTTCGGCGCGATGGTCACGGCGTCGCCTTCGGTAAAGGCATCGTCGGTACTGATCTGGTCTTTGGTCATCAGCCACCAGACCAGCGCCACGACCAGCATGACAACCACAACAATACCGAGAATAATCAGCGGCTTTTTGCCGGGGCCTTTGCGTTTCTCGTCCGGTTCACCGGCGTCGTTATGGGAAGATTTGTTGTCCTGAGTGTGGCCTTCTCCTGATTTCACCTGGCTGGAGTCGAGTTCTGACTGTTCGGAACGTGCGTCATCTGACGCGGAAGGTTTTGCATTGTTATCGTTTGTCATAGTGCTCTTCTGGTTATCGGCGACCGCGCGCCGGAACAAAGAAATCTTGTTTTAAGCTAGATTGTATTGATGTAAATGCAAGTAAATATAGGTCAATAAACCTTAGTCAGGGCACGAAGATCCAAACCATAGGGAAGGTCTTAAAAAGTGGAAAATGGGTTATAATGCCGGACTGGTATTTGTATTTATCAAATTTAGTTGATCCTCTGCTTCAGGAATTCCTGTGAATAATTCTCAAAAAAACCGGCTTGTCCGGAGCCATTCATGAGTCGCCCGGCCCCTTCCTATAAAGGGCTGACGCGTATCGCTTCTCTGGTTTCTGTCTGCGTGGCGCTGGTGCTGGTGTGCATCAAAGTCTGGGCGTGGGTGGCGACGGGCTCTATTGCTTTGCTGACGTCGGCAGCTGACGGGCTGGTCGATGTGCTGGCGTCCATGGTGACGTTAATTGGCGTGCGTTACGCTCTGCGTCCTGCCGACAAAGGCCACCGTTACGGGCACGGCAAAGCCGAAGCCGTCGCCGCTTTTGTCCAGGCGTTGTTGCTGGGTGCGGCCGGGCTGGTGCTCGGCGGGGAATCCATCGGACGCATTATTAACCCGGCGCCGCTGGCGCAACTCGGGCTAGGGATCTGGGTCATTATCATCAGCTGTGTGGCGGCGACCGGCCTGGTGCTGATGCAAACGTACGTGGTGAAACGCACCGGTTCCACGGCGATTGCCGCCGACCGTGCGCATTACATCACCGACGTCGCGGTGAATATCGCCGTGCTGCTGGCGCTGATTTTCGAACGCTATTTTGGCTGGACGCGTTCTGACTCCATCGGCGCGCTGCTGATTTCTTTCTATATGATCTGGAATTCACGCGGCATGGCGGCGGATGCGCTGACGCAGTTGCTGGACCGGGAGCTGAGCGCCGATGACCGTAAACGCGTCAAAGAAGCCGTGCTGAGCGTGACCGGAGTGAAAGGTGTGCATGATATCCGCACCCGTAACGGCGGCGACCGCGTTTTTGTGGAATTCCATGTGGAAGTTGACGGCAACCTGAGCGTGGATATCGGACACGATATCGGCGACGCGGCCGAAATGGCGGTGGGCAAATTGTTCAAGTTTGCCGATGTGACGGCGCACCTTGAGCCGGACGGCATCGACGACGATCGTCTCGATAACCTGCTGCGCTGACCGGTTTTCCGCGGCCGCAATGAAAAACCTCCGCCAGTGATGGCGGAGGTTTTTTGTTTGTGGGATCAGTGTGTACGCATTCCCGCTGCGGCCATCAGCAATTTAAACACCGAGGCGACAACAAACAGCGCCAGTACGCTGCCCAGCCAGATGGTTGCCATCCAGCCGACACGTTTCCAGAAAGGCTGACGGATAACGGTTTCATCATCCATTTCCCTGATGAGCTTCTTCATTTACTCCTCCGCATCTCAGTGATAGCCCTGTTCCGGCGTCACTTTCCCTCTGAACACGTAATAGCTCCAGAAGGTATAAACCAGAATAATCGGGATAATAAACAGCGCGCCGACCAGCATGAATCCCTGACTTTGCGGCGGCGCGGACGCCTCCCAGATGGAAACGGACGGCGGAATAATGTTCGGCCAGATGCTGATCCCAAGGCCGGTATACCCGAGGAAAATCAGTGCCAGCGTCAGCAGGAACGGCGAGTGGTGCGCCTGACGGTTTACCGCGCGCAACATCCGGAACGCTACCAGCAACACCAGCACCGGAACCGGCAGGAACCAGAACAGATTTGGCACACTGAACCAGCGGGCGGCGATGGCGGCGTGCGTCAGCGGCGTCCAGATGCTGATGATCACCAGCACGGTCAGAAAGGTGAAAAGCAGCGGTTTTGCGCAGCGGTGCATGCTTTCCTGCAGGCGGCCTTCGGTTTTCATAATGAGCCAGGTGCAGCCGAGCAGGGCGTAGGTCACGACCAGCCCGAAGCCGCAGAACAGATTGAACGGCGTCAGCCAGTCCAGCGCGCCACCGGCATAGGCGCGGTTAACCACCGGAATGCCGCCGACGACCGCGCCGAGCACCACGCCCTGACAAAACGTTGCCAGCACTGAACCGGCGATAAACGATTTGTCCCAGACGTGACGCTTTGCCGCACTGGCCTTGAAGCGAAACTCAAAGGCCACGCCGCGAAAAATCAGGCCGAACAGCATTAATGTGAGCGGAATAGTCAGCGCGTCGAGCACCACGGAATACGCCAGCGGAAACGCGCCAAACAGCGCCGCACCGCCGAGCACCAGCCAGGTTTCGTTGCCGTCCCAGACAGGCGCGACGGTGTTCATCATCACATCGCGCTCATGCTCTGCTTTCACCAGCGGGAACAGCAGGCTGATGCCAAGATCAAAGCCGTCCATCACCACGTACATCATCACGCCAAAGACGATGATCAAAAACCAAATCAGCGGAAGATCGATACCCATTTCAGACTCCTTCGTCGTTCAGCGGTTCTTTAATAGCCGACAGCGGACGCGCCGGTGTGCGATGTTGCCCCGGTCCGCCGTGATCCTGATTCTGACCCTCATGCGGCTGCGGCCCTTTGCGGATAAGTTTCATCATGTAGAGATAACCGACGCCAAACACCGAGGAATAGATCACCACGAACAGCAGCAGGCTGATGCTCATCTGCATCTCGCCGTGGCTGGAAACGGCGTCTTTCGTGCGCAGCAGGCCATAAACCACCCACGGCTGGCGGCCAATTTCAGTGGTAAACCAGCCCGCCAGCAGGGCAATCAGACCGGACGGCCCCATCAGTAATGCAAACCGCAGAAACGCTTTGTTTTCATAAAGATTACCGCGCCAGCGGAGCCACAGGCTCCACAATCCCAGCACGATCATCAGCATACCGAGCCCGGCCATAATGCGGAAACTGTAGAAAATAATGCTGGAGTTAGGGCGATCTTCTTTCGGGAACGATTTCAGCGCCGGGATTTGCTGGGTCAGGCTGTGCGTGAGGATCAGGCTGCCGAGATAGGGGATTTCCAGCGAATAACGCGTTTCCTCACGTTCCATATCCGGATACCCAAACAGAATCAGCGGCGTTGGTTCGCTGTTTTTATTCTCCCAGTGGCCTTCAATTGCCGCGATTTTCGCGGGCTGATATTTCAGCGTGTTCAGCCCGTGGGCGTCGCCAATCAGCGCCTGAACCGGAGAAACGATCAGCGCCATCCACATTGCCATCGACAACATGGTGCGCATTGCCGGGGTATTGCGCCCTTTAAGCAGATGCCAGGCGGCAGACGCGCCAACGAAAAATGCCGACGACAGGAACGCGGCGGTGGTCATGTGCAGCAAACGGTAGGGGAACGACGGGTTGAAAATGACTTTCAGCCAGTCCACCGGCACCACCTGATTGTTGACGATTTCAAAGCCCTGCGGCGTCTGCATCCAGCTGTTAGAGGCGAGGATCCAGAACGTGGACATCAGCGTGCCGAGCGCGACCATACAGGTGGCGAAAAAGTGCAGACCGGGGCCGACGCGGTTCCAGCCGAACAACATCACGCCCAGAAAACCCGCTTCGAGGAAAAAGGCGGTCAGCACTTCGTAAGTCAGCAGCGGGCCGGTGATACTGCCCGCAAATGACGAGAAAAAGCTCCAGTTAGTCCCGAACTGATACGCCATCACCAGCCCGGAAACCACGCCCATGCCGAAATTCACAGCAAAGATTTTTGACCAGAAATGATAGAGGTCGCGATATTCCTCTTTTTTGGTTTTGAGCCACATCCCTTCAAGCACCGCCAGAAAACTGGCCAGCCCGATGGTGATGGCAGGAAAAATAATATGGAAAGAAACGGTGAAAGCGAACTGTATACGAGCCAGTTCGAAGGCATCTAAACCCAACATGAGAAGACCTATTTTTATAGCAGATGATGAAAGGGGATTTAACCATGAAGGGGAGTTGGTATAACAGGAACAGTATGGTGATATTTGTGTATAACAGTTGCAACCTGAAGGTGGTTGTAATAAGAGATCGAGACGATTTCGGTTTTTCACTTGCAGTGAAGGCTGACGGCTGACCGGGAATATTTCGGTTTCTCAATAACTGTGTTCACTTAACACGCTGCGCCGAAACCGACAAAGAGGGAGGAAAGCGCCTCCCTCTTTGATCTCCCACGCTTTTTCTCAACACGCGCTGCCGCTCGCTGGCCATGTTTCAGGTGCTTAAGCTACTGCCGCGAAAACTTGCCGCTGCGCGGTTCCCTTACTCGGTTTCGAGCCATAGGTCTCGAAACACTTCGCTCGGCAAGCTTTCTGAAAGCGGCTGGAGGATTTTTAAATTCAAAATCCAGCCTGCATGTATCTTTCGAATTACATAGCCATTGGCCGCTTTCAAAACGACGTTGAGTGAGGAGTGAGAAACAGCGAGAGTCTTTTTTCGAGCAGGTTCGAACCCGAAGCGAAAATACCGCGCAGCGGCGGCGTTTGCGGCACTAGCCGGAGTTGCTGAAACATGGCCAGCGAGCGGCAGCGCGTGTTGAAAAAGACGCGGAGATTCCAAAGAGGGCTCGTCATAGCCCTCTTTGGTCGGTTTCGGCGCCAGCCGCTGAGCGATCACTGCAATTGAAAAACCGAAACTTTCTCGATCCAGCCCTCACGGCGAGTGATAAACCGAAATATTCTCGATCCAGCCCTCACGGCGAGTGAGAAACCGAAATTTACTCAGTCAGCGGCCAGCCCTCACTGCTTATTTAATATTCATTGCTTCCCGCATGGTATAGAACAAATCCGTCTGGTCGGTCAGCCCGACGACGTTCGCGGCGTGTGGCCCGAACGCGGCGATCCGCAACTGAGTCCCGGTGTGACCCTGCGAGTCATCCTCGGAATTCCCGTAGCTGATGGTCATCGGCGCGCCATCTTTGGTGGTCAGCGTTTGCGTGAGGCCGGGGGCTTTGGCGTCGGCTTCGATAATCTGGCTGGAATGCGCATGGTCGGCGGTCACAATCACCAGCGTATTGCCATCCTGACGGGCAAATTCGAGGGCTTTCTGCACCGCTTCATCAAGATCTACCGTCTCACCAAACTGACCGCACGGATTGGCAGCGTGATCTTGCTTATCAATCGACGCGCCTTCGACTTGCAGGAAGAAACCGTTCTGATTGGTTTTCAGAAGGTCGATCGCTTTTTCGGTCATCGCGGCCAGCGTCGGGATTTCTGCGGTGCGCTGCGGATTGGCTTCGCAGGTAACGGCCGGTTTATCGATATTGCCGTGATACGTGGCTTTCGGACCCTGCCAGCGTACCGGCATGTTGCCGTCGGCGAATAAGCCCAGCAGCGGTTTTTTCTGGTCGGCCAGCGTGATAGCGTTCAACTGGTCGGCGTTTTCTACCCATACATAACCCTGCGCCAGCGCCTGGTCTTTCAGGGATTTACCGCTGAATTCGCCGGCTTTCGCCAGCTGACTGAAGGATTTTTTGCCACCGCCCAGTGTGACGTCGGCGCGGGCCTGCAACAGCTGTTCAGTGATGGAACCGCGCCCGCCATTTTCCAGCGCGTTGCTGGCGCACTTCTCCGCTGTTTCTTCCGGACCGTAGCATTTACGCGACGTAACATGCGCGATTTGGGCAGCTGGCGTGGCGTCCTGTAATTCTGCCGTCGAGACGTTGCCGGTCGCTTTGCCTGCGGCTTTGGCGATCTCGAGAATGGTCTGGTGATCTTTACCGTTTACGTCCACCCCGATCGCGCCGTTATAGCTTTTTACGCCGGTCGTCCAGGCTGTGGCTGAAGCGGCGGAATCCGTCACATAGCTTGGTTTCTGTGTCTTTTTATCCAGAGAATAATGCGTGTACTGACCGGTCAGCGGCAGGGCATCGATACCTTTGAAATAACCGCCTGCGCCTTCTGCATAATTTCGTGCGGAAGTGATTTCAGAATCGCCCATTCCGTCGCCAATCAGCAGGATTACGTTCTTCACCGTTTTATCCGAAAGCGAAGCTTTCAGCGCTGCTGTCTGATCACCGCTCAGACGACGTGCGCCACCCGGTTCAGTCAGCACGCCTTTTGCTGCGCGGTCTGTCAGGGCGTCCGGCTCAGCGGCGAAAGCGCTGGCGGATGCGGAAACCAGCAGGGCAGCAGAGAGTGCGCGGGCAAGCAGAGAGAGAGGTTGTTGCATGGTCAAAACTCCTTTTGATAAACCGTCAGAAATAAAAAAACACAGATTGTTGTATTTTGTTACCGGCAGGTTAAGTCAGAGTTATGACGTTTTAATGACAGTTTAAGATGGTGATTAGAGGATCGGGTGACGGGAAAGTTTCGGTTTTCACTTGCAGTGAGGGCTGGGACTATGACCGAGAATATTTCGGTTTTTCACTCGCCGTGAGGGCTGGAACTATGACCGAGAATATTTCGGTTTTTCAATAACAGCTATCACTCAGCGGCTCGCGCCGAAACCGACCAAAGAGGGCTATGACGAGCCCTCTTTGGAATCTCCACGTCTTTTTTACTGCGCGCTACCGCTGGCTGGCTATGTTTCAGCAACTCCGGCTAGTGCCGCAAACGCCGCCGCTGCGCGGTACTTTCGCTTCGGGTTCGAACCTGCTCGAAAAAAGACTCTCGCTGTTTCTCTCCGCTCGCTCAACGCCGTTTTGAAAGCGGCCAATGGCTATGTAATTCGGAAGATAGATGCAGGCTGATTGTTGAATTGAAAAAGCCTCCAGCCGCTTTCGGAAAGCTTGCCGAGCGAAGTGTTTCGAGACCTGTGGCTCGAAACCGAGTAAGGGAACCGCGCAGCGGCAAGTTTTCGCGGCAATAACTGCTGTTGCTGAAACATAGCCAGCAAGCGGTAGCGCGCAGTAAAAAAGACGTGGAGATTCAAAAGAGGGGCCGTCTTGCCCCTCTTTTGTCGGTTTCGGCGCAGCGGGTTAAGTGAACACATTTATTGAAAAACCGAAACTTTCTCGGTCATAGTCTCAGCCCCTCACTACAAGTGAAAACCGAAACCTTCTCGATCAAGCTTCGGCTCAAAAAGCGCCAGTGCGGCGCTTCCCGCACAAACACTCACCCGATTGTCATCAGACTCGCATTCCCACCCGCTGCTGCGGTATTCACACTCAGCGAACGCTCATGCAACAGACGCTCCAGCAGGATGTTATCTTCGCCGCGCGCAAACCCTTGTACTGAAATAATAGCGCCCGGGCGCTTGGCGATAAGCTGGCAAAGTTCACGCAGCTGATCGGCGTCGCCGTGGTAGATCACCGCGTCAAATACCGGTGCATCGTTTTGCCAGTCTTTGGCGAAATCGACACGTTCCTGTACCGCTTTCGGTAACTGGCTGAACAGTTCGCGCTGTAACGGCGCATCCGGCCAGAGAATACGGCAACCGGTCGCGGTGACGGCGGCAAGCTGGGTCAGGGCATCGTCATGATTGTCTGACAACGCCAGAACACGCTCACGCGGCAACAATGCGTAAGTGTTACGTTCCCCGGTTGGCCCCGGCAGGGTACGCAAAGTGCCGCCCTGACTGGTTTGTGCGAAGCGCTCGCACACGGCAATCAGGTCTTCGCGATGTTTCTGCTCCGCCGCCCATTGTTGCAACGCGCGGTGCGGTGCCAGTAACGCTTCGCGTACAGACGTGTCGAGCGGCAGTTCGCGATCCTGACGCAATAACGTTTGCTGCACGGCGTCCTGCGGGCGGCTGCTCAGCAGACGGTACAGGTACAGCGGGCCACCGGCTTTCGGACCGGTACCTGATAAGCCTTCACCACCGAACGGCTGCACACCCACGACAGCGCCGACCATATTGCGGTTCACGTACATGTTGCCGACGTGCGCCTGTTGCGTCACGCGGTGGATGGTTTCGTCGATGCGGGTGTGGATACCCAGCGTCAGGCCGTAACCCGCGGCATTAATCTGACCGATCAGCTTATCCAGATCCTGACGGGCATAACGCACCACATGCAGTACCGGGCCGAAGATTTCTTTCTTCATTTCATCGAAGCTTTCAAGCTCGATCAGCGTCGGTTTGATGAAGGTTCCGCGCATCCATTCCTGCTGATCGGCAGTAAATTCCTGCGTGGCCTGATACACCGTGCGGCCTTTGGCGCGCATGGCATCGATGTGTTTCTCGATACCGGCTTTAGCTTCTGCGTCGATCACCGGCCCGATGTCGGTACACAACCGCTCAGGGTTGCCCATGCGGCATTCGGCCATCGCGCCGCGCAGCATTTGCAGCGTATGGTCGGCGACGTCGTCCTGAATACACAGCACGCGCAGGGCGGAACAGCGCTGACCGGCGCTGTCGAAAGCTGACGCCACGACATCCGTCACCACCTGTTCGGTGAGCGCAGAGGAATCCACAATCATCGCGTTCAGGCCGCCGGTTTCGGCGATAAGCGGCGTTGGACGCCCCTGCGGATCCAGACGACCGGCGATGTTGCGTTGCAAAATTCCCGCCACGTCGGTGGAACCGGTAAACAGCACGCCGCGGACGCGCTCGTCATTCACCAGCTGTGAGCCCACGGTTTCACCCTGGCCCGGCAACAGTTGCAGCACACCCGCCGGAACACCGGCTTCATGCAAAATGCCCACGGCCAGCGCGGCAATCAGCGGCGTCTGCTCAGCCGGTTTTGCCAGCACGCTGTTGCCTGCGGCGAGCGCGGCGGCAATCTGGCCGGTGAAAATCGCCAGCGGGAAGTTCCACGGGCTGATACACACAACCGGCCCGAGCGGACGGTGCGAGTCATTGGCAAAATCTTCGCGGATCTGGCCTGCGTAATAGTGCAGGAAATCCACCGCTTCACGCACTTCAGCGATGGCGTTATTAAAGGTCTTTCCGGCCTCACGCACCAGCACGCCAAGCAAGCTTTGCAACTGCGCTTCCATCAATTCTGCGGCGCGTTGCAAGATTGCGGCGCGCTCTTCGGGAGGCGTCGCAAACCAGATGGCACCGGCGGCGGTGGACGCATCCAGCGCACGGCTGATTTCGTCCTGCGTGGCTTCACGCACGTAACCGACGATATCGCCGTTTTCAGCCGGGTTAATGACCGGCAGGAATTCGCCTTCATCGGTCTGCGCATCAATCATCGGCTGGGCTTTCACCGGATGGCTGGCGCTTTGCAGCAGGGCGCTGGAAAGCGACGCCAGACGGTGTTCGCTCGACATATCCAGCCCGGCTGAGTTCACGCGTTTGTCACCGTACAAATTGCGCGGCAGCGCGATACGCGGATGCGGCAATCCGACCTGACCTTCGCTGGCGGCCAGCGCTTCGACGGCCAGAACCGGATCGGCAACCAGTTCGTCAATCGGCAAGGTGGCGTCAGCGATACGGTTAACAAAGGAGGTGTTTGCGCCGTTTTCCAGCAGGCGGCGCACCAGATACGCCAGCAGCGTTTCATGCGTGCCGACCGGGGCATAAATGCGGCAAGGGCGGTTCAGTTTGCCCTCGCTGATTTTGCCGACAACCTGTTCGTACAGCGGTTCGCCCATGCCGTGCAGGCACTGGAATTCGTACTGGCCGGGATAGTAGTTGTTACCGGCCAGCTGATAAATTGCCGCCACGGTGTGCGCGTTGTGCGTCGCGAACTGCGGATAAATCAGGTTGGGCACCGCCAGCAGTTTGCGGGCGCAGGCCAGATAGGAAACGTCGGTGTAAACCTTGCGGGTATAAACCGGATAATCTTCCAGCCCGTCCATCTGGGCGCGTTTAATCTCGCTGTCCCAGTACGCGCCTTTCACCAGGCGGATCATCAGGCGGCGACGGCTGCGCTGCGCCAGATTAGTCAGATAATCGATGACCATCGGGCAGCGTTTCTGGTAAGCCTGAATAACGAAGCCGATGCCGTTCCAGCCCGCCAGTTCCGGCTCAAAGCAGAGTTTTTCCAGCAAATCGAGGGAGATTTCCAGACGGTCGGCTTCTTCGGCGTCAATGTTGATGCCGATGTCATAACTGCGCGCCAGCAGTGTCAGGGAAAGCAGGCGCGGATAAAGTTCGTCCATCACGCGTTCGTACTGCGCACGGCTGTAGCGCGGATGCAGGGCGGAAAGTTTGATGGAAATCCCCGGCCCTTCATAAATGCCACGCCCGTTTGAAGCTTTACCAATCGCGTTAATCGCCTGCTGATAAGACTGCAAATACGCCTGCGCGTCTTTTTCGGTCAGCGCCGCTTCACCCAGCATGTCGTAGGAGTAACGGAAACCTTTTTCTTCATGTTTGCGCGCGTTAGCCAGCGCTTCCGCGATGGTTTCGCCGGTCACGAACTGTTCGCCCATCAGGCGCATCGCCATGTCCACGCCTTTGCGGATCAGCGGTTCGCCGCTTTTGCCGATAATCCGGTTCAGGGATTTCGACAGGCTGGCTTCATTGTGTGTCGCCACCAGTTTGCCGGTAAACAGCAAACCCCAGGTCGCGGCGTTGACGAACAGTGACGGGCTGCGGCCAAGATGTGAATGCCAGTTGCCGTTGCTGATTTTGTCGCGGATTAACGCATCGCGGGTTGGCTTATCGGGAATACGCAGCAACGCTTCGGCCAGACACATCAGCGCCACGCCTTCCTGCGAGGAAAGGGAGAATTCCTGCAACAGGCTTTGCACCATACCGGCGCGGCCGTTTGCACTTTTCTGGTTACGCAGTTTGGTGGCGATGTCAGCGGCCAGTTTCAGCGCCGCGTCGTTGAGTGGGGCAGGCAGACGGGCCTGTTCGAGCAGCATGGAAACGGCTTCCGGCTCCGGGCGGCGATAGGCGGCGGTAATGGCTGAGCGACTGACCGACTGCGGCAAAATCTGCTCGGCGAAATCAAGGAATGGCTGATGCATTTCCTGTACCGGCTGACCGGCGGGATCTTCCGCGTCGCCAGCCGCTGCGCCGTTGAGCGCCGGGATCTCCGGCAGTGAATCGCCATTTTCCAGACGTTCCAGATAGGAAAAAATCGCCTGTTTGATCAGCCAGTGCGGCGTACGGTCAATTTGCTGTGCCGCAATTTTTAGCCTGTCGCGTGTGCCTTCGTCCAGCTTCACGCCCATCGTCGTCATACCCATGCGCAACCACTCCATATGAAAAGGTTCAGGTGAATTCATTATCTTTATGGCAAGCAATATCTTCTATGTTGCAACCTTGTGCAACCCTGTTAATGCACGAAGTATGCCTGATGTGATTTATTTGGCATTTTTAACATTGAATCAACGCGGGAAAGGCGGATTTTCCCCAATGATCGCCTTAATAACCTCAATGTTAAAGGTGCAACTTTTGAAAATGTAACGTGCAACCCGCTCTCATCATAAGTGTGATGTGTCGTAAATTTTACGTATCCAAAATGTTAAAACATTTGAAATGTGGCGATCACTCAACCAGTATCGCGACCGACAGTTAATTTGAATAAAAACCACATTAAGTACGCTGAAAAAGAAAAAAAATGGAGAGTCATGCTGCATCCTTCGCGGGTTTCAGCCATCATCTCGCCCCGGCATGATTTTGGCCGCCTTTTTGAAAAAGGCGTGTCAGGACAGACAGATGCCGGCCTGCATTGCAAACACGTATCGCAAAAAATAAGAAAGTGGAGAAGGACATGACAATGAACACACCGATGGTGGTGACGTTTTGTGTTTATATTTTCGGGATGATTTTGATAGGGCTCATCGCGTATTTACGGACCAAAAACTTTGATGATTATATTCTGGGTGGACGCAGTTTAGGCAGCGTGGTGACGGCACTTTCCGCCGGAGCCTCTGACATGAGCGGCTGGTTGTTAATGGGTTTACCGGGCGCGATTTTTCTTTCCGGTATCTCCGAAAGCTGGATTGCCATCGGCCTCACGATTGGCGCGTATCTGAACTGGAAGCTGGTGGCGGGGCGCTTACGCGTTCACACCGAGGCCAACAATAATGCGCTGACGCTGCCGGATTACTTCACGCACCGCTTTGAAGATTCCAGCAAATTGCTGCGTATTATCTCGGCGATTGTGATCCTGGTGTTTTTCACCATTTACTGTGCTTCCGGCATTGTGGCCGGTGCGCGTTTGTTTGAAAGCACCTTCGGGATGTCTTACCAGACTGCGCTGTGGGCGGGTGCTGCGGCGACCATCATTTATACCTTTATCGGCGGTTTTCTGGCAGTCAGCTGGACTGACACCGTGCAGGCCAGCCTGATGATTTTTGCGCTGATCCTGACGCCGGTGATTGTCATCCTCGCGGTCGGCGGCATTGACAGCTCAATGATGGTGATTCAGGCGAAAAACCCCGAATACACCGACATGTTCAAGAATATGAATCTGGTGGCGATTTTGTCCCTGCTCGGCTGGGGTTTGGGGTATTTCGGTCAGCCGCATATTCTGGCGCGTTTTATGGCCGCCGATTCGCATCACACTATCCGCAGCGCACGCCGTATCAGCATGACGTGGATGATTTTGTGTCTGGCAGGCACCATCGCCGTGGGCTTCTTCGGGATTGCATATTTCAGCAATAACCCGGCAGTGGCGGGCAATGTGACGCAAAACGGTGAGCGCGTGTTCATCGAGCTGGCGAAAATCCTGTTCAACCCGTGGATTGCCGGGATTTTGCTGTCGGCCATTCTGGCGGCGGTGATGAGCACCCTGAGCTGCCAGTTGCTGGTCTGTTCGAGCGCGATTACTGAAGATTTGTACAAAGCGTTCCTGCGCAAAGGCGCAAGCCAGCGCGAGCTGGTGTGGATTGGTCGTGCGATGGTGCTGGTTGTCGCGCTGGTGGCGATTGCACTGGCCGCCAACCCTGAAAACCGCGTGCTCGGTTTAGTCAGCTACGCCTGGGCAGGTTTTGGTGCGGCATTCGGGCCGGTGATCCTGATTTCCGTGATGTGGAAACGCATGACCCGCAACGGCGCGCTGGCCGGAATGGTCATCGGCGCCGCGACGGTGATTCTGTGGAAAAGCTACGGCTGGGCAGAATTGTACGAAATCATTCCCGGCTTTATCTTTGCTTCGATCGCCATCTGGGTGGTCAGCCTGATGGGGCGTAAACCTTCCGTGGCAGTTGAAGAGCGCTTCAACGCTGCCGAAGCGGAATACAACACCATCTGATTTTCACCGCGTTATCGTGATAAACCGGGATCGTCCTGATCCCGGTTTTCTGTTTTTTTGTGCGCATTTCCCCGACAGGTTTCAAAAAAGAGCCCGTCACCTCTTGTATTTCTTTTTCCAGGAATGATAATCAATATCGTTTCTTTTTACCTTTCTTTACAGAGTCCTTACACATCTGTAAGTCTTCAGAATTCAGGGTTCGGGAGTTTCCGCTATGTTCGTTCCGTTTCTCATTATGTTTCGCGAAGGGCTGGAGGCGGCGCTGATTGTCAGCCTGATCGCCAGTTACCTTAAACGGACGCAGCGCGGGCAGTGGCTCGGTGTGGTCTGGATTGGCGTGTTCATTGCTGCGGCACTGTGTCTGGCGCTGGGGCTGTTCATCAACGCCACCACCGGTGAGTTTCCGCAAAAGCAGCAGGAATTGTTTGAAGGCATCGTGGCCGTCATTGCGGTGTGCATTCTGACCTACATGGTGTTCTGGATGCGCAAGGTGTCGCGTTCCATCAAAGTGCATCTGGAAGGCGCGATTGATAACGCGCTCAACTCCGGTCGCGGTCAGGGCTGGGCGCTGGTAGCGATGGTGTTTTTCGCCGTCGCGCGTGAAGGGCTGGAATCGGTATTTTTCCTGCTGGCGGCGTTCCAGCAGGATGTTGGCATTGAAGCGCCCATCGGCGCGTTGCTCGGTCTGGGCGCGGCCATCGTGCTGGGTTTCCTGATTTACTACGGCGGCGTAAAGCTGCATCTGGCGAAGTTCTTCAAGTGGACCAGCCTGTTTATTCTGTTCGTCGCGGCAGGTCTGGCGGCCGGCGCTATCCGCGCTTTCCACGAAGCCGGTTTGTGGAACAGCATGCAGGATATCGCGTTTGATTTCAGCGGCACGCTGTCCACGCATTCCCTGTTCGGTACCTTGCTGGAAGGGATGTTTGGTTATCAGGAAGCGCCGACCGTCAGTGAAGTCGCGGTGTATTTCCTGTACCTGATCCCGGCGCTGTTCCTGTTCTTTATGCCTCAGGGAAAATCAGCCGTCACGGCTCCGGCCGGACAAAAAACACAACGCTGATTTTTAACAATATTGTTGTTCATACATTCTCTATTCACACAGTTTGTCACGGAGTGGTACATGTCATATTCATCCCCGCTGTTTCGCCGTAAAGCTTTACAGGTCGCGCTGCTGTCACTGCCCGCTTTTGCGCTGAGCGCTAACGTGCTGGCGGCTGATGTCCGTCAGGTCAAAATTGCTGTTAACGACAAACAATGTGAACCGATGGCGCTGACCGTGCCGGCCGGCAAAACGCAGTTTGTTATCCATAACAACAGCCAGAAAAACCTGGAATGGGAAATTCTGAAAGGCGTGATGGTGGTGGAAGAGCGTGAAAACGTGGCACCGGGCTTCACGCAGAAAATGACCGCCAATCTGGAGCCGGGCGAATACGACATGACCTGCGGCCTGCTGAGCAATCCGAAAGGCAAGCTGACCGTCACGGCGGAAGGCGCGGCGACCTCCGCAAAACCTGACGCCATGGCGCTGGTTGGCCCGATTGCGGAATACAAAGTGTATGTGACGCAACAGGTTGCTGAACTGGTTTCCCACACCAAAGCGTTCACGGATGCGATTAAGAAGGGCGATCTGGCGAAAGCGCAGGCGCTGTACGCCTCTACCCGCGTTTACTACGAACGTATCGAACCGATCGCCGAGCTGTTCTCTGATCTCGACGGCAGCATTGATGCCCGTGAAGATGACTTCGAGAAGAAAGCCGAAGACCCGAATTTCACCGGTTTCCACCGTCTGGAAAAAATCCTGTTCGCCGACAAAACCACCAAAGGCACCGGGCCGTTTGCTGACAAGTTGTATGCCGACACTGTCGATCTGCAAAAACGTATTTCTGAGCTGACCTTCCCGCCAAGCAAAGTGGTAGGCGGCGCGGCAGGCCTTATCGAGGAAGTCGCATCGAGCAAAATCAGCGGTGAAGAAGACCGTTACAGCCGCACCGACCTGTGGGATTTCCGCGCAAACCTCGATGGCGCGCAGAAAATCGTGAACCTGCTGCGTCCGCTGCTGGAAAAAGCCGACAAGCCGCTGCTGGATAAAATCGACGCGAACTTTAAAACCGTGGATACCCTGCTGGATAAATACAAAACCAAAGACGGTTACGAGAACTACGAGAAACTCTCCGACGCTGACCGTAATGCGATGAAAGGGCCGATCACGACGCTGGCAGAAGATTTAGCCAAGCTGCGTGGCGTTCTCGGTTTAGATTAAATACCCGTCATACTTCGCGCCGCAGATGCGTTGGCTGCGCTCATTCACCCCGGTCACAGGGTACTTCCCTGCTCCCGGGGATTCATGAGCTTGCCGCCTTCCTGCAACGTGAATTATTTAGGGTATTCCCGGAGTGGGAATAAGCAGAGAGCGCTCAGGCGCTCTCTTGCATAGTGCAAAGTGTCATGAAGTTGAGGCATAGCAATGAGCAATAAAAACGATAATAAGTCCGTACAACAGGACGCGACTTCTTCTTCTCGCCGCCGTTTACTCAAAGGCGTGGGATTGTTAGGCGGGGCATTTGCCCTCGGCGGCGCGGCCGGTGCGCAGGCAGAAAAAACACCGGGTGCCAAAAAAGAGTACACACCAGGAACCGTTTCTCCCGATGAACGCTGGGGCAAGCAGCCTTATTACGGCGAACATCAGGCGGGGATTTTAACGCCGCAGCAGGCGTCGATGATGCTGGTGGCGTTTGATGTTCTCGCGACCACCAAAGCCGATCTCGAGCGTCTTTTCCGTCTGCTCGACACCCGTTTTGTGTTTCTGACCACCGGCGGCACGGCGCCTTCGGTAGATCCGAAATTCCCGCCGATGGATTCGGGCGTAATGGGCGCGGAAATCTACCCGGATAACCTGACCATGACGCTTTCCGTGGGCGATTCGCTGTTTGACGAACGCTTCGGGCTGGCCGCCCACAAACCGCTTAAATTGCAGCGCATGGCGCGTTTCCCGAATGATTCCCTTGATGCCAAACTCTGCCACGGCGATTTGCTGTTGCAGATTTGCGCCAATAACAGCGACACCGTGGTTCACGCGCTGCGCGACATCATCAAGTACACGCCGGATTTACTCAGCGTGCGCTGGCGTCGTGACGGGTTTATTTCTTCCCACGCCGCGCGCAGTCAGGGCAAAGAAACGCCGATTAACCTGCTGGGCTTTAAGGACGGCACGGCGAACCCGGATGCTAAAGATAAACCGCTGATGGACAAAGCCATCTGGGTGACTGCTGATCAGGGTGAACCGGGCTGGACGACCGGCGGCAGTTATCAGGCGGCGCGTCTGATCCCGTTCCACGTTGAGTTCTGGGACCGCACGCCACTTCAGGAACAGCAGACGATTTTTGGCCGTCACAAGGCAACCGGTGCGCCGCTGGGCATGGAAAAAGAGCATGATGTGCCGGATTACAGCAAAGATCCGGAAGGGAAGGTGATCCCGCTGGATGCGCACATTCGTCTGGCCAATCCGCGCACCAAAGAAACCGACGATAACCTGATGCTGCGTCGCGGCTACAGCTATTCGCTGGGCGTCACCAATTCAGGGCAACTGGAAATGGGGCTGCTGTTTGTCTGCTATCAGCACGATCTTGAGAAAGGTTTTCTGACGGTGCAAAAACGCCTGAACGGTGAACCGCTTGAGGAATATATCCGGCCAGTTGGCGGCGGTTTCTTCTTCACGCTGCCGGGTATCAGAGACGAAAATCACTATCTGGGGCAAACCCTGATCGAAGCCTGATTTGTTTTCCTCCTCCGTTCCCCGCGGAGGAGGAATATTACCGGTCATCTTTTTTACCGTTCGTTACCGAATTCACGCCCTGTTAATACTCCCGCGCACTCCTGAAAACGTCAGTAATGTCATGATGATAAATCGTTATCGGCTTTATCACGATGCCTGCCCTGAGACTGTTATGACCATCAACCATTCCCGCAGAAAACTGCTGATTTTCGGCATTGGCCTGTCGCTGGCGACACCGCGCCTGTACGCCGCACAAAAGGCCGTACGCGTTTCAATGACGTCAGATGCGCGCCAGATTACCGTATCCTTGCCCGCTGCCGATAAGCGCAGCCGCGTATTTATGCTCGGCGCGCCTGAACGGGTGGTGATCGACATGCCGGTTGCGTCATTTCCGCCTGAACTGGAACATGCGCTGACGGTGGTCCGCCAGAAATTCCCGTGGATTGCGCAAGGCCGCATCGCCCATTTCAGTCCGGAGGTGGCGCGTATTGTGCTGACGGTGAAGGGTAAACCAGTGATCACGCGCACCACAGAAAACGGCGTGATGCAGGTTGTTATTACCGGGGAAGGTCTCGCTGCACAAACGGCAGCGCAGGCTTTGCCACCAACCACCCAGGCACCACGGGCGGAAAAACCCCTGCTGGTGATGATTGATCCCGGCCACGGCGGAAAAGACCCCGGTGCGATTGGCAACGAAGGCACATACGAAAAACACGTGGTTCTGCACATCGCCAAACGGCTGCAAACCTTGCTGGATCAGCAGCACGGCATTCACGCGGTGCTGACCCGGCAGGATGATGTTTTTATTCCGCTTTATCACCGCGTCAGCCTGGCGCATCAGCACGAAGCCGACCTGTTTATTTCTATTCACGCTGACGGATTTACCAACGATCAGGTCTCCGGCGCATCCGTTTTTGCGCTGTCAGAACACGGCGCAGGCAGCGCGATGGCGCGGTATCTTTCGCAGAGCGAGAACAGCGTCGACGTGCTGTATGACAATGATTTTAAAACCGACGATGAGTATCTGAGGGAAACGCTTTTCGACCTCGATCAGCACGAAACCATTCACCGCAGCATGGATTTCGGCAGCCATCTGGCGGCGAACATTGTCAAAGTGCATCACATGCACAGCCCGCACCCGGAGCAGGCGGGCTTCGCGGTGCTGAAATCCCCGCGCATTCCGTCTGTGCTGGTGGAAACGTCCTTCATCACCAACAAGCAGGAAGAAAAACTGCTCGGCGAACCGGTCTTTCAGGAGAAGATGGCGAGGGCGCTGGCGGAGGGCATTAACAGCTATTTTCTCAACGAAAAGAAAAATAACTTGCTGAGCTGACGTGCGGTTTAACTGATGTTTTGTAAGCTGTTTAGAGAACCCAAACATCAGATATAAATGTGGAGTGCCTGCGTTGAATAATTCCGAAATTTCCAGCCCGTTATGGCGGCTGACGGCAGCGACATTGTGTACCGGCGTGCTGGCCGGTCTCGGTGGCATGATGCTGGCGCTGATCCTGCACTACATCCAGCATCTGGCCTTCGGCTACAGCCCGGATTTCATCATCAGCAGCGAGAGCTTTTTGCAGGGCGTCAGCGAAGCCACGCGCAGCCGGCGGCTGATCGTGCTGATTATCTGTGGTGCGGTTGCCGGCGCAGGCTGGTGGGCGTTGTATCGCTGGGGAAAACCGCTGGTGAGCATTGCCGCGGCGGTGAAAGCTGAAAATCCGCGTATGCCGTTTGTCAGCACGACGATTCATGCGTTGCTGCAAATCATCACCGTCGCGCTCGGTTCGCCGCTCGGACGTGAGGTCGCGCCGCGCGAAATCGGTGCGGTCAGCGCAAACTGGCTGTCGTTGCGCTTCAGGCTGACGGCGCGCGAAACGCAAATCATGATTGCCTGCGGCGCAGGTGCGGGGCTGGCGGCGGTGTATAACGTTCCGCTTGGTGGCGCGGTGTTTGTGCTGGAAGTGTTGCTCGGCGCGTTCCGCTGGCCGCTGTTGCTACCTGCAATAGCGACATCCTCTGTTGCCGCGCTGGTAGCCTGGATCGGGCTGGGCAACGAATCGCAATATCACCTGATGCAGCTGAACACCACGCCCGCCTTGCTGGTCTGGTCAGCTGTCATGGGGCCGGTATTTGGCGTTGCGGCTTACGGGTTTACGCGGATGACCAACCGGGCGAAAGCGCAGGCTCCGCGCGATGCGCGTCTGATTATTTATAACCTGCTTAATTTTGCGTTTATCGGCATTCTGGCGGGCTGGCTTCCGCAATTACTGGGTAACGGCAAAGGCCCGGCGCAGCTGAGTTTTGATAATCAGATTACCGTGGCGCTGGCGGCAACCGTGCTGATGGGGAAGCTGGTGATTACCTGGAGCACATTACGCGCCGGGGCGCAGGGCGGATTACTGACGCCGGGATTATCCAATGGCGCATTGCTGGCCTGTATTTTGGGCGCGCTGTGGAATATTTTCTGGCCGGGAACATCGCTGGGCGCATTTGCCATTATTGGCGCGGCGGCATTTCTGGCGTCCTCAATGAAAATGCCAGTAACCGCCATTGTGCTGATAATGGAGTTCACGCGGGTGGATCATGACTTCTTAATTCCGATCCTTTTCGCCGTCAGCGGGTCGGTCGCCTGCTTCACTTTATGCAGTAAAATCACGGATAAAAAATAACCAGTGCGAGGATCTGAAAAAAGATCCTCATGATCCTATTGACGGTGACCACAAATTTTTTTACATTTTGGTAACGCAAATGTTTCAGCTGTCATTATACTGAAATTATATCGCGGTAGTTTTTAAGATGTACGGGATAAGTTTTCACGAGGTGTACGGCAACTGCCGTTAATAACACTGCGGGGAGCGCGAATGGTAAAGTCCATGTTTGGGCTGTTGATTGAAAATAACATGCTTCACCCACTGACTCGTTGTTGTCGCGTAAAAGCAAACGAGGGCAAGGCTTCCGACTCTCCAATATTAACCAAAACACTTTCAGTATATTCCTACCGCTTTTTAGAGAAGTTATCATCCACGCACCACCAACCCTGTTCTTTAACTGACTCTTTCATCCCTTTTAAAACAACTGCGAAACGCATTGGCTTTTATTCTGGCAATTTCACTGTGCGGGTCAGCGGTTTGTCATTATCGAGGATTTTACTTTCATTGAGAGTTTTATTATCGGTGGATATGACAATGCCTCCTTGTGAACAGAAAGCAGCCAAAAGATTATCTCTTAATCGCTTTGGTCTATTTTCCTCTTCACGATATTCAATGGCTGTACTTGGTCTAAAAGGAGACCAAAACCTCATTTGTTAGTGAAACATAACCGTGCGGGCATTATGCCTTAGCGTTAAGTGAATCAAACTGTAAGGTGCCACTATGGGAAGACAGAAAGCAGTGATCAAAGCTCGTCGTGAAGCAAAACGTGTAATTCGTAATGATTCACGCAGTCACCGCCAGCGCGAGGAAGAATCTGTGACGTCATTAGTACAGATGGGCGGTTTGGAATCGATTGGAATGGCTCGCGACACTCGCGACACGTCCGTCATCGAAGCGCGTACTGAAGCTCAGGGTCATTACTTATCAGCCATAGAGAATAAGCAGTTAATTTTTGCTACCGGCGAAGCAGGCTGCGGCAAAACATTTATCAGCGCTGCGAAAGCGGCAGAGGCATTAATTCACAAAGAAATTGACAGGATTATTGTTACCCGTCCGGTTCTCCAGGCCGATGAAGATCTCGGTTTCCTGCCCGGCGATATATCAGAGAAATTTGCACCTTATTTCCGTCCGGTCTACGACATTCTGTTACGTCGTCTGGGGTCTTCCTTCCTGCAATATTGTTTGCGGCCGGAAATAGGGAAGGTTGAAATTGCGCCATTCGCTTATATGCGCGGGCGTACTTTCGAAAATGCGGTGGTTATTCTGGATGAAGCCCAGAATGTCACGGCCAGTCAGATGAAAATGTTCCTGACGCGTCTCGGTGAAAACGTGACGGTTATAGTTAACGGTGATATTACTCAGTGTGATTTACCACGTGGAGTTGTATCGGGGCTCAGCGATGCACTGTCCCGCTTCGAAGAAGACGAGATGGTCGGCATCATTAAGTTTGATAAACAGGACTGCGTCCGCTCTGAATTGTGCCAGAGAACGCTGAATGCCTATTCGTAATTAACCTCATTCCCATCACAATGCATCACATAATGAAAAAGGCCGCTCCTGTGAGCGGCCTTTCTTATGGGTGTTGCCTGCGGTCATAACTTTCTACAACACAATAATCAGACTACAACATAATAATCATCATATAAGCGCAGAATAATGCCAGATGCGCCGTGCCGTTCAGGACATTAGTACGGCCGGTCGAGAAGGAAATCTGGCACAAAATCAGCACCGACAGCATGACCACGATGTTCGCCGGATCCAGCCCGAAAATTAAGTTCTGGCCGGTCAGGGTGGCGATAACGGTCACTGCAGGTACGGTCAGGGAGATGGTCGCCAGCACCGAACCGAAGAACAGATTCATGGCGCGCTGAACCTGATTTTTCAGCACCGCTTTTAACGCACCCAAACCTTCAGGGGAAAGAATCAGCAGTGCCACCAGGAAACCGGTGAACTGCGCAGGCGCGTTAAGTTCAGTCAGCAGGCTTTCCAGCGGATTGGCGTTGAATTTGGTGACGGCAATGACCAGCACCAGATGCACCAGCAACCACAGTGTGTGCGTCAGATTGCTCTTTGAAGAAGGCTTTCCGTGGCCGTCTTCTTCGCCTTCATCTTCATGTTCATAGATAAACAGGCTCTGGTGCGTTTTGGTCTGAATCAGCAGGAATACGCCGTACATGGCGGCGGAAATCACCGCGACAAACAGCGCCTGCGGCGTGCTGAAATTACCGCCCGGCAAGGCGGCGGGCAGAACCAGCACGATCACCGCCAGCGGGAAAATCGCCATCAGATACTGTTTAATGCCGCCCAGATTGACGTATTGCGTGGCAAATTTACGGCCACCCAGCAGCAGCGCGACGCCCACCAGACCGGCGGTCACGATCATGATGATAGAGAATAATGTGTCACGCATCAGCGCGGGCGCGGCGTCACCGGTTGCCATCAGGGCCGAAATCAGACTGACTTCGAGGATGACCACTGAAAGGCTGAGGATGAGCGAGCCGTAGGGTTCACCTAAGCGGTGAGCCAGGACGTCGGCGTGACGCACAACGCTGAATGCGCTGGCGAGAATACCGACCAGCGCAATTAAATTGATGCCAACGACGGAGGCGAAGTTACTGCTGTTGCCCCAGAGGACGAGAACAATCAGGGCGGCAATAGGGAAAATCAGGGAGTATTCCTGATGGCGGGTTTTGATTTTTGGATGTTCCTGTGACGACACCATGATGATTATTCTCCTTATAAACACTCACGAAGTAACAACCGCCTGTCCCCGGTTGTCAGTAAAATGCATAGCAGCATAAAGATGTAACTCATTAAGTATAGTAGATAAATTAATCTGTTAACAGAAAATAATTGATGTTAGTCATAAAAAAATCACTTAATCAGTGTTTACAGGTAAATAATTTGCATTAACTGTGGTTTTTTCTTTACTTAACTTTGATTGTTAATATTTTAAATTTATAAATTACAGTGAGTTATGTATTGTTATGTTTTTAATGACACGAATGCGTCAGTTTATGTAAATCATCGCCATACCCACAGGGTTATGATGTGAATTTTCACATTTTTTGCCCTGAAGAAATTAAAAAACAGCTTCCTCCGGCGCGATACCCAGAGGGTAGCAGCCGGGGTGATTATTGCGCACCGGCTGCGCACGTAATGACAGTAACAAACAATTCAGTGGCGAAGATGAAGCGTATAAAAAAGGTCGATCACGATAAATGACACCTCAAAAAGTCAACATTCTTACAATGTTCATAAAATAATCACTTTATTTTCGTTTTGTGATCCCCCGCAACCTTGATTGCAACGACAGAAACGAATAAGGTTTCAACAAACACGGGAATACTAAATTTCCTAAAAATTTAAACGGCGGCCTCAGCAAAATGCCGGGCTTGTCCGATAACAGGTATAACTCGCACCCACGACAGCGGAGAACACAGCGTTAACAGCATGGCATGTTCAAAAGTAAGTGGTACAGAAGGGGGAATGAATGTTAACTCGAGATTTCCTGCGTAACGCAGATTGTAAAACAGCATTCGGTAATATCGATGAATCGATGCTACTGACCCCTGAACAACGCGCCGCCTCATTAGGTTGTGCCCTGGCGCGTCGCCCCGACAACAGCCCGGTGTGGATTTTTGGCTACGGTTCACTGATGTGGAACCCGGTCTTTGATTCCGAAGAGGCGCGTCCTGCCACCCTGCATGGTTATCACCGTGCATTCTGTTTACGTCTGACTTCCGGGCGCGGAACCCATGCCCAGCCGGGCCGTATGCTGGCGCTGCGCGACGGCGGAAAAACCACCGGTCTGGCGTTCCGTCTGCCGGAAGACAAACTGCATGAAGAGCTTGAGCTGCTGTGGAAACGCGAAATGGTGACCGGCTGCTACCGTCCGACGTGGTGTGAGCTTGAGCTCGACGATGGACGCAAAGTCACCGCGCTGGTGTTTATTATGGATCCGTCGCACCCGCAGTACGAAGCTGACACTGACTATCAGGTTATCGCGCCGCTGATTGCACAGGCCAGCGGACCGCTGGGCACCAACGCGCAATATCTGTTTGCGCTGGAAAAAGAGCTGAATAATTACGGCATGCGCGATGACTGCATGAGCGAGCTGGTTAAACAGGTGAGAATGTTGCTGTCGGTTTCACCCGGCTTTGATGTTCCTGGCCTGAGCTGATTTTTCCTGAAACACGTTTTTCCGCTGCGCAGGCTCCCTGCGCAGCGTTTCCTTTCTCCGCCGTTATTTTTATCTTCCTGAATTCAAACGATTAGCCTTAGTTTCCTGCCGTTATGATTTCCCTGTGATACTTAAAACCCCCATTAACATCCTGTTTACTATGATTTTTTAACGAAAAGTCGGTTGCATTTGCAGAACGCCTGAGCATAATCCGAATGGTTTTAATAATTATTCTCATTATCGATTGAACTTTTCAGGGAATCCTCAATGCGCGCTCAACGTGAAATTTTTCACACGCCTGTTTTCGCCCGTAAGTTGCTGCCAGTGGTGATCTCTGCCGCACTGGCGGCGGTTACGCTGCCTGCACATGCGGCCACAACAACAACACTTGCGGCTGACGCTGTTAATACGGCGTCGTCTAAAACCGGCGACACCATTACCGTCACTGCCGCACAGACCGATTTTAAAGCGGGCGGCGAGACACCGGTGCCGGCCTATCTTGACGGCGACGTCGCCAACGGCGGGCGTCTCGGCGTTCTGGGCCAGCAGGACGCCATGAATGTGCCGTTCAACGTCATCAGTTTCACCAACAAACTGATTCAGGATCAGCAAAGCCGCACGCTTGGTGATGTGCTTAATAACGACGCCAGCGTTCAGACCGGTTACGGCTACGGAAACTACGCGGAAACCTTCAACATCCGCGGGTTTGCGTTAGACGGCGAGGACATTTCCTACGGCGGCCTGTACGGCGTATTGCCGCGCCAGCTGGTGCCGATGGAACTGGCCGAGCGAGTGGAGCTGCTTAAAGGCTCCAGCGCCTTTCTTAACGGCGTTCCGCCGGGCGGCACGGGCGTGGGCGGTAACGTCAACATTGAACCCAAACGCGCCACGGATACGCCAATCAACCGCGTGACTGTTGATTACACCTCATCTTCTCAGGTGGGCGGGGCGGTGGATGTTGGTCGTCGTTTTGGTGATAACAATCAGTGGGGCGTGCGCGTCAACGCAGTGAACCGTGAAGGCGAAACGGCTGTTAATGACGAACATCGCCGCCTGACCATGGGCTCGATTGGCCTCGATTATCGCGGCGATCGTTTCCGCTCTTCCTTTGATTTCGGCGTGACTAAACAGACTGTTCACGGCGGCCGTCCGGTTGTCTATCTGGGCAATGCGACCAAGGTGCCGGATGCGCCTTCAGCGACCAAAAACTACGGGCAGGATTTTGCTTCCAGTAATTTGGAAAATGAATTCGGTATGCTGAAAGCCGAGTACGACGTGGCAGACGACTGGACCGTTTACGGCGCGGTCGGTATGAACCATGACCGTGAATACGGTAACTACAGCTCTCCGACTCTGAAAGATGACAACGGCAACGCAACCATGGGGCGCCTCACCGTGCCGTACGTCTCTGACAGCGTTGCCACGCAGGCGGGCGTTCGCGGCAAATTCGACACCGGCTTTATCAGCCACAGCGTGAATCTGGGCATGTCGAGCGTGTACCGCAAATACAAAACCGCGTACACCATGTCGGCATCGTCGATTAATACCAATATTTATGATCCGGTTGACGCCAGCTCTCCGGCTACTTTGTATGCGGGCGGCAGCATGGGCGATCCGGCACTGCGTAACCGTGTCCAGAACGTCGGCGTGTCGGTTTCCGATACCTTATCGATGCTCGACGACCGTCTGCAACTGATTGCCGGTCTGCGCCGCCAGAACGTCATCGTGAAGGATTACAGCTACACCGGCACCGAAACTGACTCCTTTGAGCAGATGAGAGTCACGCCAGCTTTTGGCCTTGTGGTGAAACCGTGGGAACACGTTTCCTTCTACGCGAATCACATCGAAGCCTTGCAGGCCGGTGAAGTGTCAGGCACCACGTACAACGGCAAAGTCGTCACCAACGGCGGTCAGGCTTCCGGCATTGAAACCTCCAAACAGGATGAAGTTGGCGTAAAAACCGACTTTGGCCGCATCGCGGGCACATTATCTCTTTATCAGATTAAGAAACCGGTCGGCATGTACCGCGCCACCGGCGACACCTATGAATACGGCACCTACGGTGAAGTCCGTAACCGTGGCGTAGAGCTGAACGTATTTGGCGAACCGGTGCTGGGCGTGCGTCTGAACGGCAGCGTGACCTGGATGAACCCGGAAATGACCCAAACGCAGGACGGCGCTTACAACGGCAAAGATGCGGTGGGTATTCCGCGTTACCAGTGGGTGCTTGGCGGCGAATGGGATATTCCCGGCGGCAGCGGTGTGACGGCGCTCGGCAAAGTGATCCGCTCCGGTTCGCAATATGCTGATGAAGAAAACAGCCTGAAAGTGGACGGCTGGACGCGTCTGGACCTCGGTTTACGTTACGTGATGCCGGTCGGCCAGAACACGCTGACATGGCGTGCCAATCTGGAAAACGTCACCAACGAGAAATACTGGGCATCCGCGACGGGCGGTTATCTGACGCAGGGCGACCCGCGTGAATTTAAGCTTTCCGCGACCTACGACTTCTGATTTTGACTCACTTCCTTCCCTGTGGCGGGGAAGGGAGTTTTTTCCCGTATTTTGTACAGTAACAATCCCCGGTCAACGCCCGTCCTGACTCATTAATAACCAATCAGATAACGTTATGCAAAATATGCATAACGATAGTATTTATCAGACTTTCTGGTAGGTTGAAGAAACTTTACACTAATAAGACGTTAGCAATTTCGCTACATTGGAGAGTGTTTCTTGATGAAAGCTTTATTACCGTCCGTCCTGTTTACGGCTATTGCGGCTACTTTCTCTGTGCAGGCTGCCACGCCGCCGGACACCCTGGTTATTGCGCAATCCATTGATGACACCTCCAGTTTTGACCCGGCTCAGGGTTTTGAGCTGACGACGATTCAGGCTTTCAACAGTATTTATCAGCGTCTGGTGCAGTCAGACCCGAATAATCCTATCGATTTAAAACCGACGCTGGCGACCTCGTGGGAAGCGGCGAAAGACAACCGCAGCCTGACGTTTACACTGTCGCCAAAAGCAGTGTTCGCCAGTGGTAATCCGCTGACAGCCGATGACGTTATTTTCTCGCTGTCGCGCGTGGTGAAGCTGAACCTTGAGCCTTCATTCATCCTGACGCAGCTGGGCTGGACCGACAAAAACGTCGATACCTTCCTGACTAAAATCGACGATCATCACGTCAAAATCAGCTGGACCGCCGATGTCAGCCCGTCATTCGTGCTGAGCCTGCTGTCTGCGCCGGTGTCTTCCATCGTTGACAGCAAACTGGTGAAAACCAATGCGGCCGCTGACGATCTCGGTCACCAGTGGCTGAGCAACCATTCCGCCGGTTCCGGCCCGTACCAGATCCGTAACTATATTCCGCATGAAGTGGTGATTCTTTCCGCGAACCCGACCTCACCGGAAGGCGCGCCGAAGCTGAAAACCATTCTGATTAAAAACGTGCCGGATCCGGCTGCACGTCGCCTGCTGATTGAACAGGGCGATGCCGATATTGCGCGTAACCTCGGTTCCGACCAGATGGCTGCGCTCGAAGGCAAGAAGGGCGTGAAGCCGCTGGCGATCCCTTATGCTTCCCTGTATTTCCTGCAATTTAACGCCAAAGCCTCTCCGGCGCTGGGCAATCCGGCTTTCTGGGAAGCGGCGCGTTACCTGTTTGACTACAACCACATCGCACATGATCTGATGAAAAATCAGTTCCAGGTGCATCAGGCATTCCTGCCGGAAGGTTATCTCGGTGCGGTAAATGACACGCCGTACACCTATGATCCGGCCAAAGCCAAAGCGATTCTGGCTAAAGCGGGTCTGACGAATGTGAGCTTCACGCTCTCCACGTCCAACCAGCCACCGTATCTGGACATCGCGCAGGCCTTGCAGGCCAGCTTTGCGCAGGGCGGCGTGACCGTGAAACTGGATCCGGGTTTAAGCCAGCAGATTTCTACCAAAGTGAAAGCACACGATTACGACGCCTACATGTCTTCGTGGGGCCCGGATTACTTTGACCCGAACACCAATGCCTCTGCGTTTGCATTCAACCCGGAAGATGGCAGCAAAACGCTGGCATGGCGTGCTAACTGGTCAATTCCTGCGCTGAACAAACTGACGCTAGCCGCCATTGCAGAGCCCGATCAGGCAAAACGCGTGGCGGATTACCGTCAGCTGCAACTCGAAGTGCAGAAAAACTCACCGTTTGTCGTCGGTTTGCAGGCCAAAAGCCTGATTGCCGTGCGTGACAACATTAAAGGATATGTTCAGGGCATCAACCCGGACATGGTCTTCTACAGCAAGGTCACTAAGTAATGACAGACAGTTCAACGCCCGCCGGATTCGTCCGGCAGGGTTGGCGCTGGTCAGGCCGTTTGCTGACCGGCGTGATTTCGCTGGCGCTGACGTTGCTCGGTTTGCTGGCGTTCACCTTTACGCTTTCCCATCTCGCCCCGATTGACCCGACGTTGCAGGTCGCGGGCGATCACGCCAGTGAAGCCACCTACGCGCAGGTTCGTCGCGATCTGGGTCTGGATCAGTCGGTTCCCGTGCAGTTCGCCAGATATCTGGATCACCTCGCGCATGGCGATATGGGGATTTCCCGTATCACCGCGCAGCCGGTCGCCAGCGATCTGATGCGTACCTTTCCGGCGACGGTAGAACTGGCAACCTGTTCCATCTTGCTGGGGGGAACACTGGGAATTTTGCTGGCGCTGCTGGCCGTGTGGAAACCCGGAAGCTGGCTGGATAACATCGCGCGGTTTGTTTCGCTGCTCGGTTATTCCGTGCCGATTTTCTGGTTAAGTTTGCTCGGCCTGCTGCTGTTTTACGCCGTGCTGCACTGGGCGGGCGGCCCCGGACGGCTCGACGATTTGTACATGTACACCATGACGCCGCGCACCGGTTTTGTGCTGATTGATACCTGGCTTTCCGGCGACCGGGACATGTTCTACAACGCGATCAGCCATTTATGGTTACCGGTGACGGTGCTGGCGATGCTGTCGATGGCCGGGATTACGCGCCTTTTGCGTGCGTCCATGCTGGGCGAAATGAACAAAGAATACGTGATTCTGGCGCGCTCAAAAGGCGCGGGCAGGGTGCGCGTGTTGCTGTGCCATGTCTTCCCGAACGTGCTGGGCACGTTGATTACCGTGCTCACCTTGTCTTACGCCAGCCTGCTGGAAGGGGCGGTACTGACGGAAACGGTGTTTGCCTGGCCGGGCGTCGGACGTTACCTGACCACTGCGCTGTTTGCGGCGGATACTCCGGCCATTCTCGGCGCAACATTGCTGATTGGCACCTGTTTCGTGCTGCTCAATGCGCTGGCTGACGCCCTTACTTATTTGCTCGATCCGCGGACCCGGTAGTTTTCGCTTATGACTCAACAAATGATCCCTGAACAACCGGCGCAGGTTGACGCCGGGGCTAACGTCTGGAAGCCCGCGCGCCGCATCACTGCGCTCTCGGTCGGACTGGTACTGGTGGCGATTCTGGTGCTGACCGCGCTGCTCGCACCGCTGCTTGCGCCTTTTGATCCCAATATTCAGCACATCGAAATACGCCTGCTGCCGCCGTCCGGCGCGCACTGGCTGGGCACGGACGGCTTTGGCCGCGACCTGCTTTCCCGCGTGATTTACGGCGCGCGTCCGACGCTGCTGCTGGTGTCGCTTATCCTGATCCTGACCATTCCGGTCGGGCTGCTCATCGGCATCAGCGCCGGTTACATCGGCGGCTGGTACGAACGCATTTTGATGCGACTGACTGACATCGTGATGTCATTGCCGAGTCTGGTCATGGCACTGGCACTTGTCGCTATTATGGGGCCGGGGCTGATGAACGGCGCGCTGGCGCTGGCCTTTACCAGCTGGCCGCCGTTTGCGCGTCAGGCGCGGGCGGAAACGCTGGCGCTACGTCGCAGTGATTATCTGGCGGCGGTGAGAATGCAGGGCATCGGCGGTTTGCGTCTGATGTTCGGCCATATTCTGCCGCTGTGTCTGCCCAGCGCGGTCGTGCGTGCGGCGCTCAGCCTCGGCGGCATCATTCTGGCGTCTGCCGGTCTGGGTTTCCTCGGTATGGGCATTCAGCCACCGACCGCCGAATGGGGCTCGATGGTTGCCGAAGGCAGTAAAGTGATTTTCGACCAGTGGTGGGTAGCGGCTGCGCCGGGTGGCGCAATTCTGTTTGCCAGTCTGGCTTTCAACCTGCTGGGCGACGGCCTGCGTGACAAAATGGATCCACGACATGGCAACTGATGCTCAAACGCTTCATCAGCAACACAATCATCAGAAGACGCAACATACTGACCGGCTGACGGCGAAAGATCTCACCATTTATCTGCCGGGTGAACGCCCGCTGGAACTGGTAAAATCGCTCTCTTTCAGCGTCGGGCAGGAACGTTTGGCGCTGGTGGGGGAATCGGGTTCCGGTAAATCCCTGACCGCGCGCGCCCTGATGGGATTACTGCCGCACCCGTGCAAGCTGCGCGCTTCTGAGCTGACGCTCGGTGACCATGATCTGACCACGCTGAAAGAACGCGAGTGGAGCCGTCTTCGCGGGAACCGTGTGTCGATGGTCATGCAGGATCCGAAACACGCGCTGAATCCGACGCAGAAAATCGGCAAACAGGTGGAAGAACCGCTGCGCCTGCATACGCGCCTTGGCCGCAAAGAGCGGCAGGAAAAAGTCGCCGATATGCTGAACGCTGTCGGCCTGCCAAATCCGGCCTTCCTGCAACAACAATATCCGCATCAGCTTTCCGGCGGGATGGGCCAGCGCGTGATGCTGGCAATTGCGCTGATCAACGATCCGCAGTGGCTGATTGCCGATGAACCCACGTCTGCGCTGGATTTCGACATGCGCGAACAGGTTCTCGGGCTGATTGAACGGCTGGTGGAACAGCGCAATATGGGACTGATTCTTATCAGCCACGACCTGCAACAGGTGGCGCACCACTGCGAGCGTGTACTGGTGATGTACAAAGGCGAGTTGCTGGATGAACTGCCGGCAGATCAGCTGGCGCAGGCCACGCATCCGTATACGCATACGCTGTGGTCATGCCGTCCGAGCAAATTTACGCACGGAGAACGCCTGCCGGTGCTGGATCGCGCACTTCTGGCGTCACTGAAAAAGGAACCTCGCCATGACTGAAATCGTTGCGGAACTGGACAAGCTGAGCGTTTCGCACCGTCAGGGTTACGAAGTGCGTACCGTGGTGCATAACGTCAGCCTGACGATTAACAAAGGCGAATGTTTCGGTCTGGTCGGGCCGTCCGGCTGCGGTAAATCCTCTTTACTGTGGGTGCTCGCCGGGCTGAACGGCAACTGGGATGGCGGCCTGACGCTGCTGGATCACAAAGTGAAACCGGGCAAACCCTTTACCGGCAGCCTGCGCCGCGATGTGCAGATGGTATTTCAGGATCCGTATGCCTCGCTGCACCCGAAACACAAGCTGCTGCGCACGCTGGCGGAGCCGCTGAAAATCCTCAAAGAGCAGGATATCGAACAGAAAATTGCCGAAGGTTTCCGTCAGGTCGGGCTGGATCCGGCGCTGATGAACCGCTATCCGCACCAGCTTTCCGGCGGCCAGCGTCAGCGCGTGGCGATTGTGCGTGCGCTGTTGCTCAAACCCAAACTGCTGCTGCTCGATGAACCGACCTCCGCGCTGGATATGTCGGTACAGGCGGAAATCCTCAATCTTCTCAATGACCTGAAAGCGAACAGCGATCTGACCATGATTCTGGTGAGCCACGATGCGGATGTGATTGATCATATGTGTGATCGCGCGGTGCATATGGCGAAGGGGTATGTGTTGAGCTGAAGCTTGAGCCGCCTTGCTTGTTTAAATTCAAGGTCAGATTCAAAACCGTGGGCGTCGGCATAAGGTCATTATTCAGATCAACACTGAGCCGCCGTGCTCCTCCCCCTGAGAAGGGGGAGGTCGGGAGGGGGGTTAGCAGGCAAATGAGCCGCTAAAACCAACACCCCATCCTGGCCTTCCCCTCGTGAGAGGGGAAGGAGCAAAATCCGTCCTGCTGTTTTTTCTCATCAAGTCTGTTTAAGTCTTCTTAATCTATTTTATTAAAATACATAGCTTTATTTCATGGTTCTTGCCTTGACGTTGCCCCTCTACACTCGAAAAAACTGTCTTTTCACCTGTGGAGATCGACCTCAATGAAAGTACGTGTTCCTTCCCTGTTATTCCTGCTGATGATGGCCGTGACCCGCGTGGATGCGGCGACGCCAAAAGATACGCTGGTCGTTGCGGGTTCGCTTGAAGGCATTATCAGCCTCGATCCGGCGGAAAGTTTTGAAACCGTCAGCTCCGGCAATCTGGTTAACCTTTATCAGCAACTGGTGCAGTCCGACCGGCAGCATCCCGATAAGCTCGACCCAGACGCCGCTGCCAGCTGGCAGCCGGGGCCGGACGCGCACAGTCTGATCTTCACCCTCAAGCCTGGCCAGAAATTTTCCAGCGGGAATCCGGTGACGGCTGACGATGTAATTTACTCGTTTACCCGCGTGGTGAAACTCAATAAAAGCCCGTCGTTTATTCTCGGTGAACTGGGCTGGACGCCGGATAACGTGGACGGCAATCTGAAAAAAATCGCGGACGATAAAGTGCAGCTTAGCTGGCCGGCCGATATCGGCAGCGGGCTGGTGCTGAGCATTCTGTCCGCGCCGGTCGCCGGAATTGTGGATAGCAAACTGCTCAAGGAGCATGTCGATCAGAATGATTTCGGCAACAGCTGGCTGCGTTCACGCTCTGCGGGCAGCGGCGCGTTTGAAGTGCGTAACTATGTGCCGCACGAAGCGCTGATTTTCAAACGTAACCCGAATGCCAAACCGCTCGCGAAGATTGAGAATGTGCTGTTTAAAAATGTGGGTGATCCGTCAACGCGTCGTCTGCTGGTACTGAATGGCGATGCGGACGTGGCTTACGATTTGGGCGCAGACCAGTTCAGCTCGCTGCAAAAAGAGAAGGGCGTTCATGTGGCGCAATTCCCGGCGGCCAAAGTGTTCTATCTGGCGTTTAACGTTGGCGATACCACACAACCCGCGCTGGCAAACCCTGCGCTGTGGGAAGCGGCACGCTGGCTGGTCGATTATCAGGGGATTTCAACCGACCTGCTTAAAGGCCAGTACGGTATTCATCAGACTTTCCTGCCGGACGGTCTGGCGGGCGCGATTGACGATCAGCCGTTTAAATACGATGTCGCCAAGGCCAAAGCGATTCTGAGCAAAGGCGGGATTGCGCCGGGCACCAAAATCGATTTAATCGTGATCAACCAGCCGCCGTATTCTGATATTGCGCAGGCATTGCAGGCCAGTTTTGCCAAAGCGGATGTCAATTTAGTGGTGCATCCGCTGGTGGAAAGCGACGTGCTGACTCGCATGCGTGCGCATAAATTCCAATCGATCTTCACTTACTGGGGCGCGGATTACCTCGACCCGAACACCAACGCCAGCACCTTCGCTTATAACGTGCCAAACGGCCCGAAAACGCTGGCGCAACGTATTCAGTGGGTGATCCCGGAAATCAGCAAACAAACGCGTGCCGCAGCGGCGGAATCTGATCCGACCAAACGCAAAGCGTTGTACGCCGGTTTACAACGCGAACTGCAAAAGAACTCGCCGTTTGTGGTGGCGCTGCAAAGCAAATTGCTGGTGGCCATCCGCGATAACGTAAAAGGCGCAAGCCAGAACGTGGCGGGCAGCCAGTTGTATCTGGATACAGTGACGAAGGAATAAGAGGGGCCTTATGATCCCGTGTTCCTGAGTATTGTGAAAATTTCGGTTTCGCACGAACGGTGATTACTCGGCAACAATGGTCGAAACCGACCAAAGGAGGAAAGTGCTTTTCCTCCTTTGGATTCCTCCACGCTTTTTTACTCCGCGTTACCACCATCACGACGGACATGTTCCTTTGCATTTGTGAGTGGCGCAAATCCTGGCGCTCCGCGCTGCCTTCTCTCGGTCCCCAAGCCTGAAGTCTCGGGGCCGCTCCGTTCAGCAGGATTTTGAGCGCGCCATTAAGCGTTAAAAATGCTCAGCCTGAAGTTGTTTTGTCCTACTATTACCACACATCCCATCACTAAGACCTCCATGCAGACTCAATCTCAATGGCAAAAAACCGGTGCAGTGTGCTTCGCCCTCGGCGGTATTCTGTATTTACTGGCGGAAAAAATCAGTTCCACGGGCTGGCGGGATCCTTCCTATTCTTATCTGCATAATTACATCAGCGATTTGGGTATTGCCTCGTGTGGCATGACGCCCGACGGGCGCGACATTTGCTCACCGCTGCATAACGTGATGAACGCCGGTTTCGCGGCAGAAGGCATTCTGTTCTTTATAGCTTGCTGGCTGCTACGCCCGTTATTCAGCGCCCCGGGTCGCAACGTATTTCTCCTCTCTGGCTTGCTGCATGCCATCGGCGGCGTGCTGATTGCGTTGTTCCACAGCGGTGGCAGCACGGGCGGCGTGACGGTTCATCAGGCGGGCGCGGTGATGGCGATTGCGTGCGGCAATGTGTGTTTGCTGTCGGCGGGCTGGATGAAATTGCACAGTACAGGATGGCGGGCATTTTCACTTTTCAGCCTGGCGCTGGGCTGTACCGGGCTGGTCAGTATGGTGACAATCTCGTTCGACATTCTGCCCACCGGGCTTATCGAGCGGATGTCCGTTTATCCCATCACGTTCTGGCAGATATTCACCGGATTGTGGATCCTGACGTTCAGAAAGCAAAGCGCGTGAAAACCAAAAATTTCACCGTTTCGTTGTAAATTGATACTCTTACCCCGCCAATGTTCAGACCACTGAGACCCTATGAGCCTGAAAGCCCTCAATCTTGAATCCCTGCAAAAGAGCGACCTGATTAATTTGCTGATTGCCATTCCCGCCGGGATTGTCGCCGCGCTGGTCACTATTGCGTTTCGTGGGGCGATTTCAGGCATCAACGGTCTGATGTTTACCGACGGCAGCGATATCACCAAAGCGTTCAGCGAATACCCGCGAATAGTCTGGCCGGTGATCACCACTGCGGGCGGCGTGATTGCCGGATTCATTTTGCTGTGGGCGCTGCGTTACGAGAGCAAGCACGGCAAGATGCCGGATTATCTCGATGTGATTGACCGGCGTTTGCCGGGGATCCCGGTGGTCAGCACGCTGCTGCGCGGGTTCTCGTCGCTGGCGAGTATTGCCAGCGGCGGTTCTATCGGGCGTGAAGGCGCGATGGTGCAGCTTTCCGCGCTGAGCGGCAGTCTGCTCGGGCGGTTCTCGCGTTTTCAGGGCGTTCATCAGTCTGACATTATTGCCATGGCCGCCGCGGGCGGGCTGGCGGCGGTGTATCACGCGCCTTTTGCCGGTGCGTTGTTTGTTGCCGAAATCGCATTTGGCGTAACCGCCGTTCAGCGGCTGATCCCGCTGTTCATTTCCGCGTCGGTGGCGGTGCTGACCGTGCGTTCCCTGACCGATTACGCGCCGCTTTATCTGTATTCTTCCGTGTCGTTCAGCCCGTCGTTTGGCGCGATTTTCACGGTGCTGTTTATCGGTGTGGCGACGGGCATTCTCGGGCCGTTATTCATTTCATCCATCGATAAAGTCCGAGACTGGATGAAACCCATTTCGCATCCGGCGCTGCGCCTCGGGCTGGGTGGTCTGGGCGTCGGGCTGGTGGCGATGATCTCGCCGCTGGTGCTGGGAAACGGTTTTGAAGTGATTGATTTGATCCTCAATAACGGCGATTTACAGACGTCGCTGCTGATGTTGCTGGTGCTGAAAATCGTGGCGACGGCGATCACCATCGGTTCCGGTGCGGTCGGCGGTTTGTTTACGCCGTCATTACTGATTGGCGCGGCGGGCGGGGCGCTGGTGTGTACTTTTCTGCAATGGCTGGGGTTTGATCCCGGTCCGGTCGGGTTATATGCCGCCATCGGCATGAGCGCACTGCTGGCGGCGACCAGCCATGCGCCGCTGATGTCGATCATGATGGCGTTTGAAATGACGCTCAACAGTTCGCTGTTATTCCCGCTGATGCTGGCGACGGCGATTTCTTACGTGGTCGCCTCGCGGCTGAAAGTGGGCGGAACCTATCCGGTACTGGCGAGGCACAACGCGCGCTTTGCCGCCAAAAATGCGTTTGAATACAGCACGGTAGCCTCGCTGATTACGCCGTGCTCAAAAATGTACGTTGACGCCACGCTTTCGGAAGTGGTGAGTGAAGGGCTGAAACAGCGCACGCGCTATGTGTACGTGGTGGACAGAGAGGAGCGTTTTCTCGGCGTGGTGCCGACCAACGTGGTCGCCAGCGGGATTATTGACGGCAGCCTGAAAGCCGGCAGCGCGATTGATCCGTTTATCGAACAGGAATTTACCACGCTCTTTCAGCACGCCAGTTACGAACAGGCCTGGGCGATGTTCAGCAATTCACCGCTCGAACGCCTGCCGGTGCTGGAAAACGCCGAATCACGCCGTTTGCTGGGCGTGATCACCAAAGCCGCATTGCTTAATAAAGCCAAAGACTTCCTGTAATCGCGCCATCCGCTAACCGTCGTCGCGGCGTTTAAACGCGTACCAGCCCGCCAGCAGGGTGAATAACCCGACAATCACCACCAGCAGGATAAAACCGTGGTGATTGCCGGCGAGCGGAATTCCTCCCACGTTCATGCCGAAAAAGCCCGCCACAATGTTGATGGGCAACGCCAGCACGGTAATGACAGTCAGCACGTACAGCGTCCGGTTGCTTTGTTCCATCTGGCGCGAAGTGATCTCTTCCTGAAGCAGGCGGATACGTTCGGTCAGCGCAATCAGGTCATTGAGTACAACGGAAAACTCTTCGGCAAACTGACGTAAATCCTGCACCACGCCAGGCGCAATCCAGGCCGGAGGGCGGTTGAGCAGGCGGAAAAGCGCCGTCGGTTCCGGGGCGAGTAAACGCTGGAAACGCAAAAGCATCCGCCGTAAACGCCCCAGATTGGCGCGGTTCTTTTTGACGTGATGGCTCAGCAGGCGCTCTTCGATGGTGTCCACGTACTGATTGGCGCGGCGGACGATCTGTTCCAGCAAATCTTCCTGTTCTTCCAGCAGATGCACCAGCAGCGCGGTCGGCGAACCGATGTTCAGCGTTTCCAGCCGTTTAAACAAACGCTCGATGAGCCTGACCGGTTTGTGCCGCGCCGTCACCACCAGTTGCTGATGGCAACTGAGCCACAGCGTCGAGGATTCATCGCTGGTTTCGTTGGGGTGAAAAATGACGTCGTTGAGTACGGCCAGCAAGGTGTCATCAAGCCGCTCAATGCGCGTACTGCGCGACCCTTCGCGGATTTCTTCAAAGAAAACCTCGCCGACGGCGAAGTGTTTTTTCAGCCATTTTTCTGACATGGCGTGGTTGAGATTGACGTGGATCCAGACAAATCCTTTGTCGTGACAGATTTCCTGATAGGCCTCCTGCACCTGTTTGGAAGAAACGCGTTCGGGTTGCCTGTCGGGGCGAAAAACGAAGCCGTAAATCATACCGGTCACTTCATCGTTGAAATTAAGTACGGCGGGTTTTTCTGTCTGCATGAAGAGGTTCTGGTGGCTAAAAACAGGTGTCCCCATTACGCCAGCAATCCGGATAAATACAATAACCGGACTGCTAATTTCACAATTCTGTCATATTCCCCGCGCCTTACCCCCAATTTTCCAGTCCGGCCTCAAAGTTGACTGATTTCCCAAAGTTATTACTTTTATTTATTAATAATCAATGAATTATACAAAAACCGAAGAATACCTCTTTGGGGGTATTTCTCGCTGTATAAATTTTTACATGACGGCGGGGCGTTGATCGCAATCAAGTAGCGCACTCCCGCGCGTGAATACCCTGAGGCTACTTTGAGCAATGAAGTTGTATTCCCCGCCATTCACATAATGACAAAGCGCCTCAGGCCTTTGCACAGGAGAGTCCCGGATGAGCAAGTTTCTTGACCGGTTTCGCTATTTCAAACAGTTAGCTGAACCTTTCGCTGACGGCCACGGCCAGACGCTGAATACCAATCGTGACTGGGAAGACGGCTACCGCAGCCGCTGGCAGCACGACAAAGTGGTCCGTTCCACGCACGGTGTTAACTGCACCGGTTCATGCAGCTGGAAGATTTACGTCAAAAACGGCTTGGTCACCTGGGAAACCCAGCAGACCGATTATCCGCGAACCCGTCCGGACCTCCCTAACCACGAACCCCGTGGCTGCCCGCGCGGTGCCAGCTATTCCTGGTATCTCTACAGCGCCAACCGCCTGAAATATCCGCTGATGCGCAAAAAGCTGATCCAGCTGTGGCGCGAAGCCAAACTCACCTACAGCGATCCGGTGGATGCCTGGGGTTCGATCATTAATCAGCCTGAAAAAGCCAAAGAATACAAAGCAGCGCGCGGACGCGGCGGTTTTGTCCGTTCGAGCTGGCAGGAAGTGAATGAGCTGATTGCGGCGTCCAACGTTTATACCGCCAAAACCTTCGGCCCTGACCGCATTATCGGTTTCTCGCCAATTCCGGCGATGTCGATGGTGTCTTACGCGTCCGGCGCGCGTTATCTGTCGCTGATTGGCGGCGTGTGTCTGAGCTTCTACGACTGGTATTGCGATTTGCCACCGGCTTCGCCGATGACCTGGGGCGAGCAGACCGACGTGCCGGAATCCGCTGACTGGTACAACTCTTCTTATATTATTGCCTGGGGTTCCAACGTTCCGCAGACCCGTACGCCGGACGCCCACTTCTTCACCGAAGTGCGCTACAAAGGCACCAAAACGGTGGCGATCACCCCGGACTACGCTGAAATCGCCAAACTGTGCGACCAGTGGCTGGCACCAAAACAAGGCACCGACAGCGCGCTGGCGCTGGCAATGGGCCATGTGATCCTCAAATCCTTCCACGTGGACGCGCCAAGCCAGTATTTCACCGACTATGTGCGCCGTTACACCGACATGCCGATGCTGGTGATGCTCGAACCGCGCGAAGACGGCTCTTATGCCGCAGGCCGTATGCTGCGTGCGTCCGATCTGGTGGACAACCTCGGGCAGGAAAACAACCCGCAGTGGAAAACCATCGCCTTTGATGAAAATACCGGTGAACTGGTTTCTCCGCTGGGTTCCATCGGTTACCGCTGGGGCGAAAAAGGCCAGTGGAATCTGGAATCACGCGAAGGCAAAGACCATAAAGACGTCAGCCTGCAACTGAGCCTGCTGGATAATCATGATGAAGTCGTGAACGTCGGTTATCCGTACTTCGGCGGCGAAGTCAGCGAACATTTCAACAGCGTGGCGCTGGATGAAATTCTGATGCACAAATTGCCGGTGAAACGCCTGCAACTGGCGGACGGCACCACCGGTCTGGTGGCGAGCGTTTATGACCTGACGCTGGCGAACTACGGCATCGAACGTGGCCTGAATGATGAAAACTGCGCGCAAAGCTTTGACGAAATCAAAGCCTACACGCCAGCCTGGGCAGAAAAAATCACCGGCGTTTCGCAGCAAAACATCGTGCGTATCGCTAACGAATTTGCCGATAACGCCAACAAAACTCACGGTCGTTCGATGATCATCGTGGGTGCCGGGATGAACCACTGGTATCACCTCGACATGAACTACCGTGGCCTGATCAACATGCTGATTTTCTGCGGTTGTGTCGGTCAGAGCGGCGGCGGCTGGGCCCACTACGTCGGTCAGGAAAAACTGCGTCCGCAAACCGGCTGGCAGCCGCTGGCGTTTGGCCTTGACTGGCAGCGTCCGCCACGCCACATGAACAGCACCTCGTTCTTCTATAACCACTCCAGCCAGTGGCGTTATGAAACCGTCGCGCCGCAGGAACTGTTGTCCCCGCTGGCGGATAAATCCAAATTCACCGGCAGCATGATTGATTTCAACGTGCGCGCCGAACGTATGGGCTGGTTGCCGTCTGCGCCTCAGCTCAACGTTAATCCGCTGCACATCGCGGAACAGGCGAAAGCCGCCGGTCAGTCTCCGGCAGATTTCACCGTCGCAGCCCTGAAAGATGGCAGCGTGCGTTTCGCCGCGGAACAGCCGGACAATCCGCAAAACTTCCCGCGTAACCTGTTCGTCTGGCGCTCCAACCTGCTGGGTTCTTCCGGTAAAGGCCACGAGTACATGCTGAAATATCTGCTGGGCACCGAACACGGTATTCAGGGAGAAGATTTGGGCATTCAGGGCGGCGTGATGCCGGAAGAAGTCGAATGGCAGGCGCAGGGCGGTGAAGGCAAACTGGATCTGGTGGTGACACTCGATTTCCGTATGTCCAGCACCTGTCTGTATTCCGACATCGTTCTGCCGACCGCAACCTGGTATGAAAAAGACGACATGAATACCTCGGATATGCATCCGTTTATTCATCCGCTGTCTGCAGCGGTGGATCCGGCGTGGGATTCCAAAAGTGACTGGGAAATCTACAAAGGCATCGCCAAAGAGTTCTCACGGGTTTGCGTCGGGCATCTGGGCGTGGAAACCGACGTGGTTACGCTGCCAATCCAGCACGATTCTGCCGCCGAACTGGCGCAGCCGCTGGGCGTGGAAGACTGGAAAAAAGGCGAATGCGACCTGATCCCTGGACGCACCGCGCCGCATCTGATGACCGTTGAACGCGATTATCCGAATACGTACGAACGTTTCACCTCAGTCGGACCCTTGCTGGAAAAACTCGGTAATGGCGGTAAAGGCATCAGCTGGAACACCGACAGTGAAGTTGAGCTGCTGAAAAAGCTGAACTACACCAAGGCCGATGGCGCAGCGAAAGGGCGTCCGTGCATCGAAACGGCCATCGACGCTGCCGAAGTGATCCTGACGCTGGCACCGGAAACCAACGGTCAGGTTGCCGTGAAAGCCTGGGCGGCGCTGAGTGCCAACACCGGCCGCGACCACACGCATCTGGCGCTCAATAAAGAAGACGAGAAAATCCGCTTCCGCGATATTCAGGCTCAGCCGCGCAAAATCATCTCCAGCCCGACCTGGTCTGGTCTGGAAGACGAACACGTTTCTTACAACGCCTGTTACACCAACGTGCATGAGCTGATCCCATGGCGCACGCTGTCAGGCCGTCAGCAGATTTATCAGGATCACGAATGGATGCGTGCTTTCGGTGAAAGCCTGCTGGTTTACCGTCCGCCAATCGACACCCGCGCGGCGCAGCCGTTGCTGAATGCGAAACCGAACGGTAACCCGGAAATGGCGCTGAACTTCCTGACGCCGCACCAGAAATGGGGCATTCACTCCACCTACAGCGACAACCTGCTGATGCTGACCTTAGGTCGCGGTGGCCCGATTGTCTGGCTCAGTGAAGACGATGCGACAAAACTGGGTATCGAAGACAACGACTGGATTGAAGCTTTTAACGCCAACGGCTCACTGAGCGCCCGTGCGGTGGTCAGCCAGCGCGTACCGGCGGGGATGACCATGATGTATCACGCGCAGGAACGTATCGTGAACATTCCGGGCTCCGAAATCAGCCAGCAGCGCGGCGGTATTCACAACTCCGTGACCCGCGTTTGTCCGAAACCGACGCACATGATCGGCGGTTACGCGCAGCTGTCTTACGGTTTCAACTATTACGGCACCGTCGGTTCTAACCGCGATGAGTTCGTGATTGTCCGCAAAATGAACCGCATCGACTGGTTAGACGATGAAGGCAACGATTACGTGCAGGCCGCAGTGCTCCCTAAAAAAGGTCAGGAGAAAGCCAAATGAAAATTCGTTCGCAAGTCGGCATGGTGCTGAACCTCGACAAATGCATTGGCTGCCACACCTGTTCCGTGACCTGTAAAAACGTCTGGACCAGCCGCGAAGGGATGGAATACGCGTGGTTCAATAACGTCGAAACCAAACCGGGCCTGGGTTATCCGCACGACTGGGAAAATCAGGAAAAATGGAAGGGCGGCTGGATCCGTAAAATCAACGGCAAATTGCAGCCGCGTATGGGCAACAAAGCCAACCTGCTGCATAAGATTTTCGCCAACCCGCATATGCCGGAAATTGACGATTATTACGAACCGTTTGATTTCGATTATCAGCATCTGCACACCGCGAAAGACGGTAAACATCAGCCGGTGGCGCGTCCACGCTCCCTGCTGACCGGCAAACGCATGAAGAAAATCGTCGGCGGCCCGAACTGGGAAGACGATTTAGGCACCGAGTTCAGCAAGCGCTCTGCCGACCAGAACTTTGCCAATATGCAGAAAGAAATGTACGGCGAGTTCGAAAACACCTTCATGGCGTACCTGCCACGTTTGTGCGAACACTGCCTGAACCCGGCGTGTGTGGCGACCTGTCCGAGCGGTGCGATTTATAAACGCGGCGAAGACGGCATCGTGCTGATTGATCAGGACAAATGCCGCGGCTGGCGTATGTGCCTGACCGGCTGCCCGTACAAAAAAATCTACTTCAACTGGAAAAGCGGCAAATCAGAAAAATGTATTTTCTGTTATCCGCGCATCGAAGCTGGCCAGCCAACGGTCTGTTCCGAAACCTGCGTAGGCCGCATCCGCTACCTCGGCGTGGTGTTGTATGACGCCGACCGTATTGCAGAAGCCGCATCGGTAGAAAACGAAAAAGACCTGTACGAAAGCCAGATGAGCATTTTCCTGGATCCGAACGATCCGGAAGTGATTGCGCAGGCTGAGATCGACGGCATTCCGCTCTCCGTGATGGACGCCGCGCGTCAGTCACCGGTTTACAAAATGGCGATTGAGTGGAAGCTGGCGCTGCCACTGCACCCGGAATACCGCACACTGCCGATGGTCTGGTATGTGCCGCCACTGTCACCGATTCAGTCCGCCGCCGACGCGGGCGCATTGCCGCACAGCGGTGTGTTGCCGGACGTCGAAAGCCTGCGTATTCCGGTGGAATATCTGGCGAATCTGCTGACCGCAGGCGATACCGCGCCGGTGCTGCGCGCCCTGAAACGTATGCTGGCCATGCGCCATTTCAAACGTGCAGAAAGCGTGGAAGGCGTGGTGGATACCAGCGCGCTGGAGCAGGTCGGGCTGACGGCTGCCCAGGCGGAAGAAATGTACCGCTATCTGGCGATTGCTAACTATGAAGACCGTTTCGTTGTGCCATCAAGCCACCGCGAACAGGCGCGCGAAGCGTTCCCGGAAGCGAAAGGCTGTGGTTTCAGCTTTGGCGACGGTTGCCACGGCAGCGATACCAAATTCAACCTGTTTAACAGCAAACGCATCGATGCCATCGACATTGGCGCGAAAACCGAAAGGAAAGGCTAATGAACAGTTTACGACTGATTGGTTTATTGCTGGATTATCCGTCGGAAGATCTCTGGACGCACAAGATGGAACTGCTTGAAGCCGTGACCACGTCGCCGGAACTTAACCCTGAACAGCGCCTGGATCTGGCGCTGTACATCACGGATTTCTGCCAGAAAGATTTACTCGACGCACAGTCGGCGTACACCGGTTTATTTGACCGTGGCCGCGCCACCTCGCTGCTGTTGTTTGAACACGTTCACGGCGAATCCCGTGACCGCGGGCAGGCGATGGTCGATCTGATGGGGCAGTACCGCGAAGCCGGTCTGGAAATCGACAGCCGCGAGCTGCCGGATTACCTTCCGCTTTATCTGGAATATCTGACCACGCGTGATGAACAGGAAGCCCGTGGCGGCCTGCGTGATATCGCACCGATTCTGGCGCTGCTGAGCGCCCGTTTGCAGGAACGCGACAGCCATTATGCGGAGCTGTTTGATCTGCTGCTGGCGCTTTCCGGCAGCGACATCGCCACGGAAAACGTGCGCGAAGGGATTAAACAGGAAGCGCGTGATGACACCCCGGCTGCGCTGGACGCGGTCTGGGAAGAAGAGCAAATCAAATTCCTCGGCGAGCAAAGCTGTGCGGGCGGTGAAGAAGCTGCGCGCCAGAAACATTTCGCCGGTGCGGTTGCGCCGCAGTATCTGAACCTTGATGACACGAATGCGGGGGAACCACGCAAATGACTGACTTCCTCAACAACTTTTTCTTCAATATTTACCCGTACCTTTGCGGCACGGTCTTTCTCGTCGGCAGCTGGCTGCGCTATGACTATGGTCAGTACAGCTGGCGCGCGGGCTCCAGCCAGTTGCTGGAGAAAAAAACCTTACGCATCGCTTCACCGCTCTTCCACGTCGGCATTCTCGGCATTATCGCCGGTCACGCCTTCGGGATGCTGACGCCGCACTGGATGTACGAATCCTTCCTGCCGGTGCCGGTGAAACAGCAAATGGCGATGTTTGCCGGTGGCGCGTGTGGCGTGATGACCTTAGTCGGCGGCGGCATGCTGCTCTGGCGTCGCCTGAGCAATGAGCGCGTGCGTGCAGCATCCAGCTTCGGTGACATCATGATCATCGCATTACTGGTGATCCAGTGCGCGCTGGGCCTTGGCACCATTCCGTTCTCCGCCCAGCATATGGACGGCAGCGAAATGATGAAACTGGTCGGCTGGGCGCAGTCCGTGGTGACTTTCCACGGCGGTGCGGCCGCGCATCTGGACGGCGTAGCGTTTATTTTCCGCGTGCATCTGGTGCTCGGGATGACGTTATTCCTGCTGTTCCCGTTCTGCCGTCTGGTGCATATCTGGAGTGCGCCGGTGGAATATCTCACCCGTCGCTACCAGCTGGTGCGCAACCGCCGCTGAAAACCGGCTGAAGTTGTGAGCAGTCTGTTTTGACATAAAAATCAGGGGCGCTATTATGCGCCCTTATCATTATTTTTTTGCTCAAGGACGCACTGATGGCCACTCCAAGACAACCTATGACTGTCGCCCGTCGTTTATTACGCAACAGCCTGATTTTACTGGTAATCGGCGTTGTCGCCACGCTTCACGGCCTGATTGTGGGCAGCCCTGAAACCCCGCCGGGTGAAATGGCGCCGCAGCTGATGCTCGGCATCTGGTTCATCTTTATTGGTGTGGTGATGGCGCTGATCAGCTGGCTGGTGATCCGCAATAAAAAGAAGAAAGGCGAAATGTGACACCTTCGGGTGACTTTCCGAAAAGCGCTCAACGGAGCGCTTTTTTTATGCGCCGGAGACCAGAAACCTGCGTTACGTCAACATCGCCCGTTCAGTTTTCACGCAGTTTATTCCTGTGACTCAGGTAAGCTAATAAAAATCCTATTTCAATTTGGCCAGGAAAAATAACATGACCAGAACGGTATACCTCAACGGGGAGTTTGTTGCCGAGCAGGATGCGAAGGTGTCTGTCTTTGACCGCGGTTTCTTATTTGCGGATGCGGTGTACGAAGTGAGCGCCGTCCTGAATGGCCGGTTGCTGGATAACGCCGCCCATCTGGCCCGGCTGGTCCGTTCGTGTCAGGCGCTGGATCTGCGGTTACCTTGCGCGCCGGGGGAAATCGAAATCCTGCAAAACCGGCTCATCGCCGAAAACAATTTGCGCGAAGGGGCGGTTTATCTGCAAATCAGCCGTGGAAACAGCGGCGACCGTGACTTTGATTTTCCCGGCGAAACTGTCAGCCCGACTTTCCTGATGTTCACGCAGGCCCGTCCGCTGATTGATCATCCGAAATCCAAAACCGGCATCCGCATGGTTTCCGTGGATGATATCCGCTGGCAGCGTCGCGATATCAAAACCGTCGGGCTGTTAGCGCCGTGCCTCGCCAAAGAGTACGCGCATAAACATGATGCGGACGACGCGCTGCTGGTCGAAAACGGCCTGATCACTGAAGCCAGTTCCAGCAATGCCTGGATCGTCGATGCCGACGGCACGCTCATCACCCGTCCGCTTAGCACGCACATTTTGCACGGGATCACGCGTCAGGCGTTGCTCGAACTGGCGAAACAAAACGATTTGCGATTCGAAGAACGTCCGTTCACGCTGGAAGAGGCGCAGTCTGCGCGTGAAATTTTCATCAGTTCCGCCACAACCTTTATCTGGCCGGTGGTGAGCCTGAACGGGAAGGCGATCGGAGATGGGAAACCGGGGGAGATTACCGGGAAATTGCGGGAGATATATGTGGCGAAGGCGGTTGAGGCAACAAGCTAAGCCTTTGGGCTCGCCGCCCGGGCGAAACCAAAAATGCATGTGCAGAAGCCGCTGCACCGGCGGTTTTAACAAAGACCGAGAATATTTCGGTTTCTCACGAGCGGTGATCACTTAACGGGTTACGCCGAAACCGACCAAAGGAGGAAAGTGCTTTCCCTCCTTTGGATTCCTCCCCGCTTTTTACAACCCGCGCTATCGCTCGCTGGCTATGTTTCAGAAGCCGCAACTATTGCCGCGAAAACTTGCCGCTGCGCGGTACCTTCATTTCGGTCTTCGAGCCTTTCGGTCTCGAAACACTCATTCAGCAAGCTTTCTGAAAGCGGCCAATGGCTATGTAAATCAGCTAGCATCAATCTTTCGAATCACATAGCAACTAGCCGCTTTCAAAACGACGTTGAGTGAGTGATGAGAAACGGCGAGAGTCTTTTTTGAGCTGGTTCGAATCCGAAACGAGAGCACCGCGAAGCGGCGGCGTTTGCGGCAATAACTACAGCCGCTGAAACATAGCCTACGAGCGGCAGCGCGCAGTAAAAAAGACGTGGAGAGTCCAGAGAGGGCCCGTCCTGGCCCTCTCTGGTCGGTTTCGGCGCGAAAAGCCATGTGATCACCGTTAGTGAGAAACCGAAACGTTCTCGGTCATGGCCCTCACGGCGAGTGAAAAACTGAAACGTTCTCGGCACGTTGGGCCCGTTTGGGCGGCGAGCCCATGAACATCACTCTTCCCCCAACGGCAGTTGGTTCCTCTTCATTCCCTCGATCCCAATGAGCATCTGATACAACGGCGCTATGCGCAGAAAATTAGCCCTTAAAATCCCCACCAGTTCACTGCTCAAAACCGGCTCCATATCCATATGGGAACTCATCAGCGCAAAGGATTTTTTGTTGTACCAGGCCGCCAGCGCCGGATCCTGATCTTTAATCAGCGGGCGTTTATAACTGTCGCCTTCGATGGTGAAGTTCGGCTCGATGCATTTCGCCATTTTCAGAAATTCTGCGGGCTTTTTCAGAAGCTGCTGCCGGAAAAGATCCATCGTGGTTTTTGACGCGCTGTAATAACCCAGCCCGTAACGCCACCAGTCCTGACCGAATTCAAAGAAGTATACCGGCGCATCGGTCCAGTTTTTACGTGACCGTTTGAAGGTCAGCCACAGATTGCAACGATAAATAGATTTGTCGTGAGAGAAGCGTGTATCGCGATGCATTCTGGAAATGGTTTTGCCAATCGCCGGACGCGTTTCGAACAAATCATCAATGATGACCATATCCTGACTCAAATCTTCGACCAGATTGCGCATCGGCGTGAGAAGATGATCCTGATAAATATCACGATTTTCGTCGAACCACTCTTTATTGTTGTTCTGGCGCAGCGCCTGCAGGAAGTTCAGGCCTGACTGCGTGAAACCGGTAAATTCTCCCATGACGTGCCCTTATTCTTTCGCTATGATTGTTTACTGTGTATTTAAACAGTATCTCCGATTTTTTTAACCAGATCAAAAGAGAATGCCGGTTTGCCTGGAACGCGTCTCACACGCAGGCACATAAAATTCTCTGATTGATAACAATTTTCATCTAGACTGGTCGCTTCGCCTTTACAGGCTGGTATTCTTAATTAGAGGATGCATGATGCTCCGCCGTTTTTTCTCTTATTACGCGCCTTATAAAAAACTGTTCTTCCTCGACTTCGGATGCGCGATCCTCGCCGGATTGCTGGAACTGGGTTTTCCGATGGCGATCAAAACGTTCATTGATAAGCTTCTGCCTGCCCACGACTGGGTGCTGATCATCGGTGCAACGGTCGGCTTGCTGCTGATCTATCTGTTTAACACCGCGCTGATGGCGATTGTGAACTACTGGGGTCACGCGCTGGGCGTCGGGATTGAAACCGACATGCGCCGTCAGGCTTTCAGCCATTTACAGAAACTCTCTTTCCGTTATTACGACAATACCAAAACCGGCCATATCATTACGCATGTGACCAAAGATCTGGAAGAGGTCGGGGAAGTCGCGCACCACGGGCCGGAAGATGTGTTTATTGCGGTGATGACCTTCATTGGGGCCTTTATTCTGATGGCAACCGTGCATATGCAACTGGCGCTGATGACCATCATTATTGTGCCCGCGATGACCTGGATGGTCAGCCGTTACGGCGCGCAAATGACGGAAACCTGGCGGCGGCTGTTCGGGCAGGTGGGGAATTTCAACGCCCGTATAGAAGAAAGCATCGGCGGTATCCGCGTGGTGAAAGCCTTTGCCAACGAAGAACATGAGCAAAAACTGTTCGCGCATGACAACGATAAATACCGGACGACGAAGCTGAAAGCCTATCAGATCATGACCGCCAGCCTGACGCTGAGTTATCTGAGCACGCGTCTGGTCCAGCTGATCGTGATGGTCGCGGGCACCTGGTATGTGATTAATGACCAGCTGACTTACGGCGGCTTCGTCGGTTTCCTGCTGCTGGTGGAAGTGTTTTTCCGCCCGGTGGCGAAAATCAGCTCGGTTCTGGAAAGCTATCCGAAAGGCATTGCCGGTTTTAAACGCTTTACACAACTGATCGACACGGCGCCGGATATCGTTGATCGCCCGGACGCGCAGGCCGTCAGCCATCTGCGCGGCGACATTCATTATGAGAATGTGGTGTTTGGCTATACGCCTGCCAGCAAAATTCTGAACGGGATCACGCTGTCGATTAATGCCGGTGAAACGCTGGCGTTTGTCGGGCCGTCCGGTGCGGGGAAAACCACGCTGTGCTCGCTGCTGCCCCGTTTCTATGAAATCGACAGCGGCAGTATCACCATCGATGGCATTGATATCCGTGATATGACGCAAACGTCGCTGCGCCGCAACATCGGCATTGTGCAGCAGGACGTCTTCCTGTTTGGCGGCACAATCCGCGAGAACATTGCTTATGGCAAACTGAATGCCAGCGAAGAAGAAATCCGTCTTGCCGCCAGCCGTGCGCGTCTTGATGATGTGATTGACGCGCTGCCACTGGGAATGGACACGGTGATCGGTGAGCGGGGCGTTAAACTGTCCGGCGGCCAGAAGCAGCGGCTTTCCATTGCTCGTATCTTCCTCAAGAATCCGCCGATCCTGATCCTCGATGAAGCGACCTCCGCGCTGGATACCGCAACCGAACAGGCCATTCAGCAATCGCTGGCTGAGCTTTCCGAAGGGCGAACCACGCTGGTCATCGCGCACCGCCTGGCGACGATCCAGAATGCCGACCGCATTATCGTGGTCGACAAAGAAGGCATCGTCGAGCAGGGAACGCACGAATCCCTGCTGTCCCTTCAGGGACGTTACGCACAACTTCACGCCGCACAGTTTCGTTAATTATCCCGCCTTCTTAGCCCCTTTTCAGTAACCGGAAGGGGCTGCATTCTTGCTTTAATGTTCATTCCTCGGAAGAAAGACGTACTTTTTTACAACAGTTTTTTCAGGAAACACCGATAAATATCTTTATGGTTTTCTGAAAAAAGGTATGTAAAAGAATATGTTAAATAGATTAAAAGTAGTGACTAGTTTTGTAATTATTCTGTGCTTATTTGGATTTCTGCAACTCAGCTCCGGCGTGTTGTTCTTTAAATCTCTCAAGCATGAAAACGAAAATATCATGACTTTTCAGATAATCCGGCAGCAACAATCGGCCCTTAACAACACCTGGGTAGCGCTTCTGGAAGCGCGCGCCACCATCAGTGTGGCAGCGATCCAATTTCTGGTTGAAGGTGAGAAAGGGGATGTGAACATTGATGTGAATGATGTCCTCAATCAGGCCAGCCAGTCGCTTAAGCAGGCAGAGACAAACTGGAATTCCTATTTGTCGCAGTCGAAACAAGTGGGAAATGACTCAGCAGAAATTCAGCGTCAGTACGACATATTTCACGGGGCACTCGTCGAGCTGATTGGTTATATGCGTGAGGGGAATATTGCTGCCGCTAACAGCCAGCCGACGGGAAGTTACCAGAATGGTTTTAGTGCTGAATACGATCGCTATCTGAAGCAGATTGACGACCGTTACCACACGGCCAGGGAGGACAGCGCCCGTTCTTACCGTACCGCAATCTGGATCACGGTGAGTATGCTGCTGGTCGTACTGATCATGTTCGTTATCGTCTGGAAAGGCATCCGCATCTCCCTCATTACGCCTCTTAATAAAAGTATCGAAGCGATTCGCCAGATTGCAGCAGGGAAACTGAACACCAAAATTGATGTGCAGGGCACCAATGAAATCGGCCAGCTTGCCGATACATTGCGGCATATGCAGGATGAGCTTTCGAATACCGTCGGCAAAGTGCGATTGAGTGCTGACGTTATCCTCACTGGCGCCGTTGAGATTTCGACAGGCAATAAAGATCTCTCTTCCCGCACCGAGCAGCAGGCCGTCGCACTGGAAGAAACGGCGGCCAGCATGGTTGAGCTGACAGCGACAGTGAAACAGAATGCCGAAAATGCCTCTCAGGCAAGCAGCCTGGCACTCAATGCGTCAGAAATTGCCCGCCGGGGCGGCAAGGTCGTGGATAACGTTGTGCATACCATGGTCGAAATTACCGACAGTTCGCAGAAAATTGCCGACATCACCAATGTCATCGACAGCATTGCGTTCCAGACCAACATTCTTGCACTCAATGCGGCGGTTGAAGCCGCGCGGGCCGGAGAAGAAGGGCGAGGGTTTGCCGTGGTCGCCGGGGAAGTTCGTAATCTGGCGCAACGCAGTGCAGAAGCGGCAAAGCAGATCAAAATGCTGATTGACGATTCTGTTGAAAAGGTTGGAACAGGTTCTGAGCTGGTGGAAAGCGCCGGTGAAACCATGAGTGAAATCGTCAATGCTGTCACCCGGGTAACGGATATCATGGCTGAAATTGCCTCGGCATCAGATGAGCAAAGCCGTGGGATTGAGCAGGTGGGCACCGCTGTTACAGAGATGGACCGCGTTACGCAGCAGAATGCCTTGCTGGTGCAGGAATCGGCTACGGCAGCGATCGCGCTGGAAGAACAGGCCAGTCATCTGACGCAGGCTGTCTCCGTGTTTCAAATCAACCCGCAGACGCTGCCGGTCACGCATGAAGACAAAAAGGTGAGTGGAAAACGTCCTGAGCAGAAAATCCTGCCGCAAAAAAACAGTTTTGCGGGAACAGAGGAAACCTGGGAGACCTTTTGATCAGCACAGAAGCATGATAAATGTGCTTTCGCCGCAAAATAAAATTGTCTGATAATTAATCACACGCCCGTTTTGAATAAAAAAAACTCAAAACGGGTAGCAATAAATTCCCCGCTTTGTTCAATTCAATCACCCGCGAAATTATTTTCAGATTCAATTTGGCTTTATTTCACTCAGGTCTTTTATTAAAAGTCCGAATACGGATGAAATTGCGTAGTACAAAAATCTTATGGTCGCATTTTCTATTTATTCGCTAATGAACTTATCAGTAAAATAATTACCCTGCTATGCACTATTTAAATGCACTACTCATTTTCCTATTGTGAATTCATTAACGATTGTTAACAGTAAAAAACCTTTTGAGAAAGGTGATCCCGCTTGCAACTGCTTTACAAAAGTAAACTTCAAATGCACCAAGATAATGCGTGGCACCATAATGGTGCAAAACGTTATGCGAAAACCGCATATAATCAGGGGGTTAGAGACTTATAATGGAAATATTTTGTTACATCTCTTTACTCAAAAAAGACTTAGTGTGGCGAACTTTTCCATTTTAACTTTTTGTGCTCAGTGTTAAGGTTCAAATCGTTTTACAGACAGACGCATTTAAAAACATGTACAAATACTCACAGCCCGATAATCAGATATTTAAATAAAGCGGGCATGAGAAATCCTTTATAAAAAAATCAAGGAAACTTAAATAATGATGAAGCGCAGTGTGCTGGCCTTAGCGGTCTCTTTAATTGCAGTGGGAACTACCGCAAACGCAACCGAAATCTATAACAAAGATGGTAATAAACTGGACCTTTACGGTCGCGTAACCGCTAAGCATTATTTCTCTGATGACGCTGGTTCTGATGGCGACATGACTTATGTTCGTCTGGGCTTTAAAGGCGAAACACAAATTAATGACACACTGACCGGTTATGGCCAGTGGGAATATAACGTTCAGGCTAACCACGCTGAAAGCCAGGGCACGACAGGTACTAAAACCCGTCTGGGCTTTGCAGGTCTGAAAGTTAAAGATTTCGGTTCTATCGACTTCGGCCGTAACTACGGTGTGGTTTATGACGCACTGGGCTTCACCGATATGCTGCCAGAGTTTGGTGGTGATACCGCTAACTCCGACAACTTCATGGTTGGCCGTGCTAACAGCCTGGCTACTTACCGTAACCAGGACTTCTTCGGTCTGGTGACTGGCCTGAACGTGGCTCTGCAATATCAGGCGAAGAACGAAAACGATGGCCGTGCTAACAACAAAGGCAACGGCGACGGTTACGGCGCATCTATCGATTATGAAGATATCGCAGGTTCCGGCATCGGTGCTGTAATCGCAGGTTCTTCTTCTGACCGCACCAACGGCCAGACCAACTCTCAAATCGGTGGCGGCGATAAAGCTTCTGCATGGGCGACTGGCCTGAAATACGATGCAAACCAGGTTTACCTGGCAGCAATGTATAACGAAACCCGTAACCAGGCGCCGATCACTGTTAACGGCACTGCTGGCTATGCAAACAAAACCCAGGGTTATGAGTTAGTTGCACAGTACCAGTTCGAAAACGGTCTGCGTCCGTCAATCGGTTACGTGCAGTCTAAAGCGAAAGATGTTGAAGGCGGCGTGGGCGATGCTGACCTGGTCAAATACTTCGAAATCGGTGCGACTTACTACTTCAACAAAAACATGTACACCTATGTTGACTACATGATCAACCAGATCGATGACAACAACAAACTGGGCGTAAGCTCTGACGACATCGTTGCTGTTGCACTGACTTACCGCTTCTAAGTTAGTGAACAAAATTATTACCCCATTCTGTGTCTGAAAAAGGTAATCGCAAAGGCAGAGTTCATTGGCTCTGCCTTTTTTTATTGCTGTTTTTCCGTGAATTTCCGCTCTTGGTTCACTGTTCCTCTCTCCCTGTACGTCATAAATAACCCCATAAATTCAATAAACTGAAACCTATAGCCTGAGGTTATACCCCAGCGCTAAACAAGTATTCGCCGGGTTGTGTCGCCCGTGGAATAGTGACCTCCGGCCTGACTTAAAACACATTCTAAAATTCATTTCCGGAGAAACTGACATGCAGCAAATACCCAAGCCTTACCTGTTATTCCTGGGCGATGTGATGGATCCGCTGGCGGCGAAAACGGCGCGCGGCATACACGTCTGGCGCCCTGAAGCGTGCGTCGGGCAAATTCGTCTGGCGACGGACTCTGTCTCCCTCGGGCTGCCGGATCTGGATATTGGCACAGCGGTCGCGCAGGGCGCAAAAACCATGGTGCTGGGTACGGCGAATTCAGGCGGAAAATTACCTAAACACTGGCTTGATTCCATTAAAACGGCCATCCGCGCCGGGCTGAACGTGGCGAACGGTTTGCATCAGGGGCTGAACGATATTCCTGAGCTGGTGGAACTGGCCGCTGAGCATAACGTGCAGCTGTTCGATGTTCGCCATATGCAGCCTGAGCTGGATACCGGCACCGGTAAGAAGCGCAGCGGCAAACGTATTCTGACCGTCGGCACGGACTGTTCCGTCGGCAAAATGTATACCTCGCTGGCGCTGGAATCTGCCATGCGTGAACTGGATTTGAACGCCGATTTCCGCGCAACCGGTCAGACCGGCGTGCTGGTGGCCGGTGCGGGTATTGCGATTGATGCCGTGATCGCTGACTTTATTTCCGGTGCGGTTGAAGCGCTGGCACCTGCCAATGACGACGATCACTGGGACATCATTGAAGGGCAGGGTTCGCTTTATCATCCGTCATTTGCAGGCGTCAGCATGGGCCTGATCCACGGTGCGCAGGCGCATTTGCTGGTGATGTGTCATGAACTTGGCCGCCCGCACATGCGCCATCTGCCGCATCAGTTTATGCCGACGCTGCGCCAGTGCCTGGACACCAATCTGGCGGCGGCCAGCCTCACCAGCCCGGACGTCAGAATTGCCGGTTTCTCGCTGAACACCTCTGCCGTGAGCGAAGAAGAAGCCAAAATCGCGCTGGCCGAAATCAGTGAAGAATTCGGCGTTCCGGCGACCGATCCGGTGCGTTTCGGCATCAAAAACATCGCGCAATGGATCAGGGATAACGGCTGATGACTCAGATGACTTTCGTGTCAGCCGAGTTGCCGCTGGCTAAGCCTTTTGCGATTTCACGCGGGACGCGCACCGCGGTGACGGTGGTGCGTGTGACCCTGACGGACGGTGAATTTACCGCAACCGGCGAATGCACGCCCACTGCGCATTATCAGGAATCCCCGCAAAGCGTCTGCGAACAGCTGGATTTAATCCGTCCGCTGGTTGAAGAGGGGCTGACCCGTGAAGCGTTGCAGGAAGTGATGCCGATCGGTTCGGCGCGCAATGCCCTCGACTGTGCAATGTGGCGTCTCGATGCGGCAAAACAGGGCAAAACCTTGTGGCAACTGCTTGATATGCCGAAACCTGTTTCGGTGATTACGGCTGAAACGCTGAGCCTGGACTCTCTGGAAAACATGGCGAAAGCGGCCGGAATTGCCGTGGCCGGTGGCGCGCAGTTGCTGAAAATCAAACTCGATCGCGAGCAGATTATTGAGAAAGTGGCGGCTATCCGCGCGGCGGCACCGCTGGCGACGCTGGTCGTGGATGCCAACGAAGCCTGGCAGGGTTTAGATCTCGGCAGTCTGTTTCAGGCGCTGCACGAATTTAACGTGGCGATGATTGAACAACCGCTTCCGGCAGGCAATGACAAAGATCTGGTGCGTTGTTTGCATCCCATTCCTGTCTGCGCCGACGAAAGCTGTCACGAACGTTCGGATATCGCCGGTCTGCGCGACCGTTACGAGATGATCAACATCAAACTCGATAAGTGCGGGGGGCTGACCGAAGCGCTGGCGATGACCGAAGAAGCCCGCCGTCTGGGGTTGCGGATTATGGTCGGGTGCATGCTCGGTTCTTCCATTGCAATGGAGGCCGCGCTGCCGGTGGCGGTTCAGGCCGAACGTGTCGATCTGGATGGCCCGATCTGGCTGGCGCAGGACGCCGAACCGGCATTGCGCTACGAGAATGGCGAAGTCTGGCTCTGATTTTTAACTGCTATATAAAGGAGACGTTTTTTGATTAATGAACAGCCATCGCCAATCTTGCAGATTAACGATTTGTCGGTCACGTTTTCCGGCCGTCAGGGCAAAACTCAGGCGCTGAAGGGCGTTTCCTTTTCTATTAACAAAGGTGAAGTCGTCGCCGTGGTCGGCGAAAGCGGCTCCGGTAAATCCGTCACGTCGCTCAGCGTGATGGGCCTGCTGCCGGATTCCGCCCATATCAACGGCGGCAGCGTAAATTTTTTCGGGCGCGACGGCACACGCCACGCGCTCAATTCCCTTTCGGCAGAATCGCGGCGCAAACTGCGTGGCCGCGAAATGTCGATGATTTTTCAGGAACCTATGACGTCGCTGAACCCGGTCTTACGGGTCGGCGATCAGCTTACGGAAGGGCTGATTGACCACGGGATGGCTACAAAAGCCAATGCACTGAACAAAGCCCGCGAACTGCTTAAACAGGTGCGTATCCCCGACGTTGAACGCATTCTCAAATGTTATCCCCACGAACTTTCCGGCGGTATGCGTCAGCGCGTGATGATTGCGCAGGCGCTGGCCTGTGATCCGGCATTACTGATTGCCGACGAACCCACCACGGCACTGGATGTCACCGTGCAGGCGCGAATTCTGCAAATCCTGCGTGACCTGCAACAGGGCACCGACATGTCTGTTCTCTTTATTACGCATGACATGGGCGTGGTCGCTGAAATTGCCGACCGCGTGGTGGTGATGTATCAGGGCAACGTGGTGGAACAGGGCAGCGTGACCGAAATTTTTGCTCATGCGCAGCATCCTTATACCCGCGCGCTGCTGGCCGCCGTGCCGAAACTGGGCGACATGCGCGGGCTCAAATGGCCTCGCCGTTTTCCGCTGCTCGGCGCGGCTAAAAATGGCGCAAATAAGCAATCGATTGCAGGTGATGAGGCTCACATTTCAGCCGCGGACGGCGATCAGAAAACCGCGAATTACGACGCACCGCCGCTGCTGGATGTGCGCGGGCTGCGGGTCTGTTATCCGATCCGTTCCGGCGTGCTGTCGCGTGTGACCAAAGAAGTTCACGCCGTTGAGCAGATTGATTTTTCAATTTGGCCGGGCGAAACGCTGGCGCTGGTCGGGGAAAGTGGCTGCGGGAAATCCACCACCGGGCGCGCGATTTTGCGTCTGGTCGGCAGCGAATCTGAAAGCATTCATCTGGAAGGCAAAGAAATCACGCTGATGCGCGACACGCCGTTTCAGGCCGTCCGCCGTCAGATCCAGATGGTGTTTCAGGATCCGTATGCGTCGCTGAACCCGCGTCTGACCGTCGGTTTTTCTATTGCTGAACCTTTATTACTGCACGGCCTGAAAAAATCACTGGCAGATGCCACGCCGGTGGTGAATCAGCTGCTGAAAAGCGTCGGGCTGGATCCCTCTTTTGCGCGCCGCTATCCACATGAATTCTCCGGCGGCCAGCGGCAGCGTATTGCCATCGCGCGCGCCATGGCGTTGCAGCCGCAGGTGATTATTGCCGACGAAGCGGTGTCGGCGCTGGATGTTTCTATTCAGGCGCAGGTGGTGAATCTGATGATGGATTTACAGCGCGACACCGGCGTGGCGTGGCTGTTTATCTCGCACGATATGGCGGTGGTGGAACGCATCGCCAACCGGGTTGCGGTGATGTACAGCGGGCAGATTGTGGAGATTGGCCCGCGAGACTCTGTGTTTAGCAATCCTCAACATTCTTACACCCGTCGCCTGCTCAGTTCTGTGCCGGTGGCGGATCCGACGCAGCGTGCATTGCGCAATTTTGATGATGTGGAAGTGAAATCGCCGGTGCATCCGGCCGGTGTACAGATAGAAAAACTCAGGTACAGCCAGGTTTCGCCGCACCACTGGGTGGCTGAACAACAGGCATAACGTTAATTTTTTTCTTTTTTGGAATACACAGGAGAAGTTCATGCACTCAACGTTCCTACGTAAAAGCCTGCTGGCCGCAGGGCTGGCGCTGTGTTTTGCCGCCTCCGCACAGGCGAAAGATCTGCGCATTTCCATGTATGCCGACGTGACCGGTTTTGATCCGCACGACACCACGGATACGCTGAGTTATTCCATTCAGAGCGGCATTTTTGAACGTCTGTTCCAGTTCGATAACAAAATGGCCGTCGTGCCGGTGCTGGCGACCGATTACACCAGTAACAGCGACGCCACAGAATTCACTATTAACCTGCGTCACGACGTAACTTTCCAGGATGGCACGCCGTTTAACGCCGATGCGGTGAAAGCAAACCTCGATCGCCTGGCGGATCCGGCGAATCACCTTAAACGTAACTCACTGTTCAGCATGATTAAATCGGTAGACGTGGTCAGTCCATATCAGGTCAAAATCACGCTGAATAAACCGTTCGGCGCGATGATCAACACGCTGGCGCACCCGTCTGCGGTGATGCACAGCCCGGCGTCGCTGAAACAGTATCCGAATGAGCAGGATCTGAGCGTGCATCCGGTCGGAACCGGTCCGTTTAAATTTGTCGAATGGCAGCAGGGCAAAGACGTGAAGCTGGTGAAATACGACAACTACTGGCAGAAAGGCTGGCCGAAAGTCGATTCCGTAACGCTTTACCCGACGCCGGAAGATTCCACGCAGGTGGCAAAACTGAAATCCGGCGGCGTGGATGCGGTGTATCCGCTGCCGTCTGATCTGGTGGAAACCGTGAAAAGCGATCCGAAACTCGATATCGCGCAGGATCCGGGTATCTACCTGTACTACATCGCCTTCAACACGCAGAAAAAAGAGTTCTCCGACGTACGCGTCCGTCAGGCGATTAACTACGCCATCGACCGCAATCTCTGGCTGAAAGTGGGCTTCGCCGGTTTAGGTTCGCCGTCCACGTCGCCGCTGCCGAAAAACGTCCAGTTCTATCAGAAACAAACCACGCCGGATTACAGCTACAACATCGCCAAAGCGAAAGAGCTGATGAAAGAAGCCGGATATGAAAAGGGCTTCGACGTGGAAATGTGGAGTTCGAATAAAACCGACCGCATTCGCAGCGCGCAATTCCTGAAACAGCAACTCTCGCTGATAGGTGTGCGCGTGAAGCTGGTGCCGATGGACGCCGGAACTCTGACGCAGCGTCTGTGGAGCACGCCGAAACCGGCAGATGCGAAAGTTGAAATGTATTACGGCGCATGGTCTGCCTCGACCGGTGATGCTGACTGGGCACTGCGTCCGCTGTTCGCGACCGAATCGTGGATCCCGTCGGCGTACAACGTGTCGTACTACAGCAACAAACAGGTCGATGCGGCGATCACCGCCGGGCTGCAAACCGCCGACGTTGAAAAGCGTAAAGCGGCCTATGCCGATGCGCAGAAACTGCTGTGGGCCGATGCGCCGATGGCGTATCTGGGCGTACCGGATAATCTGGTCGGTAAGAGCAAAGCATTGTCCGGCGTCTACATGCTGGCCGACGGTTCTCTGATTTTCAATCAGGCACAGTTTAAGTAACAGAGGTGCTGTTTTACTCCCTCCTTTTTATCGGGGAGGGAGTTTACTGAATTCAGGGAAACACATTTATGCTGACCTATTTTCTCCGCCGGATACTGGAAATGATCCCGGTTTTACTGGTGGTGTCCTTACTGGTATTTGGATTTATCAAGCTGCTGCCGGGTGACCCTGCGCGTATTTACGCCGGTCAGGATGCGCCGATTGAGGCGGTTGAGTCAGCGCGGCAACTGCTTGGTATGAACGATCCGCTTCCGGCGCAGTACTGGCACTGGCTCAACGGCATGGTGCATGGCGATCTGGGCACGACATACCGCACGCGTCAGCCGGTGTTAAGCGTGATTGAAAGCGGATTTATGCCCACGTTGCTGCTGGCGCTGGCCGGTTTCGCCTGGTCGGTGGTTCTGGGGCTGGTGATTGGCGTGGTCTCGGCGCTTAAACGCGGCAAGTGGCAGGACTGGACGCTGATGAGTATGGCGGTCGGTGGGATTTCCATGCCACCGTTCTGGCTCGGGTTGCTGCTGATTCAGTTTGTTGCCATGCCGTTTGGGCTATTTGCTGTCAGCGGATTTAACCAGCCGACCGACATCATTTTACCGGCAATTACGCTCGGTTCTTCGGTGGCGGCGGTGATGGCGCGTTTCACCCGTTCGGCGTTTCTCGATGTCGCGCAGGAAGATTACGTACGCACGGCCAACGCCAAAGGCTTACGTGCGCGGCTGGTGACCTGGAAACACATCATGCGCAACGCGCTGATCCCGATACTTACCATGCTCGGCTTGCAGTTTGGTTTCCTGCTGGGCGGTTCGATTATTGTCGAAAGCGTCTTCAGCTGGCCGGGGCTGGGCTGGTTACTGATCGAATCTATCAAAACGCAGGATCAGCCGGTGATTCAGGCGCTGGTGATGCTGTTCGTCTTTGAATTTATTCTGATTAATCTGCTGGTTGACCTGCTTTATGCGGTGGTTAATCCGGCGATTCGTCTGCGCTAGGAGCTGCATATGACCGATCCTGTCTCAGTGACCGGAGAAAATCCACCGGCAGCGGTTGCCCCGCACAGCGATGATATCCGCTCGCCGTGGTACGACTTTTTCCAGACGTTTATCCGTCATCCGATGGCGCTGGTGTCCGGCGGATTTATTCTGTTGCTGATCCTGGTGGCCATTTTTGCACCGTGGCTCGCGCCTTATGATCCGATGACGCCGGACTGGATGGCGCTGGGCGTCGGTCCGACGCCGGAACACTGGTTCGGCACCGATGATTTAGGCCGCGACGTGCTCAGCCGCATTATTTATGGCGCGCGGATTTCGCTCTACGTCGGCATTTTCTCGGTCACGCTGGGCATGATTGCCGGTGTTTTGCTCGGGTTACTGGCGGGCTATTATGGCCGCTGGGCGGACATGCTGATCATGCGCGGATCCGACGTTCTGTTTGCGTTTCCCGGTATGTTACTGGCGATAGCCGTTGTCGCCATTCTCGGCCCCGGCCTGAATAACGTGATTATCGCCGTGGCGGTGTTCAGCGTACCGGTTTTCGCCCGCATCGTGCGCGCGGCAACGTTATCCATCAAACAAAGTGCCTACGTAGAAGCGGTGCGCTGCGTCGGTGCGCCTGACCGCGTGGTGATTTTGCGCCACATTCTGCCGGGCACGCTTTCGAACGTGATTGTCTATTTCACCATGCGCATCGGCACCAGCATTCTCACCGCTGCCAGCCTGAGTTTTATCGGCCTTGGCCCGGAACCGGACGTGCCGGAGTGGGGCAATATTCTGGCGATGAGCCGTAACATGATGATGGCGGGTAAATGGAACGTCAGCGTTTTCCCGGGTCTGGCGATATTCCTCACGGTTCTGGCGTTTAATTTGCTGGGCGACGCGCTGCGTGACACGCTCGATCCTAAACTGAAGAAGTAAGTTCTGACTGAACTCATGACATGAAACGGAAGACTGATGCACCCGCAATATAATCAAGACGAATTCACGCAGCAGGCGCTGGCGGCCTTACTGCAACGCTGGCGCAAAACGCGTCAGATCTTTCACCCGCGTTTTCCCTGCGGGCCGGCCAATTCCATCACCGACGTTGCAGGCGTGACTGTCGGCCACAGCACGCTGGCGGCGGGGGATATCCAGACCGGCGTCACCGCGATTGTGCCGCCGGGCGATAACCTTTATGAAACCCCGTTGCCGTGCGGCGCGGCGGTGCTGAATGGTTTTGCTAAACCGATGGGGCTTACCCAGATAATGGAACTGGGCGAACTGCAAACGCCCATTCTGCTCAGCAACACCTTCGCCACCGGCACCTTGTTCAACGCGCTGGTGAAACGCAGTTGCGCACAGTTCCCGCAAATTGGCCGACCGGACGCGACCATTAATCCGGTGATCCTCGAATGTAATGACTTCTATCTTAACGATATTCAGGCGATGGCGGTCAGTGAAGACGACGCGCTGACCGCACTCGACGGCGCGACCACAACGTTCTCCCGTGGCAGCGTGGGAGCCGGGCGTGGCATGAGCAGTTTCGGCCTTAAAGGTGGGGTCGGCACGGCGTCGCGCTGGTGTGAAGAACTGAATGCAACGCTCGGCGTGCTGGTGCTGGCGAATTTCGGCAAGTTGTCTGAACTGACGCTCGACGGCGTGCGCGTCGGGGACGCCATCGCGCAAATCCAGCCACAACTTGCTCCGCAGGTGGACGCCGGTTCTGTCATTATCATCATGGCCTGCGACCGTTATCTCGACAGCCGCCAGCTCGGACGGATCGCCAAACGCGCCGGCGCCGGGTTAGGGCGCCTGGGCAGCTACTGGGGTCATGGTTCCGGTGATATCGCGCTGGCATTTTCCACTCAGCGTGACGGTGTCACGTTAGCGGATGCAAAATCAGAACCGCTGCTGGCGCTCGCAGCAGATGCTACAGAACACGCTATTATTGATGCCTTACTGAGTGCAGAAACCGTCTGTGGATTCGACGGACATTACCGGCTGGGGCTGACTGAAATTCTGGACAACCTCGCAAATTTAAAAGGGAACCCATTATGAAAATCTTTATCTCTGCTGACATCGAAGGTATTGCGGGCGTGATGCGCCCCGAGCAATGCAGCCCGGGCAATGCGGATTACGACGCCGCGCGGGCGCTGATGGAAGGCGAAGTGAATGCGGCCATCGACGGTGCATTTGCCGGTGGCGCAACCGAAGTCACGGTCGCTGACAGCCACGCGATGATGCAGAACCTGCGTGCAGACAAAATCGACCCTCGCGCCCGTCTGGTGCAGGGCAAACCTCGCGGATTATCGATGGTTGAAGGCCTGCAACAGCAGCAGTACGACGGCCTGATGTTTGTCGGTTATCACACTGCCGCCGGAGAAAACGGCGTACTGGCGCACACCATTAATGGCCGCGCCTTTTACCGCGTCAAACTCAACGGCAACGTGGTTGGCGAAAGTGATTTGTACGCCGCCGCCGGGGCCGAACTGAACGTTCCGCTCTGGCTGGTGACCGGCGACGATCATCTCGAAACCTGGATCCGCCGTCATTACCCGGAATCACAGTACGTCTGCGTAAAACGTGCGATTTCCGCCAATGCCGCCGAATCCGACAGTCCGTCAATTGCCTGCGCCAAAATCCGCAAACAGGCGACGATTGCCGTCAGCAAACCCGCGCCACTCACCGCCGGAAGATTCAGCGGGCCGTACCATCTGGAGCTGATGGCCGCCAGACCGGTTCTGGCCGACTTGTTCAGCCTGCTCCCGGGGGTTGAGCGCATCGACGCCGTCACCGTGGGCTATCACAGCCCGAACGTCGCCAATATTATCAGCCTGTTAAGCGCGTTTTCTTATCTTGCGACGACGCAGAAATAAATGCGCTTACGCCACATTGAAGTCTTTCAGGCGGTCTTACAGGCGGGCAGCGTCAGTGGCGCGGCACGTCTGCTCAACGTTTCGCAGCCCAACGTCAGCCGCGTACTGAACCACGCCGAGCAACAACTGGGTTTCACGCTGTTTGACCGCACGCCGCAGGGGCTGATCGTCACGCCCGAAGGTCGCCGCCTGATGCCGGAAGTCGAGGCGTTGTTCAGCCATATTCAGGCGATTGGCGAACTGGCTGAGCAGTTGCGTCAGGGCGAAGGCCAGCACGTGCGTATCGGTTCAGCGCACGCGCTGGGGCACAGCGTCATGGCTCCGGTGCTGGTAGATTTTCGCCGCCAGACGCCCGGCGGCAGCGTCGAACTGGTGACCGGGCATTTCAACACGCTGAGTCAGGATCTGCTGCAATACAAAATGGATTTCGCGCTGGCGTTCGGCGAACAGGCCACGCAGGAACTGGTCGCCGAGTCGATTTATCAGGCCAACATGGTGGCGTTATTACCGAAGAATGCCGAAGTCGAAGGCCCGGTGTCTCTGGCGTGGCTGTGTGAAAACGATTTGCTGATGCTCCAGCAACAGGATCCGCTCGGGCAGGTGCTCAACCGCGTCCTGCGCGAGAATGGCCTGATGCCGCATTCCGCGTTGTTCATCAAAACCTATTCTGTGATTGCCGACATGGTGCTGGCAGGCGGCGGTGTTGGTGTTGTTGATACGTTCACCGCCCGGCGGTACGTCGATCAGCTGAAGATTGTGCCTGTCATGGAGGCATTGCCGTTTGAGGTGATCCTGCTGAGCAGGAAGGATCAGCCTGCTTCGCAGGCGGCGTTAAAGCTTAAACAGCTGATTCGGCGGAAATTGTGGGAGTTGGGGGAGGACAAAAGGGGGCTTTTGAATCCCTGAATTCAAAACCTTGGGTTGCCACCCAAACCGGCCTCAAGGAGCGCCTGTCGCCGCGCCCCTTGAGAATCCCGGGCTCTTTAACTGCGCGCTGCCGCTCGCTGGCTATGTTTCAGCAACTCCGGCTAGTGCCGCAAACGGCGCCGCTGCGCGGTACTTTCGCTTCGGGTTCGAACCTGCTCGAAAAAAGACTCTCGCCGTTTCTCACCGCTCACTCAACGCCGTTTTGAAAGCGGCCACAGACTTTCTAGTTCACAACCTCACTGCTTATTGTTATCCAAAATGCAGTTGAATTTAGATAATCCTCCGGCCGCTTTCAGAAAGCTTGCTGAATGAGTGTTTCGAGACCGAAAGGCTCGAAGACCGAAATGAAGGTACCGCGCAGCGGCAAGTTTTCGCGGCAATAGTTGCGGCTGCTGAAACATAGCCAGCCAGCGACAGCGCGTGTTGTAAAAAGACGCGGAGAGTCCAGAGAGGGCCCGTCCTGGCCCTCTCTGGTCGGTTTCGGCGCCAGCCGCTGAGTGATAGCTGTTATTGAAAAACCGAAATATTCTCGATCCAGCCCTCACGGCGAGTGAGAAACCAAAATTTACTCGATCCCGTCAAAAACGAAGTCCCGTTTGGGCGGCGAGCCCTTCCACTCTCTCAATTGCACTTCTCACATCTGCGAAACAGACATCCCCCGGCATGTTGGCCATATCCGGCGTACTTAGGCTGCGGTCGATAATCACTGCCAGATCCTGCTCTGTCAGGCCTTCAGCGATGTGCGAAAGCTGCGTCGGGATTGCGCTGGCACGCGCAAGAGCTAACGCTATGTGCAGCTCTTCATCGCTGCGGCCTTCGAGTGCCAGCAGGCACAGATTCCCGTAGCCGACCAGCAAACCGTGGGCGACGTGGCGGGTTTTGGCGCAGGCGGTGAAGCCTTCGTATAACGCGTGGGACGCGCCGGTGTGTGCGCCGTTGCTCATAATGGATGTCAGTCCGGCGTAGAGGAAAATCGCATCGAGAACCTGTTCGAGCGCGTTGTTGGCTTTGCCGTCCTGCACCGCGAAACAGGCGTCGGCGGCGAAGTGTTCGATGAGCGTATAGCAAAGTTCACTGTTGGTTCTTGCAACACCGGCAAGGCCGGTGAGCTGGTTCAGGTCACTGATGGCTCGATATTCGTACCATTTTGCCAGCGTGTCGCCGATACCGGCTGAGAGCCACGCCAGCGGAGAAGCTGCGAGCAAATCAGCGTCGATCACCGCCGCCGCCGGGCCGCAGGGGAGCGGAACCATGTCGCGGAACTCGCCGTCCTCATGATAACGAAACGCCAGCGAGGTGACGGCGGAGCAGGTACCCGCGATGCTCGGCAATGTGACGACCGGAATATTGCAGGCGACGCCCGCCGCTTTGGCGGTATCCAGCGCCTTTCCGCCGCCGGTGGCGATAATCACTTCAACGCCCTGCGTGCGGAAAACGTCCGCCAGCCGGTTGATTTCCTGCTGGCAACATTCGCCGTTGAAGATTTCACTGCCGAGATAACTGACCACCTGTTGTTCGAGCTGATCGGCGACTTTGGCTTCCACGCTGGCAATCGCCCGTTTACCGCCAACCAATAACGCCCGCTGGCCGAGACGTCCGCACATTGCGCCTAAATGTTTAATCGCTCCGCGTCCGCGAAGCACGCTGGCAGGAAAAACCAAACGGTGGGTGAACATGGCTGCCCTCAGATAAACGCATAAAACGAAGTGTTTTATGAAGTATAGAAGGCGCGTTGTGAAGTGCCGGAATATCAGCGGCGGCGCTGGCGCACGGCGTCGTGGGTTTTGCGTAAGGCGTCCCGCGCACCTGGAAAACGCTGCGCAACGCCAATATACAGGCAATCGATAATCAGCAACTGGCTGGTGCGGCTCGCCATCGCGGCGGCGCGAAAACCCAGTTCGCGGCTGCTGGTGAGCAGCACAATATCGGCTTTGCGCGCCAGCGGTGACCGGCCACTGGCGGTGATAGCGAGCGTTGCCGCACCGGTGTTTTTCGCGTGCAGGAGTGCGTCCAGCACGCCCGCCGTTTCGCCGGAATGGGAAATCGCCAGCGCGACATCCGCGGACGTTAACTGACAGGCGCTGACCAGGCTTTCATCGGTGCTGCCGAACGTCTGAGCGACAAAGCCGATGCGGCGCAGTTTCTGGCAAAAATCCTGTGCCACCAGCGAAGACGCGCCTGCGCCGTAGACGTCAATCCGACGCGCCTGAGCCAGCGCCGCAACGGCTTGTTCCAGCGATTCGCCTTTCAGCAACTGCGCCGTGGCTGTCGCGCCTTCCACCTCAAACGCCAGCAATTTATGCAGGATTTGTTTCGGGGAGTCGGCTTCATTAATGTCTGCCGCCAGCGGCGATTCTTCGTGCGGCAGCGCAAGGGGCAATTCTGCCGCCAGCGCCAGCCGCAGCGCGGGATACCCCTCAAACCCTAACCGTTTGCTGGTTCGCACCACCGTGGCGGTGCTGGTTTCGGCAAGCTTCGCCAGTGCGGTGACGCTCAGTTTCGCGACCTCCGGCGGGCTCAGCATGATAAGCGTAATAATCCGCTTTTCAGCCGGTGAAAAGCTGCCCTGCAAAGCCTGTAAGCGCGATTGCAGATTCATCGGTTATTTTTCCAGTTCGCGAAGATGGTCGTCTTTGCGCAGCGTCATCAGCGCAAACAAACTGACCACGCAGGTTGCCACCACGTAGTACGCCGGAATATCCAGATTCCCGGTTTCTTTAATCAGGCCGGTGATAATCAGCCCTGCGCAGCCGGAGAAGACGGCATTTAACAGCGAATACGACAGCCCGAGACCGGTATAGCGCACGCGGGTGGGGAACATTTCCGCCAGCATTGCCGGGCCGGGGCCTGCAATCATGCCGATGGTTGCACCGGCAATCAGCACGGCGACGCCTTTTGCCAGCAGGCTGCTGTCCGGGTTTTGCAGCAGATGCAGCAGCGGGAAACTGAGAATAATCACCGCCAGCACGGCGATCATCATCACTTTTTTGCGGCCGATTTTGTCACTCAGCCAGCCCGAGGGGAGGATCGCAATCGCGAAACCGACGTTCGCCAGCACGGTCGCGATCAGCGCCTGTAAAAACGTGGCGTGAAGCGAGGTTTGCAGATAAGACGGCATCACTACCAGGAAGGTGTAACCGCCCGCCGACCAGCCCATCATGCGGCCAATCCCCAGCGCGATAGCTTTGGCGGTCGCCAGCGTTGAGGCTTTTTCTTCCGCCGTGCGCGGCGCGTTTTTTTCCGGTTTCTGGCTGGCAATAAAGGTCGGCGTCTCGTCGAGTTTCAGACGCAGATAAAGCGCCACCAGCCCCATCGGCAGCGCCAGCAGGAACGGAATGCGCCAGCCCCAGGCTTTCATTTCAGCTTCCGGCAGCCACTGCACCAGAATAGCCACCAGCGCCACACCGGTCAGCAGGCCGAGTGACACGGTGAACGACTGCCACGCGCCGTAAATCCCGCGTTTACCTTTCGGGGCGAATTCCGTCATCAGCGAAACCGCGCCGCCAAATTCACCGCCTGCAAACAGGCCCTGGAACATGCGCATCAGCGTCAGTAACAGCGGCGCGGCGACGCCAATTTGTGCGTAAGTCGGCAGGATACCGATGATGGCGGTGGCGATCGTCATCAGCAATACCACGGCAATCAGCGTGGGCTTACGGCCAATGCGGTCGCCGATGCGGCCAAAAATAATGGCGCCAATCGGGCGGCAGAAAAAGGCCAGCGCGAACGATGCATACGTCAGAAGTAAGCCGGTCATGCCGGTCTGGCCTTCGAGGGTGAAAAAGTTCCCGGCGATCAGTGTCGCCAGATAGCCGTAAACGCCAAATTCGTACCATTCGATAAAGTTGCCCACCGAACCGGCGATTAACGCGCGGCGTGACTGGCTGGCAGAGGCAGGGGAAAGCTGTCCGGTGCGGGTCATCATTAACCTCATAAAAGGAAAAAACGGTGGGAATAGAATGTAAATAATTTTCTAAATTCAGGTGATTATTATGTCAATAATTTTCATGTATTGAACAAAATAAAAGCGAAATCTGTGGGGTAAGGCAGATTTTTTGGCAGAAACGGCAGAGTTCAGGGCATAAAAAAGGCTGCGCCCGTGAAGGTGCAGCCTGTTTAAAGAAGAGGGCGTTACAGCGTGTGGATATCGATACCGTCGCCGATATTACTTTTCTGGTAATAAGCCCGCGGGACTTCTACCTGATACTGTTTGTCGGCGTAGGCGACTTCCAGAATAAAACGTTCGTTTTCATAAGATTCCACCGGAATAAATCCGAAGAACCCTTCCGTTACGCTGATGGTGCGGGTAGACGGAATCGCATAACGATGAACAATCCTTGCTCTGAGCGGCTGCTGTTTGCCGGTTAACGTGTTCCATACGCGGTTAACGGGTTGCGCCAGAGTATCTATCACCTCTGAGGCCAGCGAGTTAAGAGCGGATGGCCAGCTCTTAGGTTTTTTCATTGTCATGATGAATGCCTCGTTGGTCTATATAACGTAATTCTTATAATTATATGAGACTAAGATCCAATCATTTTTTACGCTTAACTTATTACCGTTTGGTAAGTGGCTGGCGCATCAGCAAATTACTCCGCGACGGTTTTGCGTCTTTTGCCGGATTTACGCTCTGCTAGCAATAACGGGCAGGAAGGGCACATTGCGTGGTCTTCCAGATCGTAACGCAGGCAGCACTGTTTACGGTATTGCGGGCTGTCGGGATCCGCGGGGTTTTCTGCGCGCATCGGCTGAAACAACGGATTTTTGCCACCGTAACGCAGCTCGCGCGATTCCATCAGCGTCATGCCGTCAGAAATATCAGCATCAACCAGTTCGGCCTGTTTCACACCCCAGCCGACGCGGATGGCCGCATTGCTCCAGTAAATGCCCGGTTTCAGGCCGGAGAATTCTGCCAGTGCTTCGCAAATCGGGCGCAGCTGCTGTTCGATCATCATGTCAAACCGCGCCATCGGTTCCTGTGAAATCAGCGCTTCGCCTTCGCCATCCAGATAAATCTGCGCCGGTAAGCCTTCTTCCTGCATACACAGGTAGACATTTTCAGCGGCGATCGGCAGTTGCCAGCCGTGGCGCAAGGACACTATCACCCAGCTTGGCAGCAGGGTGGCGAAATACCATTGTGACCACATCGAAATGCGCGCGCGGCGTTTGTCGCACTGCGCGGCGTCAGCGGCATTGGCATCCAGATAGCGTTTCAGCACGAGGCCACAGCCCTCGGCGGTGGTCAGCTGTGACATCGGCATCGCGTTGGTGACCAGCGGCGTCAGCGGCTTAAATGTATCGGCTACCCAGCTCACGGGCGTATCGCGGAAACTGTCGAGAAGTGTTTGCATCATGACGTTATGAAAGAGATTCGGTTCGGTAAATCATGCGGATAGAGTAGCGAATATTAAAGCGGAATAGTAATGATTTCGATTTAGATCTGTCAGGCATTTTCCTCCCTCGTTGCGGAGGGAGGATGGCGGGGCGTGCAATCAGTGCAGGACGCCTGCCTGCCGGAGGATTTCACGTACGATCTTCTGTTTATCATTACTCAGCGGCAACGCCGGTTTAAGCGAATAAACAGGTACGTCGATACCGACCTGCGAGATGGCGTATTTGATGACGTTGTAAATCGGCGTATCCAGCGAATACAACGGCGGCAGGAACGACAGGCGCTGTTGCAGTTCAATGGCGGTGGCGAAATCTTTCTCTCTGAACGCGCGGTAAATGCCGCAGGTGAGCTGTGGTGCAAAGTTCGCGCTGGCGGGAATGGCGCCATCACCGCCAAGGATCAGCGTGCCGAAAAGATATTCGTCATAGCCGGAGAATACCGCGAAATCCGGGCGCACCGGTTTCACCGCCGCCAGCGTTTCGCGGATATGGTTCAGGCTGTCGACGGTATCTTTCAGGCCGACAATATTCGGGCAATCCAGCGCCAGGCGTTTAATCAGACTCACGGGAATCGGCTGACCGGTCAGCCCCGGATAGTTGTACATCACCACTGGCAGCCCGGCGTTTTCGGCAATGGTTTTGTAATGCAGATACAGCGCTTCTTCCGTGATCGGGTTGTAATACGGATTCACCACCACCACGCCGTCCGCGCCGACACTTCTGGCGTGCCGGGCAAACGCCAGCGTTTCCGCTGTGCCGGGATGCGCTGCGCCAATCAGCACCGGTACACGTCCGGCGACGTGTTTCGTACAAAATTCGGCGACTTCATACCGCAGTTCGCGGGACATATGCGCAAATTCCCCCGCGCTGCCGAGGAAAAACAGCCCGTTAACGCCGCCTTCAATGGCGAAATCAATCAGACGCGCCATTCCCTGGCGATCAAGCTGCTCATTCTCATTCAGGATGGTAGAAACCGGCGGGATCACGCCATGAAACAGTGGACGGCTCATAGATTTGTTCTCCATATGAAAGTGCGACAAACTCAACACTCCATTTATAGAACGGTGTTTCAAATTTTTAAACGACCTGCGTCGAATTACATTTTTTTAGGTGAAATTTGGAAGGGGTGTCACAGAGGAGGTGGGATCAAAGGGGAAATTCAACTTCAACTTCAACTTCCAGGTCGTGGGCGTCGGCCCACACCGCTAAAACCTTGGGTTGCCACCCAAACTGGCTTCAAGGAGCGCCTATCGCCGCGCCCCTTGAAAATCCCGGGCTCTTTCACTGCGCGCTATCGCTTGCTGGCTATGTTTCAGCAGCCACATCTATTGCCGCAAAATCCCGCCGCTGCGCGGTTCCCTTCACTCGGGTTACAAACCGCGCGAACAGATACGCGGTTTTCCACCTCTCGCTTCGGCGTGATTTTTGAAAGCGGCCAATGGCTGTTAGTTCACAACCTGGCCATACCATTCATTATTTTGAAAAACGAAGAAGCATGAATATCGATTCTCTTGAATGGTGGGATGGCGCGCTCAGAAATTTTGCTGACCGAGGGTTCGAGACCGCAAGGCTCGAAGCCCGTAGGGAAGGTACCGCGCAGCGGCGATATTTCGCGCCACCCGCGGATGTGGCGGAACATGTCCATCGTCCCAGCGATAGCGCGCAGTAAAAGAGCCCGGGGGTCTTGGGGGCGGCGGCGATATGCCGCCCCCAAGTCGGTGTGGGCCGACGCCCACGACCTTGACGTCGATTTTGACCTGAGGACCGTTTGGGTGGCAACCCAAGGTGTTGACTTATATGAGCCCCTCACGGTAAGTGAAAAACCGAAAATTTCTCACATCACCAATGCCTGGCCGTCTTTCCTTGATTCCGTCCCCGCCAGATACCCGCCCGCCGGATTCACCACAATCACCTGCGCGCCGCCGAACGAATGGCCGCCAAGCGGATCTTCGACAATCAGCTCATGCCCCATTGCGCGCAGTGCCGCCAGCGTATTGTGGTCATAAGTGGCTTCCATCGCGACCTGACGGCCACCGTCAATCCGCCAGCGCGGCGCATCAATGGCGGCCTGCGGATTCTGTTTGTACAGCATAATGCGCAGCGCCAGTTGCAAATGCCCCTGCGCCTGCATCGGGCCGCCCATCAGGCCGAAGGACATCAGCGGTTTGCCTTCGCCGTCCTGCGCAAACGCCGGAATAATGGTGTGCAGCGTGCGCTTATTGGGCGCGACGCAGTTGGCATGCTGTGGATCGAGCGTGAAGCCGCAACCCCGGTTTTGCATACTGATACCGGTTCCCGGTACGACAACGCCGGAACCGAAACCCATGTAGTTGGACTGAATAAACGACACCATCATGCCACTGGAATCGGCGGCGGTGAGGTAAACCGTGCCGCCCGGACGCGGTGCGCCGTAGGTCACGTCGCTGGCTTTCGTGCGGTCAATCAGGCGCGCACGTGCTTCCAGATACGCATCGTTCAGGAACAGTTGCGGGTCGAACTGCATATGGTCGTTGTCGGTGACGTGCTGATCCAAATCGGCCAGCGCCAGTTTCATTGCTTCGATGCACAGATGCGTGGTTTCGACGGAATCCACCGGTTTATCGCCGATATTAAGCTTGCCGAGAATGCCCAGCGCAATCAGCGTGGCGATGCCCTGACCGTTTGGCGGCAGTTCGTGAACCGAACCGCCCGCGAAGGTTTGTTGCAGGGTTTCCACCCAGTCGGCTTTGTGATTTGCGAGGTCATCGTGCGTCATCGCACCACCACACTCCCGGCTGTGGGCGATCATTTTATCGGCCAGTTCGCCGCGGTAGAACGCTTCGCCTTCGGTTCTGGCGATCAGCTCCAGCGTGTCGGCCAGCTGAGGATTACGGAAGAATTCGCCGGTTTTAGGCGCACGGCCTTCAGGCGCGAAACACTCGCTGAAACCCGGCTGGTTGCTCAATTTTTTCACCGCGATTTCCCACAGGCGGCTAATCAGCGGCGACACCGGGAAACCGTTGCGGGCGTAATCGATCGCCGGTTGTGCCAGCGTAGTCAGCGGCAGGGTACCAAAACGTTTTGCCACCGCCACCCAGCCGGAGACTGCGCCGGGCACGGTGACGGCGTCCCAGCCATAGGTCGGCACGGCTTCATGGCCTTTGGAGGCGAAATATTCAGGAGTCCACGCCGCCGGTGAGCGGCCCGAGGCGTTCAGACCGTGGGCTTTCTTACCGTCCCAGATAATCGCAAAAGCGTCGCTGCCCACGCCGTTACCGCTGGGTTCCAGCACGGTCAGCGCGATGGCGGTGGCGATGGCCGCATCGGCCGCGTTTCCGCCGAGCATCAGCATTTTCATCCCGGCCTGCGCCGCCAGCGGTTGGGAAGCGCAGACCGCGTTGGTCCCCATCATCGTCGGGCGCAGGGTAGGGTAAGCGACGTTAAAATCGTAATTCTCAGACATCTTTATTCCTTAAGAAGCGGTGAATGCATTACGCCCTCGCGGCGCCAGCATTTTTGAACTCATTCAGACATTTGGAACATTCGGGAATGTCTTTGTCAAATTCAAAAAATGGGATGCGTTTGCCAGCACGGGTCAAGACCTTGGGTTGCCACCCAAACCGGCCTTAAGGAGCGCCTGTCGCCGCGCCCCTTAAGAATCCCGGGCTCTTTCACTGCGCGCTGTCGCTCGCTGGCACTGTTTCAGCAACGCCGGTTATTGCCGCAAAATCCCGCCGCTGCGCGGTGCCCTTCACTCGGGTTACAAACCGCGCGAAAAGATACGCGGTTTTCCACCTCTCGCTTTGGCGTGATTTTTGAAAGCGGCCAATAACTTTCTAATTCGCAACCTCACCACTAATTGTTATTCAAAATGCCTTTGAATTTAGATAAGCCTCCGGCCGCTTTCAGAAAGCTTGCCGAGCGAAGCGTTTCGAGACCTATGGCTCGAAACCGAGTAAGGGAACCGCGTAGCGGCAAGTTTTCGCGGCAATAGCAGCGGCATCTGGAACATAGCCAGCGAGCGAAAGCGCGCAGTAAAAAAAGACGCGGAGATTCCAAAGAGGGCTCGTCATAGCCCTCTTTGGTCGGTTTCGGCGCAGCGAGTTATGTGAACGCTGCAACTGAGAAACCGAAATATTCTCGGTCAGATGTCAGCCCTCACGGCCAGTGAAAAGTTAATCGCCAGAATTAGCCCAATAATGAAACCCTTATCCCCCGATTACTCCCCCCGCAAATCGTGTCTAATACCTATCATCAGAGAGGTGTAAACCCGGTCAGGCGAGATTCTGAGGGCTGAGGCCGTCCAAAATAATATCCCTGGAACAAACTACACCCTTCTTCTTTCAGACGCCTGAACTGCTCGGGGGTTTCGACGCCTTCTGCGGTGGTCTGAATATCCAGACTGCGGCTCATGCCGGTGATGGCGCGGATGATCGCCAGCGCTTCGCGGCTGTCCTGCATATCGTTGATGAACGACCGGTCGATTTTGATTTTGTCGAACGGGAACGAGCGCAGATAGCTCAGCGACGAATAGCCGGTGCCGAAATCATCCAGCGCAATACGCACGCCCAGCGCCTTCAGTTTTCGCAGGGTATCGATATTGCCCAGCGTATTGTCGAGCAGAACGGACTCGGTGATTTCCACTTCCAGCCGTGACGGATCCAGCCCGGACGCTTCCAGTGCGGATTCCACCACAGAAACCAGTCCGCTGTTTTTGAACTGAATCGGTGAGAGGTTCACGGCGACGGTCTGCGAGCCGGTCCAGGTTGTGGCTTCGCGGCAGGCTTCGTGCAACGCAAAGGATCCAAGGCTGTGGATCAGGCCCGTTTCTTCGGCGATAGGGATGAAATCCACCGGCATAATCAGCCCGTTTTGCGGGTGATGCCAGCGCATCAGCGCCTCATAACCGATGACCGCATCGTGTTTGGCGTCGGTAATTGGCTGGTAGTAAAGACGCAGCTGATTGCAGGTAATCGCGTCGCGCAAGTCCATTTCGACCACGCGGCGTTTACGGGCGGCGGCGTCCATTTCAATACGGAAATCTTCGTACCGGTTGCGGCCATTACGTTTGGCTTCGTAGAGCGCCATATCCGCGCAACGCAGCAGCTGATCCGGCGTGTTCTCGATGGAATCCGCCAGCGCGATGCCGATACTCAGGCCGACCGAAAGCGAGTGACCGTCGATAATGACCGGCGGACGCACGGATTCTATCAGGCGTTTGGAAATCTGATGCGCAGCGGAGATATCTTTCAGGCCGGGCAGCACGACGGCAAACTCATCGCCACCGATACGCGCCAGGGTGTCGTCATCGCGCAGTGTCATCCGCAGACGTTTGGAAATCGCCCGCAGCAGCTCATCGCCGACCTGATGACCCAGCGCATCATTCACGTTTTTGAAGTTATCCAGATCCAGACACAACGTGGCAGTGTGGCTGTGCGTATAGCTGTCGCGCTGCAACGCTTCGTTAAGACGCTGGCTGAAAAGAATGCGGTTGGGCAGGCTGGTCAGATTATCGTGGTGCGCCATGTGGTGAATGCGCGCATGCGCGGCCTGCTGATCGGTCACGTCGTCAGCAATCATCATCACGTAGCTGGTTTGCGGATCGTGTCCGCGGATCACCGAACTGGTGGTTTGCAGCGTACGGTCGCCGATGGCCGTCAGCAGCTGTTGCTCGCTTTTATGCACACCTTCAGCGCGCAGACATTCGTCCGACTGCTTATTAATAAAGTTGCTGAGTCCGAATCCCATGCAATCCTGCGGGCGTTTGCCGAGCATTTTCTCGCGCGAAATTCCCAGCAGGCGTTCGGCCTGACGGTTCACCAGCAGAATTTCCCGCGAAACGGCATTTTCGACGATCACGGAAGAGGGAATATTTGCGATCACCGTGTTCAGAAATTGCGATAAAGAAGAGAGCTGTTCGCTGTTGGATTCGGCCAGTTCTTTGGCCTTCAGCAACTCTTTTTCAGTTTCACGTCTTTGCGTTACGTCACGGGTGATCTTGGCAAAACCAATGATTTCGCCGGCTTCGCGCAGGGCTTCAATAATGATGTGCGCCCAAAAACGTGAGCCATCTTTGCGCTGTCGCCAGCCCTCAGATTCATAGCGGCCCGTTGAACGCGCGGTCTCCAGACCGTGCTGCGGCCAGCCACTCTTTTTGTCTTCTTCCGTGTAAAAGCATGAAAAATGCTTCCCCACGACTTCTTCAGGCGTATAGCCTTTTGCCCGCTGCGCACCCGCATTCCAGTTCGCAATGGTGCCGTCCGGTGTCAGCATATAGATGGCGTAATCTTCTACGCGTTGGACCAGCAACCGATACAGTACATCAGAATCTTCGCTCATTTTTTTTGCCTGGTAGCCTGCCGTCTCTGCCCGGATTCCGTCCAAATCAGAGTGCGGCTAAATAGTGCGCCTGTCCCGACGCATTTTTGCTGTGATGTGCTCATGAAACGTTAGCATAAGATAATTCTTAGTTCGCCAAATTTTGCTTCTAACATGCTTAAAATTAAGCGTTTTTAGCTAAAAGATCGGACTTAAGTTAAATTGCACTTTTGAGTTTTAGTGACCAAATTCGTTATCGGCACGGCAGGAATGAAACTTTAGTGAAATGGCATAAAAAGCTAAGGGGAATATGAGGGGATCCAATGTGTTAAATAAACAGGCCGCAAATTATTGCGGCCTGTTAAATTTTGGTTACGGACGCTGCGGTTTGGGTTCGTGCTTCACCGGTGGTTTTGGCTTCGATTTATGATGAACCGGTGCAGGCTTAACCTGATGATGCGGTTTTTCATGTTTCACGACAGGCTTGTGAACTTTATGAACCGGCTGCGGTTGACTGACCGGCCCGCTGTGCGGACCTTCAGCGTAAGCACTCAGGCTGGCGGTCGCCAGCAACGCACACAGAACAACCATTCCTGACTTAATCATTGTATTCCTCGTTCCCGTTTTGACGGTGTTTTCTGATAACACACAGACTTTGCGGGGCAAACGGGAAAACGACAATTCGGATAAGGCTTAATAGAGGGGTTTTAACGGAAAATTTAAACTGCGTTTACGTAAAGCTGAGGGAAATGCAGGGCGCTTACGGTATTGCCTGTAAGCGCGCCGGAATATTCCCGTGAATTACTGCACAACTTTATAAGGCCCGTCGGTCACTGAATCGCGCAGAATAAGATCGGATGAAAATTTGTTCTGACCGGATAAATAACCGCCATCAAGCATGGCGATAATCTGGCTGATCACTTCGCTGACCATATCGCTCACCGGATCTTTCACGCTCGACAGTGCCGGAATAAGAAACGGTGCGGTCGGAATATTATCAAACCCGATCACTGAAACCTGCGCAGGCACGGCAATTCCGGCGGTGCTGAGCTGCTTCATTGCCCCAATCGCCATTTCGTCGTTACTGGTAAGCAGGGCGCTGAAAGGTTGCCCGGACGACAACAATGTTTTCACCGCCGCCGCACCGCTGGCCGGAGACCATTTTCCCTGCACGATCAGCGATTCCTTGACCGGCAAACCGGATGCCGCCAGCGCGTCGCGATAGCCGGAAAGCCGCTCAATAGCGGTCGGGGAATCCATCGAACCGGTGATAAACGCAATATCCCGATGTCCGCGTTCAATAAGCGCCTGAGTGGCGTTAAAACTCGATCCTTTGTGGTCGCAATAAATACAGTGGCTCTGATGTTTGCGTAATTTGCGGTTCACGACCATCACCGGTTTCTTATATTTATCGATGAGCAAATCCATTTCATCGACCGATAAAAAGCGCGGATAAATAATAATGCCGTCGCAGCGCAAATCGTGCAAAAACTGAATGGCGTCCTGTTCTTCTTCGGCGCTGTGTTTGCCATCCACCAGAATCAGCTGGCGTCCGTTAGCGTCGAGTTTTTTCGCGGCCTGAGAAATTAACTCGCTGAAATAATGCCCGTTATACAGCGTATTCGTCACCACCAGCCCGATGCACATCGATTTGCTGGTCGCCAGATTTCTTGCCAGTAAATTGGGCCGGTAACCCGCTTCCTCAATGGCTTTATAGACCTGATCTTTGGTTTCCTGGCTCACATAACCCTTGCCGGAAAGCACACGGGAAACCGTGGCTTTCGAGACGCCCGCTTTGGCTGCCACTTCCTGCATTGTCGACATCAGGCACCTTCTGGATGAGAAAAATTATTCGTCATTCTACACATTCCACGCGTCCTGAGACGATTTCACTGCGCAGGGAGATCGTCATCACAAAAATGAAACGGTGTTGTATTTATTTGTTGAAGTCAGAAGAAGAACTGAACATTCTCGTGTGAAACCGGTTACCTACTATTTCGGAAAAAGCCCGCTACGTTTCATAAAAAAGGCTTCCCGAAAAGATAATTATTCATAACCCTATGAATCCGAGAGAGTTATCACTCATGGCTAAGAATTTTGCATCAATTTCCAGGTCAATCGTCGATGCCATCGGCGGCGCGGGCAACGTGGTTGCGGTCACGCACTGCATGACGCGCCTGCGCTTCGTGCTGAACGACGAATCCGTCGTGGACGCGGCGACGCTGAAATCCATCACCGGCGTGATGGGCGTGGTGCGCAATGAAAAACAGTGTCAGGTGATCATCGGCAATAACGTGTCGCAGGCTTACGCCGAAGTGCTGAAACTGCTGCCGGAAGGTTTTGCGGCGGCCAGCGATGCCCCCGCCAAAAACAAAATTACGCTCAAACGGATTGGCGCAGGAATTCTCGATGCGCTGATTGGTACCATGTCGCCGCTGATCCCGGCGATTATCGGCGGTTCGATGGTCAAACTGCTGGCGATGATTCTGGATATGACCGGCGTGTTTGAAAAGGGCGCTTCCACGCTGGTGATCCTCAACACCATCGGCGACGGCGCGTTCTTCTTCCTGCCGGTGATGGTGGCCGCGTCGGCGGCGGTGAAATTCAAAACCAACATGTCGCTGGCGATTGCGATTGCCGGGATCCTGGTGCATCCGGCGTTTATCGACCTGATGGCGAAAGCCGCGCAGGGGCAGAAAGTCGAGTTCATCGGCATTTCCGTCACGGCGGTGAAATACACCTACACCGTGATCCCCGCGCTGTGCATGACGTGGCTGCTGTCCTACATCGAAAAATGGGTGGATCGCATTACGCCGGTCGTCACCAAAAACTTCCTCAAGCCGATGCTGATCATGCTGATTGCCGCACCGATCGCCATCGTGCTGATCGGGCCGCTGGGCATCTGGATTGGTACCGGTATTTCCGCCGTGGTGTATACCGTTCACAGCTATCTCGGCTGGCTGTCGGTGGCGATTATGGGCGCGGCCTGGCCGCTGCTGGTGATGACTGGCATGCACCGCGTGTTCACGCCAACCATTATTCAGACCATTGCGGAAACCGGAAAAGAAGGCATGGTGATGCCGTCTGAAATTGGCGCAAACCTGTCGCTGGGCGGTTCATCGCTGGCGGTGGCGTGGCGGACGAAAAACCCGGAACTGCGCCAGACCGCACTGGCGGCGGCGGCTTCCGCGATTGTGGCCGGGATTTCAGAACCTGCGCTATACGGCGTGGCGCTGCGGCTTAAACGTCCGCTCATCGCCTGCTTAATCAGCGGTTTTATCTGCGGCGGTATTGCCGGTTTAGGCGGCCTCGCCAGCCATTCGATGGCGTCGCCGGGGCTGTTTACCAGCGTCCAGTTCTTCGACCCGTCCAATCCGATGACAATTGTCTGGGTGGCGGGAGTCATGATCCTCGCGGTGGTGCTTTCGTTTGTCATCACCCTGTTACTCGGATTTGAAGATATTCCCGTGGAAACCGTGGCGCCGAAAGAGGGCAAAACGGCAGAGATCACAACGCCTGCGCCGTTGCCGGTGGCAGCCGACGCAGCGCGTTCACATTAAAGGAGACGTAATTCATGGCAGCATCTTTATTTCCTGACGGCTTTTTATGGGGCGGCGCGATTGCCGCAAACCAGGCCGAAGGTGCCAGTTTTGAAGGCGGCAAAGGCCTGACGACGGTCGACATGATCCCGCACGGCGCGCACCGTCTGGCGGTAAAAACCGGTCAGGAAAAGCGCTTCCGGCTCGATGCAACAGAGTTTTACCCGAGTCATCAGGCGATTGATTTCTATCATCGTTATAAAGAAGACATCGCGCTGATGGCTGAAATGGGCTTCACTGTATTCCGCACTTCAATCGCCTGGAGTCGTCTGTATCCCAACGGCGATGAGTTAACGCCGAACGCAGAGGGCATCGCGTTCTACCGTGACGTTTTTGCCGAGTGCAAAAAATACGGCATCGAACCGCTGGTCACGCTGTGCCATTTCGATGTGCCGATGCATCTGGTGATTGAATACGGTTCGTGGCGTAACCGCAAAATGGTCGAGTTTTTCGCCCGTTATGCGCGCACCTGTTTTGAGGCGTTCGACGGGCTGGTGAAATACTGGCTGACCTTTAATGAAATCAATATCCTGCTGCACAGCCCGTTCTCCGGCGCGGGTTTAGTGTTCGAAGAGGGCGAAAATCAGGAGCAGGTCAAATATCAGGCCGCGCATCATGAGCTGATTGCCAGCGCGCTGGCGACGAAAATTGCCCATGAAGTGAACCCGGAAAATCAGGTCGGCTGTATGCTGGCGGGCGGCAATTTCTATCCGCGCACCTGCAAGCCGGAAGATGTCTGGGCGGCGCTGCAAAAGGATCGCGAAAACCTGTTCTTTATCGACGTTCAGGCGCGCGGCGCTTATCCGTCCTACACCCGCCGCGTATTCGCTGAAAAAGGTATTGTCATCGACAAACAGCCGGGCGATGACGACATCCTCAAAAATACCGTCGATTTTGTGTCCTTCAGTTATTACGCTTCGCGCTGTGCGTCCGCTGACATGAACGACAACAACAGCAGCGCGGCGAACATCGTAAAATCACTGAAAAACCCGCACATCGAAGCCAGCGAATGGGGCTGGGGCATTGACCCGCTCGGGCTGCGCATCACCATGAACATGATGTACGACCGTTACCAGAAACCGTTATTCCTGGTGGAAAACGGCCTCGGCGCAAAAGATGAAATCAACGCGCAGGGCGAGATCGTCGATGATTACCGCATCAGTTATTTGCGCGAACACATCAAAGCAATGGGCGAAGCCATCGCCGACGGCATCCCGGTCATCGGCTACACCTCGTGGGGCTGCATCGATCTGGTTTCCGCCTCCACCGGCGAAATGAGCAAACGCTACGGCTTCGTCTTCGTCGACCGCGACGACAGCGGCAACGGCACGCTGGAAAGAACCCGTAAGAAATCGTTTTACTGGTACAAAAAAGTGATAGCCAGTAACGGGGGGGATTTGGCGTAGTTTGTTCTCAGGGCGGTCAGGTTGTATTACCTGACCGTACTCGCCCGAACCTTCAGTTTCCCCGCCATAATGACCCGCGTGGCGGCATCTTCGCCGGAGCACAAATATTCCACCGCCATCCGGCCTAATTCGTTATAGGGCAACTGGACGCTGGTGAGTTTTGGCGTCATCTGATCGGCGATGCGCTGATCGTCGTATCCGGCGACCAGAATGTCCTGCGGAATTCGCAGATGCAGTTCGGTCAGCGCCTGATAACAACCAATGGTCATCCAGTCGCTGGAGCAGAAAATCGCATCCGGCGGTTCGGGCTGATCCATCAGCTGTAACGTCGCGCGATAGGTTTCATTGAGTGACCAGTTGGTGGCCTGCACCAGCCGGTCGTCGGGCGTCATTCCTGCCTGCGTCAGGGCTTCGCGGTAACCTTCGAGACGCTTTTCACACGCTTCCATCCAGTTATCACCCATGATGTGCGCAATCCGCGTGGCACCCTGATCGATAAGATGGCGGGTAATTTGCAACGCGTTTGCCCGGTCGTCAGGCAGGAAAGTGGGCAGCAGCGGATACGCGCGGTCGTACACATTCAGCAGAACGACAGGTAACGTGGTCTGGTTAACAAAAGGCGAGAAATCAATGGACTGAGTGACCGGCGAAGCAATGATTATGCCTGCACAACGCCGCTGATTGAGTTGGGCGATGATGCGCACGGCCAGTTCGGCGTCGTCGCCGTAATCGTAGATTGTCAGCAACGTATTATGCCGCCATGCGGCTTCACGGGCTTCGCTGAGGGCATCAACAAACGGGTCATAGCTGGGCATCCCGTTGATCAGCAATGCAATTTCTTCCTGACCGTTGTCCCGGTGGGGGGCTGGCATTTTTTTATAACCCAGCGAGAGCGCGGTATTGAACACGCGTTCACGGGTTTCTTCGCTGAGTTTGACAGAACGTGAATTGTTTAAAATCAGTGAAACGGTTGCCTGTGAAACCCCGGCTTCCCGCGCAATATCACTCATCGTGACTTTGTTTTTCTTCTCCATTTCCCTTTTCCCGTCTGCCATTTATCTCTCCTTTTTCACTATATCACAGCGATCTTTTTTGCCCGACCACCCCGCAGTCTGGCTAAAAAGAGTGTGATCTCACCAGCAGAACCCGCATGACGGATTTGCAGCAATGTCGGTCAGGTAATAAACATTAGCTAATAATATTAGTCAATGAGCGATAACGCGAGGAGAAAACGATGAAAGAGCAATGGAATGAACAGCAGGCGGCACAGTGGAGCAAACAGCAGGGATGGATCTGCGGATTCAACTACTTACCGCGCACGGCGGTGAACTGGACGGAACTCTGGCAGCGTGAAACATTCGATGCGCCGACTATCGATCAGGAGCTGGGCTGGGCGCATGACGCCGGTTACAACCAGCTGCGCATTAATTTGCCGTTTATTGTCTGGCAGGTTGACCGCGAGGGTTTGCTGGCGCGTATCGATCAGTTCCTGAGTATCGCAGCGCGTCATCAGATAAAAGTGATGCTGACGCTGATGGACGATTGCGGATTTTCCGGCGACGAGCCGTATCTCGGGCCGCAAAAAGCGCCGGAGCCGGGAAAACATAACAGCCAGGCGGCGGCAAGTCCGGGGCGCGATGTGGTGTGCAACCGCGAAATGTGGCCGCAGGTTGAGGATTATGTGCGCGACATCATCCGCCATTTCCGCACCGACGCCCGCATCGCTATCTGGGATTTGTACAACGAACCGGGGAATCGCGGCACGTTTGCGACCGGGCTGGAAGAAGTGTTGTATGACGAAAAGCTGGAAGTTTTCGCGCTGGAACTGATGCAAAAGGCGTTTGTCTGGGCGCGTGAGGAAGACCCGCAGCAACCGCTGACCGTTGGGGCGTGGCATTTCTCGCAGGATCCGGATCAGCCGGAAAGTGAGTTTTTCACGCACCCGATTGATGTAGCAGCGGCAAAGCTGTCTGATGTCATCAGCTTTCACGCCTACGTCGCCACGCCAAAACTCCTCCAGGCGCTGCGTTTCTGGCAGAAATTCAACCGCCCGATGCTGTGTACCGAATGGCTGGCGCGCCACGTTGGCAGCGTTATCGAAGAGCAACTGCCGCTGTTCAGCGCCTTCAACGCCGGGTGTTATCAGTGGGGGCTGGTGCGCGGAAAAACCCAGACCACGCTGCCGTGGCCGGTAGTGCGCAAGGGCAATCATGATTACGCTCATTTGTGGTTCCACGATGTGCTGGACGAATACGGTATTCCGTTCCGTCGCGCTGAAATGGATCTGGTCCGCCGTTTAACGCGTATGAAATAACCCTTCAACATGCTGCACAGGGAAGTGCGAGGCTGAATAAAAATGACGATTTCAATGAAAATCCCGTCCAGGGAATTGTGGTCTTATTTTGGTTACGGGCTGGGGCAATGCTTCAGTTTCGGGTTAGTGGGTTCCTTTATTAACTATTTCTACACCGACGTATTGGGTATTTCCGCGCTGGCGGCGAGTACGATATTTCTGGTCGCCCGCGCGTGGGATGCCATACACGATCCGTTATTTGCCAGCGTCATGGATACCATCCAGACCCGCTTCGGGAAATTCCGTCACTTTATGTTGCTGGCGCCTTTCCTGATTACGCTGGTCACGCTGGCGTCGTTTTATAATATTGATGCGCCGATGGGCACAAAAATTCTTTACGCCGGGGCAACGTATATATTGTGGGGTACGCTGTACGCCATTTCGGATATTCCTTTCTGGTCGATGAGTTCGGTGATGAGCTCAGAGCCGAAAGAGCGTACCAAAGCGGTCACCGCCGCCGTGCTGGGCGTGAACGCCGGTATCGCGTGTGCGTCGATCTTCTTCCCGCGTCTGACGGCATTTTTCGCGCCGGGCTCCGGCGATCACGGTTACTTTATGGCGACCGTGGTGATGATGGTGATCGGGTTACTGCTGATGATTAACGGGTTCTGGAATATCAAAGAACGCGTACCGCCCAGCAGTGAAAAAGTCACCATGCGCGATACGTTCCATAACCTGAAAAATAACCGGCCACTGTTCTTTGTTCTGGCGGCATTCTTTTTCTGTGTCCTGCACAATATCGCCAACGGCATTTACATCTATTTCTTTATTTATAATATGGGCGATGGCGCATTACAGGCAGCGATTGGTGTGATGGGAATATTAGCGGCGATTGCCTGTCTGACCGCACCGTTATTAACGCGTCGATATAAAAAACGTTCTCTGTTTATTGTGCTTTGCGTGCTGGATATTGTGGTGCGCATTATCTTGTGGTTCAGCGGATATCATAATATGACCTGGCTGTTTATTCTGCTGGGGCTGAGCACGGTATTTGTCATGATGAGCAACCTGTTTACCTCAGCGATGATTGTCGACACCATCGAATATGCCGAATACAAAACCAATAAACGCTGTGCGGCGATTACGTTCTCCGGCCAGACGTTTACCGGGAAGATGTCCGTTGCGGTCGGCGGCGGGCTGGTCGGGATATTCCTGACCGCAATTCATTACGTCCCGCAGGCCGCCCACCAGACGGAAAGCGTGATGAACGGCTTGTTCTTCGGGATCAGCCTGTTGCCCGCCATCGGCTCATTAATCCGCATTGGCTTCATGTGGTTCTTTGATTTCACTGAAGATAAACACGCCGAGGTGCTGGCCATTCTCGAGCAGCGCCGCAAATCCGGTGAAGTGTTCGAAGAGCCGCAGCAGCCGGGGGAATTATTGCCTTCCGGCAGGGCATAACGGACATTTTTGGTGCAAAAAATCACCAGCATGAAAGTGTCTTCTGGCTAAGGTTCTGAATTTGTTATAGCTGTGAAGTTGGCATACAAGCTGCATTAGCTTTTATGACATGAGTGAAATACGTCAGTACAGAGAGATTACGGATGAAGGCGTCCGTTAGCGTTCAGGTTGCTGAGCGCTAACAGGACGCTTTTTTTTTATGGGTTTTGGCCACCCAAACGGACCTGCGGTCAAAATCAAGGTCGTGGGCGTCGGCCCACACCGGGTTGATTTTTAGCGGGATCGAGAAAATTTCGGTTTTTCATGTGCGGTGACCGCTCGACGGCTGGCGCCGAAACATACAAGAGGGAAGTGCGGTCCCTCTCTTGGATCTCTCCCCGCTTTTTCAACCAGCGCTGCCGCTCGCGGGCTAAGTTTCAGCGGCCACAATTATTGCCGCGAAAACTTGCCGCTGCGCGGTTCCCTTTCTCGGTGTTACTCGGCTTCGCCCTTCGGGTCGTCACTTCGTGAGGCTGTCTCGCTTCGCTCGGCTCGAGCCATAGGTCTCGAAACACTTCGCTCGGCAAGCTTTCTGAAAGCGGCCTGAGGCTTTTTAAATTCAAAGGCATGCTGTTTCTTTTGAAAGAGACCAATGTCTAGGTAAACTGTAAAGCCTGCTTAATTTTTGAGCACGTTATTTGGGGAGTTAGCAAAAGAATATCATGTTGAATTTTTTTTATTCTCCAGCGAGCGGGGCACGGCTTTTGGTAGAGATTCAGGCTGTATGGGGGCTGCCGGCCATATTCTATTGTATTCATCATTGTTGAAATTTGAGATTTTAATTTTTTCTATGCAGTCTGCTTGATAAAGTTTATTTGTTTCATTCAAAAATTTAATCAGGTCAACTAGCGCGTTGGCTGTAATTTTTACTCTGGTGAGATAGAAACCCTGCTTTGAAACAGAACCAATAAGCAAGTTTTTAAGTGCAATGATGCTGTCAGGAATGCCATCATCACTTTTTATCATAGATGAGAATTTTAAAAATGTTTTAGGCTCATTGTTTTCCTCGAACAAGAACTCTCCGATTTCTATCTGCATTAATTGGAATATTGGTTGGTCAGAAAGTCTGACGTTACTCTTTCCCGTTAGTTTCTGTAAACTAGATTCAGCAAGCGAACGCTCTATTCGTTTTATCAAATAATTAAATCTGTTGGTTTCTAAATTATTGCTAAATTCCAGGTACTGCAGGTCTTTCTTGATTCGTGCTATCCAGAAAAAATATTGCGAAAAAAGAAATAAAGTGCTCGAGAGGTAATGTCTCTGAGTCATTGGCCATACGGAGCTTGACGGTTTATTATCTTCTGAAAATAGCAGTATTGGTGACCTCGAAACGGCCTGTTTTTCGGATAAATGCCATAGTCTGTCTTGCAAGTCGATCGCGGACTGCAAAACAACGCGTGAGTATTTTTTTATTACTAAGTCTGATTTTTCCTTCTTTTCATATTCTTTTATTGTTTGATTTTCAAGTAATTTAAGTCTGTGCCTAAATTCATCATTTTCTTTCTGGAATACGTGGTCCATCCAGCCTTTACCAAGAGTTTTCATTACACCATATGCTGCAGCGCCGCCTGCTGCAGCGCTCGGCAGCAGCATCGTGATTATGTCATTCATAGAGGCCTCTTACTGAAAGTGAAGGTTCCATCTTCAATGGAACATAATACTTATTTAGTAGCAAACAGAAAAAAATCAAACTTAGTAGTTATTTTACCCATCCAATAAATTAAATATTCTCATTGTGCCGTTCGTAAAATAAATAAGCACTATAAATTCGCAAGCAAATTAATAGCTGGGTGTTATTCTCGTAATTCACATATGTCTCTGTTGTTTAGGAATTGTTATGTTGTAATATCAATAACTCATAAGCGAGCAATGCCATGATAATATCTGATTCTATTAAGACGCTAATTCGAACTACAGCACCTACGTTATTAACAGCGTTGGCCCTTCCTCCACCATTCAATGTTATTGCTGCGGCAGTAGTATCAGGTGTGCTGGAAAAATATTTACCCGATACAGCACCTGGTGATAAAAAAACAGCATTGCCAGTTGCAGGAAACGAAGCAGGAGCGGAAAACCATGACATCCCGTCAGCGGGTACGATATCAATGACACCTGACCAGGTCGTGGTGGCTATAGAAAAAAATACTGAAAACCCTCAAATTTTACCCGCATTACGTCAGGCTGAGATAGATTTGAAAAAATATGAAACGGATGCGGGAATACGCTTTGCTGAGATAAATTTAGAAAACACAAAATCCATTCAAGAATTTCAGGAAAAAAGTGGCATTAGCCTTACTGTATTTAACTCAGGTATGTCGCTGGTTAAATACTCTCTTCTTGGATTGGTCCTTCTGATTATTGGTTGTGTGGTGTTTGTTTTTGTTCCCGCAGCCAATGCCGCAAATTCTCAATTGTTCACGCCTTTATTTGGATTGATTGGAACGGTCGTGGGGTTTGTAAATGGTATCGCTGCCAATGTCGTCGGTTTCTATTGGGGAAGCAGTCAGGGGTCAAAGCAAAAAAGCGATGATATTGCTGTTGCAATGCAAAAGTTTGGTGACTCAGTCAGTAAAACTGCAGAAGAAAAGTCTGTATCGCCGGCAGCGATAAAACCTTTAGTAGAAATAAAAACGCAATTGACAGAACCTTCACTAACCAGCCCTCGAACCATGCAACCCGTGACCCCGGCGAAATTGAGCGATCTGGCTGATGGAGTGCCTGAATTACAGCAATCGCATAAGTATCTGAATACAGGTGTGAATTGGCTTCTGAATGAGAAGGGTATTTCTATTGATGGTGCAGACCCTGAGGGCACCTTTGGTAAACCGGTTACAGTTGAAACTATCTGGCAACAATACGGGGAAAGCTGCAGCACATATGCGAAGCGTTATGGAGTACCTGTAGAATTGATTGTGGCGACTATAGCCGTAGAAAGCGGGGGTGATAAAAATGCACGACGCGCAGAACCTCAAATAAACGACGAAAGCGTCGGTTTGATGCAGACGTTGGTAGGAACAGCTAAGGGGGCATTAGGGTTGAAAACTTTGGATCCTGATGAATTATTACAACCCGAGTTATCAATTAATGCGGGCACTGCTTATATTGCTCAACAACGTGGGACTACTCATTTCGATCCACCGAAAGTTGCCGCTGCCTACAATGCGGGTTCGGTTTACACCGAAGTTGGTGAAAGAAATCGATGGAAAATGCGTTGTTATCCCGTTGGGACCGGGCAACATATTGATAAATTTGTTAGTTTTTTTAATGATTGCATGCAGGTGAGTCGGACGCAGAATTGGTCTAAACAAGGTGATGTGCCCAGTTTTATTACCTATTTACCGTAATTTTTTTGACCGTGATTTTTCTAAACCAAAACCCCATCCCAGCCTTCCCCTCGCAAGAGGGGAAGGCGCAAAGCCGACTGCGTGCATCTTTCAAATATCTTTCTTTTTATTCGGCATCCGTATTTTCCGCTCAATAAACAGCATTGTTCGCTCGTCATAATACCGGCTCGGCCAGATGATGGACGGGAGAACGCCGATTGCTTTCCCGTTCAGTAATTCTCCTTTCGGCCATGGACGCGAAAGTGCATTTGAAAGTGTTGAAGAGCTTAAACCTGCTGAACGTGAAACGGCCGCGAGTGTGGTGCCTTTCTTGCGCAGTGCCGCGATGATATCGGCAGGATGCCAGTCTTTATTAATCATGGTTTGCCGCTCCTGCGAATGCTTGAACAGGGGCAAGATAGGGAAGGAATGTTGGACTGTGTGGGCATTTCATGAAGTTCTCCTCAGATAGCTAACTGCTACCACCGGAGTTCTCACGCTCTTGGGTGGTAGCCCAGACAGGGGTGAGAATACCGGATCTGAGGAACCGGCCTGACCGAAGTCAGCCCTGCCTGAGCCACCATAGACACATAACATCGCAAATTAAGCTTTGTTACGGATGAGCAAAGGCCCGATACCGAAATGCACAGGTATCGCCTCAGTTTTTCCGGGTTCTCACACCCGACAGCGGATTTTGCCGCAGCGACGCGACTATAACGTAAATCAGCGTCGTAAACCAACCGCTTAACTGTTGAAATGAGTGTTGTTTTCCAAAGAAACTTTAGTCGTTGCAGCCGGTTACATTCCTGATTCCTGGATGCCTTTTGGCATCGTCAACCAACACCCCATCCCGGCCTTCCCCTCATGAGAGGGGAAGGAGCAGACCAAAAATAGTGAGGTTGCGAATTAGAAAGCTGTGGCCGCTTTCAAAAATCACGCTGAAAGGAGAGGTGGAAAACCGCGTATCTTTTCGCGCGGTTTGTAATCCGACTGGAAGGAACCGCGCAGCGGCGGGATTTTGCGGCACTGACCAGAGCCGCTGAAACATAGCCAGCGAGCGGCAGCGCGCAGTTAAAGAGCCCGGGATTCTCAAGGGGCGCGGCGACAGGCGCTCCTTGAGGCCAGTTTGGGTGGCAACCCAAGGTTTTGATGTTGACCTGAAGCCAGTTTGGCTGGCGAGCACAAGCTTTGACCAGAGATGCGCCCCCGCATCTTGCCACTCAGATCTAACCCTTATGCATTAATCATCCATCTATATCCTTTTTTGTTAGTGGCAGCCGCCCGTTCCCATATGCAATTCTCTGACCTACAAAACAAAAACGTTATTTACCTGCCAGATTATAAATTTAGGGCGCGAGCCCTCTTAAGATGACTTATAAGGAAAAACTATGGCTGCTTCTTCAGTAATCAAAAATAAATTCAATAAAAGCGTTGTTTCCGCCGGTCTGTTTTTGGCGCTCAGCGCAGTTTCAACTTTTGCAGCCCATGCGGATCAGCTGGCTGATATCAAGAAAGCCGGCGTGGTGAAAGTGGCCACGTTTGATTCCAATCCACCGTTCGGTTCTGTGGATGCTAAAACGCACGATATCGTCGGTTATGACGTTGATTTTGCGAAAGCGCTGGCGAAAACGCTGGGCGTGAAACTGCAACTGGTGCCGACGAATCCGGCGAACCGTATTCCGTTATTGCAGTCCGGAAAAGCCGATCTGATTGTGGCGGATATCACCATCACGCCGGAACGCGCGAAAGTGGTCGATTTCTCCCTCCCTTATTTCGTGACCGGTCAGCAGTTCCTGGTACCGGCCAATTCACCGGATAAACTCGACGCCTACGCCACGGCGCGTATCGGCGCGGTGAAAGGCACCACCGGCGAGCAGGAATTGCATAACCGCTTCCCGCAATCGCGCGTGTTGTCTTACGACGATATTCCTCTGGCGCTTTCTGCGCTGCGTAACGGCAACGTGCAGGCGATTACGCAGGACAGCACCATTCTGGCCGGTTTGCTGGATGGCGCGCCGGACAAGGCAAAATACAAAGTTTTGCCTGAATTACTGAGCAAAGAAGAGATTGGCGTTGGCGTGAAAAAAGGCGAAACCAGCCTGCTTAAAGTGGTGAATGACGAACTGCTGAATCTGGAGAAAAACGGTCAGGCGGTGAGCATTTATAACGTCTGGTTTGGCCCGCAGACAAAATCTCCGCAGCCACGTCTGTTCAAGATTGAAGCCAAATAATCCGCTTTATGCAAGGTAATGCACATGCAGCAAGACACCTTATCAACCGCAGCGACGTCTGCGGTTTTTTCACATTCAACCGCCGCGAAAACCACGGCGGTTGAGTTTCGTCAGGTCAGTAAATCTTTCGGTCATCACCTTGTGATCCGGAATGTCAGTCTGAGCGTCACCAGCGGCGATGTGGTGGCGGTCTGCGGGCCGTCCGGCTCGGGGAAATCCACGCTCATCCGCCTGATTAATCAGCTGGAAACCGTCACTGATGGCGAAATTCTCATCCACAACAAACCGACGCGCGGCCTGAACGGACCGGCGCTACGCGAGTTACGTACGCACATCGGTTTTGTGTTTCAGCAGTTCAACCTGTACGCCCATCTGACCGCGCAGGACAACGTCAGCCTCGCGCTGATTAAAGTCCACGGCTGGAAGAAAAGTGATGCGCGCGAGAAGGCGCTGGCGCTCCTGACCCGCGTCGGTTTGCAGGACAAAGCGCAGCATTATCCCGAGCAACTTTCCGGCGGACAGCAGCAGCGCGTAGCGATTGCCCGGGCGCTGGTGACGGATCCGGACATCATTTTGTTCGATGAACCGACGTCGGCGCTGGATCCGGAGATGATCGGCGAAGTCCTGCTGGTGATGCAGGAACTGGCGAAAAGCGGCATCACGATGATTGTGGTGACACATGAAATGAGTTTCGCCCGTGAAATTGCCGACCGGGTGATTTTCATGGACGGCGGCGAGATCCTGGAACAGGCGGAACCGGAAGATTTCTTCCTGCGGCCGCAGCATCCGCGTGCGCAGCGTTTTCTGCAAAAAGTCCTGTTCCCGCTGCATCCTGAAACAGGAGCGGGGCAATGATCTGGCATCCCGACTGGGCTGGCGTGCTCACCGGCCAGCCTTTGCAGTGGATTATTTCCGGCTTTCTCACCACGCTTTACGTCAGCATTGCGGGCAGTGTGCTGGCGACGCTTCTGGTGGTGTTACTGATCGCGCTGCGCCTGAGTCAGTCGCGTCTGGCACGCGGTGCGGTAGCGGCGTTTGTGTCGGTTTTCCGCAACACGCCGCTGCTGGTTCAGCTGCTTTTCTGGTATTTCGCCGCGTACGGCGCGCTGCCGCAAAGCTGGCGTTTTTACATCGGCGATACCCACGCGTGGGCGGTTTTCCCCGGCAATATCGCGTGGCTCACACCGGAATTTCTGTGCGCTGCCTGGGGGCTGGGATTATTCACCGCCGCGTTTCTGGTGGAAGAAGTGCAGGCGGGGCTGAATTCGGTGCCGAAAGGCCAGACCGAAGCCGCGATTTCACAGGGTTTCAGCCGTAAAACGCTGCTGCTTTCGATCCTGTTACCGCAGGCGCTGACCAACGCGTGGCAGCCGATCACCGGGCAATATCTCAACCTGATGAAGCTTTCCTCGCTGGCGACCGGCATCGGATTTTCCGAGCTGACGTATCAGGTCAGCCAAATTGAAAGTTACAACGCGCACGCCTTTGAAGGTTTTGCGGTCGGCACGTTGCTGTATCTGGCGCTGGGGATGATCCTTGGCGGACTGATGACAGTATTTGGCCCGAAACGCCCGCAGCTAAGGCCGCAGGCCGCGCAGAAGGCGGAGGTGAACGATGGAATTTGACTGGTCGGTTCTGCACGATAACTTCACTTACATGCTGTGGGGAAGGCTGGCCGACGGCGAACCGGGCGGCGTTTTACTTACGCTGATCATGGCCGTTTCTGCTGGCGTGCTGGCGTTAGTGCTGGGCGTCGCAATGGCGGCATTAGCCTGGCGTTTCGGTGGCTGGACGCGAAAATTACTGTTTCTGTGGGCGTCGTTTATTCGCGGCATCCCGCTGATTTTTGTGATTTTCTGGCTCTATTTCCTGCTGCCGGTGGTGTTTGGCGGCTCGATCCCCGGCCCGCTGACGGTGATTATCGCACTTGCCTGGTTTACCTCGGCGGCGGTGATGCACTCTACGCTGGCCGGACTGGAGTCACTGCCGCGCGGGCAAACCGAAGCGGGGATTGCGTCCGGCATGAGTTACAGCCAGGTTTTGCTCAATGTCCTGCTGCCGCAGGCGTGGCCGAACCTGTTGCCGTCGTACCTCGGGTTGCTGATCTCGCTGGTGAAAGACACCTCGCTGGCGTTTATCGTCAATGTGCCGGAGCTGACCACCGTCGCGGGGCAGGTGAATAACCGGGTGCAAATCTACCCGGCGGAAATCTTCCTGTTTGTCGGCCTGATGTATTACCTGCTGTGCGCATCGCTGGCGTATGTTGCGGGCAAATCGGTTAAACGCCGTCAGGCATTGCGGGCGTAAACAAGCCATAAAGCCATCTGTGAAATCTCAGATTTTCGCCTGATTCATACGGGCAGAGAGTTCCTGATGGCTTTCCTTTCTTTCGCTGTAACGGTCAGCCAGATACGCCGTATGGGGTTTCAGAATTAACGTTATTTTGAACAACTCCTCGGTGACATCCACAATCCGGTCGTAAAGGGCAGAGGGCTTCATCCGGCCCGCATCGTCAAACTCCTGCCAGGCTTTGGGGACGGAGGACTGATTCGCAATAGTGAACATCCGCATCCAGCGCCCCAGGATCCGCATCTGATTGACTGCATTGAAAGATTGCGAACCGCCGGAAACCTGCATAACGGCCAGTGTTTTCCCCTGAGACGGACGAACCGCGCCTTCACTCAACGGGATCCAGTCTATCTGTGCCTTCATCACCGAACTCATGGCGCCATGTCTTTCCGGCGAACTCCAGATCATGCCATCACACCACCTCACCAGCTCGCGTAACTCCAGCACTTTGGGATGCGTATCGGGTGCATCGTCCGGCAACGGCAAGCCGGAAGGGTTGAAGATTTTCACTTCAGCACCCATTTTCGTCAGCAAACGACCAGCTTCTTCTGCGGCAAACCGGCTGTAAGAACGCTCACGCACGGATCCATACAGGATCAGAAAACGTGGCATTGGCGAGGCGTCCTCCGAAAGATTACTGGCAATAGCATCGTCGAAGTATTCGGGGTTAACCGCAGGCAAATCAGACATGGTGTTCATCCGTTGTAAAGAGGGGGTTGATTTAGATCATATATGAATTATCATATGTGTTGTCAATCACTATCGGAGTCACTGATGCAACATCCTGTTCAGCTTTTTAAATTGCTCGCCGACGAAACCCGCTCAACCATTGTGATGTTGTTGAGAGAGGCCGGGGAGATGTGTATTTGCGATCTCTGCGCAGTTACGCAGGAGTCGCAGCCCAAAATATCCCGCCACATGGCGCTGTTACGCGAAGCAGAGCTGGTTATTGACCGCCGTGAAGGCAAATGGGTGTATTACCGTTTATCTCCGCATATGCCCGCCTGGGCAGCGGCTGTCATCGACACCGCGTGGAACTGCGAGCGTGAAGGTATCCGGATTTCACTGAACAACAGTAAACTCTCGTCTTGTTAATGACAGGGATGTATTCACTAATTCGAATGTGATTGAGGTGTGGAATGCTTCTGGCAGGGTCGATTTTTTTACTCACGCTTATTCTGGTCATCTGGCAGCCTCGCGGATTGAGCATTGGCTGGAGTGCCGGCGCTGGCGCTCTGTTAGCGCTTCTGAGCGGAGTCATTCATTTCAGTGATATTCCTGTCGTGTGGAATATTGTCTGGAACGCCACGGGGGCATTTATTGCGGTCATCATCATCAGCCTTTTGCTTGATGAGTCCGGCTTTTTCGAGTGGTGTGCCCTCCACGTTGCCCGCTGGGGTAAAGGCAACGGCAGAGTGCTTTTTACCTTCATTATTCTGCTTGGCGCTGCGGTCGCGGCTCTGTTTGCCAATGACGGCGCCGCGCTGATCCTGACGCCGATCGTCATCGCGATGCTGGTTGCCATGGGTTTCAGCCCGGCAACGACGCTGGCATTTATTATGGCGGCCGGATTTATCGCCGACTCCTCAAGCCTGCCGCTGGTGGTTTCGAATCTGGTGAATATTGTTTCGGCAGACTATTTCAGCATCGGTTTTGACCGGTATGCGGCGGTGATGCTCCCGGTCAATCTGGCGGCAGTGGCCGCCTCGCTGGGGGTGCTGCATCTCTTTTTCAGAAAGGATATTCCGGCACGCTACGATATTACGAAAGTGAAAGAGCCCGCGGGTGCGATTAAAGATCTGCTGACATTTCGTATCGGCTGGGGTGTCCTGATTTTGCTGCTCGCAGGCTTCTTCATTCTTGAACCTGCGGGCGTTCCGGTCAGTGCAATTGCTGCGGCCGGGGCGGTGGTACTCCTGATTGCGGCAAGAAAAGGCCGGGTGATCAATGTCAGAAAAGTGATCAAAGGCGCACCGTGGCAGATTGTCGTGTTTTCACTGGGGATGTATCTGGTGGTATACGGCCTGCGCAATGCCGGATTAACCAATGCCCTGACGCAACTGCTCAATGTTTTTGCCGGTCAGGGGCTGTGGGCGGCAACGCTGGGAACGGGGCTGGTGACCGGTTTTCTTTCTTCCGTGATGAACAACATGCCCACCGTTCTGATTGGCGCGTTGTCCATTGATGCAAGTACGGCGCAGGGTGTTGTCAGAGAAGCGATGATTTACGCCAATATTATCGGTTGCGATCTGGGGCCGAAAATAACGCCAATCGGTAGTCTGGCGACCTTGTTGTGGCTGCACGTTTTGTCGCAGAAAAATATCAATATCGGATGGGGATATTATTTCCGCACAGGAATTGTATTGACCCTGCCGGTTCTGTTTTTCACGCTCAGCGCGCTGGCGTTGCGTTTGTCGATTACTCTCCAATGAGTCCTGAAAAATGAGCAATATAACGATCTACCATAATCCGGCTTGCGGCACATCGCGTAATACGCTGGAACTGATCCGCAACAGCGGCGCTGAGCCAGAGATCATTCTGTATCTGGAAATGCCGCCTTCGCGTGAAGAACTGGTGAAACTGATTGCCGCGATGGGTATTTCTGTCAGGGAACTGCTGCGTGTTAACACCGTGCCTTACGGCGAACTCGGGCTGGATAATCCGGACTTCACCGATGCGCAGCTTATTGACGCGATACTTTTGCATCCAATCCTGATGAACCGCCCGGTCGTGGCGACGCCGCTCGGGGCCGCGCTGTGCCGCCCGTCAGAGAAGGTTCTGGATATTCTTCCGGATGCGCAGAAAGGCGCGTTCACCAAAGAAGACGGCGAACGCGTGGTGGATAAAGACGGCAAGCGGCTTGTCTGAACGGTGTTTAAAACGCTGCCGCCGTTTGCCGGTTTGAACTCACCACCGGCAGCGCATTAATCAGCTTTTGGGTCCACGGATGAGCAGGGCGGTGGAAGACGTCATCGACCTGTCCGTGCTCGACCACGCTGCCGTCTTTCATCACCATCACCCTGTCCGCCAGATGATGGACTACGCCGAGATCGTGCGAAATAAACAGCAGCGCGGTACGGTGTTCAGCCTGCATTTCGGCCAGTAAATCCAGCACCTGTGCCTGTACGGAAACGTCCAGCGCGCTCACCGGCTCGTCGGCCACGAGTAATGCAGGATTCGGGGCAAAAGCGCGGGCGATCGCAACACGCTGGCGCTGGCCGCCGGAAAGTTCACGCGGATACCGCCGTAAAAATCCTTCGCCGAGCTGCACTTCATCGAGCAACTGAAGAATGCGGCGACGTCGTTCATCGCCAAAAATGCCCACGCTGTCGAGGCTTTCCCCGATGATTTTTTCCACGTTATAACGCGGATCAAAAGAGCTGAGCGGATCTTGTGCGATCAGCTGAATTCCGCGGCGTTGCAGCCTGCGGACGGATTCGGGGATCTGACTCCAGCGCTGCCCCTGAATGGTAATCGTGCCGGAACCAGGTTCAGTCAGGCCGAGCACCATTCTGGCCAGCGTGGTTTTCCCCGAGCCGGACTCACCCACAATCCCCAACGTTTCGCCCGCCGCCAGTGTCAGGCTGACGTGGTTAACCACGGTTTTGTCCGCGTAATGCTTGCTCAGATTGTGCACGTCCAGCACCGGTTCGCCGGTGGCGATATTTTTGGCAGGCAGCAGCCTGCCGCTCTCGCCGGAGAGTTTCAGCCCGCGCGTGGCAGGGCCGGGAATGGCGGCGAGCAGCTGGCGGGTATACGGGTGATCGGGCGTACTCAGCAGTTTTTCGCCCGTGCCTTCTTCCACCACTTTGCCCTGATGCATAACCAGGATCCGGTCGGCGAGTTGCCCGACCACGGAAAGGTCGTGGCTGATCAGCAGCAGGCTTTCGCCCCGGTCGCGGCGCTGTTGCAGCAGATCCAGAATCTGTTTTTGCACCGTCATATCCAGCGCCGTGGTCGGTTCATCGGCAATCAGCAAACCGGGTTTCCCGGCCAGCGCGGTGGCAATCAGCACACGCTGACGAAGCCCGCCGGAAAGCTGATGCGGATACGCCGTCAGCCGGTTTTCCGCGTCCGGAATACCCACCGATTTGAGCAACGAAATGCTTTGCGGATGCAGCTCGTGCGCATTACCGGCACGGTTCGCCTGCAACGCATCACGTAGCTGCTGGCTGATGCGGCGCAACGGGTCGAGCGATACCAGCGCATCCTGCAAGACATAGCCAATTTTGCTGCCACGAATTTTACGCCAGCGGCGCTGGCTGGCGCTGAGCATATCCTGCCCGTCGATCACAAAACGGTCGGCGGTGATACGCGCTTTGGCGTCCTGTAGCCCCAGCAGGCTGCGGGCGGTGACGGTTTTCCCTGAGCCGGATTCCCCGACGAACGCGATGGATTCCCCGCGTTTAAGCTGTAAGTTCAGGCCGCTGACGGCCGGTTTTTCGCCGTCGGCTGAGGGAAAGGAGATTGAAAGATTGCGGATATCAATAAACAGTTCGTCGCTCATGGCTGTTTCCCTTCAAAAGTGGCCTGCCAGTAGCGGCCAAGCGTGTTCACAGAAATTACCGTCAGGGTGATCGCCACGCCCGGCCAGACGCCAATCCACCACGCATTGCGCAGATAATTACGGCCTTCGGCCAGCATCAGCCCCCATTCAGCGGTCGGCGGTTGCGGCCCCATGCCGAGGAAACTTAAACCTGCCGTGCCGATAATTGCGGTGCCCAGCCCGAGTGTAGCCAGCGCCGGAACGTGCGCGATAGCGTGCGGAAGCACATGCCGCCAGACCAGAACGTGGCGTTTGAGGCCCAGGGTGCGCGCCTGCTCCACGTAACCGGAGGACATGACTACAAAAGTTTGCGCCCGCACTACGCGGGTGAATCGCGGCACGGAAGCGACGCCGAGCGCGAAGATCAGATTGGTGGTGCCGGGGCCGGTGAACGCGATCAGCATCAGTGCGAGCAGTAAATCCGGGAACGCGGAAACCACGTCCACGGCGCGGCTGATCAGTTCATCGAGCGGGCCTTTGAATAATCCGGCGAGTAAGCCGAGCAGGCTGCCGATGCTGACCGCTACGGCCATCGCCGCGAGGCTGATCAGCAGGGAATACCGGCTGCCGTAAATGATGCGCGCCAGCACGTCGCGCCCGAGCTGGTCGGTGCCCAGCCAGTGTTCAGACGAAGGCGGAAGTTGCGCGTTAACCGGATCGGCGTTCAGCGGGTCGAAATGCGTCAGCCAAGCGGGGAAAATCACCGCCAGCGCGACCAGCAGCAAATACACGGCTGCGAGAATATAACCGGTGGAAAACCGGCGCTTCACGCCGCCTGAGATCAGTAACTGGCTCATGCATTTTCTCCGTCATTCTGGCCGTTATCCCGCAGGCGCGGGTCGATAAACAGATACAAAATATCCACCAGCGTACTCAGCACGACGTACACCAGCGCGGAGAAAATCGCCACCGCCAGCACCACCGGGAGGTCTTTACCCAGAACGGCGTCGACGGTGATTTTGCCCAACCCCGGGCGGCCAAATACCTGCTCGGTGATCACCGCGCCGCTGAGCAAACCGCCAATCAGCCAGCCGGTCAGGGTGACGGCGGGCAGGGCGGCGTGGCGCAGCGCGTGGCGTAAACGGATAATGCGGTTGCCCAGCCCCCATGCGCGCAGCGTCAGCACAAAAGGTTCGTCGAGCGCATCTTCCAGCCCGCGCCGCAATACCTGAGAAACCACCGCGCCCTGCGCCAGTCCGAGGGATAACGCCGGTAATACCAGCGAGGAAAAACTGCGGTCGCCTGCCACCGGGAACCAGCGCAGCGTAAAGCTGAAGATAAACAGCAGCACGATGCCGAGCCAGAAAGAGGGCGTCGAGGCCAGAATCAGCTCGATGCCGCCCGCAATGCGTTGCCCCCAACGACGGTGCGCGGTCGCGACGGCCATCACCACGGCAAACACCAGGCTGACGACCAGCGCCAGACCGGTGAGTTTAAGCGTCGGCCACAGCTGCGATAACACCAGCGAACTGACGTCGGTATTGAGCATATAAGAACGGCCAAAATCACCGTGCAATACGCGCCAGAGATAGTGCAGATATTGCATGTACAGGGGCTGATCCAGCCCCCATTCCGCGCGGATCGCCGCTTCAATCGCCGGTGTTTGTACCTGTTCGCCCATCAGCAAACTGACGATATCTCCCGGCGCGAGATACACGCTGATAAAAGACAGCGTGACCGCGGCCCACAACACCAGCACGCCGCTCAGCAACCGCCGGACAACGCGACCGCGCCATGACGGCGCTGACTTAGGCCGCTGCGGGGGAATAAAGGTACTTTCAGCCGACATAATAAAGCTCCTTACTTCTGATTAATGCTTGCTCAGCCAGACGTCGTAGGCGTTTTCCGGCATCTGTTTGAACGGCCTGAAACCGACGCCGTGAACGTAAGACGCCGCAGCAATCTGGTCTTCCGGCTCGTAAAGCGGGATCGCCAGCGCCTGCTGCAACACGGCAAAGTTTTGCAACTGGCCGTAGAAGGTTTTGCGTTCTGCGTTATCCAGCGTTTGCGACGCCCCTTTCAGCAGCGGAATAATTTCCGGTGCATCGGTGCGGCTGTAGTTGATCGCGCCACCGGCGTTGACCGGCAGGTAATGGTTCTCGATATCGATGCCGTCGGTGTCGGTGTTGGAGTTGGCAATTGAGCCAAACTGACCGGTTTTTCTGACTTCGGTATAGGTTCCGGAATCGACGTAACGGATTTTCAGATCCACGCCCAGCCGTTGCCGTGCCTGTGCCTGCAAGGCCTGCAACAGGACATCACGCTGATCGCGCACGGTGGCCTGTGCCTGAATAATTTCGATGCTCAGCGGCTTGCCGTCTTTGGTGCGGATGCCGTCAGCGCCTTTGGTTTTCCAGCCTGCTTCGTCCAGAAGCTGGTTCGCAAGCTTTGGATTATTGCCGTATTTTCCGGTCAGGCTGGCGTCATACAGCGGGTCAACCGGCGACGTAATGCCCCAGACGCGCGTGCGTTCGCCGCGAAAAATCGATTGCAGAATCGGAGAAATATCAAGCCCCTGTAAAATCGCCTGCCGCACTTTCACTTCCTGCGTCGGGCCATATTTCACATTCAGGAACAGCGAATACGGTGTGCCGGTGTTCAGCGCGTGCTGATAGCTGAAATCCGCGTTGTCCTTGAATTCACCCGCATCGTTGCCGGACACGCCTTCAATCACATCCACCTGACCGGAAAGCAGCGCGCCGGTGCGCACGGAAGATTCCGGCAGGAAACGGTACGTGACGCTTTCGAGATACGCCGGGCCCTGATGTTTCGCATTCGCCGACGCCCAGTGATAATCCGGGTTGCGCACATATTCAATCTGCTGGCCTTTCTCATAACGCTTGAGAATGAACGGGCCGGTGCCTGCGATATCTGTGCCACCGGCTTTCAGCTGCGGCGATGTCCACGACGACGGCGAGATCAGTTTCAGGCCGGAAGCAAACGAGAGGAACGGGCTGTAAACCTGCTTCAGCGTGAGGGTAACCGTGTGCTCGTCCGGTGTGGCGATGGTATCGATCCGCCCGGCCAGTGCACAAATACTCGAACCCGCGCAATACGCCGGATCCTGCGCATGACGGAAGTTTTCTGCCACGGCGGCGGACGTCAGTTTTTCCCCGTTAGAAAACTTCACGTCATCGCGCAGGATAAAGGTGTAAGTTTTGCCGTCACCGGAAACGTGATAACCGGTCGCCAGCCATGGGATATACGCGCCGTCCGGCGTGCGCGCCAGCAGTGATTCATAGGCAACGCGCAGGATAAGCTCGGCTTTAGATTGCCCGTTTAACTGCGGATTCAGCGTATTGGGCTCGGTTTCGACGCCCCACGTCAGGCTTCCGCCTTGCTGAGGTTGTGCAGCGGCATACAGCGACTGCCCGGAAGAAAGCACCAGAAGTGTTAAAGCAGAAAGAGAACGCACACCAGCAAAAGATTTCATACATTTCCCGTCAGGTCATTAATCATGAATTATTTGAATAAGCGCATAAATAATAAGGATGCCGCGCTGTTAACCGGCGGCTGAAAGGAATTATTAAGGGCAGGTTACTAAGTTGTAAAATCACAATATTTGCTTATCAGCGAAAATAAATGACTTAGCGGAAAATTATTTTTTTGATCAGTCAGGGAATAATCAGAAAAACCCGGCTTATCCATATTCAGGGTTATGAAATGCTTTTTTCTTCGTGGCTTAATCACCTCTGTTCTCTATTTTTAACGCAGGTTTATCTTTCCCGTTAAAGGAGATCCGTTTGACCAGTTCATCCCGCAGACGTTTAAAAACCCTGGCCGGAGCAGGGAGCGCGATCTACGCCTCTGATGATCCGCGCCCGGATACCGGTATTTCCCGCGCTGTAGCGCTGGCCAAAAAAGCGGAGAAAGAGAAATTCACCGCGCTGTTTACCGCCGATTTATTGCAGGCGGATCCCGACGGGCTTTCCGGTTCAACCGGCAGCCAGGATCCGATTGTCACACTCGCCGCGCTCAGCCAGGTGACGTCACAAATCGGGCTAATCGCCACCGTTTCAACCACCTATCAGCATCCGTACAATCTGGCGCGACTGATTGGCACGCTCGATCACGTCAGCGGTGGCCGCGCGGGCTGGAACGCCGTGACGTCCTCGGTGGGTGAGGAAAACTTCGGTGACATACAGCTTCCCGCGCCGGAAGTGCGTTACGCCCGCGCGACGGAATTTATTCAGGTCATCAATGCTTTATTTGACGCCAATCAGCCGGACGCGGTGACGCGCAGTAAAAACGGTTCGGTGAAAATTGATCCGCGTAAACTGCACCCGATTAATCATCACGGGGATTTTTTCCGCGTGCAGGGTCCGCTGAACGTACCGCCGCCGCCACAGCGCAGGCCGGTACAATTTCAGGCCGGGCAATCCGAAGAAGGTCTGAAACTCGGTGCGAAATACGCCGAAGTGATCTACACCTCGCAGCCGACGCTGGAAGATGCCAAAGCCTTTGTTGAGCGCGTGCATCATCACGCCGATGCGTCTGGCCGCCGCGAAAACCGGCCACTGATCATGAACTCGTTCCATTCTATCATCGGCGAAAGCCCGTCAGACGTGGCGCGCCGTCTGTTCGAAAAGCACGAGCGGATTGATTATCAGCAGGGGCGGCTCAAGGTTGCGGACATGCTGGGTGGTGAAATAGACCTGCGCGATTCCCCGCTGGATCAGCCGATCCCGCTGCGGTTACTGCCGGACGTCGAACAGGTCAACCGCCGTCGCGGGCGTGCGGAAATCTTCAAACGTTTCGCCTTACAGGGGCTGACGCTGCGTGAACTGATCATCCAGGCACAGGAAACCGGCCACTGGTTTGTCGCCGGAACGCCGGAATCGCTGGCGGACGCCATAGAAGAGCGCTACCGCGCGGGTGTGCTGGATGTGATTTCATTGCATGGACTGGGGCAGGCGGATCAGGAGGATTTACTTCTGAACGGGTTATTGCCGGAGTTGCGGAAACGGGAGTTAATCGACCGTGATTACGACTGGGGGGATTTTCGGGCAAATCTTGGTTTGCCGGAGCCGCTTTAAAACGGTTTTTCACTTGCAGTGAGGGTTGGATCTAGATCGAGAAGATTTCGGTTTTTCAATAACTGTGATCACTTAACTTACTGCGCCGAAACCGACCAAAGAGGGCTATGACGAGCCCTCTTTGGAATCTCCGCGTCTTTTTTACTGCGCGCTCCGCTCGCTGGCTATGTTCCAGCAACTCCGGCTAGTGCCGCAAACGCCGCCGCTGCGCGGTTCTCTCGCCTCGGGTTCGAACCTGCTCGAAAACAGACTCTCGCCGTTTCTCACTCCTCACTCGCCGTCGTTTTGAAAGCGGCCAGAGGCTATATAATTCGGAAGTTAGATGCAGGCTGATTGTTGGTTTTCTCCTTCCCCTCTCACGAGGGGAAGGCCGGGATGGGGTGTTGGTTTTAGCGACTCAGTGACCTGCTAAACCCCCTCCCAACCTCCCCCTTCGCAGGGGGAGGAGCAAACGAACCGTTTGCAAATGTTTGCACATTCAGAAAGCCTCCAGCCGCTTTCAGAAAGCTTGCCGAACGAAGTGTTTCGAGACCTGTGGCTCGAAACCGAGAAAGGGAACCGCGCAGCGGCAAGTTTTCGCGGCAATAGCTGCGGCACCTGAAACATATCCAGCGAGCGATAGCGCGTGTTGAAAAAGCGGGGAGAGATCCAAGAGAGGGAAAGCACTTCCCTCTCTTGGGCGGTTTCGGCGCAGTGAGTTAAGCGATCACTGAAAGTGAGAAACCGAAACTTTCTCGATCTAGATCCAGCCCTCACTGCAAGTGAAAAACCACCTTTTGCTGCGGTCTCAGCAAAATTTAAACCGTCAGTGCATCGGAATGCACAACCTCAGCGAACTGATTCTCCGGCTCCCGTAACCCCAGATTCCCGCGAAGCGTCCCTTCTTCGTACTCGGTACGATACAACCCGCGTGCCTGTAAAATTGGAATGACGGAGTCAATAAAGTCATCAAACGCCGTCGGCGTGCCACCCCGAACGATAAATCCGTCCGTTGCCCCTGACGTAAACCAGTGCTCCAGCCCGTCGGCGACGTGTTCGGCGGTGCCGAAAAATGTCGGGCGCGGCGTGGCGGCTTCCAGCGCGGCTTGCCGTAATGTCAGCCCGTGCTCTTTAGCATTCCGTTTGATTTCATCGGTCGTGCTGCGGAAGCTGTTCTGGCCTAAATCGCCGATGTCCGGGAACGGCGCATCCGGGTCGTATTGCGCGAAATCGTGATGCTCAAAGTAACGGCCCAGATAATCGAGCGCGCTTTCCAGCGTTACCAGTTGCGCGGTTTCCTGGTATTTACGTTCGGCATCCGTGACGGTGTCACCGATAATCACGCTGATGCCCTGGAAGACGCGGATGTCGTCAGCATTACGCCCATTTTCGACCAGCTGACGGCGGACGTCTTCGCGGAATTCGCGTGCCAGTTCCGGCGTTTCCTGGCGGGTATAAATCGCGTCGGCGGCTTCTGCTGCAAAGGCTTTTCCCTGCTCGGAAGCACCAGCCTGGAAGACGACCGGACGCCCCTGCGGAGAACGGCCGACGTTCAGCGGGCCCTGTACCGAGAAATATTTGCCGTGGTGATTAAGCGTATGCAGTTTGTCCGGCGCAAAGAACTGGCCGGTGGCTTTGTTGCGTACAAACGCGTCTTTTTCCCAGGAATCCCATAAGCCTTTGACCACGCTGACGTATTCGCTGGCAATGCGGTAACGCTCATCGTGTTCCGGGTGTTTGTCGCGTGAGAAGTTTTTGGCAGAACCTTCCAGCGGAGAAGTCACAACGTTCCAGCCTGCGCGGCCGCCGCTGAGATGATCGAGGCTGGCAAACTGGCGCGCGACGGTGAACGGCTCGCTGTACGAGGTGGAAAGCGTGGCGACCAGCCCGATTTTTTCTGTCACCAGTGACAGCGCGGAAAGCAGCGTAATCGGTTCAAAACGGTTAAGAAAATGCGGGATCGATTTCTCAGTAATAAACAAACCATCGGCCACAAATAAAAAATCAAATTTTGCCTGTTCGGCTCTTTGCGCTAATTGCTGGCAGAACTGAATATTAATACTGGCGTCGGCAATGGCATCCGGGTGTCGCCATGCGGACATATTTCCCGACGCGCCCTGAATAATAGCGCCAAGACGTATCTTTTGTTTTTGAGTCATTTTCTTTCCCTTTAATGGACGGCTCTCAGAAATAAAGCATTCGTGAATTAAATAGCGCTGAAGCGCGGTCAAACCAGCGTGCGTAATTCCGCGATGGAGCGCACCAGCGGGGCCTGTTCCTGCGCGTCGAAAGCCTGCTGAATCAGCACTTTTCGCAGATAAACCAGCTCGACGCCCAGCGGGTTAGTCGCGGTATGAAACGGCTCGTAACCCCGGCGCTGATACAAATCCGTCAGCCACGGGTGTTTGATGGCGGTCGCCAGATATACGGCGGGGGATTTCAGCGTGTCGCGCAAAAACGTCTCTTCGACATAACGGATAATCTCGCCGCCAAAACCTTGCCCTTTGGCGTGTTCCGCCACGGCAAACCAGTGAACGAAAGGCCAGGGCGCGAGATGATTTTTCGCCGGTGTCCACAGAAAACGGGTCGTCAGCGTGGCCGTCAGTTCGCCGTCTTTTTCCAGCACATAAGTGGTTTCATTGCGGATCACATCCCGCACATCCTCCACGCTGGCGCGGGTGATGGTGAAATGGATGCCGTGTTCGAGCAGCGGTTCATAGGCTTTTTGCAGCAGCGAATGCAGCGCTGCGGCTTCAGATTCCTGGGCAAGGCGGATCAGATGACTCATGTTCGGTTCCTTATGCCAGCGCCACGCTGGACGCGGCTAACAGTTCGAGTGAGCGCAGGCGCGCCTTTGGCTGAGCGACCGGTGTGTCGATGATGAATTCTTCCACGCCATAGCGGGCCTGCAACGCTTCCAGCTGGCGGTGAACGTCCTCGCCGGTGCCGTGCAGCACGTCCGACTGGCGTTCTTCAATCTGATGCGACGCCGCGCCAGATTGCCGGATATACGTTTCTGCCTGTTCGAGACTGCCGACGTTTACGCTCTGGCCGTCGCTGCCGGTCACACGGTAACGCTGGGTGTTATCCACCAGCCGTGCGGCCTGAGCGGTGGTGTCGGCCACAATCACCGGCACGGCGAGCAGTGCGCGTCTGCCGTTGCTGTCGTAGGAATAAGCGGAAAGGGCGCTGGAAATATCGCGTTCGTCGGCATTAAGGTGCGCGGCAAAAACAAATTCCCAGCCGAGACTGGCCGCCAGCCGGGCGCTTTGTTCGCTCGCCCCAAGCAGAAAGCGCGATGCCGACTGCGGCGGTTGTGGCGTGGCCGAAAGGGAATCCACGCCACGCCCGCGAACCGGCACAGAAAGCCAGTCATCGAGCTGACGCAGCTGATCCGCAAACTCGCCTTTACGCGCCGGATCGACAGCGTATTGCAGCGCGTGGGTAGAAAGCGGCAATCCGCCCGGCGCTTTGCCGATACCGATATCAACACGACCGGGCGCGAGAGACGCCAGCTGATTAAAATTCTCGGCGACCTTATACGGGCTGTAATGTTGCAGCATCACGCCCCCCGAGCCGACCCGCAGTTTTTGCGTATGCGCGAGGATCCAGGCGATGACAATTTCCGGCGAGGAGATCGCGAGTTTGTCGGTGTTGTGATGTTCCGCCAGCCAGAACCGGTGATAGCCCCAGCGCTCCGCCAGCTTCGCCAGTTCCAGCGTCCGGCGCAGCGCCCCGGCGGCATCCTCATGTTCATCCAGCGGACTTTTTTCCAGCAAACTTATGCGGTATCCCATCGTTTTCCCTTTTAATCGCAACACATCATTAACAACGATTATTAAAGTCAGGGGGAAGGGATGTAAAAGAACAATAGTAGCTATGGAGTTGCGGAAATCGGGAAACCCTGTGGGGGGGCTGCCTGGGCGGGGGGGGGACGTCAAGTTCAAGGTCAAGGTCGTGGGCGTCGGCCCACACCGACCAGAGACCCGGTAACGCGCGGGCCTCTGGACTCCGCGCTTTTCAACTACGCGCTATCGCTCGCTGGCACTGTTTCAGCAACTCCGGCTAGTGCCGCAAACGCCGCCGCTGCGCGGTACTTTCGCTTCGGGTTCGAACCTGCTCGAAAACTGACTCTCGCCGTTTCTCACCGCTCACTCAACGTCGTTTTGAAAGCGGCCACTGGCTTTTTAGTTCGCAACCTTGCCGCTGACTGTTATTTAAATAATGCCGTTGAATTCAGATAAGCCTCGAGCCACTCTCAGAAAGCTTGCTGAATTACATAGCTCGTGGCCGCTTTCAGAAAGCTTGCCGAGCGAGAGTTTCGAGACCAATGGCTCGAAACCGAGTAAGGGAACCGCGTAGCGCCAAGATTTCGCGGCAATAGCTGTGGTACCTGAAACATACTTTACAAGCGGCAGCGCGCAGTTAAAAAGCGCGGGTGTCCAGAGGGCGCGCGCGTTAACGCGCCCTTTGGGCCAGTTTGGGCGGCGAGCCCAAGGTTTGAAGTTTTGTCGCTACAACCCAAGGTGTGAATTACCCACGCGCCAGCGTAATAACCATTCCCATATTTGTGAAATCCTTATCTCATTTTCTCATTTGTCACCAAAAGGTATATACCCGCAAAATCAGTTCTATCGGCAGAACAGGTGTTAATTCAGAGATGAAATATAAACAGCAAAAACTCTGCCGTTTTTACCACATTATATTTGTGGTTTTTCACAGGGTTTACTCCAGGAAAAAGGTCCCGTCATGACATTATCCAAGTTATTGCTCCCGCTGCTGATTGCCGGGAATTTATCGACTGCGTGGGCAGCTGAGCAAATTGTTCCTTCCTCTACCACTTTCCATGTATCTGCCGTTGAATCGCTGAAAAGTAAACTGCCAGCTGATATTGCCAAACGCGGATATATTGTCGCGGGCACCAACCCGAATACGCCGCCGACCACGTTTTTCCAGGAAGACAATAAAACCCTCGCGGGCCGTGAAATTGACGTGATGAATGCCGTTGCGGCGCGTCTGGGCGTGGAAGTGCGCTGGCAGGATACCGGCGGTTTCGACAACATTATTCCGGGGCTGAAATCAGGCCGCTATGACGTGGCGCTTTCCAATATCAACGCCACCAAAAAACGCCTCGAGCAGGTCGATTTTGTCAGCTATTACGATGCGTCGCGCCTTGGCGTGATTTCCCGTAAAGACGCCAATATCGCGCCGTTTACGTCTTTTGACGCCGTTTGCGGGCAGGAAATCGGTGCCGGTGCGGGCACGACGCAAATCGGGCGTCTCGAAGCGGCCAGCAAAACCTGTACCGATGCGGGCAAGCAGCCGATCAAAATTTCCGTATTCCCGGACCGTCCGTCGGGCGTGCAGGCCGTGGTCAGTGGTCGCGTGCCGATGTTCTTTGGCCCGTATGAAGGCCTGACGTATCAGGTCAGCCAGGTGAAACCGCTGGCGCTGTCCGGCACCATTCATGTGGATGATGCACCGGTTTCGGTTGCGTTCCCGAAACAATCTGCGCTGGAAGAGGCCGTTCAGGCATCGCTTAACTCGCTGATTAAAGACGGAACTTATCAGAAGATCCTCGATAAATGGTCGATTGGCTTTGGCGCAGTGAAAGAATCCAAACGTAATGAAGAGATTTTCGGATGAGCACTGAAACACACGGTCAGCAGCCGGAAGAACTGCGGATCGTCGGTAAGAAATACATCGGGCGCTGGATAAGCGCCCTGATCGTCGTTCTGGTGCTGGGCGCCGCCGCCCATTCCATGCTCAATAACCCGCGTTTTGAATGGTCAGTGATTGCCGAAAACTTCACCGGCCCGTCGATTTTGCAGGGCGTTTTGATGACGTTGCAGCTGACTGCCATTTCGGTGATTTTCGGCTTTGCCGGTGGCACCGTGCTGGCGCTGATGCGGTTATCGTCCAATCCTGTGCTGGTCGCCGTGAGCTGGGGGTATACCTGGTTTTTCCGCGGCGTGCCGATGCTGGTTCAGCTATTTCTCTGGTACAACATTGCCGCGCTGTATCCGACCATTTCGTTTTCGCTGCCGTGGGTAGGGGAAATCTGGAGTGCGTCGGCCAACTCATTAATCAGCCCGTTCAGCGCCGCCGTGATTGCGCTGGTGATGCACCAGTCGGCGTATGCCGCTGAGATTATCCGTGCGGGGATCCAGAGCGTGGGCACCGGCCAGATTGAAGCCGCGCGTGCCCTCGGTTACCGGCCTGCTTCCATATTCCGTCATACCGTGTTGCCACAAGCGATGCGGGCGATTTTGCCGCCAGCCGGTAATGAAGTGATCGGTCAGCTGAAAACCACTGCGGTGGTGTCGGTGATTTCACTGCAAGACGTACTGTTTTCCGCGCAGATTATTTATCAGCGCACGTATGAAGTGATCCCGTTATTGCTGGTCGCGACGCTGTGGTATCTGGTGCTGACGTCGCTGCTTTCGGTGATTCAGTATTACGTCGAGCGTCATTTCAGCCGCAGCAGTTTGCGCAAGGTGAAGCGTAAATCCAAACCGCGTGACGAGACGCCGCGGGCGGTGAACACCGGCCTGAATGCAGGAGAAACCAGCCATGGGTGAGGCGATTGAATTCCGTAAAGTCACCAAACGTTTTTCAGGAAACACCATTCTCGATGAAATCAGCCTGGATATTCCGGCGGGTTCGGTGACGGTGATTTTAGGGCCATCCGGTTCCGGGAAATCCACGTTGCTGCGCTGTATTAATCATCTGGAAAAACTCGACGGCGGCACCATCCGTATCGGTGGCGAACTGGTCGGCTACCGGCAAAAAGGCAATGCGCTGCATGAACTGAGCAGCGGGAAAATCGCCGCTCAGCGCAGCCGTACCGGTATGGTGTTTCAGCAATTTAATCTGTTCCCGCACCGCACGGTGCTGCAAAACATTACCGATGCGCCGCTGCGCGTGAAGAAACAAAGCCGTCAGCAGGTGCTGACCAAAGCCCGCGCGCTGTTGCAGCAGGTGGGGTTAGCCAGCCGTGAAGATGACTGGCCGCAGCAGCTTTCCGGCGGTCAGCAGCAGCGCGTGGCGATTGCCCGTGCGCTGGCGATGGATCCGGAAGTGATGCTGTTTGATGAGCCGACATCGGCGCTCGATCCCGAACTGGTGGGCGAGGTGTTGCAGGTCATCAAAAAGCTGGCGCATTCGGGGATCACCATGGTGATCGTGACGCACGAAATTGGCTTTGCACGGGAAGTCGCCGATAACGTGATCTTTATGGAAGGCGGAAAAATCGTGGCGTCGGGGCCGGTGAAAACCGTGCTGGATGAAGCGGAGAACATCCGTGTCCGCAATTTCCTGTCTACCGTGTTGTAGAATCTGCTCTGAAAAGTAAATCACACAGCTGCGGCAAACTGTCGCGGCTTTCCAGCCTGCTCAGCGCCACAATATTTGCCCGCTGTGCGTCCGTCATATCCGGCAAACAGGCGCGCAATTTCCCCGGTAAATCGAATGCAATCGCCAGACTTTGCTGACGCGTAAAGCGTTTTTGCCGCGTTTCTCCGTTACGTAAAAATACGGTCACCTGATGAAAACGCGCAGCCGGGTTTAGCTCGTCCGGCGGGGCGCTAAGATCCGGATGACGGGTGACACGGGCGGCCAGCGCGGCGATTTCGGCATCCGGCGGGTTTTCTGAGAAATCCTGTATCAGCAAGGCGTCGCGTAGCAGGCTGGCGGCAATTACGTATTCCAGGCTGAAACGCGCCTCAATACCGTTTGCCGGCACGCGCACCGAGGCCGCAATATCGCCGCCCGGCGGGAATGACACTTCAATCCTCTCCACCGCATTTTTCAGGTCACTGACCAGATTTCCCTGTTGCAGCCAGTCATGGCGGATTGCCCGCGCGGCATCGGCGGCGCTGTGCGTGCCACCACAGGTCGGATAAGGTTTGAATTCCAGCCCCGGTGAGACGATACGCCACGGCGCGCCCCAGCTTTCGGTGAGTTTCTCAGGTTGCTGCTGACCGGCGCAGTAAGCAGTGAAAAAGCTGTCGAGCACGTTTTCTGCCTGACCGTGAAAACCGGCCAGCGTCAGCAGGGTGGCCGTGACCGCAATCTGAGCCGCCAGCCCGGCGTGCAGCGGTTTAACCGCGCTGCCAAACTGCGCGCGTAAACCGCCCGCCTGCGTAGCCGCCGTCCCAAGAATAAGGGCTGTTTCCGGTTCGCTGGCGCCGACCAGCCGCGCACAGGCCGCCGCCGCGGCAATCGTGCCGAGCGTGGCGGTATTGTGGAAGCCCAGTTTGTAATGCTGCGAACCGGCAGCCAGCCCGAGGCGACCGGCGGTTTCTACGCCCGTCACCCACGCATTGAGAAACTGCTCGCCGCTGATGTCGGGGCGACCGGCTGCCAGCGCCAGCAAAGCAGGCAAAATCACCACGCCGGGATGACCGCGAAAATCCGGGTGAAAATCATCGAAATCCAGCGCATGGCCGGCGTAACCGAGCAGTACGGCGCGCGTCTGTGCATCGTCTGCACGGTAAATCTGTTGCAAACTTTTTAGCCCGGAATCGCCGGCTTCACCACGCACAACGGGCAGGGTGACGGCCAGAAAATCGAGCAGCCCTTCGCGGGCATTTTCCCGCGCTTCAGCGGAGGGACTTGCACTGACAATAAGCTTTGCCAGCGATGAAGTCAGTGTCATGTTTTTTTCCTGTTTCAGGCCTGCGGGCTGAGGTGTTCAAGGGCGTTAACGGCCAGCTGCGCGAGATAATGTGCTGTCGGGAAGAGCGCGCGGTCATCGACGCGAAATTCCGGGTGATGCAGCGCGAACGGGCCGCCCGAGCCGATCATCAGGAATGCGCCGGGCAGTTTTTGCTGATAGAAGGCGAAGTCTTCGCCAATCGGGCTGGCTTCCACGCGACGCGCTTCAAAGCCCGAACCGGCGGCCTGCGCCAGTGCAAAATCCACCCATTCAGCGGTATTCACCACCGACGGCGGGCCGGGCTGCCAGTCGAGTTCAATTTGCGTATTAAAGGCAGCGGCGATGCCGTTGAGCACCTGACGGAAACGGCGTTCGATAAGCTCGCGGGTGTCCTGATTAAACGAGCGCACCGTGCCTTCGAGCCAGGCGGAATCGGGGATCACGTTCCACGTACTGCCGCTGTGAACCTGCGTGACGGACACCACCGCGTTGTGATCTGACGGCACGTTGCGCGCAATCAGCGTCTGCAATGCGCCGATGATTTGTCCGGCAATAATAATCGGATCGTTGCCTTCATGCGGACGGGCGGCGTGGCTGCCGGTGCCTGAAATGGTGATGGCAAAACGATCGACGCCCGCGGTGAGTGCGCCGTCTTTGCTGCCGATAATACCGACCGGCAACGTCGGGTCGTTGTGAATACCAAAAATCACGGCAGCGTCGTCGAGCGCGCCGGTTTCAATCAGCGCCGGCGCGCCGTGGCCGGTTTCTTCCGCTGCCTGGAATAAAATGCGCACGGTGCCGGCAAGCGTTTCCTCGCGTTCTTTGAGCAAAATCGCTGCGCCAAGCGCCGCCGAGGTGTGGAAATCATGGCCGCAGGCGTGCATGACGCCGGGGTTTTCCGAGGTGTATTCCACGCCCGATTTTTCTTCGATCGGCAGGGCATCGATATCGGAACGTAACACCACCAGCTTACCGGCTTTCTGGCCGCCAATTTCGGCCACCAGACCGGTTTTCAGCGGCAGATTCAGAACGCGGATCTGATGATTTTCCAGCACGGCTTTAATGCGCGCCGTGGTCCCGAATTCCTGATTGGAAAGCTCAGGATGGCGGTGCATGTTATGGCGAAAATCCTCAATGAATTTCGCCAGCGCCTGATGTTTCTGGCCGGTATTCAACATGTAAAACTCCTTAAGCGGACTGACGCGCCAGCCATCCGGCATGGCGTTCTTCGTCGAGGATCTTTTTCAGATACAGCGTGATATGGCCTTTGCCGAGGTCTCTTTCGAAGACCGGCTGAAAACCCAGTTTGATGTACATTTCGCGCAGCCACGGATGGCTGGTGGCGGTGCCAAGCGAATACGCCGGGGCTTTGAGTTCGCCGATAAGAATGTGGTCTTCCAGCCATTCCAGCAGCCGTTTTCCAAGATTCTGGCCTGTGTATTCCGGGTGCGTGCCGAACCAGCCAATATGCGGCAGGCCCATCGGGCCCGGCAGGGTGCCCCACGGGAAACGCAAAGTGACCGAAGCTGCCATGCGCTGGCCGTCAAACAGGCCAAATACCGCATGTTCATCGAGATGTTTCGTCACCCGCGCCAGATCGGCGGTGGCCGCGTCAAACTGAATGCCGAGGGCTTTAATCGGGGCGTACGCGGCCAGCATCAGCGACAGATATTCGTGCCTGTCGTCTGAACTGAGCCGCCGGAAATGTGGGGTCATATCGCAGGTTTCTCCGGGGATGATAAATGACCGGACTGTTCGGCGAAGCGGATCACGTCATCCACTTTTTGCGGCGCACAGCCGATGTAATTTGCCGGATCCAGCCAGTGGTCCAGATCTTCTTCTGAGATGCTGGCGGCCAGAACCGGGTGTGCTAAAAGCACGGTTTTAAAAGATAGACGGTTCTCGAACGCCTGCATAGCGCACTCGTAAACCAGATGATGCGCCGTCTGTTTGCCGAGTTTTTTACCGGCTTCAAACATAACTTTTTCCGACAGCAGCAGGCCGTCCTGCATCTGCAAATTCGCCAGCATGCGGGCTTTATTGACCGTCAGGCCGGACAAAATAGCGCGGGCATTTTGCAACTGGGCAGAAAGGTAAATCGAGATTTCCGGCAGGGCGATCCACTCCGCGCGCCAGCTCATGGCATCGCGTTCGTGCTCGACGTGCATCGACTGATAAATCAGCGACGCGCTATGTAAAAGCGGGGCGGTCAGGCTGGCTAAGCCTTCAATCGCCGCCGGATTACGTTTATGCGGCATGGTGGTCGAGCCGATTTTCCCCGCGCTGAACGGTTCTTCGACTTCATTAATTTCGGTGCGCATCAGGTTATAAAGTTCGTTGCCTATTTTGCCCAGCGTGCCGCTGATGAGCACTGCCGTGCTGGCGTATTCGGAGAAACGGTCGCGCGCTGCCTGCCAGCCGATATTCGGCGTGTTCAGGTTCAGGCGTGCCAGCGTGCGGCGTTCGACTTCCGGGCCCGCTTCGCCGAGCGCGGCATAGGTGCTGATCGCACCGCTGAGATTGCCGGTCAGCAAACGCGGCGTGATGGCCTGAAGGCGGTCAAGATGGCGGATAAATTCATCCAGCCAGACGGCGACTTTAAAGCCGAACGTGGTCGGCAGCGCCTGCATTCCGTGGGTACGGCCCGCCATCAGGGTGTACTGATGCTCACGCGCCAGATTTTTCAGCACGTCCGCCAGCGCGGTGGCGTCACGCACGATCACTGTCATTGTCTGGGCGAGCTGTAAAACCGTGGCGGTATCGACGATATCCTGCGTAGTCGCGCCGTAATGAATGTATTCTCCGGCCTCGCCGCACTGTTTTTGCAGTGCCGTCAGCACCGGCATCAGGGAATGTTTCATCTGCGCACCGGACGCCGCGATGTCGTCAATGTTCAGCTGGCTGGCGTCGGCCAGTTCCGCAATCGACAGTGCTGCCTGTTGCGGGATCACCCCGAGTTCGCCTTCGGCTAATGCCAGCGCCACTTCGACATTTATTTGCTGCGTCAGACGGTTTTTTTCTGACCAGATTTCCCGCATTTCCGGTGTGCCAAAATTATTGCCAAGTAAAAGAAAATCAATCGGATGTGAGGCCATAATAATCTCTGTTTTTCTGAGGGTTAATTAATGCGTTTCGCAAAAACAATAATAAAGACCGGGATAATACCGTTTCCGACATTTCTGTTTTTGTTCATTAAATTAACCCTTTACAACGCTATCATTTCTTTGATCCAGCACAGGATGCAAGGGGTTTTGATGCTATAGCTAAAATTCATCTATTCTATTGCGAATTAGTGAATAAGGATCCGTAATCAGAACTTTGTTTATTTTTTCAATTCTCGTACGATGTTTATATAACGACTTAATATATCCAATATCCGAATTCCTGTTTATTACGGGCAGGCAGTTTATTCAATTACTGACCAGAGAATAGGGCATCATCGTGTTCGCTATAAAATCACCGCAAACCTATCACCATCAGCCGGGGCTGCGTGCCCGCACCGGCGAACTTCTTGTCGTTCATTCGAATGAAATCGCCATTATCACCAGCCCGAAAGCCTGGCTGGCGGTGAATCCGCAGATGGAAAACAGCCTGCGTGAGGCGGGGATCCGCTGGCAGGTGAATTTCCTGACCACCGAATGCACCGATGCCGCGATCGAAACACATCTCAACGCCGTGCGGGCGCAAAACGCCACGCTGGTGCTGGGTATCGGCGGCGGACGCGTGCTGGACTGCGCGAAAGCCATCGCGAATCTGATTGATGACATTGTGCTGGTGACGCTGCCGACGGTGGCCGCCACCTGCGCCGCCTGGTCGCCGGTCAGCATTATTTACAACGCGCACGGCGGGCACGTCCGCAGCCAGCCGTTATCGCGTATGCCGCTGATGGTGCTGGTGGACAGCGAAGTCATCGCGCAAAACGACGTGCGTTATCTGAAAGCGGGCATCGTGGATGCACTGGCGAAATGGTACGAATTCCGGCCGTATAAACAGAAAAACGACGACAGCCTGGCGCTGAATCTCAAGATTCAGGCGGCAAAACTGGCGGTGGAAACCTTTGAGAAATATGGCGCACAGGCAGTGCTTGATAACGTCCGCCATGAAGTGACCCCGGCGCTGATTAAAGTGATCGACGCCAATATCGCGGCGGCGGGTATGGCCAACAGCATGCGCGATGAAACGCCTGCACCGGGCGTGGCGCACGCAATTCACAACCGTTTTACCCATCAGCCTGAACTGCACGACTGGCTGCACGGCGAGAAAGTCGGTTTCGGTCTGCTGGTGCAGTCGCTGATGGAAAGTGACAACGGCGAACCGGAGCCGGACCTGCTGGCGCTGCTGCGGCAGTACGATGCGCCGCTGGCGCTGCCTGAATTCAACGGTAACCGCGATGAAATCCTTTCATCTATTGCCCGTGAAGTGAAGTTCTCCGCCGAAAACGCGGCGCGCCTGCCGTTTTCCATGGCCGCTGAACACATCGAAAAAGCCCTGCGGGCGACAGAAAATCAACATTATTCTTAGGAACATTTCATGATTTCTTCTTCAGAAAACACCAGAAAGCTGCGCCTCGGCCTGTTTGTTCAACCGCTTGGGCATCACGTCAGCGGCTGGCGCTTAACCGAAAAGCTCGGTTCGCCAACGGACGTTGAATGGCTGACGTGGATCGCCAAAAAAGCCGAAGAAGGCAAGTTCGATATGTTCTTCATCGGTGACGCGCTGGCGACCAGCGTTTACCGCCTGCCTTCTACCATGGCGCGCCTCGAGCCGCTGACGTTGCTGGCGGCGCTGGCAGTGCAGACCCGTCACATCGGGCTGGCGGCGACCGCATCGACCACATTTACCGATCCGTTTAATCTGGCGCGCAGCTTTTCGTCGCTGGATCACATCAGTCATGGCCGGGCGGCGTGGAACGTGGTGACGTCGTTTTCCACCGACGTGGCACGCAATTTCAGTCGTGAAGATATGCCGATGCACGCCGAGCGTTACGCCGTGGCGCACGAGTTTCTCGATGTGGCGTTTAAGCTGTGGGAAGGCTGGCAGGAAGGCGCGGTTGAGCCGGATAAAGACAGCGGCCAGTATTTTGTGAATGAAAAAATTCAGCCGGTTAATCATCGCGGGAAATATTTCCAGGTGCAGGGGCCGCTGAATATCACCCGTTCACCGCAGGGACGTCCGGTGATTATCGAGGCGGGTTCTTCCGCTGACGGCCAGAAGCTGGCGGCCGCCACCGCTGAAGTGGTGTTTACCGCCGCCGCGACGCTGGAAGAAGCGCAGGTGTTTTACCGTTCGCAGAAACAGCAGGTGAAAGAAGCAGGGCGTAATCCGGATCACGTGCTGATCCTGCCGGGCGTGATGCCGATCGTGGGGCGCACGCGGGAAGAAGCGCGTGAAACCTGGCGTGAACTCAATTCACTGGTGGATATCGATAACGGCATTCGTCAGCTTTCGACCCGCTTTAATATGGATCTCAGCCCGTTCCCGCTCGACGGCCCGGTGCCGGATGTGCCTGCCGGTGAAGGCAATCAGAGCCGTGTGAAACTGCTGACGGATCTGGCCTACCGCGAAAATCTGACCCTGCGTGAACTGGCTGCGATTGCTGCCGGTTCACGCGGGCATCGCGTGCTGGTGGGAACCGCTGAAGACATCGCCGATGATTTCCAGCACTGGCTGGAGCAGGGCGGTGCGGACGGTTTCAATATTATGCCCGCCATCATGCCGGAGCAGCTTTCGCTGTTTGTCGAGCTGGTGATCCCGGAATTACGCCGTCGCGGGTTGTTCCGCGAAGAGTATGAATTCAGCACTTTGCGCGAAAACCTGGGTTTGCCCGCGCTCTGATATAAGGATAACGGTATGACGATTTCGTTGTCACAGCGCGTGCAACGCGTTTCGCTTTCGGCCAACGCGGCGGCAAAGCAGCGCACTAATGATCTGAAAAAGGCCGGTGTCGATATTCTGGATCTCACCACCGGTGAACCGGATTTCGATACGCCGGAGCACATCAAGCAGGCGGCGTATGAGGCGATTGCACGCGGCGAGACCAAATACACGCCAACGCCCGGAATAAGGGCGCTGCGTGAGGCAGTACAGCGAAAATTGCAGCAAGAAAACCGCCTGGAATTTGGCATCGACAATCTGATGATTGCCAACGGCGCGAAGCAGGTCATTTTCAACGCGTTTGCGGCGACGTTAAATGACGGCGATGAAGTGATTGTGCCGGTGCCGTACTGGCCGACGTTCCCGGACAGCGTGCGTTTTAACGGCGGCACGCCAGTGTTTGTGGAATGCCATCTGGAGCAGGGTTATAAGCTTTCACCGGCGCAACTGGCGGCCAGCATTACGCCGCGCACGCGCTGGCTGGTGCTTAACCATCCGGGGAATCCGAGCGGTGCGGTGTATTCAGCGCAAGAATTACAGGCGCTGGCGGATGTACTGCGCGCGCATCCGCAGGTGCTGGTGATGCTCGACGATTTGTATGAACACATTCTGTTTGATGGCCGCGAACACCGTAATTTGCTGAACGTGGCAGGCGATTTTCAGGCGCGCAGTTTGCTGGTCGGCGGCGTCTCTAAAACCTACGCCATGACCGGCTGGCGAATCGGTTTCGGGGCCGGGCCAAAAGAACTGATCACCGCGATGACCGTGGTGCAGTCGCAAATCAGCTCCGGAGCCAGTTCAGTCAGCCAGGCCGCGGCGCTGGCGGCGTACACCGGCGGGCTGGATTTCCTCGCACCCCAGGTGGCGGCCTATCAGCAGCGGCGCGATGACATCACGGGCATCCTTTCCGGCGTTGACGGGCTGGAACTTTTACAGCCACAGGGCGGTTTCTTCGTCTTTTGCCGCTGTGCGGGGCTGATCGGGCGTTACCGTCCGGGCGGCGCGAAAATCGAAAACGAAGCCGATGTGATGGATTATCTGCTGGAAAACGGCGTCTCCGGCGTGGGCGGCAGTGCGTACGGCTTGTCGCCATACTTCCGGCTGTCGATTGCCACAGACAACGCCACGGTGATTGAGGCCGGGCGGCGTATTGCGGCGGCGTGCGGACGGTTAAGCCCGGTGTTTTAGACCGGGAAACCTGTGGGGTGGCCGCCCGTGCGGGGGGGGGCGTCAAGTTTAAATTCAAGTTCAAGCTCAAGGTCGTGGGCGTCGGCCCACACCGACCAGAGACCCGGTAACGCGCGGGCCTCTGGACTCCGCGCTTTTCAACTGCGCGCTGCCGCTCGCTGGCACTGTTTCAGCAACTCCGGCTAGTGCCGCAAACGCCGCCGCTGCGCGGTTCTTTCGCTTCGGGTTCGAACCTGCTCGAAAACAGACTCTCGCCGTTTCTCACCGCTCACTCAACGTCGTTTTGAAAGCGGCCACTGGCTTTTTAGTTCGCAACCTTGCCGCTGACTGTTTTTTAAAAATGAGTAACTGTTTTTATCAGAAGTTAAGCAAGAAAACGGAATGCCGTTGAATTTAGATAAGCCTCTGGCCGCTTTCAGAAAGCTTGCCGAGCGAGAGTTTCGAGACCAATGGCTCGAAACCGAGTAAGGGAACCGCGTAGCGGCAAGATTTCGCGGCAATAGCTGTGGCTGCTGAAACAGTGCCAGCCAGCGATAGCGCGCAGTAAAAAAGACGTGGAGATTCCAAAGAGGCCCCGTCCTGGGCCTCTTTGGTCGGTTTCGGCGCTGTGAGTTAAGCGATCACAGTTATTGAGAAACCGAAATTTTCTCGATCAAGCCATCAATGCAATTGAGAAACCGAAACTTTCTCGTTCTGAGAATTCAGCCCCTCACTGCAAGTGAGAAACCGAAACTTCCTCGATCCCGCCATCACTGCAAGTGAAAAAAACCAAATTTCATAAAAGCGTCACTTAACCCCGCTAGGTTATGCCCATCACCGGTCAGAGACGGGCAACAAACATGAGTTATTTATCACTCCATCACATACACAAAACCTGGGGCAATAAAGTTGCGCTCAATGACATCAGCTTCGATGTGGAAGAGGGCGAGTTTATTGCACTGCTGGGCCCTTCCGGCTGCGGAAAATCCACCATGTTGCGCACGATTGCCGGGCTGGAATCGGCTGACAGCGGAGCGATTTATTTCCAGCAATCCGACGTCACCGCGCTGACGCCGTCACAACGTAAGTTGTCGATGGTATTTCAGTCCTATGCGTTATTTCCACACATGAGCGTGCGGGAAAACCTGCTGTTCGGGCTGCGGGCGCGTGGCGAAGATAAGCGGCAATTTGCTTCGCGGCTGGCGGATGTCAGCCGGCTGATGGAGCTGGAACCGCTGCTGGACAGGTTGCCTGCGCAGCTTTCCGGCGGTCAGCAACAGCGCGTGGCGCTCGGACGTGCGGTGATCGCCAATAACCGGCTGTGCCTGATGGATGAGCCGCTGTCCAATCTCGACGCCAAACTGCGCCAGAGCATGCGCCGCGAAATCCGGGCGATTCAGAAAAAACTCGGCCTGACGATGGTGTACGTCACCCACGATCAGACCGAAGCGATGAGCATGGCGGACAAAATCATTCTGCTTAACGACGGGCGCATCGAACAGCACGACACGCCGGACAATCTCTACAACAACCCGGAAAGCATTTTTGCGGCGCAATTTATCGGTGCGCCGCCGATGAATATCCTGCCGCTGACGCGTCGCGGTGAACATCATTATCTCGCCGCTATGCCGGTTCCGGTGGTGGAAATGCCGGGTGATGCCTCGCTCAGCCTCGGGCTTCGCGCCGAAGATATTCAGCTGACCGATGCCACGCAGGCCGGGCTGACGGCGCAGGTGATCAGCCACGAATATATGGGTGCCGATACGCTGGTGGTGTGTTCCATCGCCGGTGCCGCAGAGCCGCTGACCGTAAAAGTGGCCGGTATGAAGCGTTTTGACGAAGGCCAGCCGGTCGGGTTGCAATGGCTGACCAGCGCACAATATTTTTTCTTCACGACGGGCGGAAAACGCTGTTATGACGCGGAGGAATTTTGTTTGCCCTCCGGCCAGAGAGTCGCCGTCTGACGGCCATTTATCGTCGTGAATTCATTTTTCTACACTTACAACAACACTTGCCGAAGGGAAAATCATGTCACTTGTTCATCGCTTTTCACGCCTTGCTACCGCTGTTTTGCTGATCACCGGAACCTCTGCTTTTGCGGCGGATCCGGTGAAATTGCAGATGTATTACCCGATTGCCGTGGGCGGAAAAATCAGCCATACGGTCGATACGCTGGTGGAAGATTTTCAGAAAACACACCCGGATATCAGTATTCAGCCGGTGTATACCGGGGATTATGCAACGACGGTAACGAAAGCTCTGACGGCGTTTCGCGGGGGCAACGCGCCGCAAATGGCGGTGATCGGTGACATTGAGGCCTATTCACTGATTGATGCGGGCGCGATCGTGCCGGTGAGCGATCTTGCTAATGACGCGGATGGGAAAAAGTGGATCGACGGCTTCTATCCGGCTTTTATCCGTCACATTCAGGACAAAGTCTGGAGCATTCCGTTCCAGCGTTCGACGGTGGTGTTGTACTGGAATAAACAGGCGTTTGAGAAAGCGGGTCTGAACGGCGATACGCCTCCGGCCAACTGGCAGCAGGTGGTGGATTTCGGTAAAAAACTGGTGGTGCGTGACGGCAACGACGTTAAACAATGGGGCATCGAAATCCCTTCCACACCAAACGGTTACTGGAATTTCCAGGGCATCGCCGCCACCAACGGCAGCCATCTCGATAACGGCAAAGGCACCGCCGTCACGTTTGACACGCCAGCCAACGTGGAAGCGCTGCAATGGCTGACGGATCTGGCGCAGAAAGACGCGGTTTCCCCGAAAGGCGCGATAGCCTGGGGCACCACGCCGCAGGATTTCATCGACGGCAAAACGGCCATGATGGTGACCACCACCGGCAACCTGACGACGGTGCGTGACAACGCGAAATTCCCGTTCGGCGTAGCGATGCTGCCGGAGAAAACCCAGCGCGGCAGCCCGACCGGCGGCGGCAATCTGTATGTGTTCAAAAACGCGACGCCTGAGCAGCAGAAAGCGGCGATGGAATTTATCCGCTGGGTTTCTGCCCCTGAACAGGCGGCGCGCTGGAGCATCGCGACCGGTTATGTTGCGACGTCGCCTGCCGCGTGGGAAACACCGGTGATGCAGGATTACGTGAAACAGGTTCCGCAGGCGCTGGTGGCGCGTGAGCAGCTGAAATACTCACAGCCGGAACTCTCGACGTACAACAGCGTGCAGATTCAGGAGCTGATGAACCATGCGATTGAAGCGGCGGTGACGCAGGCGAAAACGCCAGCCGACGCGCTCAGTTCTGCACAAAAACAGGCGGACCGTCTGTTGAAACCGTATCAGTAAGGCTCTCGGATGAGCATTCCTCACAGCACGCTTCACGCTGTTGCCCCGGCAGCCCGCACACGCGGGTTGTCTTTGCAGATTTACGGTTATCTGCTGATTTTGCCCGCGCTCTGTTTTTTGCTGCTGTTTACCCACTATCCGGCGCTGGCAACGATTTGGGAAAGCGTGTTCAGCGCCGCACGCAACGGGCATCCGGCGCAGTTTGTCGGGCTGGATAACTACCGGGCGCTGCTTGATGACGACACGTTTATGCTGTCGCTGCGCAACAATCTGCTTTATGCAGTGATCACCATTCCGCTGTCGGTCGCGCTGGCGCTGATGATGGCGCTGGCGGTCAACCGCCGTTTGCGCGGTAACGCGATGGTTCGCGCCGCGTTTTTCATCCCTTCATTATTGCCGATGGTGGCGATCGCCAATCTCTGGCTGTTTTTCTATACACCGCAGCTCGGGTTGCTTAACAAACTAATGGCGCTGTTTTCGCTGCCCGCCGTGAACTGGCTCGGCGAACCGGGGACCGCGCTTTACAGCCTGATGGTGGTTTCCGTCTGGCGCGAAGCCGGATTCTTTATGATTTTTTATCTGGCGGCGTTGCAGCAAATCGATCCGCGTCTGGCTGAGGCGGCAGAAATAGAAGGGGCGTCGCGCCGCTATTTTTTCCGTCGCGTGCAGTGGCCGCTGCTGATGCCGACCACGCTGTTTATCCTGATCAATGCGTCGATGAACGCCTTCCGCATCGTCGATCAGGTGATTGCGATGACCAACGGGGGGCCAAATAACAGCACCAGTCTGTTGCTGTTTTATATCTACCGCACCGCGTTCAGCTACTGGGATTTGCCGTACGCCTCGGCGATGACCGTGGTGTTGCTGGCGATTCTTGCCACGATTGCGCTGATCAAATTCAATTTGCTGGATAAAAGGACGCACTATCAATGAGCAGCCTGACGATGACGTTAACGCCGGTGCGGACGTTTTCCGCAGGCCGTCTGTGCCTGAATATTGCCATCTGGCTGGCGGCGTTTTTGTGGTTTTTGCCGGTGCTGGTGTCGGTCTGGGTCGCGATTCATCCGGCATCTGAACAGGGGAGCTTTTCCCTGTTTGCGCCGCTGACTTTTCAGAATTTTATCAACGCCTGGCAAGCCGCGCCGTTCGGGCGCTATTTTCTCAATACCACGCTGCTGGTGCTGATGATTGTTGTGTGCCAGCTGATTTTAGCGACGCTCGCCGCCTACGCGCTGGTACGGTTTAAACTTAAAGGCGCGGGGATCATTTTTGCGCTGGTGCTGTTGCAGCTGATGATCAGCCCCGACGTTCTGATCCTCAATAACTACAAAACGATCGGCGCGTTCGGCCTGCGCGACAGTCTGCTCGGAATAGCGCTGCCGTATTTCGCCTCGGCGTTTGCCATTTTCCTGCTGCGCCAGACGTTCCGGAGCATTCCGCTGGTGCTCGAAGAAGCCGCGATTGTGGAAGGTGCCAGCCGTTTTTACATTCTGCGCAAAATCTATATCCCGCTGGCGAAACCGGTATACGTGGCGTTTGCGCTGGTGTCGGTAAGCTTTCACTGGAACGATTTCCTCTGGCCGCTGGTGATTACCGATTCGGTAAAAGTGCGGCCAATAACCGTCGGGCTTCAGCTGTTTTCCGCGCCGGAACAGGGCGTGCAGTGGGCGCTTATCGGCGCGGCAACGCTGATGACGGTGCTGCCGTTATTGGCCTTATTCCTTATTTTTCAACGTCAGTTCGTTCAATCCTTCATGCGGGCTGGGATTCGTTAAGAACAACCGGAGCATCTTATGACCGTCATCACCTCATCCCCTTTGTTATCGGAAGCGCAGGAACGGGCTCTGGGCAACGTGAGTGCTTTGTATCAGTTGCCGGATATGCATGACGCGGCAGTTTCAGGCGTCAGGCTGCGTTTCGGGCTGATTGCGGACCCGCAATACGCCGATGCCGATGTACAAAAAGAGCGTCATTACCGCAACAGCCTGAATAAACTGGCGACCGCGATTAATGAGCTGAATGATTTAAAGCTCGATTTCGTGGTTACGCTGGGCGACCTGGTGGATCGCGACTGGAGCAGTTATCAGGCGGTGCTGGCGCGCTACGAGGCGTTGCGCCATCCGCACGCCGTGCTCATTGGTAACCACGATGCGCAGGTGATTTCCCAACATCTGGCGGCGCAGTCTCCAGCGCTGGGATTGCCGAAAAGCTATTACCAGTTCAGCCTGCCGGGCTTTCGTTTTCTGGTGATTGACGGCAACGACGTCAGTTTGTACTGCAATCATGCCAACGGCGAAGACCGTCAGCTGGCAGAATTTATGCTCGATGAACTGACCGAATGCCAGCAGTCGCAGGCGCAGCCGTGGAACGGCGCGGTAGGGCGTAAACAGCTGGAATGGATTGAGCAAAACCTGAAACAGGCGCGTGCGCAGGGCGAAACGGTGCTGGTGTTCGGCCATTACCCGCTGACGCCGGTGAACACGCATAACCTGTGGAACTGCGAAACGCTGGTGGAATTGCTATGCCGCTATAACGTGCGCGCGTATTTCGCCGGGCACGATCACCGCGGGGGCTATGACCGCGTGGAAAACACCGATTTTATTACGCTCAAAGGCATGGTGGACGGGGAAAGCAGTCTGCCATTTTCATCCGTCACGCTGACCGGCGAAGTGCTGACAATCACGGGATACGGGCCGGAAATCAGCAGGGTGTTGAGCCGCCAGGTTGAGTCTCTGTAACAAGCAAAAAGCCCGCCGTAGCGGGCTTTGAACATTATGACAGGGCTACGCCGTCAGCAGGTTCGGGCAGTTTTGCCCTTTGGTCAGCTGATCAATGTTCATCAGCGTGGTTTCAGAAATGCTGGTCAGCGCGTCACTGGTCAGGAATGCCTGATGGCCGGTGAACAGCACGTTGTGGCATGAAGACAGGCGGCGGAAAACGTCGTCGAGGATGACTTCGTTTGAGTTGTCCTCGAAGAACAAATCGCGCTCGTTTTCATACACATCCATACCCAGCGCGCCGATTTTCTGTTTTTTCAGCGCGTCAATGGCGGCCGTTGCATCCAGCAAAGCGCCGCGACTGGTGTTCACGATCATCACGCCGTCTTTCATTTTGGCAAAGGACTGAGCGTTGAGCAGATGGTGGTTTTCCGGCGTCAGCGGGCAGTGCAGGGAAATTACGTCAGACTCTGCGTAAAGCGTATCCAGATCGACATATTCTGCGCCCAGTTCCAGCGCCAGCGGGCTTGGATACGGGTCAAAAGCCAGGATCCGCATTCCAAAACCTTTCAGAATACGCATCGTTGCCACGCCGATTTTACCGGTGCCGATGATACCGGCGGTGCGCTGGTACATATTAAAACCAATCAGCCCTTCGAGTGAGAAGTTGGCTTCGCGGGTGCGCTGATAAGCACGGTGAATGTGGCGGTTAAGACACATCATCATGCCGACGGTGTGTTCTGCGACGGCTTCCGGTGAATAGGCCGGAACGCGCACAACGGAAATGCCCAGTTCTTTCGCCGCCTCAAGATCGACGTTGTTAAAGCCCGCGCAGCGCAACGCCAGCGTTTTTATCCCCAGAGAAGCCAGTTCCTGCAACACTTCGCGGCTGCCGTCATCATTGACGAAAATACAGACGGCATCTGCACCGGCTGCGGTTTTTGCAGTTTGCGGGGACAGCAGAAAATCGAAAAATTCCAGTTCATAGCCATAATGTTCATTGACCAGTTCCAGATATTTCCGGTCGTAATTTTTAGTACTGTAGACAGCCACTTTCATGGTGTTTCTCCGCAGTGAGTTTGAATCTCTGGCGAAACCGTTTCCGTATGTTTTATAAGGAATAAACATTTTCAGAAACAATTCGCAATATGCCACCAAACTAACAGAGCATCGGGGTGCCGACAATTTTTCCTGTGCTATTTGGGTGCCGGATACTGGTATTTCAACCATCAGTTGTTACGCTAATTATGATATCTTGCGGGCGGTCAGACGATTAAGTGCAAAACAAGGCAAGTCATGAGGAACGGACTGAAGAGAAGCGCGCAAATTATCCTGAGTATAGTGGTGATTCTCGCGCTGCTGATGTGGGGGTTGTGGAAAACGGTGCCGAGCTGGCTGCCGCCGGTTGCCAGCCACTGGCTCCCGAAAGGAACACAACTGACGCTCAGCGGTGCGCCGCACTGGTCGGACGGCGTGTTGCAATTGCCGGGGCTGCGTTATTCCGCCGGTGAATGCGCACTGGCGACTGCGGAAAATGCACGCCTGAGCAAAGAAGCCGGGCACTGGGCGCTCAATATTGATGCGCTGAAAGTCGATACTGCCTGTCTGGCGCAACTGCCAAAAAGTGACGCCTCAACGCCGCTCTCCGTGGCGGATTTACAACATCTGCTGCCCGACGGGCGCGTCAACGTGACGCAACTTTCCGTTACGCCCTGGCAGCGTTATGCGGGGCAGGTTCAGCTCAGCAGCGAAGGCGGCGTACAGCATCTGACCGTGAGCGGCGACGCGCTGAAACTCGACGCCGTGCTGGGTGCCGACCGTACGCTGGCGATCCATTCGTTCAGCCTGATCCCACCCGGCAGCGAACAACCTGTCACGCTCAGCGGCAAACTGCTTCTGCCCGCAACATTCGATCAGCTGCCGGAGTCCGGCGAGCTTCATGCAGAAATTCAAACCGCGCAGGTTCCATCTCCGCTGGACATTCTTCTCAGCTGGCAGGCAACGGAAGGCCAGCTCACGCTGACGGAAAAAGGCAGCGACAAACCGCTGGCGATGCTGCCGTGGAAACTCAACGGCAATGCATTGCAGATTTCACAAGGGCAATGGCGCTGGCCGTATGCCGCGCAGCCGCTGGCCGGTGGTGTTAACCTGACGCTCAGCGACTGGTCACCGGCGTTTGATCAGACCAATATCACCGCGCGTCTGAACGTGCTGACGCAGGGCCACAACGGTAAAGCCAACGTGGTGCTGAGCATGGGGCCGGGACGCATCGGGCTGCTCGACAGCAATTTAGGTTTCCGGCTGACCGGGCAGGCGAATTTGCAGGCCACTTCTCTGAGCGCCTCATTGCCCGGCGAACTGAGCGGTTCTGTGCTGAACCCGACGCTGTTATTGCGCAGCGGTTCACTGCTGCGCGCGTGGGGGAAACCGACGCCGGAGCTGACCATCACCGACGCACGCTGGCCGCTGGCGGGCGTGAAAGTATCTGCGCAGGGCGTGAGCGGGCCATTGCAGGCGATTCTGAAAGCCAGTCACCGCTTCTGGGGTAAATTCGATCTGCACCTCAGCGGCAAATCGCAGGAATTCTGGCCGGACGCCGGGCAGTGGGATTTCAACTACTGGGGTAACGGGCATCTGCCGCCGCTTAACGGCCGCTGGGATATGTCCGGCAAAGGGCAATGGCACGATAACCGGATCAGCATTAACAGCCTTTCGACCGGTTTCGACCGTCTGCACTATGGCCTGGTCGACGTGGAAGCGCCGCGCCTGACGCTGGATAAACCCCTGGTCTGGCTGCGCCCTCCGGCTGCGCGATTCAAACCGCAATATCCTGATTTACCGACAGTATTCAAAGGCGACATCAAACTGGTGGCGAAGAAAATTGCGCTCACCAACGGCGGTTATCTGCCGCCTGCGACGCTGGTATTGCAACTCAGCGGCGACAGCCCGGATCGTTTTGGTATGCGCGGTATGCTGGACGCCAGACCGATTGGCCCGATCCGGCTGACCGGACGCTGGGACGGTGAGCGTCTGCGCGGCGAAGCCTGGTGGCCGAAGCAGCAACTGACGTCTTTCCAGACGCTTCTGACGCCAGATCTCAACATCAAACTGCGCGACGGGAGTTTCTACGCGCAGTCGGCGTTTTCCGCCGCACGGGGTCAGGGTTTTGTCGCCGGTGGTCACTGGGTGGTGAAAAATGGCGGGCTGTGGATGAAAGACGGCGACCTGAGCGGGCTGGATTTCAGTCTGCCGTACCGTTTGCAGGATTCCGTCTGGCAGCTCGGCGTGAAAAAGCCCGTCACGCTGCGTATTGGCGAGGTGAATAATCTGGTGGCGATGAAAAATATCACCGCCGATTTACAGGGACATTATCCGTGGAGCGAAGGCAAACCGCTGACGCTCACCAATCTGGGCGTGGATATGCTGCGCGGGCATCTGAGCCTGTCGGCGCTGAGAATGCCGCAACACGATGCGGCGGTGCTGAAACTGGAAAAAATCAATCTCAGCGAGCTGTTTACGGCGCTGAAACCCAAACAACTGGCGATGTCCGGGGTGATTTACGGCGAACTGCCGCTGTTTGTTGAGAATCCGAAATGGATCATTCAGAACGGGTGGATCAAAAATGACGGCGGCCTGACGCTGCGTCTGGATCCGCAATTTGCCGATGCAATGGCCAGCGGTAATTTTGCCAATAAAATGGTGGTGAGTCTGTTGCGTTACATGGAAATCAGCCGTTCCGACGCGCAGGTCAGCCTCGATAATCTGGGCATGCTGACGATGGCGGCGAAAGTCGACGGCGTGAATTACACCGACACGACTCACGGCGGCGATAAGGAAAAGCGCGAAATCGTGCTCAATTACACCCATCAGGAAAACATTTACCAGCTGTGGCGCAGTTTGCGTTTTGGCGACAACCTTCAGGACTGGCTGCAACAGGAGGTGTCATTGCCTGCTGATGCGCTGTCGAAAGGTCCGGTTTCTGCCGGACAGAAAAAGGAACAAACAGTGAGGAAGGAACAATGAAACTGCGACTCGTCGGGCCATCTCTGGCGCTCAGCGTGATGATGCTCAGCGGCTGTGTTCCGCGCATCGAGCTGGCGGCGCCGAAAGAGCCGATCACGATAAACATGAACGTTAAAATCGAGCATGAAATTCATATCAAAGTTGACAAGGATGTCGAGAACCTGCTGAAAAATCAAAGCGATTTGTTCTAGGAGCCTGTATGTCCGGAGTATTGTTCAAAAGATTCAGCCTGATGATCCTGGCCAGCGGATTACTGTTTTGCAGCCAGGCTTTTGCGTTAACGCTCAATGAAGCCAAACAGCAGGGGCGCGTGGGTGAAACGCTTTCCGGCTATCTGGCGCCCGTGAAGCAGGATTCAGAAAGCGTCGCGCTGGCGGCAAAAATCAACGATGCGCGCAAACAGCAATATCAGCAGGTGGCGCAGGATAATAACGTCAGCACCGACGACGTCGCCAGGCTCGCCGGGCAAAAGCTGGTCGCCAGAGCCGCATCAGGTGAGTACGTGCGCGGCATTAACGGGAAGTGGTTGCAGAAGTAACCCGGAAATTAAGGCATAAAAAAGCGCGCCATTCGGCGCGCAAGTGCTTTATCACAACATCATCTGAGCGGGTCTGAAAGATTCTAAAGTGAATGATGGCTCAGATTGTGATAACAGATGTTATGCAGCAGCCAGTTCTTTGATTGCTGCATCGATCGCTGCTTTCGCATCGGTTTGTGCTTTAGTCGCCACTTCCGGACCGTAAGCAATACCTTCCGCGTAAACGAATTCAACGTCGCTCATGCCCAGGAAGCCCAGGAACAGAGACAGGTAAGGGGCAACCAGATCGCTTGCGGTGTCTTTATGGATGCCACCACGGCTGGTCAGAACGATAACGCGTTTGCCTTTCACCAGACCTTCAGGGCCTTTCTCGGTGTATTTGAAGGTCACGCCAGCACGAGCAACCAGGTCAAAATAGTTTTTCAGCTGTGTAGGGATATTGAAGTTGTACATCGGTGCAGCGATAACGATCACGTCATGCGCTTGCAGTTCTTCAATCAGGGTGTTGGACAGTGCCAGTGCTTCTTCCTGACGTGGAGACAGCGGAGCATCGGATGGACGCAGTGCGCCAACCAGTTCGCCATCCAGTACAGGGATCGGGTCAGCAGCCAGGTCACGAACAGTTACGGTAGAACCGCTGTTAGCGGACTGATACTGTGCAACCAGGTAATCGGCCAGTTGGTTAGACTGAGAGAAGTTAGCCAGAATGCTTGATTTCAGAACGAGTACTTTGCTCATTAGTGAGTTCCTTAACTGTGTGAACATAGGGGAGCAGATTTTATAACCAGAACATCCCCGGAATGGAACTTACTTTATTCACAAAGCTTATTCAGTGATAGCGCAATATTTCGAGACCTCCGTTCAGTATTTTTGAACAAGACACGAAAGGCTAAAATTGTCGAACTTTCTTCATCCTCAATAGCTTGTGTTAACATATTGGCAAACAGGCTCGTATGAACCCGCCTCAAATCATTTCTAATTCAGATGACGGATGCTTTGCACATTCAGTCTGCTGACTTGCAACAAGGAATATCGAACGTGAAATCACCGCTCGCGGCATTATCAGCGCAGTTAGACGGGCTGATGCTACGTGACCGGCAACGCCTGCAACGTCGTTTGCAGGGTGCCAAAAAGACTTTTGATCAGAACACCAACCCTCAGGCCGTTGAAGCATTAACGGCTGAGCTTCAGAACGCCATTTCCGAAAGCCTGAAGAAAGTCACCGCCCGTGAAGCCTCGCGGCCAAAAATCAGCTATCCGGAAAATCTGCCGGTCAGCCAGAAAAAAGATGACATCTTTAAGGCCATCCGCGACCACCAGGTGGTGATTGTCGCCGGTGAGACCGGTTCCGGTAAAACCACGCAGATCCCGAAAATCTGTATGGAACTCGGGCGCGGCATTAAAGGGGTGATCGGGCATACACAGCCACGCCGTCTGGCGGCGCGTACTGTCGCCAACCGTATCGCCGATGAGCTGGATACCACGCTCGGCAATACCGTCGGTTATAAAGTCCGTTTTAACGATCAGGTCAGCGATAACACGCTGGTGAAGCTGATGACCGACGGCATTCTGCTGGCGGAGATCCAGCAGGATCGCATGCTGATGCAGTACGACACGCTGATCATCGATGAAGCCCACGAACGTAGCCTCAACATCGACTTTATACTCGGTTATCTGCGTCAGTTGCTGCCAAAACGCCCGGATCTGAAAGTCATTATTACGTCTGCGACTATCGATCCGCAGCGGTTCTCCCGGCATTTTAATAACGCGCCGATCATTGAAGTTTCCGGCCGTACTTACCCGGTTGACGTGCGTTATCGCCCGATTGTGGATGATGCGGACGACGTTGACCGCGACCAGTTGCAGGCGATTTTCGACGCTGTGGATGAACTGGGTCGCGAAAGCATGGGCGATATCCTGATCTTCATGAGCGGTGAACGAGAGATTCGCGATACCGCCGATGCGCTGAACCGCCTGGACTTGCCGCATACCGAGATCTTGCCGTTGTACGCGCGGCTGTCGAACAGCGAACAGAACCGCGTGTTCCAGTCACACGCTGGCCGCCGTATCGTTCTAGCGACCAACGTTGCGGAAACCTCGCTGACCGTGCCGGGCATCAAATATGTGATTGACCCCGGCACCGCGCGTATCAGCCGTTACAGTTTCCGTACCAAAGTGCAGCGCCTGCCGATTGAGCCGGTTTCTCAGGCCTCGGCCAATCAGCGTAAAGGCCGTTGTGGACGTGTTTCCGAAGGTATCTGTATCCGTCTGTATTCGGAGCAGGATTTCCTGTCGCGCCCTGAATTTACCGATCCTGAAATTCTGCGTACCAACTTAGCCTCCGTTATTTTGCAAATGACTTCGCTGGGGCTGGGCGATATCGCGGCATTCCCGTTTGTGGAAGCGCCGGACAAACGCAATATTCAGGACGGCGTGCGCCTGCTCGAAGAGCTGAACGCCATCAATAATGCGGTCGATGGCCGTTACTCGCTGACGCCGCTGGGCCGCCAGCTGGCGCAGTTACCGGTCGATCCGCGTCTGGCGCGCATGGTGCTGGAAGCGCAGAAAAACGGCTGCGTGCGTGAAGTGATGATCATCACCGCCGCGCTGTCGATTCAGGATCCGCGTGAGCGTCCGATGGATAAACAGCAGGCGTCTGACGAAAAACATCGCCGTTTTGCGGATAAAGATTCTGATTTCCTGGCGTTCGTGAATTTGTGGGATCACCTGAAAGTGCAGCAAAAAGAGCTGTCTTCGGCGCAGTTCCGCAAGCTTTGCCGCAGTGACTTCCTCAACTATCTGCGCGTGCGTGAGTGGCAGGATATTTACACTCAGCTGCGTCAGGTGGTGAAAGAACTCGGGCTGCCGGTGAACAGTGAACCGGCGGAATACCGCGAGGTGCATTGTGCATTGCTGACCGGTTTGCTGTCGCATATCGGGCAGAAAGACGCGGATAAACAGGAATATACCGGCGCGCGGAACGCCCGTTTCGCGGTGTTCCCGGGGTCCGGTTTATTCAAAAAACCGCCGAAATGGGTGATGGTGGCCGAACTGGTCGAAACCAGCCGCCTGTGGGGGCGTATCGCCGCCCGCATTGAGCCGGAATGGATTGAGCCTCTGGCGCAACATCTGGCGAAAAGCAGTTACAGTGAACCTCACTGGGAAAAAGCGCAGGGTGCGGTGATGGCGACGGAAAAAGTCACGCTGTACGGCCTGCCGATTGTGGCTGCCCGCCGGGTGAATTACGGAACGATCGATCCGGTGGTCTCGCGCGAGCTGTTCATCCGCCATGCGCTGGTGGAAGGCGACTGGCAGACGCGTCATGCGTTTTTCCGCGCCAATTTGCGCCTGCGTACCGAAGTCGAAGAGCTGGAACACAAATCACGTCGCCGCGATATTCTGGTCGATGACGAGACGCTTTTCCTGTTCTACGAGCAGCGCATCGGGCAGGAAGTGGTGTCGGCGAAGCACTTCGATACGTGGTGGAAAAAGCAGCCGCAGGACAGCCTGAATTTCGAAAAAAGCATGCTGATCAAAGAGGGTGCAGGCAACATCAGCGCCCATGATTACCCGAATTTCTGGCATCAGGGCAATCTCAAACTGCGCGTGACTTACCAGTTTGAGCCGGGCACCGACGCCGATGGCGTCACGGTGCATATCCCGTTGCCGCTGCTCAATCAGGTAAGCGAGGAAGGGTTTGACTGGCAGATACCCGGCATTCGCCGCGAGCTGATTATGGCGCTGATCAAGTCATTGCCTAAACCGGTTCGCCGCAATTTTGTGCCTGCGCCAAACTATGCCGATGCGCTGCTCGGACGCATCAAACCGTTCGAAATGCCGCTGCTTGATGCGATGGAAAAAGAGCTGCGCAAGATGAGCGGCGTGACCATTGACCGCGAAGACTGGCATCTGGATCAGGTGCCCGATCATCTCAAAATGACGTTCCGCATTGTTGATGAGAAAAACAAAACGCTGCGCGAAAGCAAGGACCTGACAGCGCTGAAGTCTGGCCTGAAAGAGCAGGTTCAGCAGACGCTTTCTGCGGTGGCCGATGACGGTATCGAACAGCGCGATTTGCATGTCTGGAGTTTCGGCACGCTGCCGGAACGCTACGAGCAAAAGCGCGGCGGTTATGAAGTGAAAGCGTATCCGGCGATTGTCGATGAGAAAGACAGCGTGGCGATCCGCCTGTTTGACAGCGAACTGGAACAGCAACAGGCGATGCTTACCGGGATGCGGCGTTTGCTGTTGCTGAATATCCCGTCGCCGGTGAAATACCTGCATGAAAAGCTGCCGAACAAAGCCAAGCTGGGGCTGTATTTCAACCCTTACGGCAAAGTGCTGGATCTGATAGACGACTGTATTTCCTGCGGTATCGATAAACTGATCGCGGAATCCGGCGGGCTGGTGTGGCGCGAGGAAGATTTCGCGAAGCTCCACGAGCATGTGCGCGCTAATCTCAATGACACCGTAGTGCAAATCGCGATTCAGGTTGAGCAGATCCTGACGACGGTCTTTAACATCAATAAACGGCTGAAAGGGCGGATTGATATCACGATGGCGCTGGCGCTTTCTGATATTAAAGCGCAGATGTCCGGCCTGATTTATCGCGGGTTTGTCACGCAAAACGGCTGGAAACGGTTGCCGGATACGTTGCGCTATTTACAGGCTATCGAGCGGCGGATGGACAAGCTGGCGATGGATGCTCACCGCGACCGAGCGCAGATGCTGAAAGTCGAAAATATCCAGCAGCAGTGGCAGCAATGGCTGAACAAACTGCCGCCGGTTCGTCAGCAAAGCGAAGATGTGAAGGAAGTCCGCTGGATGATTGAAGAACTTCGCGTCAGCTATTTTGCCCAGCAGCTGGGCACGCCGTACCCGATTTCAGATAAACGAATCTTGCAGACGATGGAACAGCTAGTCGGTAATTAATTATATTTATTGGCTTTAAAATTACCGGTTTTCCCTTAGTGGCACTCTGGGGCTGATGCCTCATAGTGCCATTTTTGCATGAGTAGTTTGACCTGTTCATTATCATTTCATTCATCCCTGTTTTTGCAATCTCCTGATGAGCCAGACATGGAGACGTTCATTCGATTTATTGAAAGTGATTTAAGCGCGGCGTATTCTTAAACCCTTCTAATCAAATGGATATTGAGAATGGATACTACCGAAGAGTTGGGTGGGACTTATTTCTACCATGGGCATGCTAATCTGACGAACCAAGAGTTGTTCGGTCTAATTTTTCTTGAAAGCTTATCGAACCACCTTGGCCTTGATACCACTGCTACGGCCCTAATTATAACAGGGCAGCCCTACATCCCAGTTCCAAGCAAAATGGTGACTGCAATACCAGGTACCAGCGTAGCGTCCAAGTTAGCGAGGGCAATTTTGAAACAGGCAAAGCTGCCATTTGGTATCAAAGCCTGGACGCCTGTAGGTAAATCGTTCAACACTTTGACAATGAGACAGACTACCAAATGGGCAGCTTTGATAGATAGGTATGTGCCTTTTGTTGGTTACGCGATGGCAATAATATTGGTTGAGCGAGTTGCTACGGAAACTAAATCAAAATATAACCTGATTGCACGGCCAGAGCATCGTGTTGCATGGACATACTTCTAATGGACGACCAGGTTTTATCAATGTTCCGTGAGGAAATTCCCGGCTACTACGATTTTGATTTGAAGAGGGAGGTGCCTCTTGAGTTTGACACAGAACTTCAGGATTTCGCTCCGGGTGATGATTTTTTAGACGCTCTCGAAGCCTATCAAAAAATCTTTAAGGTCGATTTATCTGCCGTAAATTGGTCCTGCTACTTTCCGTGGGAAAATCTCCCTTTGTTAACTCGTTGGTTTAAGGCCAAGCGTAAAGAAGTAGAAAAGACCAGAAAGCCTCTTACGGTTCGAATGTTTGCTGAATCAGCCAAGGCAGGGAAATGGATTTACGATTAAGGGGCTTTCGCCCCTCTCAAACTAAGCTGTCTGACGGTCATTCCACGAATCGGCAAAAATAATATTGCCGTCGTTGTGCTTCCAGGTAATTTTCTCGTAACGGATTTCAACCGTTTCCATATGGTTCTCATTTGGATTGCTGGCTGCGGCCATTGCAGGAGAAATCGAAACTATCCGCACTTTCTCCAAAAGCATGTTGAAATATTCCACTTCCTGACCGGCATCATTAATGCGATACCACTTAATTTCAGCTGATTCGAGGTTCTGGCCTGTTGCCACAGCCTTGTAAATATAAGGGCTTGAGCAGTCAAAATCTTTTACGATCAGCAAAGGGGAGTGCATGCGTGTAGCTGTAACTTTCCCTGTTGCGTTGTCAGTCGGGATCATCAGGTTGTGATGAAATCCTTTCACCTCGATGCTATGTTCACGTCCGTTAACATCCACTCCGCCTTTAATCAGCGCGCCGCCGTCATCTTTGAGCCATAAGTAAGCTGGAATTGCCATTTCTCATATCTCCGTGAGTTTATGAAAATTTGAGTCAACGTACGCCCGGAGATATCAGAGAGCAATGAATCGAATTTCTGCTAATTTTGAAACGGGCTTATTACCAGGGTGAACATTGTGATCGATGAAAAAGAACAAACCGGTTTAATTGGTCTGGCGATCGGCGCCGCTGTGATGGGGCTGATTTCCGGACAGAAACCCATAAACCGCGAAAGTCTGATTGAAGAACTGCAAAAGCTTGGCCGTCAGAAAGGCGACGGCGTTGAGGATGAAGTCTTCGTCAAGGCCGCGCAGCTGGTGAGTAAAGGGCTTTAAACTGTATCAAATTGCAGGCGAAAAAAAGCCCGCAACCAGTGCGGGCAAGACGACATCAGTATTCGAAAACCTTGTTAGGGCAGAACAGAACCATCATACCCTCTGCGCAAAAATCTCATTCGTGAGTAAACTGCATAAATAGCACGGTATTTAAGTGATTAGACCAGTTAAAAAATCAAAAAGGCCTCTTTTCAGCGGCCTTTTTCGTTTTCGGATTCAATAAACTATTGTGCGGCAGGGGCCGCCGGGGAGCTGGCGCTGATCACACCGGAAGACAATGTGCTCAGGGCGTCGCGTATTGCCGGCACGGCCAGCGCGCGGTTGTCAGCCAGATAGCGATCCTGAGCCGCCGGTGCAGAGCTTTGAATCGCAATCAGCGACCAGCCTTCTGCATTTTTGATAAGCAACGGAGAACCGCTGTCGCCCGGCAGCGTGTCGCAACGGTGCGAAAGCACGCCAGGCTGCGCCCAACCGGTGATCTGACAGTCCTGATGGACATACAAATCATCCAGATGATCTTCCGGATATCCTGCCTGCGTCACCTTTCTGCCTTCCTGTTTCAGCACGGCGGTCAGGTCGTCACGGGAGCCTTCCCAAAGTGGTAATGGCTTGATCGGCAATGCGATTTTTTCATCTGTCAGGCGGATCAGCGCGAAATCAAACGGTGCTGCTTTCGGTGGCACAATCCAGCCTTCGCCGTCAGCTTTCAGTTTTTTGCCCAGTTTCGGGTCAACCAGCGTTTGTAATGCGGTGATCTGATAACGCCATTTCTGGTTGTGCGAAATGAAACGCAGGGCGATCACTTTGTCGATTTTCCCCGGAGGGGCCAGTACACAGTGGCCTGCGGTGAGAACCAGGTGTTTAGAAATTAAGGTTGCGGTACATAAATTGCCGCTTTCCGTTTCAATCTGACCGATTGCCTGCCACGGCCAGTGTGCGGCGGCAGCAACAGGAGTGCGCTGATCGTGTCCGAAGAACAGGGCGGTTTTTTCTTTAAGGCTGATAGCAGGTGCGTCGCTATCTGCATCATCCGGAGAATCTGCATGAACGAGAGGGCTGGCGGTAAAACAGAAAAAGCACAAAAACAGCGGTAACGCGATGCGCATAACATTCTGACCTTGAAAACAGGGAGAACCCGTGAACCAGTTATTATGGAACGATTATAGACGGTTATCTTTCGTGGTGGATATATTTGTCTGATAACTCAATCTTTTGAGCAGACGGCGGGCGCCATCTCAGGGTACATCACAATGACATCAGAAGTAGAAGAACAGGGTGATCAGACCGCAGAGGATCAGAGAGCACAGGGTGATTTCGAACAGGTAGCGGCGCAGCATCTTCCATCAGTACCTCAAGATAAAGAACCGGAGAAAAAACACCCGGCGAACCGGGTGTTAAGTCATCAGTCTTGATAATGGTGAGTAGATACGCTCACAAAGACTTCTTTACGACTTATGCTGCTGGAGTTGCTTTTGCAGCTGGTGCAGCTTTCTTAGCATGTTTTACGTGTTTTTTAGCAGCCTGCGCTTTCTGAGCTACCGGAGCAGCTTTTTTAGCGTGTTTCACGTGTTTTTTAGCAGCCTGCGCTTTCTGAGCTACCGGAGCAGCTTTCTTAGCGTGTTTTACGTGTTTTTTAGCAGCCTGTGCTTTCTGAGCTACCGGAGCAGCTTTTTTAGCGTGTTTCACGTGTTTTTTAGCAGCTTGTGCTTTCTGAGCTACCGGAGCAGCTTTCTTAGCGGCTTTTTTGTGTTTTTTAGCAGCCTGAGCTTTCTGAGCTACTTTCTTATGAGTCTTGTGCTTAGCAGCATGCGCTGGAGCAGCAGTAGTCGTTGCAGCAGCGGCTGGCGCTGGAGTTGCTGTAGTTTCAGCAGCGAAAGCGACAGAAGACAGACCCATTGCAGCGGCTACAACCAGAGCTAATACTTTTTTCATCTTTAATTCCTCGGAATTTCGTTTAAGTGTCCACCCCACTGCGGGGCCGGTATGAAGAATACTAGGCGGGTTCACTCACGAAGTCCGTGAGTGATTGGTTTCGGCGTGTAACGGAATGTACAAACTGGGGATTTCAGGGAAATCAGTGGGTTATGCGGTGGGGCTGCAGCGGTGGCGGCTCGGTACCTTTCAGAAAGGTGAAATTTTGGTTTTTCATGTGCCGGTGCTGGTGCCGCGGTACTGGAGGCTTATCTAAATTCAACTGCATTATTTAGATAACTATCAGCAGTGAGGTTGCGAGTTGGAAAGTTTCCGGCCGCTTTCAGAAAGCTTGCCGAACGCAGCGTTTCGAGACCTGTGGCTCGAAACCCAGTGAGGGAACCGCGTAGCGGCAAGTTTTCGCGGCAATAGCTGTGGCACCTGAAACATAGCCAGCCAGCGGCAGCGCGTAGTGAAAGAGCCAGGGGTTCTTAGGGGTGGCGGCGATAAGCCACCCCTGAGGCCAGTTTGGGTGGCAACCCAAGGTCTTGAATTTGAATTCAATGCCAGGCTGCTACCTTACAGGTATCTATTCTCCAGGTGTGCCCTGAAGAACCCCGGATTCAGTGTCTCTCCGGTTGCATTCGCCATCAGCTGGTCTGTGGTAAACCGGCTCCCGTGTTGCCAGATATTCTGCTGTAACCACTGGAACAATGCTGTCAGGTCGCCGCGTGCGATATCATCCTGCAAGGTTGGGATCGCTTTATTGGCGAACTGGAACAGTTGTGCGGCGTACATTGCGCCGAGCGTGTACGTCGGGAAGTAACCAAAACCGCCGTCGGTCCAGTGGATATCCTGCATGCAACCGTCACGGTAATTCCCCACGGTATCGATGCCCAGATATTCCTTCATCTTGCTGTTCCACAAGGCCGGAATATCGTCGACTTCGATTTCACCTTCCATCAGCGCTTTTTCAATTTCATAACGCAGGATGACGTGCGCCGGATAGCTGAGTTCATCGGCGTCAACGCGGATGAAGCCCGGCTGGACGCGCTGGTTCAGCTTGATGAAATTGCTTTCATCCAGCCCCGGACGCTGACCGAACTGTTCGATAACCAGCGGATACACCGATTTCAGGAACGGTTCGCTGCAACCCAGTTGCATTTCAAACAGCAGGCTTTGCGATTCATGAACGCCCATTGAACGTGCGTTGGAAACCGGCTGACCCAGCCATTCTTTCGGCAGGTTTTGCTCATAACGTGCATGACCGGTTTCATGGATCACGCCCATCATGGCGCTGAGGAATTCATTTTCGTTGTAACGCGTGGTGATGCGTACGTCTTGCGGAACACCGCCGCAGAACGGGTGAGCGCTGACATCCAGACGACCGGCATCGAAATTAAAGCCCAGACGATCCATCACTTTCAGGCCGAGCTGACGCTGTTTTTCGATGTCAAACGGGCCTTGCGGCGCAATGCGGGATTCTGTTTTCTGCTTTTCCACTACGGTTTGCAGCAGGTCCGGCAGCCAGGTTTTCAGGTCGCCGAACAGAACGTCGAGTTTCTGCGAAGTCATTCCCGGTTCATATAAATCGAGCAGGGCGTCATAACGGCTGATACCCGCGGCTTCGGCGCGCAGTTTGGCTTCTTCACGGCTAAGCTTTACAACTTCTTTCAGGTTATCGGAGAAACCTTCCCAGTCGTTGGATTTGCGCTGTATACGCCATGCCTGTTCGCAACGTGCGCCAGCCAGTGATTTTGCCTGTACCAGACTTTCCGGCAACAGCGCGGCCTGCTGATAATGACGGCGCATTTCACGCAGGTTCGCCTGTTCCACATCGTTCAGCTGCTCGCCACCGGCCTGTTCCAGCCATTCGCCGACCTGTTTCGCAGTGAGGATCTGATGCGTCAGCACACTCAGTTCAGCCAGCGCTTCGGAGCGCGCCTGGCCGCCTTGCGGGGGCATCATAGCCGCTGCATCCCAGCCTGCAATCGCCGATAAATGGCCGAAGCGGGATAAACGGGCGAAGGTGTCATGCAATTTTTTATACGCGATGGTCATTATTAGCTCCCTTCCTGGTTTTGGTCAGGCTGTTCAACAGCCAGATTGAATAGGGGTTTTACCGGCCAGCTGAAACGCATGCTGGCTCCGCCGAGTGAACTGCTTTCAACTGCAATACGGCCCTGATACGCCACGGCGATAGAGTGAACGATGGCCAGCCCGAGCCCGCAGCCGCCGGTTGCACGGTCGCGGCTTGGGTCGAGGCGGACAAAGGGTTCGAAGATGCGCACTCGTTCTTCTTCCGGAATGCCGGGGCCGTCGTCTTCGACCTGTAAATGGGCCATTTCGCCATCGAGCCACAGGCTGATGCGCAGCATTTCCTGAGAATAACGCAGGCCGTTGTTGACCAGATTGTCGAGCACGCGCTCCATCAGCCGTAAATCGACGCCGCCGAAATCGAGGTTTTCCGGCGCCTGATAAAGGATAGTGCGTTCAGCATTGATCAGGCGGAAATCCTCGACCTTGTCTTCCAGCCAGTGCGCCAGATTCACTTTTTCCAGATTCAGCGCCACCTGCGGGCGATCCAGCCGGGCGTAGGTCAGCAGTTCGTCGATCAAAGCTTCGAGTTGCCCGATGTCGCGGTTAATGGCGTTTTGTTCGGACTCCGGCAGGTTCTCGCTGATGGCCAGCCGGTAGCGCAGACGTACCAGCGGTGTGCGAAGTTCGTGGGCGATGCCGTCAATCAGCTGTTTTTTACTGGCAACCAGCGTGCTGATGTTGTCCGCCATCTGGTTAAACGCGACGCCCAGCCGGTTGAGGCTGGAGGTCGAATCAAAATCGATGCGTTCGTCGAGGTGCCCGTTCCCGAGGCGCAGCGCGGAGTTTTCCAGCCGCAGCAAATCCTGCCAGTGCGGGCGCATCCACAGGAAAACCGGCAGCGCGAGCGACAGACCGATGAAGATCAGCAATCCCAAATCGAGCAGCCGCATTTCGTGCATGTAAAACAGATACGGGATCGGGCCGACGACCAGCACGTAATGGCTGCGCGGAACACGCTGGATAAAGGTGTATTCGTCGTCGAGGGCAATAATCTCGCCGTCTTTCAGGCGCTGATCCAGCGCCGGGCTGAGTTTGCGCTTCCCGAGTGGTTCAATGTGGAGTTTGAAAGACAGGTTCAGATCCAGCGTATTAATGGTCTTGTTCCAGTCTTTAATCGGGATTTCCCTGAGCTCACTGCGCATCAGGTAAAGCGAACTTTTCATCAGGTCATTCATGGACTGACGGCCTGTGCGTTCGGCGGTGACTTTGTACACCAGGCCGACCAGCATCGCCATCACCAGGAAACAGACCAGCAGTAACAGAAAGAACTGGACGAAAAGCTTTCTCATTCCTGTAAAGACTCCCAGGCGTTCGGAGCAAACAAATACCCTTTATTGCGCACGGTTTTGATGCGGAAAGGTTCGAGGGTGTTGTCGTAGAGTTTTTTGCGCAGGCGAGAAATCGCCACGTCAATGCTGCGATCCAGCCCGTCGTAGCTCACGCCGCGCAGGTTTTTCAGCAACGCTTCGCGATCCATAATGCGGCCCGCGTGCGTCGCCAGTTCCCACAGCAAATCAAAGTCTGAGGTGGAAAGAATGATGGTTTCATCCACCAGCGTGACTTCGCGGTTCACCGGGTCAATACACAGCTGGCCGAAGTGCAGGGCGTTGCCGCTTTTCAGCGTCTGAACCGGTTGTTCGTTTTGCGCGGATTGCACCGGGTTCTGGCGCAAATGCAGGCGTAATCGTGCTAGCAAAACGGCCGGTGGCGTGGTTTTCAGGATGTAATCGCTGGCGCCCATTTCGAGCGATAAAATGTGGTTCATGTCACTGTCGAGCGAGGTCAGCAGCACGATCGGGCCGGGGAAAATAGGGCGCAAATCGCGGCACAGTGTCATGCCATCTTTGCCCGGCAGCATGATATCCAGCAGGACAAGATCGGGTTTTTCTTTCTCAATACGCGCCTGCGCCGTGTCACCACGGGGCTCGACCAGCACGTCGATATCATGTTTACCCAGATAGGCGGCGATTAGGTTGCCGACTTCTGCATCATCTTCTACAAAAACGATTCTATTCATTGGCTTGCTGTTATAAGAAATCCGGTGAGTAGCATAGCGTGACACGTCTGCTGACGCCATCGCGGTAGCGTAATAGAACGTGACATTTTTGCGGCATAAATTCCATATCCGCTAAATACTTTGGCTAAATTCTGAAATGCTAGCAAAGTGCGTTTCAGTGATGGAAAGCGCCTGAACCGACTGGCAAAGTGTTGTTGAATTATGCCATTATACAGACGAATAAATTTAGCTTCATAAATTGATCTGCATTATCTATCTGCCGGCAGATCCTTTGTCAGCAGGCAGAGCACTGAGCACACCTTCGCACGTTCTGTACAGACGTTCAAATGAACAGGCCCTGACCAGGAAGAGGAAACGGGGATGAATGAAAATCGCCTGGTACCCGATGCGCGCAGTCAAAAAGCGTCCTTTGACTACATGGAATATTTGTCCGCATCCTGCAAAAAGAAATGGAGTTTTGTCGACGCTATTTATGGCGTGATGCCGTTCTTCGGCATGGTTCTGAAATCCCGTTCGAAAAAAGATAAATCGAAGCAGGAAGCCTTGCGTGCCCTTGCTTTGCAGGTGGTTTCCACGCAGGTCAGCGACGAAACGAACATCGTCCGGCTGATTGAACTGGCAGAGCAGCAAAATATGTACAGCATCGATATTAACCTGCCGTACTCGCTGACCGATGACCAGCTCACCGCTATCAAAGTGGAATGCAAACATCTTGTGCAGCTGAGTCAGAACAACGATCACCTGTTAGTGCAGATTATGCAGATGCCTTCTCAGCACTGACCGTTCAGCACGAAAAGTCTTCAAACGTCTGTAAGAAAAAAGGCCGCTTTCGCGGCCTTTGTCCTGTCTGGCGTCCGGTTATTTCTTCAGCTCTGCGCGTAAGTCTTTCACATCGCTTGCCGAAACCGGTGCCGCGGCATTTCCCCAGCTGTTACGGATGTAAGTCAGCACGTTTGCCACGTCCGCGTCACTCATATTGGCATCAAATGACGGCATAGACGGCGCGGTCGGTTTGCTGTCGGTCGCGACCGGACGGCTGCCCGCCAGTACAACGCGGATCAGAGATGTCGCGTTTGGCTGGTTGATCAGCGCGGAATCGGCGAGGCGCGGGAACAACCCTTCCTGGCCCATGCCGGACGGCGTGTGGCAGGCGGAACAGCGGTCGGCGTAGATATTTTTACCGGCCACCATCGCGCTGTCTTCGGCTTTGACCGGCGAAGGCGCGGTGCTGCCGCTGTCGTGACCGCTGTCTTTCAGGTAAACCGCGACGGCTTTGAGATCCGCATCCGTCCAGTGCTGCGAAGAATTCGTCACTTCTTCTGCCATCGGGCCTGAGGCAATATCGAAACGGTTAGAGCCGGTTTTCAGATATTGCATCAGATCTTCCTGCGTCCAGTTACCGATACCCGTGTGTTTATTGCTGGTGATGTCCGGCGCAACCCAGTTTTCCACCACAGCGCCTTGCAGGAACTCGCTGTCTTTATCGCCGCCAATCATGTTTTTCGGCGTATGACAGGTGCCGCAGTGGCCGAGCCCTTCAACCAGATACGCGCCACGATTCCATTCCGCGGATTTATCCATCTGCTGTTTGAATTCGCCTTTTTTGAAGTTCAGCCAGTTCCAGCCCATCAGGCTGGCGCGCACGTTGAACGGGAACGGCAGCTGATTGGTTTCCACTTCGTGATGTACCGGTTGCAGGGTTTGCAGATACGCCCAGATGGCGGCGTTATCTTCGCGGGTCACTTTGGTGTAGGCCGTGAACGGCATCGCGCCGTACAGACGTTTACCGCCGTGGCCCACGCCTTCGGACATCGCGCGCTGGAAGTCATCGAAAGACCATTTACCGATACCCGTTTCCGGATCCGGCGTGATGTTGGCACCGACTAAACGGCCAAACGGCGTTTCGATCGGTACGCCACCGGCGAACGGTTTGGCGTCCGGTGTGGAAGCCGTGTGGCAGGCCGCGCAGTCGCCGACGGTGGCAAGATAGCGCCCCCGTTCAACCTGCTCGAAAGAGCCGTCACCGGCGGCCTGCGCCAGGCCGGAAACGCTGAGCGCCAGCAAGCCGAGTGAGAATGACGTTAACTTTTTCATGCGATCATCTCTCCCGGTTTTTTCAGGTAATAGTTACGGATCGCATGAGCGGCTTTAAACGCCAGTGCGCCGACGGTGCCGGTCGGGTTGTATCCCGGGTTCTGCGGGAAGGCTGATGCGCCGACCACAAACAGGTTCGGCACGTCCCAGACTTGCAGGTGTTTGTTCACGGAACTGGTGGACGGATCGGCACCCATCACAAATCCGCCGACGACGTGAGACGACTGATACGGCGTACCGTTCCAGTGGCCTTTCATCGGGTTGGCAACCAGCTGGCGCGGGTTCATCGCTTTCGCAATTTCCGCCACTTTACCGGTGCAATACGCTGCCATTTTCAGGTCGTTTTCCGGGAAATCGAACGTGACGCGCAACAGCGGGCGACCGAGACGATCTTTGTAGTTCGGATCGAGCGACAGATAGTTAGTTTTGGTGGTGTAGCTGCTGGCCTCGCAGCCGATGGACATCGAGCTGAGATAGTTGGCCACGGTGGCTTTTTTCCACTCGGAACCCCATTTAGGCGTTCCGGGCGGAACAGGGCGATAGCCGATCGGCGCGCCACCGATTGGCGTGACGCGGATACTGCCGCCGCCAAAGAATCCGAGCCCGCTGTGGTCGAAGTTATCGTTGTTAAAATCATCAATGCCCATCCCGACCGCACCTGCGCCGATGAACGGGTTGAAGTTCTTGTCATCGAAGAACAGCTGCACGCCGTTGGCCGTCTGATACGCGTAATTACGGCCGGTGGTGCCCTCTAACGTGACAGGATCATAAGGTTTGCCGATGCCGGAAAGCAGCATAAGGCGGACGTTTTCAAAGGTGAAGGCGCTGACGATCACCAGATCGGCAGGCTGTTCCCATTCGTCGCCGGAAGAGTCGATGTAAACTACGCCGGTCGCGCGTTTACCGGTGGAATCTTTCAGTACCTGCATCACTTCACAGTTGGTGCGGGCTTCGAAATTCTCTTTGCGGATTAGCGCCGGTAAGACGGTGGTGATAGCGCTGGCTTTGGAGTAATTGGCGCAGCCGTAGTTTGTGCAGAAACCACAAAACGTACACGGCCCCATTTTGACGCCGAGCGGGTTGGTGTAAGGCTCGGAGATCAGTGAAGAGGGCACCGGAAACGCTTTGTATCCCATATTGCGTGCGGCTTCGGCAAACAGCGTCGGGCCGTAAGGCTGGTCCATCGGGCGGGTCGGGTATTCAATTGAGCGCATGCCTTCATACGGGTTACCGCCGTCGCGATGCTCGCCGTTCACGTTGCTGGCTTTACCGGAAACCCCGGCGATGCGTTCAAACGAGGCGTAATGCGGCTCCATCTCTTCCCAGTCGGTTCCCCAGTCCTGCAAAACCAGTTCTTCAGGAATGGCTTTTGCGCCGTAACGTTCGGTCAGATGGCTTTTCAGGCGGAATTCGTCCGGCTGGAAGCGGAAGGTAATGCCCGCCCAGTGGTTGCCTGCGCCGCCGGTGCCGTTGCCCGGATGGAATGAGCCCCATTCACGCATCGGTAAGGCGGTTTGTGCCGGGTTGTTACGGATAGTAATGGTGTTCTGACGCGTGCGTAACATCAGTTCCTGGCGGGAGTTGTAACGCAGTTCGTCGGCGACGGTGGCCACGTTAAAATCGCGCGCCGTATCACGCCACGGGCCACGTTCGATAGCCACGACGTTCAGACCTTCGTCACACAGTTCATTGGCGATGATCGAGCCGGCCCAGCCGAGCCCGATAACCACCACGTCGGTTTTAGGTAATTTCTTTGCCATAATGTTTTTCTGCCCTTAGCTCTTCATTTTCCATGCGTCGCCGCCTGAAATGCTCAGCGGTTCCAGATCGAGTTTCTGGTTATGTTTGCCGACATATTCGCGGTAATCGTAGCGTGCGCCGGGGAAGCCCAGCATTTTCCACGACACCATATTGCGGTTACCGCCATAAATCGGATCAGCGAAGAAACCTTCCATGGTGTTCTTGAGCGCAATGGCGAAGAACAGTTTGGAATCGATCCCATCCAGAGCAATTTTTCCGCCTTCGAGGCCGGACAGGATTTGATCCTGCTGGTCGCCGGGCAGATCTTTGAACAGTTTCTGATGCTGCGACTGGCTGTATTTATCCAGCGCTGCCAGGCCGAGACGATAACGCTGCTGAGGAACTAATGGAGACTGATCGCCCTGTTCGGGGGTGCCGTCCTGGAACGGGCCTTCCATGTAAAGGCGGGCGTAGGTGCCGTAGAAACCGGCCAGCTGGCGGTCGATAAACACTGCGCATCCGGCGTCTTTACCTCCGACGCTCAGATTGTCGGCGGGTACCAGCCGGTCAACAATGGCTTCCATGGCGGCGGCTTCGGCGTCGGTGAAGAACGCCCAGCCATCGATATCAATTTGCGGAGGCGGGCTGGCGTCAAAGGGGCTCCACACGGGCGTTCCTTTGAGGGTTACCGCGTTTGCGGCCTTGGCCGCGCCCAATACTGCGGAGGCTGCCGTGAACGAGAGAATTTGCCTGCGGGTGACGCCCGGTAACGTTTTTTTGCTCATTTATGTTCCCTGTTTTTTATGTAGCAATATGCAGCTATAAATGGCGCACATCCCGTCGTCTTCCGGGCGGAAGAAAAGGGGAGAGGGACGCGTGCACAAGCATTTTTTACGGCCTGACGGCTGCTATTAAAAATGCCGGTCTGAATTCAGGTGCGCTCTGCAAAAGCAGTCGGGTGGCACCGGAATAAATCGTTAACCTGCTAAGGATAAATGAAAATGACCTGTAAAGATAAATGGTTAATTTGTTAAAAATGTTATGAAATGTGTGCGAATGGTTTTTAATGTTGTAATTTTAGACGTTTTTTTGTGATGTGCGTGGATTTAACCGCACGTATTGCAGGGAATACCCCCGCATAATTCCACTTTATGAAAAGGGTTATGTGGCCATTCATGGCATGAAGGTTGAAATATGTCGTTTGTCAGGTAAGATCAAACCTTACGTTTAAAATGTGTAAGGCATGACAAATGTCACAGATTTTTTTTCTTATTTATTGAAGCGTTATGCGGGCTCAACCTGCTTCTCTCTGTTCGTGGCAGGGGGATTGGCTTTCTATGCTGGAAGTGCCTCTGCGCTGACGGCAGACCCTTCTGAAGTTGCTTCCGGCACCCGGGGGCTTTCGTATGATCTCTCCGGTTTCCTGCCAGCGGGTGATGAAAAGTCCGCGTTTAATACCGGAAACCTCCGGCAATCCAATGTGTTACCCAGCCTCGGCAGTCAGTACATTAAAAATGACAATGCCCCGAGCGCGACGGAAAAACAGCTCGCCACCACGCTGAAAGAACTCGGCACGACCACATCAGACAGCGACGATCCGCTGCGCTTGCAGGCGGAAAATATCGCGCTCAGCCAGGCCGCCAAACTGGTGCAAAAAGAAACCAGCAGTTTGCTTTCTCCGCTGGGCACTGTCAGCACGACGCTGGATGTCACCGGTCATAATCTGGATGGCAGCTCCGGCCAGCTTTTCAGCCCGCTGTACAATTCAGAGAATAATCTGGTCTACAGCCAGATCGGCCTGCAAAGCGCGGCGGACGCCACGGTGGGGAATTTCGGTCTGGGCCAGCGTTTTAATACCGGCGCGTGGATGCTTGGCTACAACGCGTTTATCGATAATGATTTCGACCATCAGCTGACACGCGGAAGTTTGGGCGCAGAAGCCTGGACGGATTACCTGCGATTTTCCACCAACTATTATCATCCGCTGACCTCGTATCGCGCCGACAGCAGCACGTCTGCGCAACTGCGGCGCCAGGCGCGCGGTTACGACATCACCACCAAAGGCTATTTGCCGTTTTACCGCCAGCTGGGGGCGTCGCTGAGCTACGAGCAGTATTTTGGCAATCAGGTGGATTTGTTTGGCAACGGTACGCGTCAGAGCAATCCTTCGGCGGTTTCGTTCGGGCTGAATTACACGCCGGTGCCGCTGGTGACCGTGATGGCAGAACATCAGGCCGGGCAGGATGGCGATAATCAGGATGTGGTAAAACTGACGCTCAATTACCGTCTGGGCGTGCCGCTGGATCAGCAGTTGTCATCGCGCAACGTTGCCGCAGCGCGTTCACTGCGCGGCAGCCGGTTTGATATGGTCGATCGCAATAACATGCCGGTGATGGAGTTTAAACAGCGGAAAACCCTGTCGGTATATCTGGCGACGCCGCCGTGGTCATTGCAACCGGGCGAGACGGTGCCGCTGAAACTGCAACTGCGCGCGCTTAATTCTGTCGTCGCGCTGAGCTGGCAGGGCGATACGCAGGCGCTGAGCCTGACGCCGCCGGCCAATAACCGTAACGCGGAAGGCTGGAGCGTGATCGTGCCGCAATGGGACAATTCGCCGGGCGCCACCAACAGCTACCGTTTATCGGTGACGGTGGAAGACAGTAAATCGCAGAAAGTAACGTCAAACTGGATCACGCTGACCGTTTCCCCACCGCTGACGGCGCAACCGCAATACGGCGATGACGCCGGACTGAATTTCTAAACGTTAAATCACGTTACTCTGCAACACCCAGACCGCCGCTTCGACGCGGGATTTCAGCTTCATCTTTTTCAGCAAATGCTTCACGTGAACTTTCACTGTGCTTTCGGTGATGTTCAGGCGGCGGGCAATCATCTTGTTCGGCAAACCTTCGGCAATCAGCTTGATGATGTCGCGTTCACGCGGCGTCAGGGATTGAATATCGCGATCGCCGCTCGGACGGCTTTCACGCAAACTTGCCGCCAGCACCGGCGTCAGCGCTTCGCTCAGCACCATTTTGCCCGCCGCGGCGTTGTGCAGGGCGGCCAGTAAATCTTCCGGCTCCATGTCTTTGAGCAGGTAGCCGTCCGCGCCGCGTTTTAACGCCGTCACCACGTCATCTTCATGATTGGATACGCTGAACACCACCACGCGGCCAGACAGTGAGGTCTGACGCATGCTGTCGAGCGTATCCAGCCCGTTCATGCCGGGCATATTCAGATCCAGCAGGATCAGATCCGGGTCGAGCTGTTTCGCGAGTTCGACACCCTGTTCGCCGTTGCTGGCTTCGCCAATGACTTGCAGGCTGGCATCGAGCGCAATCAGCTGTTTCACGCCGTTGCGCAGCATAGGATGATCGTCAATCAGCAAAATGGTGGAAGGGGTGATGTCGTTCATACTTGCTCCTGGGGATTAATGGGTAACGCTTCCGGACGGAAACGGACCGTGACTTCTGTGCCGCCGTCCGGACGTCGGGCAACCCGACATTGGCCGTGTAATGTGCTGGCGCGATCCTGCATGATGATCAGGCCGTAATGATTTTGCCGCTCTGCGTCAGGGGAAATGCCTTCGCCGTTGTCGCAGATGCTCATGGTGATTTCGCCTTCACTGGCGTGCAGCGAAAGGGAAACCTGCGTCGCTTTCGCGTGTTTATAGGCATTGTTCAGCGCCTCGCGGGCGATGTGTAACAGGTGAATGCCCTGATTCGCCGGAACCGATCGCGGCGGGATCTGATAATCGAAATCTATCGCCAGCCCCATGCGGCGCGAGAATTCGTCCACCGTATGTTGCAGCGCAGCCCGCAGGCCTGGCGTGTTAATCGTCAGGCGGAACGTGGTCAGCAATTCGCGCAACTGGCGGTATGCGGTACTCAGTTCCTCACGCATCTGCTGTAACAGTGCCGCATCTTCCTCACACAATCTTTCCTGATGCATCTGCAAACAGGCCACCTGAATCTTCAGGCAGGAGAGGGACTGCGCCAGCGAATCGTGAAGCTCGCGGGCGATGGCCGAACGTTCTTCCATCAGCATCAGCTGCTGCTGATCCTCAGCCTGCCGCGCCAGCATTAATGTACTGGTCAGTTGCTCAAGCAGGGTATTCACCAGCTGTTGCTGATCGTCATTAAGATGTTGCCCCGGCGGCAACTGCGCCAGCAGAACGCCGTAGTTTTCGCGCTCATCGCGCAGGCTCCAGCTCAGGGATTCCCCGGTTTCGCCCGCATGTTCGCCCACTTTCGGGCTGACCGGCTGGCGCGGCGACGCCTGACTGAATTCATTAAACACTTCCGCGCCGTTATTTTCGTATTGCCGCACCTGCACGCCACTGAGCGGCGTCAGTGACTGCAATTCTTTCAGCACCGGCTGCATCCGCATTTCCAGCGGTGCGCTGGTGTGCAGCTGGCGGCTGACGCGGTACAGGTAATCCAGCATCCGGTTTTTCTGTTGCAGATCGGCGGTTTTCTCCGCCACGCGCTGCGCCAGATTATCGACCATTTCACCCAGCGCCACTGACATGCTGTTGAGCGAATCACCGAGAATATCCATCTCGTTATGCGCATTGCCGGTCGCCACGCGTTTGCGTTCATAGCGGCGGGTGAAGTCGCCGGCGGTGATGGCGCTGGCCTGAGAAAGCAGGCTGCGCCACGGCGTCAGCAGATGGCGGCGCAGGAACCAGATGGTCAGCGCCAGCAGGATCAGGGTGAAAGACACCAGACCGCGCTGGATCAGCGCAATCTGCTGCAAATGGTATTCGGTTTTATGTTCCAGCTCGGCGACCAGCGTATCGAGCTGGCTGACAAACACCGCCATATTCGCGGAGACGTCCTGCGGATGTTTCGCCGCCAGAACCTGATCGCGCAAGGTGGTTTGCCAGTAATGGCGCAGGGCAAAAAATTGCGGCTGGAGATTTTCACGCTCAACGGCCTGCAACAAATCGGCGCTGTTCTGGTCAACTTCCATCTGGCGGATATATGCGGCGCTTTTGCCGTTCAGCGGCACTTCGGACAATAACCGGTAACTCTGCATGCGCAGCGAACCGGCTTTATTAATGGCGTGGGCGTTACCTTCAATACTTCCCGCCATCCACGCCGCCATGCTCATTCCGCCAATGCCCAGCAGGCCGAGCAGCAGCATCAGCAGGGTGATCTGGCTGACCAGCGAAAGAGAAGGCAAAGCGCGTTTAAACATAACTGGGTTCCTGGACCTGTGTCGGGAGCGGTAAATACCGTGAAAAGCTGAAACGATATAATTACGGAGTGGCATTTTTTATGATCAGGGGGAGTTTCCCTATACCTCTTTGTGATTACTCCTTTATTTCCATCAGGTTGATACTCCTGATAACCACAGGGAGATTGAGTGACCAACTCAATGAATCTTAGCACTTTATCTGAAACCCGCCGGATACTCACAAAGGATTTGTGGTCTTTTTTTCGCCTTTTTACACCTGCCGTTGCGTTGATTTGCATCAACATGCGGAAGCGGTGCTCTACCTAGTGTGTGCGACATAACTCAGTCATTACAACTATAACGCGCTGCTACACGAGGTACTTATGTCACAAACATCTGCTCCATCAACGGAAAAGCCGTCACGCCTGCTACAGGACTGGCGGCCGGAAGATCCGGCATTTTGGGAAAAAACCGGGCATAAAGTGGCGAGCCGAAATCTCTGGATTTCAGTGCCTTGTCTGTTACTGGGTTTCTGCGTCTGGATGCTGTTCAGCCTGGTGTCGGTAAACCTGAACAAAGTCGGCTTTAACTTCACCACCGATCAGCTGTTCATGCTGACCGCCATTCCTTCCGTTTCCGGCGCACTGCTGCGCGTTCCTTACTCGTTCATGATCCCGCTGTTTGGCGGTCGACGCTGGACGGCGCTCAGCACCATCTTCCTGGTTCTGCCGTGCGCATGGCTGGGCTTCGCGGTGCAGGATGTCAGCACCTCTTACAACACGTTCCTGATTATCGCACTGCTGTGCGGTTTCGGCGGCGCAAACTTCGCGTCAAGCATGTCCAACATCAGCTTCTTCTTCCCGAAAACGAAGCAGGGCGGCGCACTGGGTATTAACGGCGGTCTGGGTAATCTGGGCGTCAGCGTAATGCAGCTGGTCGCTCCGCTGGTGATTTCCCTCGGCGTGTTTGCCGCGTTCAGTGACAAACAAACGCTGGCGAACGGTGCTGATATGTGGCTGCAAAATGCGGCGTGGATCTGGGTACCGTTCCTGATTATCGGCACAATTGCCGCATGGTTTGGCATGAATGACCTGGCGACGTCTAAAGCGTCTATCCGCCAGCAACTGCCGGTACTCAAACGCGGTCACCTGTGGATCATGAGCGTGCTGTATCTGGCAACATTCGGCTCGTTCATCGGCTTCTCTGCCGGTTTTGCGATGCTGACCAAAACCCAGTTCCCGGAAATAAACATCATTTCGTACGCGTTCTTTGGTCCGTTTGTTGGCGCACTGGCTCGTTCTGCGGGCGGCATGTTGTCTGACCGTCTGGGCGGTATCCGCGTCACGCTGGTGAACTACATTCTGATGGCTGTTTTCGCTGGTTTGCTGTTCCTGACCCTGCCGGTCGGCGGTGTGGGCGGCAATTTCCCGGCCTTCTTCGCCGTCTTCATGGTGCTGTTCCTGACGGCCGGGCTGGGCAGTGGTTCGACTTACCAGATGATTGCGGTGATCTTCCGTAAAATCACCACCGATCAGGCGAAAGCGCGCGGTGCAACCGACGACGAAGCGCTGCGTGAAGCCGTCACGGACACGGCGGCGGCACTGGGCTTTATCTCTTCGATTGGTGCGATCGGCGGCTTCTTCATTCCGAAAGCCTTCGGGACTTCTCTGGCGCTGACCGGTTCACCGGCGGGTGCGATGAAAGTCTTCCTGGTGTTCTACGTGGTGTGTGCGCTGATCACCTGGCTGGTGTACTGGCGTAAGCTGAACAAAGGTTTTGCGACCAAACAGGTCAGAAAATAAAGTCTGACAGACAGTAACGAAAAGGGGCTCCGGCCCCTTTTTTCATGGGCGCAAATCACTTCACGTAAGAATTCAGCACATTCAGTACGACATCCAGATCGGCCTCGCGCTTCGCCACATCCTCTTCATGCACCAGATGATCGGTCAGATGTCCCTTGATCACTTCGCGCATCAGCCCGTTGACCGCGCCCCGGATTGCCGCAATCTGCTGCAAAACCGCTGAACATTCGTGCGGCTCATCCAACATTTTATACAATGCCACAACCTGTCCCTGAATCTTGCTGGTACGCGCTTTCAGCTTCTGTTTATCGCGAATGGTATGTGACATGTTAACTCCCTGATGGCCGAAAATACGCGGACAGCATAACACCCTCAGGATACTGGGGGGTAGTATTTGATACTGGGGGGGAGTACAATCGCCAGCGCCACTTTCCTTGAGAATAATAATCATGAACGACTTTGCCACATTGTTGCAGCAGGGGAATGCCTGGGTATTTATTCCCAGTGCCATATTGTTAGGGGTTTTGCACGGCCTTGAGCCGGGGCATTCGAAAACGATGATGGCGGCATTCATCATCGCGATCAAAGGCACCGTCCGGCAGGCAGTGATGCTCGGGCTGGCGGCTACGGTTTCGCATACCGCCATCGTCTGGCTGATTGCGTTTGGCGGGATGGTTATCAGTAACCGTTTTACTGCCGAATCGGCGGAGCCCTGGCTCCAGCTGATCTCGGCCGTGATTATCGTCGGAACGGCCACGTGGATGTTCTGGCGGACATATCGCGGAGAAAGCGCGTGGAAACAGCAGCAAAATGGCGCGGGGCATACCCATGATCACGGCGCTCATGATCACCATAACGATCATCCGCATGACCATCATCACGGTCACGATCACGGGATTCTTCAGGCGGCCAGCGTGCCTCGCGCTGTTAACGCCAGACCGGCGAGCCTGACAGGGTTTCGCGTTAACGTCGCTGCGCAGGAATATCAGGACGCACACGAAAGGGCGCATGCGGGGGATATCGCGCGGCGGTTTGCGACACAGGAAGTCACCAACTGGCAGATTCTGTTCTTCGGCCTGACCGGCGGGCTGATCCCGTGTCCGGCGGCGATTACCGTGCTGCTGATTTGCATCCAGCTGAAAGCGCTGGCGCTGGGTGCCGCGCTGGTGGTCTGTTTCAGCCTCGGGCTGGCGTTAACGCTGGTGACCGTGGGCGTCGGGGCAGCGGTGAGTGTCCGTCAGGTTGCCAAACGCTGGAGCGGATTCAACACGCTTGCCCGGCGCGCACCGTATTTTTCCAGCGTGCTGATTGGCGTTGTCGGAATTTATATGGGCGTACACGGTGTTATCGGGCTGACGTCGTAAGGAAGGGAACTGGCGGGGATTCACTAGCTAATAAAACAAAGAAAGCCCGGCGGGCTTTCTTTTGCTGAAGCTTAAAACTGATTAACCGTAAGGCTTATTTGCGGCCAAGCAGTAAACCGAGCACGACGCCGATAGCACCTGCGGCGATCAACCCTGACAGCGGATTTTCTTTAATCTTTTCTGCAACATCCGAAACCGCGTCACTTGCCTGAGCAGAGTATTTGCGTGCCGCGCCTTTCAGCTGATGTTTCGGTGAATCCACAAAGTCCCCAAATTGCTTCTGCGCTTCGCCAGCAAACTCGTTTGCTTTGTTTTCGACCTTATCAGCCAGACGGTCTGCATCGTTATCGAATTCTTGAGATGACATTTTAGTGCTCCTTTGTTTGTGTCAGCTGTTAAGCGTAGTCGGAAAACCTGATGTCTGCCGGTTTCCCGCACAACGGCATGGCACAATTAGGAGGATTACCTAATAGCAATAATATTACCCGCGGCCTTTCGCTGAGCCGTCGCAGACCAGCATTCCCTGCGCTTCCAGCCCGGAACGGACGTCATCTTTAATGCTGTCGGTGATGAAAATATGGATATCGGAGATATCGGCAAATTTGGCGAATGCGTCACGGCCGATTTTGGTTGAATCCGCCAGCAAAATCACGCTGGTCGAACAGGTAATCATCTTCTTTTTAAATGCCGCCTGCCGCACATCCGGCGTCGTCGCGCCATTTTTAAGCGTAAAACCGTTGGTGCCCATGATGGCTTTATCGATGATCAGATCAGACAAACTGTTGTCGTTACTGAACGGGATCACGCAGTGAAGTTGTTTGCGCACCGCGCCGCCGATAAAGAACAGATTCACCACGCCCGGCGAATCTTCCAGCGTCAGGGCAATTTTTAAATCGTTGGTGATCACCGTCAGTTGCTGGCGTTCACCCAGAATTTTCGCCAGTTCCAGCGTGGTGGTGCCGGTATCGAGCAACAGCGTATCGCCGTCTTCAATCTGCTCAAGTGCGAGCTGCGCAACCATGACTTTCGCATCCTGGTTGCAGACCTCTTTTTCCGTGGACATCATTTCCACGCCGGTTTTACTGCGGATCAGCACGCCGCCGTGCGTCCGCGTCACCAGCATGTTCTTTTCCATTTCACGAAGATCATTACGGATCGTGGAAGTCGAGACTTTGAATATCTGGCAAAGCTCGGCGACCGTGGCTTTCTTGTTTTCCTCCACAAACGCAAGAATGGCTTGCTGGCGTTCGAGTGAAAAAACTTTATCTTCCGAATGATCGTTCATGATTTTTCTCAGTGTCCAGCGGGTTATAAAACGAAGGCCACTTTCAGCGCCTGTCCTGAACGGGCGGCGCTGAAAGCCTCGTCATATTGTTCAAGAGTGTACTTGTGAGTCAAGATTTCTTTCAGATTAATCAGTCCATTGGAAATCATTCTCAGGCTTTCGCGATACTGACGTAAATTCTGCCCGCTCATGCCGGTCACCGTGATCTGCCGGTAATGAATAATGTTGGTATTCAGGCTGACCATTTCTTTACCGTGCGGCAAACCGCCGAAGAACAGCACGCGGCCATTTAACGCCGTCAGTTCAAAGGCCAGCGACTGAATTTCCGCAATCGACGCCGCCGTAATCACCACGTCACAGCCGCGATTTTGCGTAATGCGCATGACGTCCGCCAGCGTATCGGTGCCGCTTACCGGCACAAAGTCCGGGTCAAAATTACACGCCATCGCCAGCCGTTCCGGGTTGATGTCGCTGATCAGCACTTTTCCGGCGCCCGCCGCTTTATGCAGCATGGCGTGCATCAGGCCAATCGGCCCCGCGCCAATCACCAGAACCGTGTCGCCGACGCGGGTATGGCAGCGCTCAAATGCATTATAGACACAGGAAAAAGGCTCAATCAGCGCGCCTTCTTCAAACGAAACGTGGTCCGGCAACGGCACGATATTTCCCTGCTGCACGGCGCGGGCGGGGATCACCACATAACGGGCAAACGCGCCGTTTTTCTGAATACCCAACGCCTGGAATTCCTTGCAGGTTTGCGTATTGCCGCTGATGCAGCTGTCGCAGGTACCGCACCCATAGTTAGGGGCAACCGCCACGCGCATTCCCACACGCCATTCCGGACTGACGTTCGCCCCCACTTTCTCAATGACGCCCGATAATTCATGCCCCAGCGTTAACGCCTGCGGTGACTGGCGATGGCCGTTGGAGAACATCCGCAAATCGGTACCGCAAATCGCCCCGACTTTACACGCCAGCAGCACTTCGTCTGGCGCGATTTCGGGTTCAGGCAGGTCGGTTAAACGGAGTTCACCTTTGGCAAATAACTGAATTGCTTTCATAACAGCCTCTCAATGGTTACAGGACGGAGCGTCTTTTGCTGAACGGGGTGTTGATCAAAAAATCGACTCAATGTGAATTCTTGTGAGTTTAGTCATGTAATTACCGATGTCAATTGTTTACTATCGTTTTGCTCTTGGTTTACGCATAAACGATAATAAACGACAATTAACAACAAAAGGGAAAGCCAGTATGAGGATTATTTCAGAAGACACCGTAATGTTGCGTCTGGACGTTGAGGATAAAGACGACGTTCTGCGGCAGATGGGCAAAAAGATCGAAGCGACCGGGTGCCTGAAACCGGGTGGTTTCGAACACTTCATGGCGGCCATCCGTAAAAGAGAAGTTGAGTTCTCAACGGCAGTCGGCCACGACTTCGCCATCCCGCACGGCAAGAGCGACGCGGTTGCGTTGCCGGTCGTTGCCTTTGCCCGGCTGGCGAAGCCGGTTTTATGGGATGCCGAAGAAGATGACCAGGCGCAGTACGTCTTCATGATTGCCGTGCCGGAAGAAAGCGCAGGTGATGAACATATCAGGATCCTGATGAAACTCGCGGGCGCGATTATGGAAGATAATTTCCGTGACCAGATTGCTGCGGTGAAGGATAAAGCGCAGGTCATTGAAATCATGACCCGTTACGTTGATTAACCTCTTCACGTTCTGTTCTGGCCTGAATTCATCTGATATCGATAGAAAACGATAATCAACAGAGTGAATCAGCAATAAATGACAGGCCGGAAAAGTCACTCTTTATGGAGCCAGAATCATGTCGACCAGAGAAAAGTTTTTTGTCGCAGTAACGGGATGTCCGACGGGGATCGCCCATACGTTTATGGCGGAAGCCGCGCTGAAAAAGGCCGTTGAAAAAGCCGGTGCGGGGATCCGCGTTGAAACCAACGGGGCCGTGGGCATTGAAAACGCGCTGACGGCAGAAGAAATCGCCCGGGCCGATATGGTGATTCTGGCGTCCGACAAAGCGGTGGAAATGGCACGCTTCGACGGCAAGCCGTTAATCCGCGCATCGGTCGGCCACGGCGTCAAAAAAGCCACTGAACTGGTGGGCAGGGCGATGGCCGGTGAAGAAGACGTTTACCGGAACGAACAACCCGCAACGCCTGATCATGAAAAACCTGCCGCCGAAAAAGCAGAGCGTCAGGGTGTCGGGCGGTCGGTTTATATCTCCCTGATGAACGGCGTGTCGAACATGTTGCCGTTTGTGGTCGCAGGCGGCGTCTTAATCGCCATTTCCTTCTTCTGGGGCATTTACTCTTTTGACCCGACCAGCGCGCAATACAACCCGATTGCCGCCAGCCTGTTTAAACTCGGCAAACTCTCGTTTTCATTAATGGTGCCGGTCTTTACCGCGTTTATCGCGTACTCCATTTCGAATCGCCCCGGTTTTGTGGCCGGATTCGTCGGCGGCCTGCTGGCGACTGACATCGGCGCGGGCTTTCTTGGTGGCATTATCGCGGGCTTTTTCGCCGGTTATTTCATGAAATGGATGCTGCACATCACCCGTTCATTTCCCCGTTCGCTGGAAGGTTTCAAGTCCATCTTTCTGATGCCGCTGATTGGCGTTCTGGTGGTCGGCGTCTTCATGCTTTATGCCGGTTCGACCATCGCGGCCTTAAATAAAGGCATGATGGTGTGGCTGGCCGGGCTGGAACACGCGAACCCGTTATTGCTCGGCATTGTGATTGGCTGTATGAGCGCGTTTGACCTCGGCGGCCCGGTAAATAAAGCCGCGTATGTTACCGGTACGATGTTGCTGGCCGAGCAGGGCAACGCATTATTTATGGCCGGCGTCATGACCGCCAGCATGGTGCCGCCGCTGGTGATTGCCTTTGCGACCGTGATGTTCAGAAAGTATTTCGAAAAAGAAGAGCAGGCCGCCGGGCTGGTGAACTTTATTCTCAGCGCGACATTTATTGCCGAAGGCGCGATCCCCTTTGCCGCAAAAGATCCGCTGCGTGTGATCCCGATACTCATGCTGAGTGCGTCGATCGGTGCCACGCTGACGTTCTTCTTTAAAGTCGCGGTGCCCGCCCCGCACGGCGGGCTGATTATTCTTCCGCTCGTCACGCACGGTTTACTTTGGGTAATCGCTATTCTCAGCGGCGGACTGACCGGCGGCATTATTTACGGGTTATATCGCAAGGCTAAATTTAATAAATCCGCGCTGACTGTTTAATCTGATTAATAAGGAAACAGAACGTTATGATTGCATCGAAAATACGTTTTATTAACCCCATGGGATTTCACAGTCGTCCTTGTGCAACATTTTCGAAAATGGCGAAGAAATTCAACTGCAACGTTAGTCTGGTGAATAAAGAAAAAGCAGCCGATGGCAGAAGTATGCTGGCGCTGATGAAACTGGGCATCGTACATGATTCGACGATTACTTTACTCTGCGAAGGCGAACAGGAAAAAGAGGCCAGTGAAATACTGAGTCATTATTTATCCACGCTGGTGGAAGAGGCGGGCTGAACTTATTGTCATCGTAACCCATGAATTTATTTGCCGGCAGGCAATTCCCTGAATACTGAAACCTGATTAAGGAATAGAAAATGAAATACTCTGCTGAAAAACTGGCTGCATTCTTTGACCATACCAATCTTCATGCGTATGCGACCAAAGATGATTTCCAAAAACTGTGTGATGAAGCGAAAGAATACGGTTTTGCTTCTGTCGCCATCAACTCCTGGCCGGTCGCCACCTGCCGCGAAATGCTGAAAGGTTCACCGGTGCTGACCGGCGCGGCGATCGGTTTCCCGCTGGGCCAGATGACCATCGCCGCTAAAGTGTTTGAAGCACAGGACGCCGTGAATAATGGCGCCCAGGAATTCGATTACCTGCTCAATGTCGGCAAAGTCAAAGAGCATGACTACGCCTATATCAGAGCAGAAATGGCGGCACTGGTGGCTGTTGCCAATAAAGCCGGGATTGTGTCGAAAGTCATTTTCGAAACCTGTTACCTGACGACAGAAGAGATTATCAACGTGGCAAAAATCGCCTCAGAAGTGAAACCGGGCTTTGTTAAAACCTCCACCGGATTCGGCACGGCGGGCGCAACCACTGAACACGTCAGATTAATGAAAGAACACGCGGGCGAACACGTTCAGGTTAAAGCTGCGGGCGGAATTCGCACACTGAGCGACGCGCTTGCCATGATTGACGCGGGCGCGACGCGTCTGGGCAGTTCTGCCGGAATAAAAATCGTTAATGAACTCATCGCCGCGAAATAGCATTCAGAAAACCGGCCTGTCATGCAGGCCGGTAAATAACGAAATATGCCCTGACTGAGGCTGAAAATGAATAAAATGATTAATGTGTGTCTGATTGGCTGTGGCCGCGCGGGGATGATTCATGCCCGGAATTATAACGGCAATCTCCGTCATGCCCGGTTAATGGCAATATGCGATCCCGACGCGGAAAATCTGGCGGAAGTACAGAAAGAACTTCAGGTGGAATATCAATACACCGATTATCGCGAAGCCCTGAATAACGAAAGCATCGACGCCATTGTAGTGGTAACGCCAACGCATTTACACCGTGATATTGTGGTTGCCGCCGCGAAAGCCGGAAAACATATTTTCTGCGAAAAGCCGATGGCCGGAACGGAAGAAGAATGCAACGACATGATCGACGCATGCCGGGAATATAACGTCAAATTACAGTTGGGTTTTATGCGCCGTTTTGATGAGAATTTTAAAACGGGCAAAGAGGTGATTGAAAATAAAACCGTCGGCGAAGTGACGTTACTGAAATCACTGACGCATGGCCCGAGCGAGCCTAAAGAGTGGATGTTCGATATTGCCAAAAGTGGCGGGCCGGTTGCCGAAGTGAACAGCCACGATCTCGATACGCTCAGGTGGTACGCCGGAGCCGAAGTGAGCATGATCCACGTCATCGGCCATAATTTCCGTTCACCGGAAAAAGCCGCGGAATACCCCGATTATTACGACACCTGCGCGGTCATGATGCAGTTCACCAACGGTATCATCGGCATGATCGACGGCGCGCAGTACGTTCAGTACGGCTACGATGCCCGCGCGGAAATTCTTGGCACGCACGGCATTGTCAAAGTTGGCCGCCAGAACAGTAATAACGTGGAGGTGGTGACGCGCGACAAAACCATTCAGGCGCAATCCATGCCGTCCTGGACGAAGTTATATCAGGAAGCCTATGTACGCGAAGCCGAAGCCTTTATCGACGCCATTCGTCACGACACCGAAACGCAGGTCACCGGTCACGACGGGAAAATGGCGCTGATTCTGGTCAGAGAAGGGCTGAAGTCGCTGCGCGAAAAGCGCCCGGTCTTTATTGAATAATCTGCTCTTATGAATAAGCTGCGAGTTATAAAGTAATCAAATGTGATTCCGGCATGATTTCCCGCGTATCCCGAAAAACAAATTTCGTGAATGTGGGATATCATGCGGTATGCATCATCCGGGAAGTCGCTTTCCGCGGGCAATTCCGTTCACATTGTGTTCTGAATTAATCACTGTAACTCAATGAATATTCAATAAAATGGACATCAAACAGCTTATTTATTTGTGCAATCTTGAACGGGAACGTCATTTCGGGCGGGCGGCGGAAGCCAGTTTTGTCAGCCAGCCGACGCTGTCGATGCGGCTCAAAAACCTTGAAAAAGAACTCGGGCTGAACCTGATCAACCGGGGTAACAACTTCGAAGGATTCACCGCCGAAGGCCTGCGGGTGCTGAGCTGGGCGCGCGAAATCGTGGCGGTTTACGAAGGCCTTAAGCTGGAGGTGGAATCTCTCAAACAAGGCATGAGCGGGACGTTACGCATCGGTGTTATGCCGCAGTGCAGCGTTTCGCTGGCGCAACTGATCAAAGCGGTGAGCCAGGCGCATCCGGGGCTGGATTACCGCGTCTCGGAAGTCAGCGCCGATCAGCTGATTGAAGCGCTGAGCAGCCATTCCGTGGATGTCGGTATCGGCTTTTTCGAATTTTCGACCCTCAATGAACTGCGTTTCCAGCTGGTGTCGCTTGATGACGGCGGCGTGGACGTGGTGTATCACCCGGACCATTTCCCTGAGCTGGACAATGTCGGGCTGATGACCGCCGAACAGGCCGCGGCGTTGCCTTTGTGTTTGTCCGAGCCGAGCCGTTATTTCCGCCGGTATCTGGATAATTTTTTCCGTCAGGCCGGGCTGGAACTGCATCCGCGTCTGGAAAGCACCTCGATATTTCAGCTGATGCAGGGCGTGTTTGTCGGCATTGGCTGTGCGCTGGTGCCGAGCGGGCATCTGATTGATGAAATGCATCCGGCGCTGAAACGCTGCCCGCTGGACATCACGCCGATGACCCGCCACGCAGCATTGGTGGTGGCCGAACCGGGCAGGGCGACGGCGCTGGCACAGCATTTCTTCACCGCCGCCGGTCTGTGGCTGACGCAGCAGCATCCGCTTAAACCCCCGTCGACGATCAAATAAAACCGGCATTGCCGGTTTATCTCCCATTTTCCTATTGATGAATTCATCATTTAAGACCAAGCTTTCCCGCAATATATAAGTGAAATGAATGGAGTAGCACATGAAAGCATTAAAAGCTGGCGTTCTGGCAATCGTCGCGGGCAGCCTGTTAGTGGCAGCCTCCGCACAGGCATCAAATAATCTGCTGGGACAACTGCAACAGGCAGCCACCGACGGCCTGAACAGTGCGGGAACAACCTCAGGGACGGGAACCACATCATCACTGACTTCACTGCTTAACGGCGGCGATAAAGCGCTGACTTCCACCAGCGCGACCAACGTCGCCGGTGTATTGCAGTATTGCGTGAAAAACAACGTACTTTCCAAAGCCAGCACAGAAAACGTGAAAGATCAGCTGCTGAACAAACTGGGGATCCAGAGTGCTTCCGGCGCTGAAAGCAAGGACTACCAGCAGGGGCTGGGTGGGTTGCTGAAAACCGGTAAAGATCAGAGCGTTGACCTGAATAATCTCGGGAGCGGGCTGACGCAGGTGAAAGAGAAAGTGAAAACCAAAGCATGTGATGTGGTGCTGAAGCAGGCGAAATCATTCATCTGATGATTGCAGAGGCCGCTGCAATGGCGGCTTTTTACTTCAAATTCAAATTCAAATTCAAAACCTTGGGCTCGCCGCCCAAACTGGCCCAAAGGGCGCGTAAGCGCGCGCCCTCTGGACACCCGCGCTTTTTTAACTGCGCGCTGTCGCTTGCTGGCTGTGTTTCAGCCACTCCGGCTATTGCCGCGAAAACTTGCCGCTGCGCGGTCCCTTCATTTCGGTCTTCGAGCCTAAGGTCTCGAAACACTCATTCAGCAAGCTTTCTGAATGCGGCCACTGGCTTTTTAGTTCGCAACCTTGCCATGCCATTCATTATTTTGAAAAACGAAGAAGCATCAGAAGCGATTCTTTTGAATGGTGAGATGGCGCGCTCAGAAATTTTGCTGACCGAGGGTTCGAGACCGCAAGGCTCGAAGCCCGTAGGGAAGGGACCGCGCAGCGGCAAGATTTCGCGCCACACGCTGATGTTCCAGAACATGTCCATCGGCCCAGCGATAGCGCGGAGTAAAAAAAGCGTGGGAGATCAAAGAGGGAGGCGCTTTCCTCCCTCTTTGGCGGTTTCGGCGTAGTGCGCTAAGTGATCACCGCAATTGAGAAACCGAAACTTTCTCGATCCCGTTAAAATCCCGTTTGGGTGGCAACCCAAGGTCTTGATTTTAATTTGAATTTAAGATTGAAGTTGCAATTGAAAATAAAACGGGGTCAAAGGGATCTCCCTTTCACTCCGCATATACCTTCTCTTTACTCTCACACAAATCTTCAATCAAACACGATCCGCACCGCGGCTTCCTCGCAATGCACGTATAGCGCCCGTGCAGGATAAACCAGTGATGGCAATCGAGCTTAAACTCGGCGGGTACGACTTTAAGGAGTTTTTCTTCCACGTCATCGACGGTCTTACCTGGCGCGAATTTCGTCCGGTTACAGACCCGGAAAATATGCGTATCGACGGCAATGGTGGGCCAGCCGAAGGCGGTATTGAGCACCACGTTGGCGGTTTTACGCCCGACGCCCGGCAGGGCTTCCAGCGCGGCGCGGTCTTCCGGCACTTCGCCGTTGTGTTTTTCCAGCAAAATCCGGCAGGTTTTGATGACGTTTTCGGCTTTCGAATTAAACAGGCCGATGGTTTTGATGTATTCCTTCACACCGTCCACGCCGAGCGCCAGAACGGACTCCGGCGTGTTGGCGACCGGATACAGTTTCGCGGTCGCTTTATTCACGCTGACGTCCGTGGCCTGCGCGGAAAGTAACACCGAAATCAGCAGCTCGAACGGCGTGGTGTAAACCAGTTCGGTCGTGGGATGCGGGTTGTTGTCCCGCAAACGGCTGAGGATCTCAATGCGCTTTTCCTTATTCATGAACACTTCCCTTCGGCAAACTGTCTTCGGCGGCAACGTGTTGCGCCGCTTTTCGCGCTTTCATGCGCTGATCAATCAGGTATTTAGCCGCCAGCAGCAGGCCCAATCCGATAAACGCGCCCGGCGGCAGCATCGCCAGCAGGAAAGGGTTATCCAGATGAATCACTTCAACGCGCAGCACTTTCGCCCAGCCGCCAAGCAGCAAATCTGCGCCGTTAAACAACACGCCGCTGCCGAGAATTTCACGCATCGAACCGAGGACGAACATTGCGCACGTCGCCCCGAGGCCGGTCATGGCGCCGTCCAGCGCTGCCAGATGCACCGGGCTGGTCGCGGCGCAGGCTTCCGCGCGACCGACCACCACACAGTTGGTCACAATCAGCGGGATGAAAATCCCCAGCGCCTGATACAAACCAAAGGCATACGCATTGATCAGCATTTCAACGGTACTGACCACCGATGCAATGATCAGCACGTAAATCGGAATACGGATTTCATCCGGGATCCACTTACGGAATGCGGAAATCATGCCGTTAGTACAGGTCAGCACCAGCGTGGTGGCCAGCCCCAAACCTAAGGCGTTAGTCGCGGTGGACGTCACGGCCAGCAGCGGGCAAAGCCCCAGCAGCTGGACCAGCGAGGAGTTATTGGTCCACAGACCCTGAACGATTATCTTTCTGGCTTCACTCATCACGGGCTCCACAAGGGGTGAGGTGGGAAAGCTGAGACGGCACCGTCCCGATAAATAACGCCGTGCGTTTTACCGAACGCACGACAGCGCGCGGGGTAATGGTCGCGCCGGTAAACTGATCAAACACGCCGCCATCTTTCTTCACAGCCCAGCGCGGGTCGCTGGCGCCGTTCACGGTTTCGTTGGCGAAATGCTTGATCCAGTCAGAAATACGCACTTCAATTTTGTCACCCAACCCCGGCGTTTCATGTTGTTCGAGCACGCGGGAACCGTAGACTTTGCCATGAAAATCAGCGGCGACCAGCAGCTGGATTGCGCCGGAATAACCGTCCGGCGCGGTGGTTTCCACCACGGCAGCCACCGGTTCACCGCCTTTGCGCGCCAGATACATGCGGTGCGGCGTAGCGGTACCGAGGGATTCATCGGTGACGTTGTAACATTCGTCCTGCATGTTGTTATCGTAAACGCTGGCCGGGATCACCTGATCAAACAACGTTTTTTGCTGTAACAGCGCCTGATGTTCAATCGTCGGCTTGGTCAGCAGGTTTACGATGGCGGTCATGCCGGTCATCAGTGCGCCAAAGAAAGCCAGAATCAGGCCGTGGCGTCGCATTGTAGCTAACATAATTCTTCCTCAGCGATGCCCGTAAACACGTGGTTGCGTGTAGTGGTCAATCAGCGGCACGGTAATGTTGGCCAGTAAAACGGCAAAAGCCACGCCGTCAGGATACCCGCCGTACGTGCGGATAAGCCACACCAGCAAACCAATTAATGCACCGAATACCAGGCGGCCTTTTGGCGTGGTGGACGCCGTGACCGGGTCGGTGGCGATAAAGAAGGCACCGAGCATGGTCGCACCGGAGAACAGGCCGACCAGCGGTGAAGAATAGCTTTCCGGTGCCAGACCCCAGGCGATGGCGGCGCAGAACGCCAGCATCCCGAGCATCGCCACCGGAATGTGCCAGCTGATGATTTTTCGCCACATCAGGAACAGGCCACCGGCCAGAAAACCGAGGTTAATCCACTGCCAGCCCAGACCCGCCAGCGTGCCGCCAAACAGCGGTGTTGCCAGAATCTGATCGGCGGTATGGCCGGAGCGTAAGCCGGTTTTAAATGCATCCAGCGGCGTCGCCTGCGTCACACCATCCACGTTCATCTGCAACTGATAGGCGGTCAGATCCTGCCCGCTGTGGCCGGTGAAAATGGTCAGCAGCGTATCGGTGAAGCTGACGTGATGATGTTGCAGCGCGTCCGGCGGCAGCCAGGTGGTCATCTGCACCGGGAACGAAATCAGCAGCACGACATAACCCACCATCGCCGGGTTAAACGGGTTTTGCCCCAGACCGCCATACAGCTGTTTGGCGATGATGATGGCGAAAAACGTGCCAAGCACCACCATCCACCACGGGCCGAGCGGCGGCAGGCTGATGCCGATCAAAATAGCCGTCAGCAGGGCACTGTTATCGCCCAGACGTTTTTTTACCGGCTGTTTGCGCAGCTGTAAAACCGCACCTTCCGCCAGTAAAGCAATCACGATAGCCAGTGCGAGCTGAACCAGTGTTCCGTAGCCGAAAAACCAAATCTGAGCGATCAGACCCGGGATACACGCCAGAATCACCATCATCATGATGGTGCTGGTATTTTGGCGGTTATGTGTAAAAGGTGAACTTGCGATCCTGAAGGCCATCTATTCCTCGTTCGACATTGTCTGAGCGGCTTTACGGGCCTTAACTCGGGCGATCGCAGCAGCCACGGCGGCTTTGCGTGGATCGCTTTCTTGTTGTGTTGTGTCTGATTCTGAAGATGCGCCGTTGTCCGCAGCGGACTCTTCGGCGTCACTCTGCGCCGCCGCTTTTTTAGCTTTCGCACGGGCAATGGCGGCGGCAACCGCGGCTTTACGTTTGTCGTCAGCAGAAGGTTCAGCCGGTGACGTTGTCACGCTTTCGTCAGTATTGGCCTGCGCGGCGGCGGCTTTCTTCGCTTTCACGCGGGCAATCGCTGCGGCTACGGCGGCCTTGCGGTCGTCTTCTGCCGGCGCTGGCGGAGTAACATTCAGCACGCTGTCGGTGGCTTCCACCACCACGCCATTTCCCGCTTTCTTCGCTTTTACCCGGGCGATAGCGGCAGCCACGGCGGCTTTGCGATCGTCTTCAGCGGTCGGCGGTGTTTCAGGCACCGGTTCAGACGCGACCGGGATTTCCTGTGCGGCAGCCGCTTTTTTGGCTTTAGCGCGGGCAATGGCGGCGGCCAGTGCGGCCTGACGCGGATCCACTTCCGCCGTTTCAGCCGTGGCTTCGGCGACCGGCGCGTCGTCAGCCGGCGTTTCGCTCAGCTTCACGGCGGCTTTCTGGTGTTTCTCTTCACGGGCGATTTTGTCGCGTTCCATACGCGCCTGTTTGGCTTCGAAACGCGCTTTGGCTTCGGTCGCACGTGCGGTTTCGCTGTCGATGGCGCGGATTTCGGCCTTTTCCTGACGATAATATTGCACCAGCGGAATGTTGCTCGGGCAAACGTACGCACAGGCGCCGCATTCGATGCAATCGAACAGGTTATGGTTGCGCGCTTTTTCGTGTTCTTCGCCTCGGCTGAACCAGTAAAGCTGCTGCGGCAGTAAACCTGCCGGGCAGGATTCCGCGCACAGACTGCAACGGATACAGGCTTCTTCCGGCTCAGGCTGGCCGAGTTCCGATTCGGACGGAGCCAGCAGGCAGTTGGAAATCTTAACGACCGGCACATCGAGCGACGGCAGGGTAAAGCCCATCAGTGGCCCGCCCATGATCACCATCTTTTTATCGCCCTGCGGCTGTAATGCGCCTTCCTGCATCAGATGCGAAACCGGCGTGCCCAGACGCGCCCAGACGTTGCCGGGTTTCGCCATCGCTTCGCCGGTCAGCGTCACGACACGTTCGATCAGCGGTTCGCCGTCGAGGATCGCGCGTTTGATCGCGTAAACCGTCCCGACGTTTTGCATCAGCACGCCGATTGACGACGAGTGATGACCTTTCGGCACTTCGAGGCCGGTCAGAATTTTGGTCAGCTGTTTGGCACCGCCGGACGGATACTTGGTCGGCACCACGCGCAGTTCGAAGCGGATACCGTTAGCCAGATCCTGCTGAGCAGTGGCTTTAATTGCGGTTTTAAACGCCGCAATGGCTTCCGGTTTATTGTCTTCAATGCCGATGAGAACGCGTTCCGGGCTGAGCATATGGCAGAGAATTCGCGTGCCTTCGAGGATCTGATCCGCGTGTTCCTGCATAAGCCGGTCATCGGCGGTAATGTAAGGCTCGCATTCGGCGGCGTTGAGGATCAGCGTGCGCGTGGACGTCAGGCCGCCTGCGAGTTTGCTGGCAGTCGGGAAACCTGCGCCGCCCAATCCGGCGATACCGGCCTGGCTGATGCGCTGGTTCAGATCCCCGGCGGAAAGCTGGCGGTAATCGGCCACAATGTCGCGTTCGCACCAGGTGTCCTGACCATCGGCTTCAATCAGAACGCAGAGTTCTTTCAGGCCGGAAGGGTGCGCGGTAATGTGCGGTTCGATGGCGGTAATCACGCCCGATGTCGGTGCGTGGACCGGCACGGTGCGGCCACGGCCTGTCGTCAGCGGCTGGCCCTTTAAAACCCGGTCACCGGCTTTTACACACAGCTCGCCCTCAGGGCCAAGATGCTGCTGAAGGGGAATGATAAAGCGCTCAGGCAACGGCACGTTGCGCAGCGGAACGTGGCTCGACTGTGTCTTCATTTCCGGCGGATGAATACCGCCGTCGAAGTCCCAGACTTTGTCTTTTTTGAGCGCGGCAAACAGATTAAACATGTTACTCCGCATGGATGACCTGAACCGGAATGGATTGCAAATCCCACTTCCAGTTTGCGGTGGTGGTTTTGATCGGCAGCATTTCGATGCAGTCCGTCGGACACGGCGCGACGCACAGATCACAGCCGGTACATAAATCCGTAATTACGGTGTGCACGGCGCGGGTCGCGCCCACAATCGCATCGACCGGGCAGGCCTGAATGCATTTGGTGCAGCCGATACAGTTGCTTTCGTCGATGTACGCCACTTTACGCACCGGTACGGCGGCGGCGACGTCTTCGCCCATCGGCTGTGGCTCGACGTTGAGCAGGGTGGCCAGCTTGAGCATGACCGCTTCGCCGCCCGGCACACATTTGTTGATGTTGTCGCCATTGGCCACGGCTTCGGCGTAAGGTTTACAGCCGGGATAACCGCATTGCGCACACTGGCTTTGCGGCAGGATATCGTCAATCTGATCGACAACAGGGTTGCCTTCAACGGCAAAACGACGCGATGCGTAACCCAGCAGCAGGCCAAAAACCAGTGCCAGTGCGGTCACCGCGCCAATCGCTACCCATAATTCAAACATCAGAATTTCACCAGACCCGTGAAGCCCATAAAGGCCAGTGACATCAGGCCCGCCGTGACCAGCGCAATCGAAGAACCTTTGAAGGGTGCAGGCACGTCAGCGACAACCAGACGCTCACGAATGGCGGCAAACAACACCATCACCAGCGAGAAGCCGAGTGAGGCGGCGAAACCGTAGAGCGCGGACTGCATGAAATTCAGCTGCTGGTTGATGTTAAGCAGCGCCACGCCGAGCACGGCGCAGTTGGTGGTGATAAGCGGCAGGAAAATACCCAGCAGGCGATACAGCGACGGGCTGGTTTTGCGCACGACCATTTCGGTGAACTGCACGACGACGGCGATCACCAGAATGAATGCCATGGTGCGCAGATACACCAGGCCCAGCGGCATCAGAATGAAGGTGTTGACCATCCACGAACAGATATTCGACAAGGTGATCACGAACGTGGTCGCCAGGCCCATGCCGATGGCGGATTCCAGTTTTTTGGACACGCCCATAAACGGGCAAAGTCCGAGGAACTTCACCAGAACAAAGTTATTCACCAGCATGGTGCCGACAAACAGTAATAAGTAAGAGGTCATGAGAATTGCCCGGACATAATAAACATTAAAACTTCAGGGTTATTCCGTGAAGGTTTCTTTCACCCGCAGTGAGCGCTTGAAATAAGGCACAAACACCGCAGCAGCCAATAAGGGTAACAGCAAGTTACGCACGGCCAGATCATCGGTAACCGGCGAGAATGCAAAGGCTTTTACCGCCAGCAATACCGTACACAGCAACCAGATAATATACATTTTGGGTAACGCTCTGGCACGCTTACAAAATTGCCAGAGAACCGCAACGGTAAATAACCCCATCGCTAATGTGGTCACCACCGAGAAATACCATTGCAGCGTAAAAGCCTGCGAATTGGTGATTAAATATTCGCGTGATTCCGGCATAAATATGGCCATTGAAAACAGGAACAGCATTAATACAACGCTCAGCAGCGTGACAATCAGATACGCCATCGGGGCCAGTAACCACCCGCCGATTCGTTTGTAGCCCGGATTATTCGACATAAAAAGCCTATATTACGCGGATTTCGCCATCACTCAGACGGGGCGTTTTCCCCGACCTTCAAGGCGCAGTAGCTTAACCTGTGAGGGTAATTCTCGTTATCGTATTTATGTGATCAATATCCCCTTCATTTTTTAAGGGGATATTGATGGATAGATTGGCAGAAGGGAATTAGTGAACAGGAACCAGAATTTCTGTGGCGACAATAACCACTATCAGCCCGACAAGAACCGGCACGGAGGTGCGCTTTACCACTTCGAACGGGGAGATTTTTGCCATACCCGCTACGGCAACCACGACGCCGGAGACCGGTGAAATGGTGCGGCCGAGGTTAGACGCCTGCAACATCGGGATCACCAGATATTCCGGGTTGATGCCCATTTTCGCCGCCAGTTTCGGGATAAGTTCCACGAACGCATAAAACGATGCATTGCCTGAGCCGGTGGTCATGGCCGCCAGAACGGTGATGGTGACCAGCACCAGCATCATAATAATGCTGCCGGAACCGAAGTTTTGCGCCAGCCCGATCAGGCTGCTGATAAAGCCGACGGTGCTCAGACCCTGCGCGAAAACGCCTGCTGCCACCAGCAGCATCACGACGTTAGCAAACGCATCCGCCATGCCGCGGTACGCCACGTCCAGCCCGGCAAATACGGCTTTCCCGTTGCGGTTTCGCACCGTTTCAATCAGCGCAGTCAGCAACATACAAATCACCAGGATGGTAATGATGTGCAGATTCGGCCCCCATTTACCGTCAAAAATCAGCACCCCGATAATCGGCGTGAAAGGCAAAATGGCGTAAAACGCCGGGGCATTGGTTTCAATGACGTCATCTTTGTTGGAATCCACGCTATCTACCACGGCGGTATCGCGTTTATCCAGATAACGCTGCCAGAAGAAATGCGCGACGGCCATCGCCACAATGGCGGCAATTGAAATCGGCAGGGTGACTTTGAAGGCAAAATCGACCAGCGGCATGTTGGCCGCCTGCGCCGCCAGCACCACATCGCCGGACGTCGGGGAAAGAATAATGGCCGCCGGAGACGCACAAATCGCCGCCGCCGCGCCGCGGCTGATCCCGACGTTCACCATAATCGGGAACAGCGTCGCCATCAGCAGTACGCCGAGACCGGTTGCGGAAGACACCGCCAGCGACATCAGACACGCAAGAATATAGGCCGCGACCATCAGAATGTATGGCGAGTTAATCATCTGTAGCGGACGTGATGCGAGTTTGACCACCACGTCGTTAGCACCGATGTGTGTCATGTACGCCGCAAAACCGCACAGCATCATGATCATCATCCCGAGATCGCCACCGCGGCTCATCAGCAGGATTTTGACGTATTCCACGATATCCGTGGCGTTCCAGCCGGTGCTCTTCGTGCCTTCCGGCAACACGCTGTGGCCCATTAAGGCACTGATAATCAGCAGTAATAAACCGCCAACCATCAGTACGCCGGTTGGCGAATATCCCTTGATGATGTACCGCCCGACAAACACGGCGACCACCAGACCTATCAATAACTCTGTCATACATGTATTCCCCGAGATTAAATTTGGATCCAAGTGAAAGGCGGGCACTTTGAACAATTAACCGGTCCGGCGTAATGACGCTTATCAATTATCGGTGATGAAATAGGGGAGAGGATTGATATTTGTGATGTATGACCGACATCACGAGACGGTTTTTGCGGTGCTCGCTCGGGTCAGGAGCCTGGGTTGCGGCCCAAGCTGGCTTAAGGTCAAAACCTTGGGTTGCCACCCAAACTGGCCTCAAGGAGCGCCTGTCGCCGCGCCCCTTGAGAATCCCGGGCTCTTTCACTGCGCGCTATCGCTCGCTGGCACTGTTTCAGCAACGCCGGTTAGTGCCGCAAACGCCGCCGCTGCGCGGTWCTTTCGCTTCGGGTTCGAACCTGCTCGAAAAMAGACTCTCGCTGTTTCTCACCACTCTCTCAACGTCGTTTTGATAGCGGCCAGTGACTTTCTAATTCGCAACCTCACCACTAATTGTTATTCAAAATGCCTTTGAATTTAGATAAGCCTCCGGCCGCTTTCAGAAAGCTTGCCGAGCGAAGCGTTTCGAGACCTGTGGCTCGAAACCGAGTAAGGGAACCGCGCAGCGGCAAGTTTTCGCGGCAATAATTGCGGCTTCTGAAACAGTGCCAGCGAGCGATAGCGCGCAGTGAAAAATGCGTGGGAGATCAAAGAGGGAGGCGCTTTCCTCCCTCTTTGGCGGTTTCTGCGCAGCTCGTTAAGTGATCACAGTTATTGAAAAACCGAAATTTTCATCTTTTCAAAAAGTTTTAAAGCCTTTTCCCAAAAGGCTTACGCTCACAGTTTCGGGATCTCCCGATAAAACCCGACTCCGATCAGCCGTCCGAACAAGAAGGGAATAAACTTCCTCCCCCGTAGCCAGATTTCAAGCCGTGAAGGGGCGCGCTTGCGGGGTTTTTGACCGACTTTGCTGATCATAATCTGTAACGTCTGCGTTGCCCACGTCGGGAAAGTCCGTCGCCGCTGGATGCGTTTCAGGTGGCGGAGTGTCAGACGCCCGGACTTCAGCGGTTGCGCGATAATATTTGCGGTCGCCACGGCATCCTGAATCGCCAGATTTACGCCGACGCCGCCAATCGGGGACATCGCGTGGGCGGCGTCGCCGATGCACAGCAGGCCGGGTTTGGCCCATTCTTTGAGGCGGTCGATGCGGATCACCAGCAGGCGCACGTCGTCCCAGCTTTGAATGTCTTCGCCCAGACGCTCACGCTCAAATGGTGAGACCTCGGTCAGCAAATCCAGAAAAGGCGGGATGCCACGTGCTTTGAGCGCGTCGAGGCTGTCTTTTGGAATCGAATAACCGCACTGCCAGTAATCGCCGCGGTTGATCATGATGAAGTTTTTCTTCGGCCCGCGATGCCCCATCGACCACTTCGGGTCGTCCGGGCGTTTATTGATTTTCAGCCACAGCACGTCACGCGGTGCGCCGAAACGGCGGATTTCCATGCCGGCCTGCTCGCGCACTATCGAATTTCTGCCATCACAACCCACCACCAGATCGGCGTCGAAATGCTGCGTTTCGCCGTTAACGTCCGCCAGAACGCCGGTTACGTGAGATTTATTCTCCCGCAGCGAAAGCACCTGCGCATTGTGAATCAGCCGGAAATTTGGCAGCAGCGCGGCTTTGCTGGCGATGAAATTCAGAAAATCCCATTGCGGCATAAAAGCGATGAATTTGCACTGCGTCGGCAGATGAGTGAAATCCGCCAGCGTGGTTTCTCTGCCGTTGATTTCGCCGTAAAGCTTCTCTGCGCGCTGATGCGGCAGGGCGAGAAACTCATCGAGAAAACCCAGTTGACAGATGATGTCCAGTGTCGAAGGGTGGATGGTGTCGCCGCGAAAATCACGCAGAAAATCCAGGTGTTTTTCCAGCACCGTCACGTCAATTCCCTGACGGGCCAGCAGGTAGCCCAGCATTAATCCGGCAGGGCCGCCGCCAACAATACAAACGGTGGCGACGGACGTGCGGTCAGTGTTCGTGGTCATACAAACCTGCCTGATGAAATGAATTTACATGATAACAATTATCATTTGCGCTACCGAGCGTCAATCCATTGCGTGCTACATGTCTGAACAAATCCTGCATAGCGACGTAACAAAACCGGTGGTTTTTGCACCACGGCGATCGCGGTTTTATTACCTGGACCGGTGCCTAAATACGCTATTTGTCTAAAAATCATCGGGTTAGCGCGTTATCCAAAAACTGGCAAACAAATTGCAAAGTGGTCCACAGGTTGAGTTGTTGGGCCAATTCCGGCCGATGTGCGGAGAACAATATGCACGGTATGCACGGTGAACTGAATTTGCTGCACCCGATTGCTCCTCAGCAAAGTGACACGCTGGTGCTTGATGCGCTGACCCGCTATGTGGCGCAGTCCGGCACCCGCGTGGGTGAAAAATTGCCGCCCGAACGCGTGCTGGCGGAAGGGCTGGCGGTGAGCCGCAATACCGTCCGTGAGGCGCTGAAACGTTGGGAAGCGCTGGGCATTATCGTGCGAAAAAAAGGCAGCGGCACTTTCCTGCAATCTGAGGTCACCGCTAACGATAGCTTTCTGTCCCTGCGCTTTAAAAACGACTCCGCCACCATGCTTCACGCGCTGGAAGTCCGCCGGATTATTGAATGTGAAGCCTCGGCGCTGGCGGCGGTCAGGGCGACGGAAAGCGATTTGCTGTTCATCGAACAAAAGCTCGATGTGATGGAAAAAGTACATCTGAGTGTCGGTTCCGCCGGAGCCGAAGACTGGCAGTTTCACGCCGCGATTTACACCGCCGCGCACAATCCGCTGCTGCTGCAAATGGTCGGCGGGATCTACGACTTACTCCACGCCTTTTTTGAATCTCCGCCGGAACAGGCGCTGTTCAGCGACTCTTTTCCGCTGCACCGGACCTTATTTGAAGCCATTGCGCGGCGCGAGCCGGAAACTGCACGCAGGCTGAGCAACGACATTCTGAACATAACTGAACGTGACATGAAGGAAGTGATCAATGCAGCAAGATGATAAAAGCCCGCACGATGAGTTGCACGAATACACCCGTTTAGTCCACGACGGACGCCATGATCGCGGCGCGATTTCACCGCCGATTTACCAGTCGTCGTTATTCAGTTTCACCGATTATGACAGCATGATCGCCCGTTTTCGCGGAGACAGTGATCACGCGCTGTATTCCCGCGTCGATAACCCGACGGTGGTGGAATTGCAGAAAAAGGTCGCGGAACTGGAGGGCGGCGAAGCCTGTCTGGCTTTCGGCAGCGGCATGGCGGCGATCAGTAATTCCATTCTGAGCGTGGCCGGGCCGGGCGACAAAGTGGTGTGCGTAAATCACGTTTACCCGGATACCTACCGCTTCCTGCGCGGGTTCTGCACCCGTTTTCAGATTGAAGCTCAGTTTGTGGATGGCAGTTCACTTCCTGCACTGGAAGAGGCGATTCAGGGCGCGAAACTGCTGTATCTGGAAAGCCCGAACAGCTGGGTGATGGGCGAGCAGAATCTGAAAGCGATTGCCGCACTGGCTAAAAAATACGGCGTGATCACGATGATCGACAACAGCTGGGCATCGCCGGTTTTCCAGAAACCGCTGGCGGCCGGTATCGATCTGGTGATCCATTCCGCATCCAAATACATCAGCGGACACAGCGACGTCGTAGCCGGTCTGGTCATCTCAAGCCAGGAGCGTATTGGCGCGATTACCCGTCACATCAGCCCGTTTTTAGGCGGAAAACTGTCGGCCAACGAAGCCTGGCTGTTGCTGCGCGGCCTACGGACTTTGCCGCTACGTATGCGTCAGCATCACGAAAGTGCGCTGGAACTGGCGCGACGGTTACAGGGCTATTCGCGCATTACGCAGGTTAATCATCCCGGTTTAGACCCGTTGCCGACGTCCACGCTGACCGGCTACAGCGGCCTTTTTTCATTCGAACTCAGCGAAGGCATCGACATTCCGACATTCTGTAACGCGCTGAAATTGTTCCGGATGGGCGTGAGCTGGGGCGGTTTTGAAAGCCTGGTGATGCCCGCCATTTCCGTGCTGAATCAGGCGGGCGAATTTAACTCGGCGATTGATTTTGGCGTATCGCCACGTGTGATCCGCATTTCTATCGGCCTTGAAGACACCGGCGATCTGTGGCGCGACCTGAAAAACGCCATCGAAAACGCCTGTTCCTGAACCCGGTTAAAACAACAACGACTGTTCCTGTGATCCGACCCTTAGCTCCGTGGAGAACCAAGATTATGCGACACCCGAAACGTCATGCTTTGCTCAGCGCGCTGGCCCTCAGCGTCAGCCTGTTTTCCTGTGCCGGTTTTGCCGCCACCAAACTGACACTGGTGGAAGTGATCACCAGCCCGGCGCGTACCGAAATGCTGCAAAAAATGTTGACCGCGTACAAGGCGCAACATCCTGATGTCGAGATTGAAGTGGTGTCACTGCCTTGGGGGCAGGCGTTTGAAAAGCTCGGCACGATGATTCAGAGCGGGCAATATCCGGACGTCGTGGAAATGCCTGACACCTGGCAGGGTTTGTACGCCAGCAACGGGATGCTGGCCGATCTTGAGCCGCGCCTCAAAAGCTGGAGCGGTACGCCGGATCTGACCGATAAAACGCTGACAATGGCGCGATCTTCCGGCGGCACGGCGACCATGATCCCTTACGGTTTCTATCTGCGGGCGATGTTCTGGAACAAAAAACTCTTCCAGCAGGCCGGGCTGACTGACGCGCCGAAAACCATGGACGAATTCATGGCCGATGCGAAGAAAATCAGTGCGCTGGGCAACGGCATCAGCGGATATTGCATGCGCGGCGGCGTCGGCGGCACCAACGCCTGGATGATGTTTATGGCAGCGATGAACGGCTCGCCGGACTTTTTCGACAAAGACGGTAACAGCACGCTGACGCATCCGGGCGCAATTAAAGGGGCGCAGTTCCTGGTGGACATGTACCAGAAAGGTTACGCGCCGAAAGACAGTGTGAACTGGGGTTTTAACGAAATAGTCTCCGGCTTCTATTCCGGGAAATGCGCAATGCTCGATCAGGATCCGGACGCGCTGATCGCCATCAAAAACAGCATGAACCCGGACGATTTCTCGGTCGCGCCGATGCCGCTCGGGCCGAACGGCAAAGCCTATCCGACCATCGGTTACACCGGCTGGTCGATGTTCAAACAGGGCAAAAATCAGGATCAAAGCTGGGATCTGATTTCCTTCCTCAGTAATAAAGAAAACAACCTGACGTGGTCGAAGTTCGTCGGCACGCTGCCGATTTACAAAGGTGCGGAGCAGGACGCGTATTACCACGCCCCGCAGTTCGCCGGCTGGTTTGCCGAGCTTAACAGCCCGGATTACATCCCGCTGACTATGCCGACGCATCTTAAAGGCTGGGGTTACTTCAACTCGGTGATTGTAAAAGACAGCTCGCAGGAAACGCTGCTCGGCCAGAACGACACAGAAAGCATGGTGAAAGACTGGGCGAAATACCTGACCAAAGAACAAAAGGCGTGGCTGGCTACGCAGAAATAAGCATGCGGCTCCGGCACGCGGTGCCGGAGTTACCATCTTTTACAACTGGAGACGCGTCATGATGTTGGAAGTTTCACCGCCAGACACCGCTGCCGCGCCACGCTTTCCCCGTTTGCGGGCGCTGCTTGAACCCTGGGTTTATCTCAGCCCGACGATGGTGCTGATTGGCCTGTTTATTTTTGTACCGATGGCGATCGGCATTTCTTATGCTTTCCAGAATATTCAGCTGCTTAACCCGTTTGATACTGGCTGGGTCGGGCTTGATAACTTTCGCACAATGTTTGATGACCGGCATTTTTACGCCGCGCTGCGCCACACCTTCAACTGGACGGCCACGTCGCTGGTTTTACAGTTCGCGCTGGGGCTCGGTCTGGCGCTGCTGCTCAACCGTGAATTCCCCGGCCGCCGCTGGGTGCAGGCGCTGGTGTTCCTGCCGTGGGCGGTGCCCGCGTTTCTTTCCGGCCTGACCTGGGCGTGGTTGTTGAATCCGGTGATCGGCGTGCTGCCATACTGGCTGACGGATTTGCACATCATTTCTGAGCCTTACAACATTTTGTCAGACCCGACGCTGGCGCTTTACGGCCCGGTGCTGGCGAATGTCTGGTTCGGCATCCCGTTTTTTGCCATCACGCTGCTGGCGGCGTTGCAGTCGATTCCGAAAGATTTGTATGAAGCGGCGGCGATGGACGGCGCATCCGGCTGGCAGCAGTTCCGCAAAGTCACGCTGCCGTTTCTGGCACCGATGATCGCGATTACCGTCATGCTGCGCACCATCTGGATTGCCAATTTTGCCGACCTGATTGTGGTCATGACCGACGGCGGCCCGGCGAATTCGACGTCGATTCTGTCGAGTTTCATTTTCACCACGGCCTACCGGAAACTCGACTTTGGCTATGCCTCGGCGATGGCGGTATTCCTGCTGGTTCTGATGACGCTGTACGCGCTGGTTTTACTGCGTATCCGTCACCAGTTGTTGAAATAAGGAGAACCCGATGAACGCACTGTCATTAAATTTATGGCTCCGCAAAGGCGGACACCGGCTGGGGATCCTCTTTTACCTGCTGTTCGCGCTGTTTCCGATTTACTGGCTGATCAAGATTTCGTTCACGCCGGACAAACTGCTCTACAGCGAAGGCGTGCGGATGTGGCCCAGTGAACTGACGCTCGTGCATTTCCAGCGAGTATTTACCGAAAGCCAGTTTCCGCTGTATTTCTTTAACAGCCTGATTGTGTCATTCGGCACGGCATTTCTGACGACTGTAATCGCCGCCGGTGCAGGTTTTGCGTTTTCGCGCTTCAGCTTTCGCGGCAAAACCGTGATGGCGGCACTGCTGCTGTTCACGCAGATGTTTCCGCTGGTGATGATCCTCGCGCCGATTTACAAAGTGATGGCTCCGCTCGGACTGACCAACAGCCTGCTGGGGCTGATCCTGATTTACACGGCGTTCAACGTGCCGTTCGCCACTTTTCTGATGCAGTCGTTTTTCGACAGTATTCCGAAAGATCTGGAGGAGTCGGCGATGCTCGAAGGGTGCAGCCGTTTTATGGCGCTGCGCAAAGTCATTATACCGCTGACGCTGCCGGGGATGGCCGCCACGCTGGGGTTTGTGTTTACTGCCGCGTGGAGCGAACTGCTGTTCTCGCTGATGCTCATCAACAAAAACGAGGTGATGACCTTCCCGGTCGGGCTGCTCAGTTTTGTGTCGAAATTCGCGGTTTCCTGGGGCGACATGATGGCGGCGGCGGTACTGGCGCTGATCCCTGCCTGTCTTTTCTTTGCATTCATTCAGCGTTACCTGGTTCAGGGGCTGACGGCTGGCGCGGTTAAAGGATAATTTTATGGCTCAGATTACGATTTCCGATCTTCAAAAACGTTACGAAAATGTCGAAGTGTTGCGTCATATCAACCTGACGATTCAGGACGGCGAATTTGTGGTGTTAGTCGGGCCTTCGGGCTGCGGAAAATCCACGTTGCTGCGCACCATCGCCGGGCTGGAACTGGCGACGGCGGGGGACATTCACATCGGCACGCGCCTGATGAATCAGGTTGCGCCAAAAGACCGTGATATCTCGATGGTGTTTCAGAGCTACGCGCTGTATCCGCACATGACTGTCGCGCGGAATATGGGTTTCAGTCTTGAAGTGCAAAAACGCCCGAAAGCCGAAATCGACGCGGCCGTGAACAAAGCGGCGGATATTCTCGGACTGACGGCGCTGTTGCACCGTCGTCCGAAAGAGCTTTCCGGCGGCCAGCGTCAGCGCGTGGCAATGGGCAGGGCGATCGTGCGCGAACCCCAGGTTTTCCTGTTCGATGAACCGTTGTCCAACCTTGACGCTCAGCTTCGCGGGCAGATGCGCATTGAAATCAAAAGCCTGCACCAGCGCATGCGCAACACCATTGTTTACGTCACCCACGATCAGGTCGAAGCCATGACGCTTGCCGACCGCATCGTGGTGCTCAACCACGGCGTCATCCAGCAGGTTGGCACACCGCTGGAACTCTATGACACGCCCGCCAATAAATTCGTCGCCAGCTTCATCGGTTCGCCCTCAATGAACTTCATTAACGGCACAATCGAACTGGGCGATTCCGCGCCGCAGCTGCGCATCAATGCCAGCCAGACGTTGCCGGTTGACCCGCAGATTACGAACCTGAAAAGTGGCGCAGAAGTTACCTACGGCGTGCGCCCCGAAGCCATTGTCTTGTGCGAACAGGGCGCGCCTGGCGCGGTTCCTCTGGACGTCACGCTCATCGAACCCACCGGACTGAGTGAGCTTATCCACGGTACTTTCGGTGGCGAACGGCTGAGTGTTTACAGCATGGTGAGATCCGGTGCCGCACCGGGGGACAGAGTTTGGGTGCAGATTGATACTGCACGGATGCAGTTATTTGAGGCTGACAGCCAGAGGCGGTTTTCTAAACTTGGTGAGTGATTCGGGCTGGCAGCCCTGAACCCGCTGCGGATTAGCTAAATTTGGTTTTTCAAAAGCTGTTATCACTCAGCTCAGGTCAAGACCTTGGGTTGCCACCCAAACTGGCTTTAAGGTCAAAACCTTGGGCTCGCCGCCCAAACTGGCCCAAAGGGCGCGTTAACGCGCGCGCCCTCTGGACACCCGCGCTTTTTAACTGCGCGCTATCGCTCGCTGGCTACGTTTCAGGCGCTACCGCTATTGCCGCGAAAACTTGCCGCTGCGCGGTTCCCTTACTCGGTTTCGAGCCATTGGTCTCGAAACACTTCGCTCGGCAAGCTTTCTGAAAG